>NZ_JBDPLU010000017.1:0-208803 GCF_039871525.1 Streptomyces sp. B6B3 | reverse complement strand
CGTCCAGCACCGGCCGGAGCGGGCGGGCGGCGAGCAACTGCACCACGGGCAGCGGCGCCTCCGCCGCACGCTGGGCGGTCCGGCCGGTGGGCCCTCCGGTCGGGGTGGCCGCGCGCCGGGGGTCCGGGGCGGCGGGCCGCGCGGCCGGCGGCGTCACGCCACTCGACACGGCGTCCGGGCCCGCGTCGCGCGTCGCTCTGTCCCGGGCCCCCGAGGGCCCGGGCGGCGCCTCCATCGCGCCGGCGGCCGGCCGCCGCGGCGCGTTCGGGCGGGTGCCGGGGCCGTCCTCGCGCGGGGACGGCACGGTGCCGGACTCGGCGGCCGGGGCGGGGGCGTGGGGCAGGTTGCCCGGGGGAGTCGGCTCGGGCGCGGCGGGCAGCGTGGGCGGCGCCGCTCCGGGTGCGGGCGACGGCTCGGGGGAAGCGGGCCGGTGGGGCGCGGCGGCTCCCGAGGGTGGGCCGGGGAGCGCGTCCAACGGCGCCCCGAGCCCCGGTCGTCGGGGCCCGCCGCGCGCCGGGACGGGGGTGTCGGGCGCCGAGGTGGCCGGCGCCCGCTGGACCAGCGGCGTGTCCGGGGCGGGCCGGGCCGCGGGCGATGAGGGCCCGAGGGAGGGCGGCACCGCGGCGGCGCCCGGCGACGTGGCCGGGGCGGAACCGACCCGTGGGTCCCGGGGAGGCAGACCGGGCAGGGGCGCGCCCAACCCCGGCCTGCGCGGCGTGGCGGGCCGGTCCGCGGGGCGCGGCCGCGCTTCGGCCGGCGGGGTGGTGCCGGCGTCCCGCCGGGCGACGACGGGCCGCGCGGAGCCGCCGCCCCGGGGTTCCGTGGCGGGGGCGGCACCGGGGCCGGGCCGGTTCGCGGGGCTCCGGCCGGGGCCGGGCAGGGCCGCGAGCGGGCGGGCCGGCGGACGCGCCGCGGGGGCGGCGGTCAGCGGCGGACGGTCCGTCCTGCCGGGGCCGCGCGCGGGGGCCCGGCTCACGACGAACCGCGGCGTCGCCGCACCGGGCACGGGCGGGGCCGGTGCGGCCGCGGCGGAGGCGATAGCCGCGCCGGTTGCGGTGGGCGCCCCGGAAATCGGCGTGCGCGCCGAGGCGAGGGGTGCCACGACGGGTTCGGGAGCGGGTTCGGCAGTGGGTTCGGCAGCGGGTTCGGGCTCCTGGTCCGGGGCCGTCGCGCGCCGCAGATGCGGCAGGGCGGGACGGGCCGCGCGGTGCGTGGCCTCGCCGGCGAGCCGCGGCCCGGCGACCGCGTGCACCAGCCCGGACGGGGCCAGCGGATCGACGAGATGCCCGAGCTCGGTGCGGAACGCCGGCGCCTGGTGACTGGGCAGCCGGTCCCGGAAGCCGAGCGGGTCGGTCACCAGGACCTGGTCCGCCAGCGCGCGCTGGAGCGGCGGAGCGGCCCGCCACCCGCCGTCCGCCGGGAGGCCGGCCGCGGCGGACGGACGGGCGGGGCCTGACGTGTCGGGGTCGCTGGACCCGCCGGAGTCCCGGGACGCGTCGGGAGCCTCGGACGCGCGGGCGGCGTCCGGAGCGTCCGGGGCCGGTCCGGCCTCCGGGCGTCCGGCGCGCCGGCCACGCAGGCGGTGCCGAAGTCCCACGGTCCGTCACTCACTCTCGTTGACACGGGTGTTGATCCGGGCGATCTCCTCGACCCATCGGGTCCGCTCGGCGTGCGTCAGGCCGAGGATCTGCTCCCGCGGCCAGTGGAAGTGGTAGGCGATGTACGCGGTCTCCTCGTAGAGCCGGTCGGCCGCGTACGTCACGATTCCCCCAGGCGCCCACCCGCCAGGTCGACCTCGAAGGAGGTGTCGCATTCGGGGCAGGTGACCGCGGCCCTGGTGTGGCCCTCCGCGTTGATCCGCCGGTAGAAGTCCTGGAGGAAGGCGAGGTCCGAGGCGAAGAGCCGCTCCACCACGCCGCCGTGCACGTCGGTGATCGACCCGATCCGGGTGATCACCAGGCCGAGCAGCACCACCGAGAGGTAGGCCGGATTCTCCTTGACCCGCAGGTCGGCCAGGGGCAGGAGTTCGTCGCGGGCGGTGGCCAGGCGCATCGCGCCCCGCCGGTGCACGGTGCCCGACTCGTCCACGTAGCCGCGCGGCAGCTCGAACTCGAACTCCGTCTGGATGCGTTCCACCGGGGCCGAGCCGGCCGGCCCGGCCCCGTGAGACCCGGGCGCCGCGCCGTCCCCGGCCAGGCCGGGGACGGGCGGAACGGTGGCGGCAGCGCTGCGTCGCATCAGTTGAACTCGATGTCCTCGAAGACGATGGTGACCTTCTCCGTCGCCGGCTGGGCGTCGCCGGCCTTCAGCCCGGGGCCCTCCCACTTCTGGGCCCAGGCGTTCTTGAGGTTGATCGTCCGGTCCCCGCCGCTCATGGAGTCGGTGAAGATGATGCTCAGCTGCTGGCGGGCCCCGTCGACGTCGCCCTGCTGGAACGTCTGCTTGATCCACTCGGTGAACGAACTGGCCTGGTCCATGCCCCGGGTGATGGTGACCTCGCCGCCCTTGCGCGCGCCGGGAAGCTTGCGGATCAGCAACTGCCCCTGCGCCGTGACCTGGACGACGTCGATGGTGTCCAGCTCCATGGAGAGCCCGCTGACCTCCTGGACGGTCTCCACCTGGATGCCGCCGAGCTGGACCTTGAACGTATGGGTGGCGAGCGCGTCACCCGTCTCCTGTGCCATCTGCCACTACCTTTCCGCGCTGAAGTGCCAGGACCGGTGTGCCTCCCGGTCCCGCTGGGCCTGGGTGATCACTCGTTGACGAGGCTGGTGCTGTCGGAGAACTGGGCCAGCCGGAAGATGACGAACTCGGCGGGCTTCACCGGGCAGACCCCGATCTCGCAGATCACCTGTCCCGAGTCGATGGTCTGCGGGGTGTTCGTCTCCTTGTCGCACTTGACGTAGTACGCCTCGTTGGCGGTGGAGCCGAGGAGGGCGCCGCGCCGCCACTCCTCCATCAGGAAGGCGGAGATGTTGCGGCGGATGGTGCTCCACAGGTACTCGTCGTTGGGCTCGAAGACGACCCACTGGGTGCCCAGCAGGATCGACTCCTCCAGGTAGTTGAAGAGCCGACGGACGTTCACGTACTTCCAGGCGGGGTCCGAGGACAGGGTGCGGGCGCCCCAGATCCGGATGCCGCGTCCCGGGAAGGACCGGATGCAGTTGACGCCGATCGGGTTGAGCAGGTCCTGCTCGCCCTTGGTGACGACGGTCTGGAGCTCGACCGCGCCGCGCACCACCTCGTTGGCGGGCGCCTTGTGCACGCCGCGCTCGGTGTCGTTCCGGGACCAGACGCCGAGCACGTGACCGCTCGGCGGCACGAAGCGGTTCTGTCCGGTGGCGGGGTCGAAGACCTTGATCCAGGGGTAGTAGAGCGCGGCGTACTTGGAGTCGAAGCCGGAGCCCTCCTGACGCCACTCCCGTACCTGACGCGGCGTCATCTCGGGCAGCGGGTCGATCACGGCCAGCCGGTCGCCCATCAGCTCGCAGTGGGTGATCATGCCGAGCTGGACCGACTTCACGCCCTCCTCGTCGATCAGCCCCGACTGGTAGGCGGCCATCAGGTCGGGCACGGCCAGCATGGTGATCTCGTCGATCGCCTCCAGCGCGCCGATCCCGGTCCGGTCGTCGGCCGCGCCCAGGTACTCGCCCGCGTCGACCACGGCGGGCAGCGCCTCGCCCGTGCCGGGGGGCGGGGCGGCGGCCGGCAGCGACACGCTCTGCTTCTGGGGTCGGGCCAGCGCGCTCGCCGCCGCGGCCTCCGCGACCACGATCAGCTGGGACCTGTCCCGCACCTGCCCGACCACGTAGTTCTTGGTGGACTTCTTCGCCGAGACGTCGAACCGCTCGGCCTCCTTGCCGCCCTGCCTGACCACCAGGGTGAAACGGTCCTCGGGTGCGGACTCGGTGGCCGGGTCGGCCACCTCGACGGTGAGGTCCGCGCCCGTGCCGGGACGCGCGGCCACCGTGAAGGTGCCCAGGGCGACCGGTTCGCCGGCGGGAAGCTCCTTGTTCCGGCCGCCGGCCGCCTTGCCGTCGCCCGCCTGGCCGGCCCGGTCGCCGACCCGCACGACGTAGGCGATGCCGCCGCCGTTGGCGAAGAACCCGTAGACCGAGTGGGCCAGATAGCAGCCGTCGACACAGTCGCCGAAGGTCTGGGTGAACTGCGTCCAGTTCGTCACCAGGGTCGGCGTGTGGAAGGGGCCTTTCTCGGCGAAGCCCACGAAGGCCGCGACGGAGGTCCCGACCGACTCGATCGGTCGGGGCCCGCTCGGCGACTCCTCCACGTAGACGCCGGGCGACAGATACGACGGCATTCCTGCTCCTCTTCCCGGGGTGACCTGGAGACGACTCCCAGGGCACGAGAGGGCCGGATGGGGAACCACCCACGCCCCCCACAGCCCGGGGGAGGTCCGCCCTGCAGCTTCGCGCACCGGGCGCGTGCGGAACCATGGCTGCTGGGCACAGGGCGGGGGCAACGAGACGTGCCCGATGGGGCATCAGGGCCGGCTGGTGGCCGTGATGGGGAAGGGCGCGAACTCGTCCGCCAGCACCAGCCGGCCGAGCTTGCGGTACTCCCGCTGCACCGCGACCACGAGGTCCGCGGTGCGCAGCGGGCTGCCGGACTCGGCGGCCAGATAGGCGGCGGTCACCGCGCAGGCCCTGATGGACCCGCCGGCCAGCTCGAACCGGGCGCAGAAGTCCAGGTCGAGCGCGTCGTCGCGGGGCACCGCGGTGCCCAGGCAGCGGTCCCACAGGGCCCGGCGCTGGCTCGCGTCCGGCAGCGGGAAGTCCACGATCATGTCGAGCCGCCGGGTGAACGCCTCGTCCAGGTTGGCCCGCAGGTTGGTGGTGAGCACGGCGACGCCGTCGAAGCGCTCCATCCGCTGGAGCAGGTAGGCGCTCTCCAGGTTGGCGTACCGGTCGTGGGCGTCGTTGACCTCGGAGCGCTTGCCGAAGACGGCGTCCGCCTCGTCGAAGAGCAGAACGCCGTTGACCTCGGCCGCTTCGGTGAAGACGCGTTCGAGGTTCTTCTCGGTCTCGCCCACGTACTTGTCCACCACCGAGGACAGGTCCACCACGTACAGGTCGAGGCCCAAGTCGGCCGCGAGCACCTCGGCCGACATGGTCTTGCCGGTCCCCGAGTCGCCGGCGAAGAGCGCCATCACCCCGCGCCCGCGGCCCCCGCCGGGACGCATCCGCCAGTCCCCGAGCACCAGATCGCGGTGCCGGGCCCGCAGCGCCAGCTCCGCCAGCTGCGTCGTGGTGTCGGCGGGCAGCACCAGGTCCCGCCAGCCGACCGCCGGTTCCACGCGGCGCGCCAGCCGCTCCAGGCCCGCGGCGTTCTGCGCCCGCACACCGGCCCGCAGATGACGCGCCGCGACCACGTCCTCGCCCTCCAGCAGCGCCTGCCGCCGGGCGGTCCTGGCGGCCTGGCGCACCTGGTCGGGGCCCAGCAGGAAGGGCGCGAGCTCCGCGGCCGGCTCGACGCCGGGGGCCGGCTCCGCCCCGTCCAGCCCCTCCCGCCACAGCGTGGCCCGTTCGGCGACGCCGAGCTGCGGGGCGGTCAGCAGCAGCGGCCCCTCCTCGGCCCACAGCGGATCCCAGCCGCTCCGGCCGGTCAGCAGCACGGGCACGGGCAGGCCGGCCAGCCCGCGCAGCAGCCGTCGCGACGCCGGGTCCGCGTGCAACGCCTCCACCGGGCCCGCCACCAGCCCGGCGCCCAGCAGCCTCGCCTCCCGGACGAGGGTGCGCAGGTCCTCCTCCGGGGCCGGCCGCGCGGCCAGCGCCGCCAGGTCGACGCCGAGGGCCGTCCGGCCGCAGGCGAGCAGGGCGGCCGTGGCCAGGGACGCCGCCGAACCACCGGGCCGCTCCCGCACGTAGACCAGTCGTACGCCGGCGTCGAGCGCGCCGGCCAGCCCGGTGGCCGCCGGCGACGGCAGCGCGGTGGGCCGGGTGAGCAGCCCGCGCAGCCCGGGGTCCGTCGTGTCGTCGCCCACCAGGTAAGCGGTCACCCGGTCGGGCACCCGGAGCGCACGGGAGAGGAAGGGGCGGTCGGCGTCCTCGACCAGCAGCAGCCCGCCGTCCACCAGCGGCGCCCCGGGAAGCAGCCGGGTTCGGGCCGCGGCGTGCAGCGGTTCGGCGCCGACCAGCTGCAGCGCGAGCCCGACGCTGGCCCGGCGCCGGGTGACGTCGTCGTTGAGGTAGCCGTAGAGCTTCTCGAAGCGGCCGTCGGCGTCCGGCAGCAGGGCCACCAGCAGGACCTCGACGTCGAGCGGCGTCAGCGCGAAGTTCCGGGCGAGCGCGCGCAGCGGCAGGCGCGCCCCCGCCGCCTCGGCCTCGTCCGCGCGGGCCTCCGCGGCGCCGACCGGGCCGAGGCCGTCCGACCCGAGGCCCGACGGGCGGCCGTTCGCCGTGGGTTCGGGCGCCGGCGGGCCGGCGGCGAGGATCCGGTCCACCGCCTCGTCCGTCAGGTACAGCCCGCGGAGCGGATCGTCCGGCTGCGGATCCGCGCCCCGCCGCGCCGCGACGGCGTCCCGCACCCGCCGCTCGGTCGCCCGCAGCCGGTCCGCGAGATGGGCCGCGCCCCACGCGTGGTCGGCGCCGGGCGCGGCGTCGTCCGGCCCGGTGTCGGCGGCGCCGGGCGCGCGTCCCGGCACGGTGACGGTCACCGGGGCACCGGTCCGGCGGGCGGGCGCCGCGCGGACTCGCCGCGCACCCGGCGCATCCCGACCGGCACGGCGCCGCCGCCCGGCGCCTCGGGGTCGCCCTCGTACCGGGACCGCCGGACCTCGCCGCGGGGCGGCGCCGAGGCGTCGGTGGTGCGCAGCAGCAGCGCGTCGGACACCGGCGGCGCCGCGGCCTGGCGGCCGGTGGCCAGGGGGGCGGTGACGACCAGGTCGAGGGACGGCTTCAACTCCCCGCCGAGGGCGCTCCACACGTCGGCCAGGGCCCGCCCCTCGCCGGGCGGCAGGGCCACGGTGTAGGGGACGGTGAGGCCGAACGCCGCGAGCGAGCCGACGAGTCGGTCCGCCGGCAGCGCGGTGTGCCGCAGCAGCCCGGCGAGCAGCACCGACAGCAGCCGGTGCTCGTCCTGCGGCCGCTGGGTCCAAGCGGTGACCAGGTAGGACAGCATGAACCAGCGGGGCGGCCCGTGCACCGCGACGGTGGTGCCGTTCGCGTCCTGTTCGGTGATCCGGCCCTGCTGCCGGTGTGCGACCGACTCCCGGATGTCGTAGAGGAAGAGGTTGATCGTGGGCGCGTTGCGCCGGGCCGCCCACTCCGTGGTGGGCGCGTCGAAGACGACCTCCACGCCGGTGTCGCCCAGCACGTCGTCGGTGAGCAGACCCTGCAGGGTCTCGTCCACCTCGTGGATCACGCGGTTCCGCCTTCCTGAGCCGGTGGGTCTAGTAGTTCCTGCTGTCCCACAACGGCGGATCGGGTGTCTGGTCCACCACCAGGAACGGCGTGTCCACCGGTGAGAACGGGGGCGCTCCGGTGACGTTGGCGGCCTCGGCGGTGATGGTGCGCGGGCCGAGGGCGTCGCCCGGCAGGATCAGCAGCTGCGCCGTGAACGTGCCGTCGGCCTCGACGACGGTGGGTCGCGCGGTGGCGGTGATGCCGGGGGACCAGGAGATCTCGACCGGGACCCCGGGAGGGAAGTCCGTGCCGCGCACGCTGGTGACGAAGCCGGGGGCGCCGATGTCGGGCACCGCCTCGATGCGGGGTTGCAGCACCCGGACGGACGTCTCGGCGTCGTTGTTCCCCGAGGCGGCGTCGGAGTCGGTGTCGGTGATCGCTCCGGCGAAGTCCAGCGTGCCGGCGTCGTCGGGCGTGAGGACCACCCGCAGGCCCGTCGTCGCGCCGGGCCCCAGCCCGCCGACCGAGCAGGTCAGATCGGCGTCGCACGCCCCGGGAAGGGTGTCGACGGGGACGCCGTCGGGCAGCGCGAGCTGGACGCTCGTTCCGGTCGCGGTCTGGTTCCCCTCGTTGGTCACCTGGAAGGTGACCGTGAGCTGGCCGCCGACGTAGGCGGGGCGCGGGGAGGCGGTGATCTCCAGCGCCGGGTCGGCCGCGTCGTCCGGGCCGAGGTCGGGGCCTCCGTTGCCCGGGTCGGTCGGCGTCGGCGTCGGCGTGGGGGTCGGGGTCGGGGTCGGGGTGGGCGACGGTCCCGGGTCCGGCTCCGTGACCACGACGTCGGCGCCGCCCTGGTTGTCGGTCGCGTCGGGGTCGGGCAGGCCGCTGTCCACCGTCCAGCTGACCGGGAAGGTGCCGGGCGCGTTGCCCGTCACGTCCAGCTCGACCTGCACCACCTGACCGGGCTCCAGGGTGCCGAGCGGGCAGGTCAGGGCCGCGTCGCAGGTGCCGGTGTCCGGCACCGCGGTGGCCGGCAGCAGTTCGCCCGGTACGGCGATGGTGAGCACGGTGTCCGGCGCCGGGGCCGGCCCGAGATTGGTGACGGTCAGGCCGAGGCCCCCGGTGTCGCCCACGGTGATCGGCTCGGGCGGGGTCACCAGCTCCGTGTGCAGGTCGGAGGTGCGCTGCCAGGTGGGCGCCACCTGCTGTCCGTCGTCGCCCGTCATGCCGCGGACGGCGGTGCCCGTGATGCGCTGCGACGTGCCGGTGTCGGGGTCCACCACGGCGATGAACTGCCGGTAGGGGTTGGGGTCGTAGGCGGTCACGTAACCGGTGGGGTAGCCGCCGTCGTATCCGTCGTAGGTGCCGTAGGCGGGCACGAACTGCTCGCCCTGCTGGCCGTTGGCGGCGAGCTGGGTGCCGTCCGGGGACCAGGTCGGGTTCGCGCAGGTGCCCCCGCCGTAGGTGAACCCGCACAACTGGTCCGGGTCGGGGATGGTCGTCGGTCCGACGCCGTCCGCGCCGACCAGCCCGAGGCGACCGTCCGCGACCAGCGCGAGGGTGGCGCCGTCCGGCGCGTACGCCGCATGACTGTCCTGGTCGCGCAGGCCGAGCGGGTCGTCCACCGCGGTGAGGTCGCGCTGTCCGCTGCCGTCGGCCGCCGCGACCGCCCACAGGTGGCTGGTCTGCGCCTCGCTGTCCAGGTCCTCCCGGGTGAAGACGAGGGTCTCGCCGTCCGGGGAGTACGCGGCCTCGCTGTCGGACTCGTTGTCCCCGCGGGGGACCTGGTAGAGCTCCTCCCCGGTGGCCACGTCGACGACCGCGACGCGGCTGCCGGGATCGCAGGGCAGGCAGGATCTGGTGAGCGCGATCCGGCTGCCGTCCGGGGACCAGGCGGGGAAGCCGGTGCTCGTCGTCGGCAGGGCGGCGTCGTCGGGCAGCGGCCGGGGGTTGCCGCCGTCGGCGTCGGCGATCCACACCCGGCTGGTTCTGACGTCCTCCTCGTAGGTGACGCGGGTGAAGGCGATGGAGCTGCCGTCCGGCGAGTACTGCTGGCTGACGTCGGAGAGGTCGTAGCCGTACGCCGCGTCCTGGTTGAGGTCGCGCAGCGACACCCCGAGGTCCCGCGGGTCCGAGCCGTCGGGCCGCACGTCCATCAGGTTCATCGTCGCGGCGGTCTCGGCGGAGGTGCGGGTGACCAGCAGCCGGTCGTCGCCGTCGGCGGCCGGGTACCAGGTGGGGGTGGCGAGCAGCCGGTCCTCGTCCAGCCTCATCCGGGGGGCGCTCGCGGTGCCGTCGAGCGCCACCTCGGCGGTGTAGACCCGGTCCCGGTCGGGCGCCTCGGGGTCGTCGTCCGGCGGCGTGTGGCTGACGAACGCGATGCTGTTGCCGTCGGGGGACCAGCTGCCCTGGCGGGAGTCGCGGTTCGGGAGCAGTTCCACGCCGGTGGTGCCGAGCGACCCGCTGGTCGGGATCCACTTCAGCACCGCCGCCTCGCCGGCCTCGGTGCTGGGACGGTGGCAGGTGATCAGGATGCGGTCGTGCTCCGCGACCGGATCCCAGGCGGGCTGGATGTTGCCGAGCACCTCGGTGTCGGTGAGCTCCTCGTCGACCTGGTCGTCGGTGAGCTGCACGATGGCGCCGCCGTCGGCGGGCACCCGGAAGATCTGCCAGCCGCCGTCGTCGGTGCGCTGGCCGGCGAACGCCAGCTGCGTGCCGTCCGGCGACCAGGTGGGCCAGGTGTTCTCGCCCAGCCCGTCGGTCACCCGCCGCGGGTCGCTGCCGTCCGCGTTCACCACCCAGATGTCGCGGTCCCCGTCCTCGCTGCCGGTCGAGGCCGCGAAGGCCACCCGCTGCCCGTCGGGCGACAGCACCGGGTGCTGCACGCCCTCGGCGTCCTGGGTGAGCTGGACCACCGGCCCCTCGCCCTCCCTCAGGTACACCTGCGGGAGCAGTGAGTCGCGCAGGCTCGTCCACACCACGGAGTCGCCCAGCGCCGACGCCTCGTCGTCGTAGTGCTGCGGTCCGTCGGGGAACAGGGGCGTGCTGGACTCGGTGTTCGCCGGATCCACCGTGCCCATGCTGCGGTGCAGGGTGCCGCCGTAGGCGATTCTGCCGGCGGCGGAGGTGCCGTCGGGGCTGGCGCTGGCGGGCGGAGCCTGGAGCTGTGCGAACACGGTGCCCGTGACGACGAGCAGCAGCGACAGGACGACGGCGCAGAGCCTGCCGCCCGGTGCGCGGGTGGGAAGACGCACCAACGAAAGATCCCCTCAGGGGGCGGGTGGCCCCGCCTGCGGTCGTTTTGCCAGCCATCCTCCGCGCTGACCGGCCCCCGCGCCCCGGCCGTCGGGACGGGACACGGGGAAGTGGCCGCTGCCCGTTCGGGCAGCGCGTCCCCGAGCCGCCCGCGGGAGGTCAGATCAGCCCCTCCCGGATGGCGTACGCCACCGCGTGGGAGCGGTTGCGCAGCCGGAGCCGGCTGGTGATGTCGTGCAGCACGTTCTTGACGGTGCGTTCCGAGTACGCCAGATGCTGCGCGATCTCCCGGGTGCCGTACCCGTCGGCGACCAGCTTGAGCACCTCGATCTCCCGGGAGTCCAGGCCGGAGAAGGGGATGCCCCGCGGGTCGAGGACCTGGCGCTGTAGGCGCCCCATCTGCTCCAGCAGCCGCCCGAGCAGGTCCGCGGGCATGCTGCCCTCGCCGCGCGCGGCCGAGGTGATGGTCCTGGCGAGGTTGGCCGAGGTGGCCTCCCGGCGTCGCGCCAGCCCGACCACCCCGCACTCGACGGCCGTCGCCAGCCCGCGGTCGTCCACCCGCGAGACGACCAGGATCAGTTGGGCGGTGGTGCTGCGGCGCAGCCGGTGCAACAGTTCGGTCGTCCGCTCGTCGACCGAGTCGGCCACGACGAGCAGCACCGCGGCCTGCTCCTGCTCCGCCGCGTCCAGGACCCGGAGTTCGGGACAGGTGCGTAACTGGCTGACCACGCCGGACTGGGAGATGGGATCGTCGGCGTGGACGTAGACGGGAACGCGTTCCAAGGGAACTCCTCACGGGCCGCGGACGAGGCGGTGAGCGGGCGGGATACGGGCAACGACACGGACCGACCGGGCGTCGACCGGGACTCAGTGTGCGAAACGGCTCCTTCCAGGCCCCTAACGCCGACCTAACAGCCTGCGAATCTGCCCGAAGTGGTTCCCTTTTCGGCCGTGTGCGGAGGCGAGTGGAATCCCTACAGTCGGCAACCATGAGTACCACCGCCCACGTGGCCTCTCCCTCCGTGTCCGTTGCCCCGGGCGATGAACAGCACGTCGTGCTGCACGTGCGCAACGGCGGGGACATCGTCGAGTCCTACCAGCTCACCGTCGTCGGCGACGGCTCGGACTGGATCAGCGTGGAGCCGGAGCGACTCTCGCTGTATCCCGGGACCGAGGGATCCGCGACGCTGGCCATCCGGCCGCCCCGGTCCTCCGCCGTGCGGGCCGGCGACGTCCCGTACGGGGTGCGGGTGTTGCCCACGGAGCGGCCGGGCGAGGTGGTGGTTCCCGAGGGCCGCGTCGAGGTGCTGCCGTTCCACGAACTGGACGCCGAGGTGCTGCCCCCGGAGCGGAGGCGGCGGCTGCGGGCCCGTTTCCAGGCGCGCGTCGCGAACCGGGGGAACACGCCGGTCACGGTGTCGCTCGCGGTCGAGGCCACCTCCGAGGAGGTGCGGCACACCCTCTCCTCCGAGACGCTCACCCTGGAGCCCGGCGAGGAGACCTACGTCGACCTGACCGTCCGGCCGCAGAAGCTGCTCTGGTTCGGCACCGGCGTGCAGCACCCGTTCGCCGTGCGGGTCCGGCGGGACGGCGAGGAGGACACGGTCGTCCCGCTCGCCCCGAACGGGACGTACGTCCAGATGCCGCTGCTGCCGCGTTGGCTGCTGGCCCTGCTTGCGCTGCTGCTGGCGCTGATCGCGCTCTGGTACGCGCTGGCGCTGCCCGCGGTGCGGTCGGCGGCCAGGGAACAGGCGGACGAGGCCATCGAGGAGTCCACGGAGGACACCACGGACCCCACGCAGGACGCGTCGGGCGGCGCGGGCGACACGGGCGGCGAGGGCACGGGCGCGGGCGGCGAGGAGGGCTCCGCGGGCGCCGGCGGCGAAGAGCAGGGAGACGACGGGACCGGTGCGGGCTCGGGCTCCGGTGGCACCGGCGGCGGCGAGGAGTTCGCCACCGTGCTGGAGACGAGCGTGGCCGCGGGCGAGAGCGAGACGGCGGTCTACGAGGTGGCCGACGACGAACTGCTGCTGATCACCGACATCGTGGCCGACGCGCCGCAGGGCGACACGGGCACCCTGCGGGTCACCATCAACGACCACACGGTCACCTCGCTGGCGTTGGAGAACTTCCGCAGCCACGACAACCACTGGGTGACGCCCATCGAGGCGCCGCCGGGCAGCACCATCGAGATGTCGGTGACCTGCCGTCAGCCGGGCAGCCCGCCCGACGCCCCCGCGCCCAGCACCTGCGAGGAGTCACTCTTCGTCACGGGCACCCGGGTGGCCGTCGACTGAACCACGAGACGCGCCGGACCCGCACTAGCCCGCGACCCGGGTGATCTGCTGGCCCGGGTTCACCACCGTCACCAGGCCGGTCCAGCGGCACAGGCAGGTGGAGGTGGCGGTGAGCGCCGGCACCCGGCCGACCAGCACCGTCGGGGAACCCCGGGTCCAGGGGGCGCTGACCGCCGGAACACACGGCGCCGGCGTCGGCACCCCGGCCGCCGCGGTGGTGGCCGAGATCACCGCCGGGTTCGTCGGGCTGGTGCACATGCCGAAGGGCGAGAGGTTCACCACCGGCCGGATGTCGTCGATCCGCGCGACCGGCTGCCGCGACGCGGTGACCCCGCGCGGCAGCACCTTCAGGATCCCGGGGGCGAGCCCGAACGAGCACCGGAGCATCGCGCCCGCCACCACCAACAAGCTCATGTGCCCTCCCGCTCCCGACGCCTCCGCCGTGCGTGCGCGTGCATGCCTCGCCCTCCGGCGAGCCTCGTTCACCAGCACTATGCGGCCGGACGGCCGGCCGGAGAGGCACGACGGGGCACCACCGGGGGCAGACCTGGCTGCACGGTCACCCCGGTCACCCCGGACACCGCGCCGGCAGCGGCCGGGCCTCGGGGTCCGGGGTGCCGGACAGGATGCCGTGGTGCAGCCGCTGGACCATCGGCATCGGCTCCATGCCGAGGTCCGCCACCAGGCGGCGGTGCAGGCGCAGGTACAGGTCGAGTGCCTCGCCCCGGCGGCCCGTGCGGTACAGGGCCAGCATGAGCTGCGCGTGGAAGGTCTCCCGCAGCGGGTGCGCGCGCACGAGCGGCGCGAGGTCGGCGACCACCCTGGCGGGATCGCCCAGCCGCAGCAGCGCGGTGAAGAGGCCCTCCTGCGCGCTCAGCCGCATCTCCTCGAGCCGGGTGGCCTCCACCTCCGCGCGGGGACCGCTGGCGCCGCCCAACGCCGGGCCCCGCCACAGCGCGAGCGCCTGTTCGTAGCGGCACACCGCGACCTGGGCCCGTCCCGCCGCCAGGGCCCGGGTCGCGTCCGCCACCGTGTCCGTGAACACGTCCAGGTCCAGCTGGCCGGGATCGACGCGCAGCAGGTAGCCGGACGGCCGCGTCGCGATGGGGGCCAACTGGAACAGGGCGAACGCCCGGCGCAGCTCCGACACCAGGGTGCGCACCCGGGTCTCCGGGCTGACCGGGAAAGGCCGCTCCCAGAGCGCGTCCATCAGCCGCGCGTTGGTCACGGTGTGGTTGGCCTGCACCAGCAGGGCAGCGAGCAGGGACCGTTGTTTGCCGTTGAGCGGCAGCCGCTCCGCCGCTGACTCCACCTCGACGATGCCCAGGAGCCGGAAGGTGATGCTGGTCGTCATCGACACGTGCCCTTTCGCTCGACCGCCGCGCGCAGCGCCCCGGACGGCCGCGCGCCGGAGGCCGGGCCGGGGTCGCGGCCATCGAGGCTGGCACGCGAGGTGCGTCACGAACCTGTCAGCGGCTTGCCGTCTCCTTGCCACCGGCTGCCGCCGTGTCAATCATGAACGGATGGCCGACGACGAGATGCGGTTTCGCGTCCTGGGGTCTCCCCAGTGGGCCCGGGGCGGTGTCGCGCTGCACGTCGGACGACGTCGGGAACGGCTGCTGCTGGGACTGCTGTTGCTGGACCTCGGCCGCGTCGTCCCGGTGCACCGCCTCGTCGACCTGCTGTGGCACGAGGAGCCGCCGCCGCGCAGCGCCCGGGCCAGTCTCCAGGCGAACGTCTCCCGGCTGCGCCGGCGGCTGGCCGACGAGGGCGCCGGGCGGCACGGGTTCACCCTCTCGACGAACGGCAACGGGTACCTGCTCGACGGCGACCCGCACGCCGTGGACCTGCACCGGTTCCGCGCGCTGCTGGACCGCGCCGAGGCGGCCCGCGAACCGGCGGAGCGGCAGCGGCTGTTGGGCCTGGCCCTGGCCGAATGGGACGGCCCGGTGCTGGCCGGCACCGCGCCCGACGGCCTGGCCCAGCGGCTGGGCGCCGGGTTCGAGGGGCTGTACCTGTCGGCGGTCACCCAGCGGGCCGAGACCAGGCTGGCGCTCGGTCAGTTCAGCCTGCTGCTGGCGGAGACCGCCCGGATCGCGGTCGAGCACCCGAGCGACGAGCAGCTGGCCCGGCTGCGGATGGTCGCGCTCTACCGCTCGGACCAGCGCGCGGCGGCGCTCCGGGTCTACGCCGAGACGCGGCTGAGCCTGGAACGGGAACTGGAGGTCGAACCGGGCCCGGAGCTGAGGCGCACCCACGAGCTGATCCTCCGGGCCGCCGACCCCGCCCCGCCGAAGGCGCCGCCGGTCCCGCCGGCCCGCCAGGGCCGGGCCGAGCCCACCCCGGCGGGGGCCCAGCTTCTGCCGCCCGGGTTCCGGCGGGGCGCCTTCGTCGGCCGGGCGCGGGAGTTGGCGGGCGTGAGCCGGCTGGTCACCGCGGCCCGGGAGGGTGCGGGGCTGGTGATGATCGTCGGCGGGGCCGGCAGCGGCAAGACCGCGCTCGCCCTCCAGTGGTGCCGGCAGGCCGGCGCGGAACTGCCGGACTGCCGGCTCTTCCTGGACCTGCGGGGCCATTCGGGCGGGAGACCGCTCGACACCGGGGAGGCGTTCACCGCGCTGCTCCGCGCCCTCGACGTGCCCTACGCCGAACTGCCCGACGACCCGGGCGACCTGGCCCGGCTGTACCAGCGGACGCTCGGCGCCCGGCGGGTCGTCCTGATCCTGGACAACGCCGGGTCGGCCGACCAGGTCCGGCCGCTGCTGCCGTTCGACCAGGCCTGTCTGACGCTGGTGACCAGCCGGAACCGGCTCGGCGGCCTGGTGGTCAGCCACGGCGGGGTGGTGCTGCCGCTGGGGCCGCTGTCCGCCCCGGACGCCGCGGCGGTGGTGGGCGGGGTGATCGGGGCGGACCGGGCCGGCCGGGAGCCGCGGGCGCTGGCCGAACTCACCGAGATCTGCGGCAGGAACCCCCTGGCGCTGCGCGTCGCCGCGGCCAACCTCGCCCTGAACCCGGACTGCTCCGTCGCCGACCACGTCGCGGCGCTCAGGTCCAGCAACCCGCTGGAGCGGCTGGCCGTCGCGGGCGATCCGGGCTCCGCCGTCCGCCTGTCCTTCGAGCACTCCTACGGCCGGCTGGACGACGCGGCGCGGGAGCTGTTCCGGACGCTCGGCCTGCTGCCGGGGCCGTGGGGCGAGGTGGCCGCGGTGGTCGCGCTCACCGGCCGTACCGCGGCGCACGTCTCCGAGGTCCTCGACCGGCTCCTCGCCGAGCACCTGGTCGAGCGGGTCGCGTGGGGACACGTCAGGCTGCACGACCTGATCTGGCAGTACGCCAGGCTGCTCGCCGAGTCCACGGACCCGCCCGGCCAACGCGCCGCGGCCCGGGCCCGGTTGCTCCGTTGGTACCTGGTGTCCGCGGACGCGGCCGCGCGCCGGCTGTACCCGCAGATCGTGCGGCTCGAACCGGGCGCGGTACCCGGGCCCGAGGCGCCCGGCGACGTCGCCCCGCCCCGGGCGCACTTCGCCGACCGGAACGCCGCGGCGAACTGGCTGGACACCCATCGCCAGCACCTGGTCGAGCTCATCACCTCGGCCGCCGCGGACGTCCCCGCGGACCGCGCGGTGTGGGAGCTCGCGGACACCCTGCGGGGCTACTTCTTCCTGCGGCGGCACGTGCACAGCTGGTTGGCCGTCGCCCGGGCCGCCCTGGGCGCCGCCGAACGCGCCGGCGACCAGCCGGGAGCGGCGGCGGCCCACCAGAGCCTGGGCCTGGCCCACTACGCCCGCGGCGAGGCCGGCGAAAGCCTGCGCCACTTCGAGCGGGCCCTGGTGCTGGCCCGCAGCGTGTCCTGGGGGGAGTGCGAGGAGGCCGCGCTGTCCAACCTGGCCGGCATGTGCGCCGACACCGGACGGTTCGCCGAGGCGGTCCGCCACTACACCCGGGCCATCCGGCTCAACCGGACGATGGGCCGCACCAAATGGCTCGGGCAGCAGTTGCACGGGCTGGGCGACGTCTACCACCTGATGGGCCAGCTGACCAGGGCGGACCGGCTCTGCCGCCAGGCCCTGGAGCTGTTCCAGGCGATCGCCGCGCCGGACAGCATCGCCCGCGTCAACGACACCCTCGCCGTCATCTCCCTGGACCTCGGCCGGCTGTCGGCGGCGCGGGGCTTCGCCAGGGAGGCCCAGGCGGGCTACGCGGAGATCGGCAACCTCGCCGGCCAGGCGGAGGCCTTGAGCAGCCGGGCCATGGTCGCCGCGGAGGCGGGGCACGGCGACGAGGCGCTGCGCTGGGCGCTGGCCGCGCACCGGTTCAGCCGGGCGGCGGGCCGCCCCCGGGTGCGGGTGCACGTGCTGATCTCGCTGGGGCGCGCCCGCTACCAGCGGGGCCAGTACGCCGCCGCCTTCGAGCACTTCCGGCAGGTGCGCCGCACCTCGGAGCACATCGGCTACCTCAGGGGGCGCATCGCCGGCCTGCTCGGATGCGGCGCCTGCGCCGTCCACGACGGCCGTCCCCGGGAGGCGCTGACCCACGCCGGCGAGGCGCTGGCGCTCGCGGGGGAGGCCCGGCTGCCGTTGCAGCAGGGGAAGGCCCAGGCCGTCCTCGCGCTGGCGCACGCCGCGCTCGGCCGCGAGGAGACCGCGCGGCTGGCCGGGCGGCACGCCGAGGTCACCTACGACTGGGCTGGCTACCGCGCCCCCCGTTCCCCCTTCGTCCTCGGCGTCGACCGGCCCCTGCCCACCCGCTGACCGGGCGCCTCGGATGGCCGCCGCCGGGCGGCGGGCGACCCGGGCCGCTCGTACGCTGGCGATGGCCGGGGCCCGGTCTCCGCCCTCGCGGGGCGGGCGTCTCCCCAGCACGGGGGCGTCCCGCACGCGGTCGCCGAGCGGTATCGCAGGGTCCGGGACGTGCGGAGGTGGCGATGCCCGGTGGCCGGGACGGCGGTGACGACGTCGAGGGCGGTGTGCCGTTCAGGACCCGTCACTGGCGGGCCGTGGCGCGGGGGTGGCTGGACCACGCCACCGACGCGTCCGTGCTGCCACCGGAGCACGCCGGCTTCCGGTACCCGGCCGGCGTCCGCCGCGAGCCGGGCGGTCGGGTCCGGCTGCTTCCCGCCGCGCTGCTGGTGGCCGGTGTGGGGCTGAACCTGGGGACCGCGCAGAACGTGACGTTCCTCGGCCTGTTCGTGGCCGCGCCGCTGATCGCCGCGGCGCTGGACACGCCCCGGGTGACGCTGGTGACCTGCGTGGCGTCGATCGTCTGCAGCACGCCGCTGCTCACCATGCTCAGCACGCCACCGGGGCTCGCGGGGGCGGAGCGCGCCGCCCAGGTGGCGACGGTGCTGGTGTGCGCCGCGCTGGCGCTGCTCGTCAACGCCATCGTGGTCCGCGAACACCGGCGGGTGGCCTCCGCGCTGGGCGTCGCGGAGATCGTGCAGCGGGCCGTGGTGCCGGACCCGCCGGCCCGGGTGGGCGGGATACGGGTCGCGGCCCGCTACCGGCCCGCGCAACACGGAGCGCTCGTCGGCGGCGACCTGTACGCGGCCACGGACACGGCCCACGGTGTCCGGGTCATCGTCGGGGACGTCTCGGGCAAGGGGTTGGGCGCCGCGGCCGCCGTGGCGGTGGTGCTGGGCGCGTTCCGCGAGTGGGCGACGGTCGAGCCGGACCTGCTGTCGCTGGCCGCGCGGGTGGAGCGCGCGCTGCTGCGCGAGAACCGGTCGGGGGCGCTGCTGGACCGGGACGAGGGGTTCGTCACCGCCGTGCTGGCGGAGATCGGGCACGGGCAGCCGGACCGGCTGGCCGCCGTCTGCTGCGGTCACCCGCCGCCGCTCCTGCTGCCCCCCGACGGCCCGCCCCGGTACCTGCACATCCCGGAGAGCGCCCTGCCCCTGGGCCTGGGCACGGGGGAGGCGCGCCCGGCGGCCAGCCTCGCCCGGGCGGACCTGCCGCCCGGCACGCTCGTCCTGCTGTACACCGACGGGGTCACCGAGGCGCGCAACCCGAGCGGGGAGTTCTACGATCCGGCCGCCGAGCTGCGCGGGCGCCGCTTCCGCGGACCCGACGCGCTGGTCGACGCGGTGACGGCGAACGTCAGGGCGCACACCCTGGGCAATCTCAAGGACGACACCGCCCTGCTGGCGGTCTCCTGCCGTCCCGAGTCCTCCGGTCCCGCCCTTCGGGACGTTGTGTGACGGAGCCGGGAGCCTCGGTAACATCGGCCCCGTGGCCTTGAGGAGGTGGGCCGCCGAGGCAGGAGAACGGTGCCTGATGAGCGACGACACGCGGGACGCTGTGACACGGCGGGCCACGAGGGCGGGAGCGGCCTTCGGCGCCCTGGTGGTGCGGCTGCGAAGAGCCCGCGGACTGGGCCAGGAGCAGCTGGCGGAACGGGCGGGCATGAGCGTCCGGGCCGTCCGCGACATCGAACGCGGCCGGGTGCGCACCCCGCAGCGCCGCTCGGCCCACGCGCTGGCCGCGGCGCTCTCACTCGACGCCGCCGCCACGGAGCGGTTCCTGACGGCCGCCGGACGCGCCTCGCGCCCCGACCCCGCCACCGAACCGCCGCCGGCCGGCGGCGGGAGCGACGGGCCCGACGGGGATCGCGCGGGTCCGGGCCGGGGCGGCGCGCCCGAGGAACCATCCGTCGACCCCGAGCACCTGTGGGCGCTCCCGACGGGCCAGCCCGGCCTGTCGGGCCGGGACCGGGAGCTGGCCGAACTGCGCGCCTGGGCCGCGGAGGTGTCGGACCAGGAGCACGACGGGAGCTACGCGGTCGCCAGCCTGCACGGGCAGCCGGGCGTCGGCAAGACCACCCTCGCCGTCGAGGCGGCCAGGACGCTCGGGGCGCGGTTCCCCGACGGCTGCCTCTTCCTCGACCTGCGCGGCACCGACGAGCGTCCACCCGCGCCGGCCGACGTGCTGGCGCGCCTGTTACGCGCCTCCGGGGTGCCGGAGTCCCGGCTGCCCGCGACCGTGGAGGAGCGGTCCAGCCTGCTGCGGGTCCTGCTGCGCCGGCGGCGCGTCCTGCTCGTTCTGGACAACGTCGCGGACGAGCGGCAGATCCGGCCGGTGCTGCCCTCGGGACCGTCGTCGGCCGCGCTGGTCACCAGCCGCCGGGCCCTGGTCGGCCTCACCGGCGTGCGTCATCTCCCGCTCGACGTGCTGCCGGAGCACGGCAGCCTGCGCCTGCTCCGCCGCATCGTGGGATCGGACCGGGTGGGCGCCGAACC
Organism: Streptomyces sp. B6B3; assembly: GCF_039871525.1. Classification (NCBI taxonomy): domain Bacteria; kingdom Bacillati; phylum Actinomycetota; class Actinomycetes; order Kitasatosporales; family Streptomycetaceae; genus Streptomyces; species Streptomyces sp. B6B3. Next base: position 188,662 of record NZ_JBDPLU010000017.1, on the reverse strand, counting down.
GGCGGCGGCCTCCCTGCTGGCCCGCCTGTGCGGCCACCTCCCGCTCGCCCTGCGCATCGTCGGCAACCGGCTGGCCGTCCGGCCCCGCTGGAGCCTCGCCCATCTGGCCGACCGGCTGGCCGACGAGGAACGGCGGCTGAGCCTGCTCTCCGCGGGTGACCTGGAGGTCCGGGCCGCGTTCCACCTGTCCTACCGGCCGCTCGCCCCCGAGGTCCGCCGCGTCTTCCGCCGGCTGTCCCTGCTGGCCGGCGCCGAGTTCGGCGTCGAGACGGGCGCGGCGCTGGTGGACGCCGCGCCGGAGGACGTCGAGCCGGTCTTCGAGGAGCTCGTCGACAGCGGCCTGCTGCTGCCGGGCCGCGAGCCCGACCGGTACCGGCTGCACGACCTGCTGCGGCTGTTCGCCCGGGAACGGCTCGCCGCCGAGGAGCCCGCCGCGGGGGTGCGGGAGGCCGAGGACCGGCTCGTCCACTGGCTGCTGGTCCGGGCCACCGAGGCCGGGTCGCTGCTCGACGTGCGGCGGCAGGTGACGCACGGCGAGGCCCAGTCGGGCTTCCAGTGGCTGGAGCGGGAGCGGGAGCACTGGATCGCCGCGGCCCGGATGGCCGCCGCCCGGGGGCGGCACGAGGAGCTGGTGCACTTCGCGCGGGCCATGCACTGGTACTCCGACGGCACCGTCGCGCGGGTCCCGTGGGAGGAGCTGTTCGGCCACGGCGTGGCGGCGGCCCGCGCGCTGGGCAGCGAGGACGACGAGGTGGTGCTGCTCAACTTCCTCGGCTGGGCGCAGAAGATGTACGGGAACCTCGCCGCCGCCCGGGAGACGCTCGCCCGGGCGGTGGCGCTCGCCGGCCGGGTCGGGAATCCCGGCGAGGAGGCCTGGGCCCGTGCGTACACCGCGCGGCTGCTGGTCGAGCTCGGCGATCCCGCCGAGGCGGTGGAGCAGGGCGTGGCCGCCCGCCGGCTGGCCGTGGCGGCCGGGCTGCCGACCGCGGAGCACTACGCCGCGGGCTCGGAGGCCACCGCGCTCTCCGCGCTGGGCCGGCACGAGGAGGCCCTCCGGCTGTACCGGGAGACCGGCGAGGGCTACCGGCGGACGCAGGGGGAGCTGGGCCAGGAGCACGCGGGAGAGGCGCTGATGCTGCTCCGCGCGGGCGGGGCGCTCGCGGCGCTCGGGCGCTGGTCGGAGGCGGTGGAGACGCTGGTGCGGGCCAGGAAGGGCTTCGCGAGCCTGCGGGCCTACGACGAGTGGGAGGCCGAGGCGGCGTACCACGAGGGCGTGGCCCGCCAGCGGTTGGGCGACCCCGGCGCCGTGGAGTGCTTCCGGGACTCCCTGGAGGTCTTCACCGAGTTGGGTGATCCGGACGGGCAGGCCCGGGCGCGGGCGGCGCTGGCGAGGCTCGGGGCACCGCCGCGCAGCCCCGGATGAGCCGCCGGCGCCATCCGGCCGCGCCGGCCCTCCTGAGCGGCGGACGAGCGCGTCGCGGGCTCGTCCGCCGCTCAGGGGCGTGTGGCGGCTACTCGGCGAGCGCCTCGTCGAGGACCCTCAGCCGGCCGGTCCCGCTGAGCGAGGACAGGTCGATGTCGGCGACGCAACGGACCTTCACGTAGTTCAGCGTCAGCGTGCCCTCGACGTGCACGATGCCGGTGGCGTTGGCGAAGTCCGCCGAACGGAGGTCGGTGGCGGACTCGTCGACGCGCACACCGAGGTTGGTCCCGCCGCGCGAGTCGGAGAACGTGATGAAGACATAACCCATCTCCGTGATGCGCCGGTGGAGTTCCGCCGCGGAGGGGGAGGGGCCGCCGACGACGACGTTCTTCCCCTCGGCACAGAGACGTTCGACGAGTTCGTCCATGAGCTGCTCCTAACAGACTGGTACGGCACGTGACGAGTGGTTCTCGGAAGTGCTGACGGTCGCGGTGGATACGGCTACGCCCGGGCGCCGTTGTTCGCCGACTCCTCCATCTGCCGGCGCAGGCTCCGGGGGCGCATGTCGGTCCACGTCTCCCGCACGTAGGCGAGGCACTCCTCCCGCGATCCGGTGACGCCCGTGTCCCGCCAGCCCGAGGGAACGGCGAGGTAGCCGGGCCACAGCGAGTACTGCTCCTCGTCGTTGACGAGAACCTTGGTTCCGTTGTCGTCCATTGCTGATCTCCAACCCTTGTCGTGAGCCGTACCCGTCGGTCCTAGGCCGCGGGAAAGAGCCAGGGCGCCTCCTGGCTGCGGCGCCGCTCGTAGGCGAGGATGTCGTCCTTGTGCGACAGCGACCATCCGATGTTGTCCAGGCCCTCCATCGCGGCGTTCTTCTTGAAGGGGTCGATGTCGAAGCGGAAGACGTGTCCGTCCCGGGTCGTCACCGACTGGGCCGGCAGGTCGACGAGCAGCCGGGACGCGCCCTCCGCGAGGGACTTGAGCAGCGTCTCGACCTCCGACGCCGCCAGGGCGATCGGGAGGATGCCGCTGTTGAAGCAGTTGTTGTGGAAGATGTCGGCGAAGCTGGGCGCGATGACGGACACGAATCCGTACTCCCGCAGCGCCCAGGGCGCGTGTTCGCGCGAGGAGCCGCAGCCGAAGTTCTCGCCCGACACGAGAATGCTCGCGTTCTCGTATCCCGGCTGGTTCAGCACGAACGCCGGATCGGGGGTGTGCCCGTCCTCCAGATAGCGCCAGTTGGCGAACAGCGACTTCCCGAATCCGGTGCGGCGAATCGACTTGAGGAAACGCGCGGGAATGATGTCGTCCGTGTTCACGTTGGTCCGCACCAGGGGCGCGGCGATTCCCTCATGCGTGATGAACTTCATCCCAGGTCCTTTCTCTCCAGCTGGCGAACGTCGGCGAAGCGGCCGGTGACGGCGGTGGCCGCCGCCGTGGCGGGACTGACCAGATGGGTCCGTCCCCCGCGTCCCTGACGTCCCTCGAAGTTGCGGTTGCTCGTGGAGGCGCATCGCTCGCCGGCCGAGAGGCGGTCGCCGTTCATCGCGATGCACATGCTGCAGCCGGCCTCGCGCCATTCGAATCCGGCCGCGCGGAAGATGTCCGCCAGGCCCTCCGCCTCGGCCTGCCGACGGACGCGCATGGAGCCGGGGACGACGATGGCCCGCACGCCGTCCGCGACGCGCCGCCCGGCGACGTGCCCGGCCGCCCGGCGCAGGTCCTCGATGCGCGAGTTGGTGCAGGATCCGATGAAGACGGTGTCGACCGGGACGTCCTGGATGCGTTGTCCCGGCTCCAGCCCCATGTACGCCAGCGCCTGCTCGATCCCCGCCCGGGTCGCGGGGTCGCGCTCGGCCGCCGGGTCGGGGACCGTCCCCGTGACGTCGACGACCATCCCGGGGTTGGTGCCCCAGGTGACCTGCGGGGCCAGGTCGTCGACGTCCAGCCGGTACTCCGCGTCGAAGCGGGCCCCGGGATCGGTGGCGAGCTGCCGCCACTGCTCGGCCGCGCGCTCGAAGAGCTCGCCCGTGGGCGCGAAACGGCGCCCGCGCACGTACTCGATCGTGACGTCGTCGGGGGCCACCATGCCCGCCCGGGCGCCCGCCTCGATCGCCATGTTGCACAGCGTCATGCGCCCCTCGATCGACAGGGAGCGAACGGCGGAGCCGCTGAACTCGATGACGTGGTTGGTGCCGACGTCGGTGCCGAACCGGCCGATCACGGCCAGCGCGACGTCCTTCGCGGAGACGCCGTGCGCCAGCACCCCGTCGATCCGGATGTTCATCGTCCTGGGCTTCTGCTGCAGCAGGCACTGGGTGGCCAGGACGTGCTCCACCTCGCTGGTGCCGATGCCCACGGCGAAGATGCCGAGGGCGCCGTGGGTCGACGTGTGGGAGTCGCCGCACACCACGGTCATGCCGGGCAGGGACAGGCCCAGTTCGGGCCCGATGACGTGGACGATCCCCTGGTCGTCGTCGTTCATGTCGAGGAGCCGGACGCCGAAGTCCCTGGCGTTGTCCTCCATGGTCTCGATGCACAGGACGCTCTGGTCGTCGACGACGTCGACGAGCCTGCGGCCCGGCACCGTGGGCACGTTGTGGTCGATCACGGCGACCACGGTCTCGGGGCGGTGCACCGGAAGGTTGCGCTCCCGCAGCCCGGCGAAGGCCTGCGGCGAGGTCGCCTCGTGGGTCAGATGCCGGTCGATGTACAGCATCGGCATCTCTTCTGGTTCGTCACGCACGACGTGCGCGTCCCAGATCTTTTCGAACATCGTTCGGGGCATCGTACGGTTCTCCAAACGTGCCGGTCGGAACGGGAGGGAGCGCTCAGGCTCCCCGCGGCGCCGCCGCGTAGCACTCCTCGAGCTCTTCCGTGGTCAGTTCGCGCCCCAGCCGGTTGGCGTGCGCGAGGATCGTCTCGATGGTCTCGGAGGAGAGCTCGCGGGGATCGCGCCCGCTGTTCAGGTAGGCCAGCTTCACGGCGCTCTGGCCGCTCCACGGGCTGACGCCCACGGACTGGGTGCCGCCGACGGTGGTCGGGTCGACGGCCGAGTACACGGTGCGGGCCATCTCCCGCAGCCTGCCCTCCAGCACGTGGTTGCTGGCCTCGCGCGCCCGGTCGGCCAGGCCGTGGGCCTTGAGGATGGCGTCCGTGTGGATGCCGGAGGAGGTGTGGCTGTAGCGCAGTCCGAGCACCCCGTGCTCCGGCGTCGTGACGCCGACCATCTCCTGGTAGAACGAGATCAACCGGAGCAGCTGCGACATCTCCCAGGGAACGGGAAGCCCGGCCTCCTGCTGGATGGCGGCGAAGTTCAGCACCACCTCCTCCAGGGAGGCGTTGCCGGAGCGCTCACCGACGCCGCGCGACACCACGTGGATGCGGTTGACCCCGGCCGCGGTCGCCATCATCGCGTTGCCCAACGCGTTCCCCGTGTCACGGTGGCCGTGCCAGTCCAGCTTCACGTCGGGCGCGCCCATGGCCTCCAGCTCGTCGCGGACGAAGCGCACCAGGCGGTAGGTGCCGAGCGGCCGGATGATGCCGATGGTGTCGGCCAGGGCGATGCAGTACGCGCCACTCTCCACCTGGGTGCGGATGATGGCGCGGACGTCCTCGGGGGAGGTCTGGGTGGTGTGCTCGGTCCCCGCGATCACGGGGATGCCCATGTCCACGGTCTTCCTGATGAACGTGTCCAGCTTGTCCCGGATGAAGTCCAGGTCCCAGCCCTGGGCGAGCCTCCGCGACGGCGCGCTGCCCATGAACACGAGGGACTCGAGGTCCGGGTGGATCTCCCGGCATTCGACGGTCCACTTCAGCGACTCCTCCGTGCACATGGAGAGCACGGAGGGCACGATGGCGGGGACCTCGTCCCGCATCCGGGCCAGCAGCCCCTTCATGGTGGCGCTGAGGGTGTCCGCGCCGCCCGGGTAGATGCCGACCGTGGCGTACCTGACGCCGAACTCGTCGAGCAGGTGCAGGTACCGCATCATCTCGTCGATCGACGGATAGCCGGAGATTCCCTGGAGGCCGTCCCTCAGACACTCCGACAGGATGTCCGTGCCGGCGACCTGAGCGGCCAGCGGCTCACCGGGAATGTGCTCCGGGATCGGCGAGAGCGGACTCTCCTCGTTGTTCCAGTTGAAGTTCATCGGAACATCGAGGGAGTTGATGTCCGGCCGCGCGCTCTCTTCGTGTGTGCCTGTTTCCTTCTGCATGTTTCTCTCCTTGTCGGAACCGATCACCTCGGCGACGCGACCGACCATCAGTCCGTCGGAACAGGCAGGATGCCGACCGAGAAGCGGATGTAGTCGTCGGAGTAACCGAAGGTGGAACCGGGTATTCCGGCGAGCCCGGTCTTCTCGAGGACGGAGAAGCAGTCCTCGCCAGCCCTGAGCCTGCTCCAGTTGTAGATGGTCGCGTCGTCGTCGAGATAGATGTGCTCAAAAAGCCCATGCTCCTTGTCGAATCGCTCCAGCTGCCGACGCAGTCGGGAACGCCGCAGCCGGTAGAAGTCGCGGATCTTGCCGATCAGTCGGGGGTTCTCGCGGAAGAGGGCGTGATAGGCCATGAAGCGGAGCTGCCATTCCCCGGGCAGCGAGCCCACGCTGTTCGTCCAGCTCGATCCCATGGCGCGGGCGAACCCGGCGTCGCCGAAGACGGCCCAGCCGAACCGCTCGCCGGTCAGCGTGTGCGTCTTGGAGTAGCTGCTGACGTAGATCATCCGACCGGCCAGGTCGGCGTCGGCGGTCAGGCTCCGCATCCGCGCCTCGTCCTCGGCGGGCGGGCCCGTCCCCACGTACGCCAGGTCGGCGAGGACGTGGAGGCGGCGCCCCTGGTCCGCGAAGCGCCGCACCACGGCCTGCAGGGCCGAGAGTTCCTCGGGCGCGTAGGCGAACGTCGTCGGATTGTTCGTCACCGTCAGGTAGATCACGGTGACGTCCGGGTTCCGTTCGAGATGCCGGGAGAGCCGCGCGTCGGTCAGCTTGAAGCTGTCCTCGGCGTGGGTCCTGACCGGGTGCAGCCGGTACCCGTAGGACGTCGCCTGGATCTCCGGCATGTTGAACCCGGGGGTGGCGAAGAGGACGGCGCCGGGCGGCTCGGACCTGAGCTGGGCGAGGTGGGCCAGGCCGCGCAGCACCTTGTCGATGCAGTCCGTCGCGCCCAGCCCGAGTGCCACGTGCTCGGCGGTGGCCGACAGCCCCCAGGGCCGCATGTCCGCCCCCAACCAGCCGCGCAGCACCGGATTGCCGACGCCGTGGATGTCGTAGACGCGGGGGTCGTAGCCGGCGTCGAGCAGCTCCCGCTCCGCGTCCAGCATCCGCGCCCGAAGCCACCGGTAGCCCGCGCCGGACGCCACGTGCCCGTTGAGGTCCTCGCCCGGCAGCGCGATGCCGAGCTCGTCGCCCAGCGCCCTGAAGTCCCCGGGACCGCCCGCCTCCCCCTCCCATTCGGTGATGCGGCGCACGTCGACGTCGCCGATCGTCCGGTTGACGATCTCGAGCCGGGTGGCCCGCGGGTCGAAACGGCGTTCCGCGCACTCCCGTTCCAGGTCCTGGACGATGCGCGCCATGACCCGGATCGGCGGCTCCGCGCCGCCCCCCCGGTGACGGCCCCGGTGGCGCTGGAGTATCTCGGTGCGGGCCTGCCGGACCAGCAGGCGCTGCTCCTCCAGGCCGGGCTCGGTCCCGGTGGCGGGACGCTGCGACGTCATGAGTGGGTAACCTCCAGCTACCAGTTCGTCGAGACGGCTCAAGACGGCGGTGGGCTCAGGACCGCGCCAACGCGTCCCGGACGCGCCGACCCATCTCCCGGGTTCCGATGACCGTGCGTCCGCCCTCGTGCAGGTCCACCGTCCGGTAGCCCTCCCGGATGACCTCCTCGACCGCCTCCTCCACCGCCGCGGCCTCCCGGTGCAGGCCGAGGGAGTGCCGGAGCAGGAGGGCGGCGGAGAGGATCGCGCCCACGGGATTGGCCTGGTCCTGGCCGGCGATGTCCGGGGCCGAACCGTGAATCGGCTCGTAGAGTCCGAACATCCCACCCGCGGTCCGCCGGAGCCCGAGGCTCGCCGACGGGAGCATGCCGATGGACCCGGTCAGCATCGACGCCTCGTCGGTGAGGATGTCGCCGAACAGGTTCTCCGTGACGATGACGTCGAAGTCCGACGGGGTCCGGATGAGCCGCATCGCGCAGGCGTCGACGAGCATGTGCTCGTGGGCCACCGCGGGATGGTCGCGGGCCACCCGGTCCACCACCTCGCGCCACAGCACCGAGGAGCTGAGCACGTTGGCCTTGTCGACCGAGGTGACCCTCCGTTGGCGGCCGGCCGCGATCTCGAAGGCGGCCCGCACCACCCGTTCGATCTCCCCCTCGGTGTACCGGAGGGTGTCGACGGCCTCGGCCTCGGGCCCGTCGCGGCGGATCTCGCTCGGCTTGCCGGGGACCGACTCCAGGTGCCCGTAGTAGAGGCCGGCCGACAGCTCCCGCACGAAGACCAGGTCGGTGCCCTTGAGGTACTCGGGCTTCAGCGGGGACGCCGCGGTGGCCAGGGGCCGCACCGGCCGGAGGTTGGCGAAGAACCCGAACTCCTTGCGCAGCCGGAACAGCGCCTGTTCGGGCCGGGGCCCGTCGGCCCGCCGCTCCGCCGCCGGCAGGCCGCCGACCGCGCCGAAGAGCACGGCGTCGCTTCCGGCGCACGTCTCGAAGGTGGCGTCGGAGATCGCCACGCCCTCCGCCGCGATGGCGTCCAGGCCGACGAGGCCGTGGTGCACGGTGAACGTGTGGTGGAACCGCTCCTCCACGGCGAGCAGCACCAGCAGGGCCTGTTCCGTCACCTCGGGACCCACGCCGTCCCCGGCGAGCACGGTGATCGTGGCACGGCTGCTCATCGGCCCGCCGCCTTCCGCTGCGCGGCGGACGCGGTCCTCGGTTCGGCATGGGGTCTGGGATGGAAGGAGAGCAGCCGGTCGACGATGGTGCCGCGCCAACACACCATGTCGTGGCCCCCGGTGTACTCGGAGTAGTCCACCTCGTAGCCCTTTTCGAGCAGCACGTCGCGCGCGTTCCGGTGGGTGGTCATCGGGTCGTACTCCATGATCGCGAGTTCCAGGCTTCCGATGTCCATGGAGAATCGGATCGGCCGTCGGTCGTTGTTCCGGAACTGCTCCGTCAGCCATTCGTCCGCCAGGTCCGGCGCGCCCTTGCCGGGCCACCAGAAGGAGCCCGACTGGGAGATCACGTTGCCGAACCGCTCGGGCGACGTGAACGCGGCGAACGCCGCCGCCAGGCCGCCGAAACAGGAACCGCCGACGACCGTGCGCGCGGGGTCCGACGTGACGTGGTAGTTCTCGTGGACCCACGGCATCAACTCCCGGTTGAGGAAGTCGACGAACGGCGCGTGGCAGGGGAGTTCGCGCGCCCGGATCTCCTGGTCCTCGTTCGTGTGCATGACCAGGACGTACGGCGGGATCCGACCGGTGAACCGGAGGTTGTCCAGCACCGTGGTGATGTTCGCGAAGTTGTAGTACGACCACCCGTCGAAGAGCAGGAAGACGTGGTACTCGTCGCCGTCGGCGGTGTAGCCGGGCGGCGTGTAGACGCTGATGTGGTGCCGCGTCCCCAGAACCGCGCTGTCCATCGTGTGCATGTGGGTCTTTCCCTTGGGCACCCCGCGGCGCGGAATGTTCCACGGCTGCTTCGGGGCCTCGGGAAGCTCCAGCACCGACACCTTGAACTCGTGCGGATTCCCCATCAGCGTGTAGTCGCGGGGATTCAACGGGTCCGTCCGGTAGGCGGGCAGGCGCCCCAGGACGTCCGCGTACGACTCGAACGGCACCATCGGGTCGTTGACCGAGAACAGATAGGTCGTCCGCAGGTCCGAGGGCAGGAAGTAGGACTTGTACCAGAGGTCCGTGCCCGGGACGTGGGACATCTGGTACTCGCCGAAGTCCTCGGTGCTCGGCGCGCTGAAGAAGAGCACGAGCACGTTCTCCGTGTCCCCCGGATCCCGCCACAGGAAGGTGACCAGGGTCCGGGAGGCGTCGTCCCCGACCCGTTCCATGAGCGGCGAGCCCGACTCGGCGACCTCCTTCCACAGCTCGTCGACGGCGTCGGGTCGCCCGGCCTCGACGGCCTCCACGACCTGGGCGACGCGGGGGCTCACGAGGGATGTCTCCGAAGCGAACATGGTCCTTCCTCCTGATCCGTGGGAGTGCGGTGACGGTGGGTGGTGCGCCGGACGCTCAGAGCAGGTCGAACAGCTCCGCCGCGTCCAACTCCTCGCTGTCGCCCTCCTCGACGCTGTGGTCGATGACCTGCGCGAGCGCCTCGACCGTGCGGTTCTGGAAGACCGTCTGGAGCATCAGCGCGATGCCCCACCTCTCCTGGACCTCGGTCGCCATGGAGGCCACCAGGAGCGAGTGACCGCCGAGGCTGAAGAAGTCGTCCCGGATGCCCACCCGGTCCATCTCCAGCAGCGTCGCCCAGAGCTCGGCCAGCACCGTCTCCGTCTCGGTCCGGGGCGCGACGTGGCTCTCGCCCGCCCGGGCCTGCCGCACGATGTCCGACAGCCCCGGCAACGCCTTCCGGTCCACCTTGCCGTTGCCGGTCAGCGGGAACTCGTCGAGCGGCACGAAGTAGGTCGGCACCATGTACTCCGGCAGGTGCTCCAGCAGATGCGCCCGCAGCCCGTCCGGCGTCGCCTCCTGCCCTTCCCCGGTCGTGAGGTAGGCGGTCAGCCGCTTGTCGGCGGACGTGACCTCGTGCACCACGACCAGGCAGGCCCGGACGGCCGGGTGGTCGGCCAGCACGGCCTCGATCTCCTCGATCTCGATGCGGTAGCCGCGGATCTTGACCTGGTGGTCCTTGCGGCCCGCGTACTCGATGACGCCGCCGGCCCGGTACCTGGCCAGGTCGCCGGTCGCGTAGAGGCGACCGGGTCCGAAGGGGTTGGCGACGAAGCGCTCCGCGGTGAGGTCGGGACGCTCCAGATAGCCGCGGGCGAGCTGGACGCCGCCGATGTACAGCTCGCCGACGACCCCGTCGGGGACCGGCGACATCGCCTCGTTGAGGACGTACATCCGGGTGTTCGCCACCGGACGGCCGATGGGCACCGTGGTCGCCCCCGGGACGGTCGCGCACTCCCAGAAGGTGACGTCGACCGACGCCTCCGTGGGCCCGTAGAGGTTGTGCAGGCGGGTGTTCGGCAGGGTCCGCAGGAACTGGTCCTGGACGTCCAGCGGCAGCGCCTCGCCGCTGCACACCACGTGCCTGACGTCGCGGCAGTGCTCGGCGACGCTCTGCTGCGCCAGGAACGCCTGCAGCATCGAGGGCACGAAGTGCAGCACGTCGATCCGCTGCCGCTCCACCAACTCGGCCAGGTAGGCCGGGTCCCGGTGCCCGTCCGGGCGCGCGACGTGCAGATGCGCACCGGTGATCAGCGGCCAGAAGAACTCCCACACCGACACGTCGAAGCTGTAGGGCGTCTTCTGCAGCACCCGGTCGTGGTCCCGCAGGCCGTAGGCGTCCTGCATCCAGAGCAGCCGGTTGCAGATGCCGCGGTGCGACAGCATCGCCCCCTTGGGCCGGCCCGTGGAGCCCGAGGTGTAGATGACGTAGGCCAGGTTGTCCGGGCTCACCTCGGCGTCCACCGGGTCGGGGCTGGTGTCGAGCCAGCCGGCGTCCTCCCCGCCGACGTCGACGAGCCGGATCCCGTGCTCGTTCAGGAAGCCGACCCGCTCCCCGGTCTCGGGTCCCACCAGGGCGATTCCGATCCGGGCGTCCTCGGCGATGAAGGCGAGCCGCTCCCGCGGGTAGTCGGGATCCAGCGGCACGTAGGCGCCGCCGGCCTTGACGATGGCGAGCAGGCTGAGCACCAGATCGAGCGAACGGTGCATGCACACGCCGACCCGGGTCTCCGGGCCCACGCCCTGGTCGCGCAGGGTCCGGGCCAGCCGGTTGGTGCGCCGGTCCAGCTCGGCGTAGCTCAGCTGCTCGTCCTCGTAGGACAGCGCGACGCGGTCGGGCGCCCGGCGCACCTGTTCGGCGAAGAGCTCGTGCAGGGTCACCGGCCGCAGGGCGCTCTCGTCGTGCGTGGCGTTGCGCTCGCCGAGGATCGCGGCCCGTTCCGCGTCCCGCAGCAGGGGGAGCGCCGCGACGGGCGTCCGCGGCTCGGCCAGCGCCGCTTCCACGAGGGTCCGCAGATGCTCGCCCAGGTCGGCGATGGTGTCCCGCTCGAAGAGGCTGGTGCTGTACTCGAAGGTGAACCCCAGCTCACCGTTCCGCTGCTGGATGCTGAGCCCCAGGTCGAACTTCGAGACGCCGATGCCCTCGCCCGTGACGTCGTGGATCCAGGCCGGCTGCTGCCGCTCCTCGGCGACCTCCTCGAAGAGCTTGTCGAGCCCGGTGAACATCACCTGGAACACCGGGTTGTAGCTCAGGCTCCGCTCGGGCCGCAGTTCCTCGACGATCCGTTCGAACGGCACCTCCTGGTGGCTCTGCGCCTCCAGGAGCTTCCAGCGCACCTGCTGGAGCACGTCCGAGAAGGTCGGGTTGCCCGACAGGTCCACGCACAAAGCCACGGTGTTGACCAGGAACCCGATCAGCGGCTCGGTCTCGACGCGGGCGCGGTTGGCGACCGGTATCCCGATCACCACCCGTTCCTGCCCGCTGTAGTGCGAGAGCAGGACGGCGAAGGCGCTCAGCACCGTGATGAAGTGCGTGGTCCGGTGCTCGGCGCTGACCCGGGTGAGCCGCTCGGTGAGCTCCGCCGGCAGGGCGCGGCCGAGGTTGGCGCCCTCGTAGGTCTGCACCGCCGGCCTGGGGTGGTCCGTCGGCAACGAGATCAGCGCGGGCGCGTCCGCCAACTGCTCCTTCCAGTACGCGAGGTGGGGCCGCAGGCGGTCCTCCTCCAGCCACTGCTGCTGCCACACGGCGTAGTCGGCGTACTGGACGGCCAGCGGGTCGGGGACGAACGCGTCGTCCGCCGCCAGGGCGTCGTGGATCCGCAGCAACTCCTCGTTGAGCACGCGGACCGAGTAGCCGTCGACGACGGCGTGGTGCCCGCTGAAGACCAGGAGCGACTCGCCGTCGGACAGGTGGATGAGCAGCGTCCGGAACAGCGGGCCCTCGGCGAGGTCGAAGGTCCGGGTCCACAGCTCCCGGGCGAGCGCCTGCACCGCCTCGGGGCGCCGCTCCGCCGGCTCCGCCGACAGGTCGGCCTCCGTGAGCTCGACGGATCCGGTCGCGGCGATCTCCTGCCAGACCCGCCCCCGGTGCTCCCGGAAGGTGGTCCGCAGCGTCTCGTGACGCGCGACGAGCAGGTCGAGCGCCCGCCCGAGCCGCTCGCGGTCCACCCCGGTGGGCCGGTGCAGCAGCCAGCCGACCGTGTAGAGGGCGCTGTCCGGGTGCAGCCGGTCCATGTACCAGAGCCGCTGCTGGTCGAACGTCGCCGGCACGGGCTCGTCGCGCGCCACCGGGACCAGCGGCACGACGCCGTCCGGGTGCTTCTCCTCCAGCAGGCCGTCCAGTTCGGGGGCCACCTGGGCGACCGTCGGCTGCTCGAACAGCACCCGGACCGGCATCTCGACCTCGAACGTCTGCCGGATGCGGGCCAGCACCCTCACCGCGAGCAGCGAATGCCCGCCCAGCGCGAAGAAGTCGTCGGAGACGCCGACCGGGCCGCGCTCGAGCACCTCCTCCCAGATCGCGGCCAGCCGGGCCTCGGTCGTGGTCCGCGGCAGCGCGCTCGTGGACAGCGCGGGCGCCGGGCCCTCCTCCGGCAGCGGAAGCGCCCGCCGGTTCAGCTTGCCGTTGCCGTTGAGCGGGAGCTCGTCCAGGTAGACGAACGCCGAGGGCACCATGTACGCGGGCAACTGCTCCCGCAGGTGGGCCTGGAGGGACTCGGTGTCCCGCGGCGCGCCCTCCTGCGGCACCACGTAGCCGACCAGGCGCTTGGTCGAACCGTCCGGCTGGGCCAGCACGGCGCAGCCTCGCACCAGCGGATGCTGGTCGAGCACGGCCTCGATCTCGCCGAGTTCGATCCGGAAGCCGCGGATCTTCACCTGGGTGTCGACGCGCTCGACGAACTCGATGTTGCCGTCGGGGAGATACCGGACGAGGTCGCCGCTCTTGTACAGCCGGCCCCCGGGCTCGCCGCCGAACGGGTCCGCGACGAAGTACTCGGCGGTCAGGTCGGGGCGGTTCATGTAGCCGCGGGTCACGCCGACGCCGCCGATGTACAGCTCGCCCGGCACCCCGACCGGGACGGGCTGCATGGACGGGTCCAGGACGTAGAGCCGCACGTTGGTGATCGGGCGGCCGATGTGGATGACGTCGAGGTGCTCGTCGGTGTGCGTTCCGGTGGCGAAGATCGTCGTCTCGGTCGGCCCGTAGACGTTGAAGAAGACGCGACCCGGCGCCCAGGTCCTGATGAGGTCCGCCGAGTACGCCTCCCCGCCGACGACCAGCGTGCGCAGGTGCGGCAGCGGGGGAGTCGTCGGCAGGGTGGCCAACGCGCCCGGCGTGAAGTTCAGGCTCTGGATGGCCCGCTCGGCCAGCACGTCGTGGAGGTCGGTCCCGATCATGCGCGTGTCCCGCGGGGGGATGGTCAACGTGCCGCCGGTCACCAGCGGCATGGCGATCTCCCACACCGAGAAGTCGAAGCTCAGCGAGGCGACCTGGAGGACGTTCTGCGGGGTGTCGAAGCAGGCGTGCCGGCGGATCCACGGCACCACGTGATGGATGCACCGATGGGCGACCATCACCCCCTTCGGCCGTCCGGTCGAGCCCGAGGTGTAGATGATGTAGGCCAGGTTCTCCGGCAGCAGATCCGTCGCCGGCGCGTCCGTCCTCGCGGAGGCGACGGACGACCAGTCGGTGTCCAGGCAGAGCGTGCGCAGGCCGTCGGCCGGCAGCCTCGGCAGCAGGTGCGCCTGCGTGAGCATCAGCCGCATCCGCGCGTCCTCGATGACGAACGTCATCCGGTCGAGGGGGTAGCGCGGGTCGATGGGGACGTAGGCCCCGCCGGCCTTGAGGATGCCGAGCAGGCCGATGATGCCCTCCAGCGACCGCTCCAGACACAGGCCGACCAGCACCTCGGGGCCGACGCCCTGGTCCCGCAGCCAGTGCGCCAGCTGGTTGGCGCGGCTGTTGAGCTCGGCGTAGCTGAGGTGTCCGTCCTCGTGGACCACCGCGATCGAGTCCGGCGTCAGCCGCGCCTGCGCCTCGATCAGCTCGTGCAGGTAGGTCGGTTCGACGTCCGAGGTGGTGTCGGTGCTCCACTCGTCCAGCGCCCGGGTGAGCTCCGCGTCGGTGAGCATCGCGACCTGGGCCAGGGACTTCCTCGGCGAGGCCACCAGCTCGCGGCAGGTCTGCCGCAGGTGCCCGAGCATCGCCTCGGCGGTGTGGTCGTCGAACCGCCGGGTGTCGTAGAGGATGTTGATGCCGATCCGGTCCCCGACGGTGATCACGGCGTTGAGCGGGTAGTGGGTCTGCTCCTTCGAGCCGGTCGCCGCCATGCGCAGCGCCCGCTCGCCGTTCTCGTCCTCGGGGTAGTTCTCGAAGACGAAGAGGGTCTCGAACAGCGGCGCGCCGGCGGGCAGGTTGCTCCACTGCTGGACCTGGCCCAGCGGGCTGTGCTCGTACTGGCGCATCTGCACGTTCTGTTCCTGCAGGCCGTGGAGCCAGTCGAGCACCGAGGCGTGCTCGGGCACCCGGACGCGCAGCGGGAGGGTGTTGATGAAGAGGCCGACCATCCGCTCGACGCCGCGGACCTCGGAGGGGCGTCCGGAGGCCACCGTGCCGAAGACGACGTCCTCCGTGCGGGTGTAGCGGCTGAGCAGCAGCGCCCAGCAGCCCTGCAGGACGGTGTTGAGGGTGAGGCGGTGCTGCTGCGCGAAGTTCTGGAGCTCGGTGGTCTCCGCCTCGCCGAGGTACGCGGTGGTCCACGCCTGCGGGGCCAGCTCCGCCGAGTCGTCGGCGGTGACGTCGACCTCCGCGCGCCTGCCCGTGTTCAGGGGGGTGGGCTCGTCGAGTCCCCGCAGCGTGACGCGCCAGTAGTCCTCGGCCTGCTGCAGGTCCTGGCGCTGGAGCCAGTCCAGGTAGTCGCGGTAGGGCCGGACGGGCGGCAGGTCGGGGTTCTGGTTCCGGGTGAGCGCGCCGTAGCACTGGACGACCTCGCCCAGGAGCAGGCTGATGCTCCAGCCGTCGAGGATCGTGTGGTGGGCGCTCCAGACGAGTTGGTGGTCGTCGTCGGCGGTACGGGCCAGCAGCATCCGCCACTGCGGGGCGTCGCCGGGGTCGAAGCCCTGGGCCCGGTCCCTGGCCAGGTAGGCGTCCAGGCGGGCCTGCTGGGCGTCGGGCGTCTCGGCGCGCCAGTCCTCCGTCCGGAGCGGGACGGGGAGGTCGGCCCAGACCAGCTGGAGGGCCTGGGTGTCCGCCTCCCGGAAGCTGGTGCGCAGGATGGGGTGGCGGCGCATGACCTGGGACCAGCTGCGTCGGAAGGCGTCGACGTCCAGGCTCTGCTCGATCCGCAGCAGCGTCTGGACGTGGTAGAGCCCCTCGCCCTGCGCGTACCGGCTCTGGAACCACAGGCCCTGCTGGATGGGCGTCTGCGGGTAGCAGTCCTCCAGCGGCCGGGCCACCGCGCCGGCCTGCCGCCAGGCGGGCTCGGCTCGGAGCCGGTCGATCAGGTCGTTGATCTGCGGCTGGCTGAGGCCGCTGAGCGGGAGGTCGGACGGGCTGTAGCCCTGGACGTCGGGGTTCCTGGCTTCGTCGGTGAGCGCCCGGAGCGCGTCGAGGGCGTGTTCGGCGACCCGTCGGATGGTGTCCTCGTGGTGCGCGGCCTCGCTGTAGGTCCAGGCCATGTGCAGCCGGTCGTCCTCGACGCGGCTGACGATGTCGATCAGGTAGGGGCGCCGGTTGTCCGGATGCGTGTCGGGGCCCGCCCTGCCCGAGGAGGCGGCGAAGCTGCCGGCGAGGGAACCGTCGAACCGGCCGAGGTAGTTGAACGAGACCTGCGAGGCCGTCCCGCGGCCCAGCGCGGCGCCCTCCACGGATCCGCCGTGGGCGAGGAGGCCGTAGCCGATGCCGTGGCGGGGGCGTTGGCGGAGGAGTTCCTTGATCCGCTTGAGTCCCTCGCCGAGGCCGTCCGGAGCCGGGACCGGCAGACGGAGGGGGGAGACGGTGGTGAACCAGCCGGTGGTGCGGGAGACGTCGAGGTCGTCGAAGAGGTCCTCGCGGCCGTGTCCCTCCAGGTCCACGCGCACATGGGAGCCCTGGGCCCAGGTTCCGAGGGCGGCGGCGACGGCGGTGAGCAGGACGTCGTTGACCCGGGTGCCGAACGCGGCGGGCAGGTCCCGGAGCAGGGCGCGGGTCTCCTCGGCGGTGAGCACCGCCTCGTAGGCGCGGCTGCCGCCGATCGTGGTGTCCTGGTCCCGCTCCGGACCGTCCGTGGGCAACGCGTTGACCGGTGCCTCGGTCTGCTCCCGCCAGTACGCGAGTTCGTCGGTGGTCGTGCTGCCGTGCGCCTCCTGCCGGAGGCGGGCCGCCCATTCCTGCCAGGAGCTGGACTTCGCCGGCAGCGCCGGCTCCCGGCCGTGCCGGGCCTGTTCGGCCAGGGCACCGAGATCCTCCAGCAGCACCCGCCAGGACACCACGTCGACCACCAGATGGTGCGCGACCAGCAGCAGCCGGTCCCCGCCGTCCTCCGTTCCGGTGAAGAGGGCGGCGCGGAGGAGGGGTGAGCTGGTGAGGTCGAGGTCGGACTGGGTGCGCTGGGCGATGTCCAGGAGGCGGTGTTCGCGGTCGGCGGGCGGGACGGTGGAGAGGTCGTGCACCTCCCAGGGGAGGGCCTCGGGCGGGCCGGTGATCTCGGCGTGCCAGTCGGTCCCGTCGTGGTGGAAGCGGGTGCGGAGTCCGTCGTGGTGCTCCAGCAGCCGCCGGATGATCTCCTCCCACTGCCCGGCGGTGAGGTCGGCGTCGACCTCGACCAGGAGCGACTGGTTGAAGTGGTGCGGGTGGGCGAAGTCCGCGTTCAGGAACCAGCTCTGGATCGGCGTCAGTTCGACCGGGCCGGTGACCAGTCCCTGTTCGGCCTGGACGCGCGGGGCGTCCTGCTGTTCCACCACCGGGGCGAGTTCGGCGATGGTCTGCTGCTGGAAGAGCTGCTTGACGGTGAAGTACAGGCCCTGCTGGTTGGCCTGGAAGATCACCTGGAGGCTGAGGATCGAGTCGCCGCCCAGCGTGAAGAAGCTGTCGTAGACGCTGACGGGTTGGTCCAGGCCCAGGACGTCCTGCCAGATTCCCGCCAGCTGCTCCTCGACGGGGGTGCGCGGTGCGACGTACTCGCGTTCGGTCGCGGCGTGGCTCTCCCAGGAGAGCGCGGCCAGGGCCTTGCGGTCGACCTTGCCGTTGGGGTTCAGCGGCAGGCTGTCGAGGGGGACGAAGACGCCGGGGACCATGTAGGCGGGCAGGCGTTCGCCCAGGAACGCCTGCAGGTCGGCCGCGGCCACGGGGGCGCGGGAGACGACGTAGGCGACGAGGCGTTTGGCGGAGCCGTCCTGATGGAGCAGGACGACGGCGTTGCGGACGTCGGGGTGCTGGGCCAGCACGGCCTCGATCTCGCCGAGTTCGACGCGGAAGCCGCGGATCTTGACCTGGTCGTCGACCCGGCCGAGGATCTCGATGTTGCCGTCCGGCCGCAGCCGGGCGAGGTCGCCGGTCCGGTAGAGGCGGCTGCCCGCGGCGTCGCTGAACGGGTTGGCGAGGAACACGTCGGCGGTCAGGTCGGGCCGCCCCAGGTACCCGCGGGCCAGGCCGGCCCCGCCGATGTACAGCTCACCCGCGACGCCCACCGGGAGCAGCTGTTGCCGGGAGTCGAGCACGTACAACTGGGCCCCGCCCAGGGGCCGGCCGATGTGCACCCGGTCCAGATCCGGCGTGTAGCGGGCGAGGCACACGCCGACCGTGGCCTCGGTCGGTCCGTAGCCGTTGAAGAAGGCCCGGCCGGGGGCCCAGAGCCGGACGAGGTCGAGCGGGCACGCCTCGCCACCGACCGTGACGCAGCGCAGGAACGGCAGCGACTCCACGGGGAGCGTGGACAGCGCGGACGGCGTCAGGCTGATGTTCTCGACGGCCTGCTCCACCAGGAGCTCGGCCAGATCGGCGCCCATCATCTGCAGATGGGGCGGCGGCAGCACCAGGGTGCCGCCGGAGAGCAGCGCCGCGGAGAACTCCCACACGGAGATGTCGAAGCTCAGGGACGTGCCCTGGAGCACCCGCTGCGGGGTGTCCAGGCCGTAGTTCTCGTGCTGCCACTGGGAGAGGTGACGGAAACCGCGATGAGTGACCTGGACACCCTTGGGCCGGCCCGTCGACCCGGACGTGTAGATCACGTACGCCAGATCGTCGGGCGTGCCGCCCGACGCGGGGGCCGTGTCCGGCCACTTCTCCAGCTCGGACCAGATCTCCTCCACGGCCAGCACCGCCGCGTCGGACTCCGGCAGCAGTTCGAGCACCGACCGCTGGGCCAGCACGATCGGCAGCCCGGCGTCCGTGACCATGTACTCCAGGCGGTCCCGCGGATAGGTGGGGTCCAGCGGCACGTAGGCCGCGCCGGACTTCAGGATCGCCAGCAGGCCGACGACCATCTCCACCGACCGCCGCATGCACAGGCCGACCAGGCTCTCCCGGCCCACGCCCCGGTCCCTGAGGAGATGGGCGAGCCGGTTCGAGAGCGCGTCCAGGGCCGCGTAGCTCAGCTGGCAGTCACCGAACGCCACCGCCACCCGGTCGGGAAACCGGCGCGCCCGGCCCTCGAACAGCTCGTGCCAGGACGTCGGCCGCGCCGCCTGCTGCCTGATCTGCTGGAGCCGAAGGCGCAGGAGTGCTTGCTGCTCGGCAGACAGGTTCGCGACTTGCTGGGGAAGAAGTTCAGTCATGGTTCTCACTCGTCTCCGTAGCCGGTGAAGCACCCAAGATCTGAGCCTGAAGATCGCCTGGCGACATGCCCTGAACCTCCGCGACGAGCCGCTCGAGGAGCTCACGCTCCTCGGGGCTGCTGATCCCCGCCGCGAAGGCCGAGAGGTCGACGTCGGGATCGATCACCGTCTCCTCGGGCGGGGAGACCCCCTGCCGAAGGATCTGCGAACGTTCCTCCTCGGTGAGGAGGGTGATCTCGCTGAGCCGCATCCCCGGGTCCCCGGCGATCTGGGAGCAGATGCTCCGGAAGTGGCCGAGCAGGCGGTCGATCGCGTCCCGTTCGAAGCGCCCGGTGTCGTACTGGACGGTGATCTGCAGGACCGGGCCGGGAACCATCGCCACCACGCCGAGCGGGTAGTTGATGCGTTCCTCCGCGTGGACCAGGTCGAAGCGGAGGGTGGCGGCGTCGTCCCTGTCCACGGGGTAGTTCTCGAAGACGAAGAGGGTCTCGAACAGGGCGGCGCCGGCGGGCAGGTCGCTCCACTGCTGGATCTGGCCCAGCGGGCTGTAGTCGAACTGGCGCATCCGCACGTTCTGTTCCTGCAGGCGGTGCAGCCATTCCAGCGCGGAGTCCCGGTCGGGCACCCGGACGCGCAGCGGCAGGGTGTTGATGAAGAGGCCGACCATCCGCTCGACGCCGCGGACCTCGGAGGGGCGTCCGGAGGCCACCGTGCCGAAGACGACGTCGTCGGTGCCGGCGTAGCGGCCGAGCAGCAGCGCCCAGCAGCCCTGCAGGACGGTGTTGAGGGTCAGCCGGTTGGCCTGGGCCAGCTCGTGCAGCCGTTGGGTGTCCTCCTCGCCGAAGGCGACGGTGACCTCGGCCTGGTCGGCCAGCCCGGAGGGCGTCGTGCTGCCCGCGACGCCGTGGCGTTCGGTGCTGAGCGGGGTGGCCTGCTCGACCCCCCGGAGGGTCTCCCGCCAGTAGTCCTCGGCCTGTTGCAGGTCCTGGCGCTGGAGCCAGGCCAGGTAGTCGCGGTAGGGCCGGACGGGCGGCAGGTCCAGGGGGCGGTCGTCCCGGGTCAGGGCGCCGTACCAGCGGACCACGTCGTTGAGGATCAGGCTGATGCTCCAGCCGTCGATGATGGCGTGGTGGGCGCTCCAGACGAGCTGGTAGGACTCGTCGGAGGTGCGGACGAGGAGGAGTCGCCACTGCGGCAGGTCGTGCGGGTCGAAGCCCCGGGCGCGGTCCCGCTCCAGGTAGGAGTCCAGACGGGCCCGCTGCCCGTCGGGCGTCTCGGCGCGCCAGTCCTCCACCTGGAGCGGGACGCGGCTGTCGTCCCAGACCAGCTGGAGGGCGTCCTTGCCCTCCGTCGTCCAGAAGCTGGTGCGCAGGATGGGGTGGCGGCGCATGACCTGGGACCAGCTGCGCCGGAAGGCGTCGACGTCGAGGCTCTGCTCGATGCGGTGGATCATCTGCACGTGGTAGACGCCCTCGCCCTGGGCGAACTGGCTCTGGAACCACAGGCCCTGCTGGATGGGCGTCTGCGGGTAGCAGTCCTCCAGCGGTCGCGGCCGGCGGCCCGCCCGCCAGGCGGGCAGGGCTCGGAGCCGGTCGATCAGGTCGTTGATCTGCGGCTGGCTGAGGCCGCTGAGCGGGAGGTCGGACGGGCTGTAGCCCCGGACGTCGGGGTTCCTGGCCTCGTCGGTGAGCGCCCGGAGCGCGTCGAGGGCGTGTTCGGCGACCCGTCGGATGGTGTCCTCGTGGTGCGCGGCCTCGCTGTACGTCCATTCCAGCCGGAGCCGGTCGTCCTCGACGCGGCCGATGATGTCGATCAGGTAGGGGCGCCGGTTGTCCGGATGCCAGTCGGGGCCCGCCCTGCCCGAGGAGGCGGCGAAGCTGCCGGCGAGGGAACCGTCGAACCGGCCGAGGTAGTTGAAGCTGAGCTGCGCCGGCGCGGCGGCGGACAGCCCGGTGTCCGCCGCGCCGTGGGCGAGGAGGCCGTAGCCGATGCCGTGGCGGGGGCGTTGGCGGAGGAGTTCCTTGATCCGCTTGAGTCCCTCGCCGAGGCCGGTGGGGGAGGGGACCGGCAGGCGGAGGGGGGAGATGGTGGTGAACCAGCCGGTGGTGCGGGAGACGTCGAGGTCGTCGAAGAGGTCCTCGCGGCCGTGTCCCTCCAGGTCCACGCGGATGTGGCTGTTGTCCGTCCAGGTTCCGACCGCGGCGGCGACGGCGGTGAGCAGGACGTCGTTGACGCGGGTGCCGAACGCGGCGGGGACGTCCTGGAGGAGGGCGCGAGTCTCCTCGGCGGTGAGCACCGCCTCGTAGGCGCGGCTGCGGCCGATGGTGTTGTCCTGGTCCGGGCCGTCCGTGGGCAGGGGGTTGACCGCGGGTTCGGTCTGCTCCTGCCAGTAGGCGAGTTCGTCGGTGGTCGTGCTGCCGTGCGCCTCCTGCCGGAGGCGGGCCGCCCATTCCTGCCAGGAGCTGGACTTCGGCGGCAGGGCCAGATCCTCGCCCCGGCGCAGCTGGGCGACGAGCGTGCCGAGGTCCTCCAGCAGCACCCGCCAGGACACCACGTCGACCACCAGATGGTGCGCGACCAGCAGCAGCCGGTGCGTGTGGCCCCCCGGGCCGGAGAACTTGTGGTCCTCCGACCCGGTGGACCTCTGATCCTCCGAACCCGAGAACTTGTGGTCCTCTGGCCCGGCGGACGTCTGCTCGCGCGCGCCGGTGAAGAGGGCGGCGCGGAGGAGGGGTGAGCTGGTGAGGTCGAGGTCGGACTGGGTGCGCTGGGCGATGTCCAGGAGGCGGTGTTCGCGGTCGGCGGGCGGGACGGTGGAGAGGTCGTGCACCTCCCAGGGGAGGGCCTCGGGCGGGCCGGTGATCTCGGCGTGCCAGTCGGTCCCGTCGTGGTGGAAGCGGGTGCGGAGTCCGTCGTGGTGCTCCAGCAGCCGCCGGATGATCTCCTCCCACTGCCCGGCGGTGAGGTCGGCGTCCACGTCCAGCACCAGCGACTGGTTGAGATGGTGCGGATGGGCGAACTCGTGGTCGAAGAACCACCGTTGGATCGGGGTCAGTTCGACCGGGCCGGTGACCAGGCCCTGTTCGGCCTGGACGCGCGGGGCGTCCTGCTGCTCGACGACGGGGGCGAGTTCGGCGATGGTCTGGTGCTGGAAGAGCTGCTTGACGGTGAAGTACAGGCCCTGCTGGTTGGCTCGGAAGATGACCTGGAGGCTGAGGATCGAGTCGCCGCCCAGCGTGAAGAAGCTGTCGTGGACGCCGACCGGCCGGCCCAGGCCCAGCACCTCCCGCCAGATTCCCGCCAGGCGTTCCTCGACGGGGGTGCGCGGCGCGACGTACTCGGCCTGGCTGGTCGCGTGGCTCTCCCAGGAGAGCGCGGCCAGGGCCTTGCGGTCGACCTTGCCGCTGGGGTTCAGCGGCAGGGACTCCAGCGGGACGAAGACGCCGGGGACCATGTAGGCGGGCAGGCGTTCGCCCAGGAACGCCCGCAGGTCGGCCGCGGCCACGGGGGCGCGGGAGACGACGTAGCCGACGAGGCGTTTGGCGGTGCCGTCCTGGTGCAGCAGGACGACGGCGTTGCGGACGTCGGGGTGCTGGGCCAGCACGGCCTCGATCTCGCCGAGTTCGACGCGGAAGCCGCGGATCTTGACCTGGTCGTCGACCCGGCCGAGGATCTCGATGGTGCCGTCCGGCCGCAGCCGGGCCAGGTCGCCGGTCTTGTACAGCCGACTGCCCGCGGCGTCGCCGAACGGGTCGGCGACGAAGACCTCGGCCGTCAGCTCCGGCCGCCCCAGATACCCGCGGGCCAGGCCGACCCCGCCGAGGTACAGCTCACCCGGAACCCCGGTCGGGACCGGCTCCATGTGCCGGTCCAGCACGAAGGCCCGCATGTTGTCCAGGGGCCGGCCTATCGGCACCGCGGCCGGCACCTCCGCCCCCGGCTCCATCGGGTGGCAGGTGGCGAACGTCGTGGTCTCGGTCGGCCCGTAGACGTCCACCACCACCAACTCGGGGCAGGCGGCCCGCACCCGCCGCACCGCCTCCGCCCGCACCGGCTCCCCGCCGGTCCACACCTCGCCCAGACCGGCCAGGCATTCCGGATCCTCCTGCGCGAACAGGTGGAAAAGCGCCGTGGTCAGGAACACCGCCGTGATCCCGTGGGGCGGCACGACATCCCGCAGCATGGCGGGCGTCACCGGCCCCGGCGGTGCCACGACCGCCCTGCCACCGGACAGCAGCGGCGCCCACAGCTCGTACGTCGACGCGTCGAACGCCTGCGGCGAGTGCAGCAGCACGCATTCGTGCCCCTGGGCGAAACGGCTGTCCAGGGCCAGCGTCGCCACGTCCGCGTGGGTGACGGCCACGCCCTTCGGCCGGCCCGTCGACCCGGAGGTGTACATCACGTAGGCCAGGTCGTCGGAGGTGTTCCCGGCGGCCGGAGGCGTGTCCGGCCAGGAGTCCAGCTCGGGCCAGACGTCCTCGACGGCCAGCAGCAGCGCGTCCGACTCCGGCAGTGCCGCGAGCTCCGAGCGCTGGGCCAACACCACGCGCAGTCCGGCGTCCGCGCCCATGAACGCCAGGCGTTCCCGCGGATACGACGGGTCGAGCGGCACGTAGGCCCCGCCCGCCTTGAGGATGGCCAGCTGGCCGACGACCATCTCCAGGGATCGTGGCACGCAGAGGCCGACCAGGCTCTCCCGGTCCACGCCCCGGCTCCTGAGGAGATGGGCGAGCCGGTTGGACAGCTCGTCCAGGGCCGCGTAGCTCATCCGGCGGTCGCCGAACTCCACGGCGGTCCGGTCGGCGAACCGGCGCGCCCGTTCCCCGAAGAGCTCGGGCAGCGGCGCCGGCGTGCGGGTGTCCTCGTCGCGGGTCCCGTTGCCCTGTTCCAGGATGCGCCCGCGTTCGGCCTCCTCGACCAGCGTCAGCCGCTGGACGCGCCGTCCGGGGTTCGCCAGCGCGGAGCGCAGCAGCGTCTCGAAGTGGTCGGCCATCCGCGCGACCGTCCGCTCCTCGAACAGGTCGGTGCTGTACTCGAAGGCGAAGTGCATCCCCTCCGGGGCGGCCTGGACCATGAGCGTGAGGTCGAACCGGGCGACGCCGACGCTCATGCCCTCCTCGATGAGGGTGTGCATCCACGGCTGCGGCTGGCTCAGCGCCGAGGCGTGGTCCAGGAGCGGCAGGCTCTCGTCCGCGAACATCACCTGGAAGATCGGGTTGTGGCCCAGGCTGCGGGTCGGCCGGAGCGCCTCGACGATCCGCTCGAACGGGATCTCCTGGTGGCTCTGGGCGTCGAAGAGCTGCCTGCGGACCTGGACCAGCACCTCCTCGAAGGTGGGATCGTCGCGCAGGTCGACGCGGATGGCGACCGTGTTGACCAGGAAGCCGATCATGGATTCCAGCTCGGCGCGGTTGCGGTTGGCGATCGGCACGCCGATGACCACGTCGTCCTGTCCGCTGTAGCGGGAGAGGAAGACCGCGAAGCTGCTGAGCATGGTGATGTAGTTGGTCACCTGGTGCTCGCGGCTCAGCTGCGCCACCCGCTCGGTCGTCTCGGGGGACAGCCGCCGCCTCAGGAAGTCGCCCCGGAAGCTGCGTTCGTCCGGCCGCGGGAAGTCGGTGGGCAGCGCCAGCACCTCGGGGGCCTCGGCGAGCTGCCCCTTCCAGTAGTCCAGGTGGAAGGCGAGCCGGTCCTCCTCCAACCAGCTCTGCTGCCACACCGCGTAGTCGGCGTACTGCACGTCGAGGTCCGGCAGCGGGGAGGGCGCCCCGTCGACCAGGGCCCGGCAGATCTGGAGGAACTCCTGGCCGAAGAGGCCGATCGAGTAGCCGTCGAACACGGTGTGGTGGGCGCCGAGCGCCACGACCTGCTCCGTCTCGGACAGCCGGACGAGCCGGGCGCGCAGCAGCGGTCCGTGCCGCAGGTCGAAGGGCTGGTCCCACCACCGGCGGATCTCGGACCGCGCCCGCCGCTCGCACTCCTCCTCGGGGAGCGCGGAGAGGTCGAGCACCGGCAGCTCGGCCTGCCAGTCCTCGGCGACGACCTGCCAGACCTGGCCGTCCGTCTCGTGCAGGGTGGTGCGCAGCGGTTCGTGGCGCCGCAGCATCTCGTGCAGCGCCGCGCCGATCGTCTCGGGCTCGACGAACGTCGGCAGCGGGATGAGCCAGTTGACGGTGTACGACGTGGTTCCGGGGCTCAGCCGGTCGATGAAGAAGATCCGCTGCTGGTCGAAGGTGGCCGGCAGCGGACCGCCGCGCGGCGCGGGGGCGAGCGGCCGCACCTCCAGCGGCTGGAGCTCGTCCTGCCGCCGCTGCACCTCGCGCGCGACCTCGGCGATCGTCGGCAGGTCGAAGAAGAGGCGAACGGGCACCTCCAGCGCGAACACCTGGCGGATCCGGGTGACCAGCTGCACGGCGATCAGCGAGTGCCCGCCCAGCTCGAAGAACGTGTCGAGGACGCCGACGGGCGCCCGGCCCAGGGTCTGCTCCCAGACGGAGACGAGCAGCGCCTCGGTGGTGGTGCGCGGCGGCACCCGGGTCGCCGGCTCCGACGCGGCCGCGGCCTCGGGGAGCAGCAGCGAGCGCCGGTCGAGCTTGCCGCTGGAGGTGACGGGCAGCGCGTCGAGCGCGACGAGTTCCGACGGCACCATGTAGCCGGGCAGCCGCTCGGCCAGGTAGGCGTGGAGTCGCGGCATCAGCAGGTGCTGGATCTCCGCCTTGAGTGGCTGGTTGGCGTAGCCCGCCCAGTCGCCGGACTCGGGCGCCGATCCGGTGACGAACTCCTCCGCGTCGGGCCCGTGGTCGACTCCGGCGCGGCTCAGCAGCACGGTGAAGGCGCCGTCGGCACCGTGGCGGCCCCAGTCGATGCGCGCCTCGTAGCCGAGTCGTTCGGCGAGCTCGTGGACGTCCTCGGGGTCGACGCCCCGCGCCTCGCGGGCGTGCGCCCGCCAGGCCTCGACCGTCTCCAGACCGGACTCGCCCTTCAGCCAACGCAGCGTGTGCGCGGCCTCCTCGACGCGGGCGTTCGGGACGTTGCGCAGCCGGAGCCGTTCGGGCCGGTCGCCCACCAGCGCGTCACGCAGCCCGGACAACGTCAGCGCCTCGGCGGCCCAGTCGAGCTCCGGGATCCGCGACCCCGGACCGCCGGCCGGGGCCCCGGCCGGCGGAGACACGTGGAGCACCACCTGGTAGCGGAACATCGACAGCTCGTTGCGGTGGCGGCCGCGCTTGGGGCGGATCTCGACCCGGGAGACGCGGCCGGTGTGGGCGGCCCAGTCCCGGAAGAACACGGGGTCGAGGGTCAGCTCCTCCTCCTGCCGCACGCGGTGCTGGACGCGCTGCCACAGCTGCTGGCGGGTCATGGACTCGGGCGCGCGGCTCGCCTCCACGCTGGCGTGGAAGGCGTCGAGCAGCGGGAGGCTGCGCACGTCGCCGACGATGATCCGGCCGCCGTCGGAGACCCGGGCGAGCGCCCCGTCGAGAACCCTCAGGAGGTAGTCGATGTCGGGGAAGTACTGGATGACCGAGTTGATGACGACGGTGTCGACGGGCTCCAGGTCCAGTTCGTCGAGGCGGTCCGCCTCCCGCTGGTGCAGGACGACCGCGTCCCGGAGCTCCGGGCGGGCGTCGAGGCGGCCGCGGACGGACGCGAGGGCCGCGGAGGAGAAGTCCGTGCCGTAGTACCGCTCACAGCCCGGCGCCAGCGGGAAGAGCAGCAGCCCGGTGCCGCAGCCGATCTCCAGGATCGCGCGCGGGTCGTGGCCCGCGACCAGCGCCACCGTGTCCTCCTGCCAGGCCCGCATCTCCTCCCGCGGGATGGGCTGGCCGGTGTAGCTGCTGTCCCAGCCGGAGAAGTCGTGACCGTCCTCGGTCGCCGCCGCCGCGTTCGCGTCGAACGCGTCGTACACCTCGCGCCAGTGGTCGATGCGCTTGCCGGCCAGGGACCCCGGGTCCTCCTCGCCCTGCACGGCCGCGTGCGCGCGCTGCGGATGCAGCACGACGTACGACACCAGCGACCGGTCGCCCAGCGCGGGGACACCGCCCGGTCCGTCGGGGCCCGGGGCGGTTTCCCGGACGATCGTCGCCGCGTCCTGGACGGCGGGGTGTTCGCTCAGCACGCTGTCGATCTCGCCGAGCTCGATGCGGTAGCCCCGGATCTTGACCTGGGAGTCGGTGCGCCCGAGGAACTCCATGTTCCCGTCGGCCCGCCACCGCGCCATGTCGCCCGTCTTGTAGATGCGTGCGCCGGGCGTGGCCTGGAAGGGCGAGGCGAGGTACTTGCTCGCCGTCAGCTCCGGCTCCCGCGCGTAGCAGGAGCTCAGGCAGATGCCGCCGATGTAGAGGTCGCCCGGCACGTCGATCGGACACGGGCGCAGGCTCTCGTCGAGGACGTAGTAGCGGGCATTCGTGATGGGCCTGCCGTACGGGATGCTCGTCCAGGCGGGATCCACGGCGCCGATCGGGAAGAAGTTCGACCAGACCGTCGCCTCCGTGGCCCCGCCGAGGCCGACGACCTGCACGCTGGGGAACGCCGCCTTCATCACGTCCGGCGAATGGACCGGGATCCAGTCCCCGCTCATGAAGATCAGGCGCAGGGAGCGGGACACGACCTCGTGCGCGCCCTCGCCGTTCGTGGGGAGGAAGGGCACGAGCTGCATCAGGGCGGCCGGCGCCGAGTCCCAGAACGTGACGGGCTCGTCCGCGAGGTACCCCAGCAGGTTCGCCGGCTCCTGGACGTCCTCGCCGGACGCCACCCGGATCGACCCGCCCGCGGCGAGGATGCCGAAGACGTCGTAGACGGACAGGTCGAAGGTCAGCGAGGTGATGAAGAGGATGCGGTCGTCGGGGCCCACCGAGAAGGTGTTGTTGACCCACTCGATCAGGTTCACGGCCGGGAAGTGCGCGACCGTGACGCCCTTGGGCGTTCCGGTGGAGCCGGACGTGAAGATGATGTACGCGATGTCCTGCGGGCTCCCGCGCAGGGGGAGGTTGGCCGTGGGCATGGCCGCGAGCTCGGTGGACGCGTGCACCGCGGGGCGGGAGTCCGTGGGCGGCGCCTCGTTCTCCGCCGGGTCCGCGGGTGCGTCGTCCAGGCACACGACGTGTGCCAGGTTCGGCAGCGGGTCGGCGGTCAGCAGGCGGGGCACGAGCGTGTGCTGGGTCAGCACGCAGCCGATGGCCAGCGAGTCGATGATCCAGTGCCACCGCTTCACGGGCGCGTTGGCGTCCAGGGGGACGTAGCTGGCGCCCGTCTTGAGGATCCCCAGCAGCGCCGGGACCATCTCCGCGGAGCGCTCCATCAGGATCGCGACGTGGTCGCCGCGTCCGACGCCGAGCCCGCTCAGGTGGTGGGCGATCTGGTTGGCGCGCTCGTTGACCTCGCGGTAGGTCCAGCGCTCGTCCCGGAACAGCAGGGCGAGCGCGTCGGGGGCTTCCTCGACGCGCCGCTCGAACAGCTGGTGGATGCACAGGTCCCCGGAGTACGGCGCGTCCGTGTCGTTCCACTCGTGGACCAGTTGGGAGAACTCCGCGGGGGTGAGCAGGGTCAGTTCGCCCAGCCGCGCCTGGGGCCTGCGCACCAGATCGGTCAGGATCTCGCGGAGGTGGCCCGCCATCCGCTCGACCGTCCGCGGCGCGAAGCGTTGGGTGTCGTGGTGGATCGTGAGGGTGAGGCGCTCCCCGGGTGTCGCCACCACGCTCAGGGGATAGCCGGCGTGGCTCTCCTCCCAGCGCCTGGTCATCCGGAGCGGGCCGGCCGCGGCCCCCGTTTCGTGGTCCTCGACGGTCAGGACGGTGTCGAAGAGCGACTCGCCCGAGCCGATCCCGCTCCACTGCTGGACCAGCAGCAGCGGGCTGTACTCGTGTTCCTGGATCCGCTGGTACTGGTGCTCCAGGCCCCGCATCCACTCCGCCCAGCCCTGGGCGGGTGGCACGGCGACGCGCAGCGGGAGCGTGGCGATGAGCAGCCCCACCATGTCCGCGACGCCGGGGAGTTCGGCGGACCGGCCGGGGGTGGTGACCCCCATGACCACCTCGTCGGTCCCCTGGTAGCGGCTCAGCAGGAAGGCCCAGGCGCCCCTCACGAGCGTGGCCAGCGTCAGCTCCGCCCGTTCGCCCGCGGCCCGCAGCGCGGCGGTCTCCCGCTCGTCCAGCTCCAGGGAGACCTGGGCGTACGCGGCCGGCGGCGTGTCCGCCTCCGGGTCCTCGTCGACGGGCGGCCTGAGTTCGACGGGGAGCGGGCTGGCGGACGGCGCGGCGCGCAGCGCGTCCCGCCAGAAGTCCTCCGACCGGCCGACGTCCTGGCCGCCCAGCCAGTCGACGTACTCCCGGAACGGTGTCACCGGCCGGTCCTCGACCGGTCGCCGCGCGGTCAGGCACGCGTAGGCCCGGGCGACGTCGTCCAGCACCCGCGCCTGACTGCGTGCGTCGAGGAGGATGTAGTGAAAGCTCCAGAGGATCTGGTACCGCGCGTCCTCCAGGCGGGAGACGTGCAGCCGCCACAACGGGGCCTCGTCCAGGGCGAAGCCGCGCGCGCGGTCCCGCTCCAGCAACGCCGCCAGCTCGTCCGGCCGCCGCTGCCCGGCCGAGGCCCGTCGGTCCTCGTACGCGAAGGGCACGTCGAGGTTCTCCCAGACGGTCTGTACCGGCTCGTCGCCCGGCCGCTCGCGGAAGCAGGTCCGCAGCGCCGCGTGTCGGTGCATGACGTGCGCCCAACTCCGGCGCAGTGCCTCGACGTCCACGTCATGCGTGACCTCGAGCACGACCTGCGCATGGTAGAGCCCGGTTCTCTTCCCATGGCGGGACTGGAAGAGGATGCCCCGCTGAGTGGGTGTCATCGGGTAGGAGATCTCGACCCGACCGTCTCCGGAGAATGCGGGGAGGTCTCGCTCTGATTCGCGAAAAGTGCTCAAGGCAGCAGTCCTCTGAAATCAAAGGTGATGTGCGTTTCCGGACATGACTAAGGAAGACGACGGCGTGCCGGAGGAAGACAGGCATGCCGTTGTCTTGTGACGGTCTCCATCGACCGTCCCGGGTCCTCGTGCCCGTTGACGCAGCCGATCACGGCGAGTCAGGATTACGCCCGGTTTAACCGGTCGTTAACGGCCAGGCGGAAAAACCGGACGTTCCGGTAACGGGCC
Organism: Streptomyces sp. B6B3; assembly: GCF_039871525.1. Classification (NCBI taxonomy): domain Bacteria; kingdom Bacillati; phylum Actinomycetota; class Actinomycetes; order Kitasatosporales; family Streptomycetaceae; genus Streptomyces; species Streptomyces sp. B6B3. Next base: position 158,163 of record NZ_JBDPLU010000017.1, on the reverse strand, counting down.
GTTGGCGTGATCAGTCTCGGGGCGGAACGGTTGCCCCGGAACCACGCTCCGAATGCGCGTTCGGCGAGCCGGACGTGCGTTTTCGGCGGGGTTCTCCCCGATCGCGGTGAAGCTGCGGATGCAGATGGGATTCGTGAGGGTGGTGGGCGCTTGGGCGGCGCCGGTCGAGGGAGTGCGGGCCGGACCCGCCGGCGCGGGCTCCCGAAAGGCACAGCTCAGAGGCCATGCGGGAGCGCCGGTGCGCTGGTCGGACCAGGCGGCTCGACGGCCCGGTCCACACTTTCCCCGGGGTTCTAGGGGAAATACCAGTTTCGCTGGTCTTTCGGATCGGTAGCGCCCTCGAGAGGCACGCCGATCCACTCCGGATCCACCGCCGCCCACCCGGCGTAGCCCCATGTCTGCGAAAGCATGTCGTATTGACGCCGGTTAAGGCGGTGATGGCAGGACCGTGCGCAGGGCGACAGCCCACGGATCTGACTCTGGCCGGTTCATCCACGTCAAGTCCCCCGTTGAGAACAGTCCCTGTGGAACTCACAGGTGACGGGACCTCGCTTGTATGGCTGCTATGGCGTCTCCACGGTAACGCATCTCTGGCGTCCCGCATCCCTCGGTATGTTGATACGCGTAGAAGGGGTCCGTCAACAGGTCGCGTCGACGTTGTCAATTGACGATCAAGAACTGGTCGCGTGTCTCATGTGGTGAGTTTACAGGCCCGTTTGAGCGGGTCGGCGATGATTCGAGGGCAAGGGAAGTGGCAGTGGGTGCTAGGGATTTCCTTATGTTGCCGAGGCGCCCCTCGGTGGTATGGGATCCCGGGGAGATTGATGATTCAACTTTGGGAAGTCGAGTCGTCCCCGCGGCGCCGAACGCGGACCCGTCAGCGGTCCGCCCGGTGCGCGCGAACGTGGGCCGCGTCCACGATCGCCGAGACCCAGTCGGGCTCGCCCCGGGTCACGAGTCCGTCCAGCACGGCCTGGTTCAGTCGCCGCCACAGACCGACCTCGGTCCAGGCGGAGAACCGCCGGTGCGCGGTGGCGGGGGAGACGCCCAACCCCACCGGAAGGTGTCGCCAGGCGCAGCCGCTCGTCAGCACGTACACCACCGCGGTGAACGCTGCCCGTTCGTCCACGGGGGCGGTGCCGCCCCCCTGTGGGCGGGACGCGAACGACGGGAGCATCGGCGACACAATCGACCAGAGTTCATCAGGAACCAACCGCTGCGACAGTCCAGGATGCATGACGTGTATGATGACGCGTCTGTCTGACACGGTGTGATACGTCGTGTGACACCACGTGAGACAAAGGCTGAATCGGATCGCTGGCGTCGACTCCCCGTCCGCGGCCCCAGGAGTTCCTTCCTCCCACCCCGCTGACCTGCCGCGATGCGTCGCCGTCGGGGAGCGGAACGACGGCCCCCGGATCGGCTCCGCGCCGCCCTCGCGCCCGGTGTGATCCGGCCAGGGACCCGAACCGACGGCTTCCGTTCGCGAGCCGGCCACGTCTGTCGCACACCATGACGCTCACCTATGCTGCGGCATGGGCGGAGAGTCACCATCCGAGTCCCCTTCGCGAAGTGCGGCTGCCGACGGGACCCCCGGCCGCCGAGAGGCCGTCCCTGCCCCAACGGACGAGGAGCTCTGACATGGCCCTTCCGCTCCTGAACGTCGGCCTGGTGCTCGCCGTACTCGGCGCCGTCCACTGGTACCTCTGGCGGCGCCTGGTCAGGGACGTCTTCCGCGGGGGTGGCCCGTGGCGGCGCGCCGGCACGGTGCTTGTGTGGTTGTGTTCGGCCGCCGCCCTCGGCGTGCTGGTCTCCGGACCCGACGGCGCGCCCTTCGCGGTCGTCGGCGTCCTCCTCGCGGCGGGTTCGCCCTGGTTGACCCTGCTGCTCTACCTCGCCCCCGCGCTGCTGGTGGGCGAGTTGATCCGCCCCCTGCTCCGCCGCGGCCTCGCCCGGCGCGCGGACCGCCGGGCCACGCGATCGCCGGACGGGCCGCACGAGAGCGATCCGGCGGCCGGGCCGGCGGACGACCCCTCGGCCGCCGATGCCTCACGTCGGCTCTTCGTCGCCCGCACCGTCGCCGTCGGAGCCACCACCCTCGCCACCGGAATCGCCTACGCTGAGGCCGTGGCCGGCGACGGACCAGGTCAGGCATCGGGTGCCGGGGCCCCGGGGGTCGAGCTCGCGCTGCCCTTCGCGGGTCGGTGGCGGGCACGGAACAGCCCGGCCCGGCGGGTCCCGAGTCACGGCACCGACGTGTTCGGCGGACGGTACGCCATCGACTTCGTCGGCGTGGACGACCGCCACCGGACGGCCGGGGGCGCCACCTGGCGGACCCTGTTCGCCACCGAACCGCCGGAGATCTTCTACGCCTTCGGCCGGCCGGTCCTGGCCCCGGCGGACGGCACCGTCGTCGAGGTGCACGACGCCGAACCCGACCACGACGCGCGGCGGTCGCAGTTCGCCCTGCTGCCCTACGCGTTGGGCCAGGCCGGGCGGCTCCGCCAGGGCGTGTCCGCCATCGCCGGCAACTACGTGATCATCTCGCTCCGGGACAGCGGCACCCACGTCGCCCTCGTGCACTTCAAGGCCGGCTCCGTCCGCGTCTCCGTCGGCCAGCGGGTGGTGACGGGCCAGCACCTCGCGGACTGCGGCAACTCCGGCAACTCGACCCAGCCGCACGTGCACATCCAGGCCATGGACGGCGCGGACCCGTCGGTGGCCCGGGGCGTGCCGATGCTGTTCCGGCGCTTCCGCGAGTGGCCCGCCGACTCGGACCAGGCCCGGGACAGGGAGCGGGCGATGCCCGAGGAGAACGCCGTGGTGGAGGCGTTGCCCTAGGGAAGTCCAAGGGATGCCCTAGGGATTCACCTCGTGGTCGCGCCGAGGCCTTGTGCCGCCGATCCCGCTCCGGCAGGGTGTCGCACCGGCAGGTGAGCGACAGAGCCTTCGACGCGAGGGGACAAAGTGCGAGCAGCTTCGGTAACTATTCGCCGTGCAAATGTCGTTACCGTTATTTCGGTGGGCGCTCTGTTGGTCGTGGGCACGTCCGCCACCCCGGTACACGCCGAGGAGTTCGGTCGCGTCGTGAACTCCGGAAGCGCCGCGGCGGTGAACGGAAGTTATCTCGTGGTGTTCGAGGAGGGCGCCCGGCCGAACATCGCCGACGAGTACGGCGTGCGCGTGCTGGAGAGGTACGGCAGCGCGCTCAACGGGGCCCTCGTCGAGGCCGACGCGGAACAGGCGCGGCGCCTGGCCGGCGACCCGTCCGTGCGGGTGGTGGAGCAGAACACCCGGGTGGAACGGGTGCCGTCACCCGCGGCGACCCAGGCGGGCTCGACGTCCTGCGGCCTGGACCGGATCGACCAGCCGGCGCTTCCCCTCGACGGCTCCTACGACTACCCGGACCGCGCCGGGAGGGGCGTCGACGTCTATCTGGTCGACACCGGCATCGACTACGACCACCCCGATCTCTTCCCGCGCGCCAGGCCGGGCTTCGACGCCTTCGGCGGGGACGGGAGTGACGACAACGGAAACGGCACGCATATGGCCGGCATCATCGGTGGCACGGAATTCGGTGTCGCAAAGCAGGCCGAGCTCATCTCCGTGAAGGTGCTCAATGCGGAAGGCGGCGGAACGATCGCCGGTGTCGTGGAGGGGATCGACTGGATCACCGAGCACGCCTCCGGTCCCTCGGTCGTCAACTGGGTCATCGGCCTCCCGGTGAGCGACGTGGTCGACGAGGCGGTCCGGGCCTCCATCGCGTCCGGGGTCACCTACTCGCTGGAGGCCGGCGCCGACTCCGACGACGTCGCCAACGCCTCCCCGGCACGGGTGGCCGAGGGCATCACCGTGGGCGCCTCCGACTGCGCCGACCAGGTCGCCTCGTTCAGCAACCACGGGGCGGGGCTGGACCTCTACGCTCCCGGCGTGGACATCACCTCGGACGCGCCGGGCGGCGGAACGTCCACCATGACCGGCACCCACGTCGCCGCGTCGCACGTCTCCGGAGTGGCCGCGCTCTATCTCGGCGACCACCCCAGGGCCACCCCGCGCGAGGTGGGCCGGGAACTCGTCCGGGCGGCCGTGGACGACACGCTCACCGGCGTGCCGACCACCGACACACCCAACGCGCTGCTCCAGGTCCCGACCCGCTGCCGCTGACCTCCCCCGGTCCGCGAGACCCCCCTCCCGGCCTCCTCCTCATCCCGGGCCCTCAGGCCCGGGATGAGGATCGGCGGGCAGGACGAGGCGGAAGGTACAGCCGTCGTGGACGTCGAGCTCCAGACGCCCACCGTGCGCCTGGGCGATGGTCGCGGCGATGGTCAGACCCAGGCCGCTGTTCCTTCCCTCCCCGGGATGTGCCGGGCCGGCGCGGTAGAAGCGTTCGAAGACGCGTGCGGCGTCGGCGGGCGTGAGCCCGGGGCCCTCGTCGGTGACCTCCAGGACGTGGATGGGGACGCCGCGGAGGAGCGGGGGCGACGTACTGCTGCGCCCGGGGCGGTCGGTGCCCCGGCGAGGGCTCGCGACGGTGGTGCCCACGCGGACGTGCACCGGCGTGGCCGGCGGGGTGTGGACCAGGGCGTTGGTGAGGAGATTGACGGCGACCTGGCGAAGACGGTGCGGGTCGCCCGTGGTCTCGACGAGATCCAGTTCGGCCCCGTCACTCTCGGACAGCGGGGCGAGGTCCACCCGGCGGTCGACGTGTTGGACCGCGGTCGCGGTGATCGCGTCGGCGGCCACGGACAGCAGGTCGACGGGCTCGCGGGCGTAGGTGGGTTCGCGGTCGAGGCGGGCGAGCAGGGTCAGGTCGTCGATGAGCAGGCTCATGCGCTCGGCGTTCTGGGCGATCAGCCGGCTGGCCTCGCGCCGGTCGTGCTCCGGCAACCGGTCGTCGCGGGCGGTGAGTTCCGCGAACCCCTGGATGGCGGTCAGCGGGGTGCGCAGCTCGTGTCCGGCGTCGGCGACGAAGCGCCGCAGCCGTTCCTCGGATGCCTGGCGCTGGCGGAGGGCCTCGTGCAGTCGCTCCAGCGTGGTGTTCAGCACTCGGCTGAGGCGTCCGATCTCGGTGCGGTCGTCGGTGTCGGGTAGCCGGAGATCCAGGTCGCCCGCGGTAATGCGCCGCGCCGTGCGTTCCACGCGGGTCAGCGGGAGGAGACCGAGACGCACCGCGGCGTGGCCGAGCAGCAGCAGGCCGACCACGGCGATCGCGCAGAGCACGAGGTTGACCACCATCAGGGTGGAGATGGCGTCGTCGACGTTGTCCAGCGGCAGCGCCACGACGGCGAGCATGCCGTCCGGGCCCGGCTCCTGGAGCAACACCCGCCAGCGACCCTCGCCATCGGTGGCGGGCAGCGTCACCGGGTGCCCGGGGCGCAGGTCCAGGTGGTTCGCCGTCCCGGGCAACTGAGGGCCGGGGGAGCGGTCCTCCCCGAGCACCTCGTCCACCAGCCGACCGGCGCTGTCGTAGAACCGGACGTGGAAGTCGGTGGGGAAGGGGCCGGGCCCCTGTCCGGAGCCGTGGACCCCGTCCGGGTCGGTGACGTCTCGGTAGAGCTCGGAGGGTACGTGGAAGACGGCGAGTTGCCGGTCGACCTGGTCCAGCAGCACGGAGTTCACGACGGCCTGGCCCGCGGTCTGGGAGGCGAGGACCGCCGCGAGGGCCAGCAGGGTGACGCCCAGGATCAGGCGGTCGCGCAGGGATCGGGGGCGAGGCAGTCGGGCGAGCGCGCGCATCATGCCGAGGCGGAGTCGACGTCGTCGCGGGGGAGGCGCAGGCAGTAGCCGACGCCGCGGACGGTGTGGATGAGCGGCGGGGGGAACCGGTCGATCTTCCTGCGCAGGTACTTGATGAAGGTGTCCACGATCCTGGTGTCGCCGGCGAAGTCGTAGCGCCAGACCTCCTGGAGGATCTCCACCTTGGACCGCACCCGGTTGGGCCGGGAGAGCAGGCAGACCAGCAGCCGCAGCTCGGTCGGGGAGAGCCGCAGGCGGGTTCCGGCGCGGTGGACCTCGTGGGCTATCAGGTCGACCTCCAGGTCGGCGTAGCGCAACACGCCGTCGTCGGCCGGACCGGGCTCGTCGGCGGCGCGTGCGGCCACGGTGGCGCGCCGGAGGATGGCGCGGATCCGGAGCAGCACCTCCTCGACGTGGAACGGCTTGGTGACATAGTCGTCGCCACCCGAGCTCAGTCCCGTGATCCGGTCGGGGAGGTCGCCGAGCGCGGTCAGCAGGAGGACGGGCGTGTAGTCGCCCGTGGCCCGCATCCGGCGGGTCACGTCGAAGCCGGTGAAGTCGGGCAACATGACGTCCAGGACCACCAGATCAGGGTGGGCGTCCCCGACTCGGGCGAGCGCGTCGGATCCGGTGGTGGCGCTGGTGACCGCGTAACCGGCCGCGCGCAGCGCGGAGACCAGCAGGGCGTGGATGCTCGGATCGTCTTCGACGATGAGGACATGGCGGGGGGCGTGCGGGCCCGACCGGTCAGCCATGGCGCTCGGATGGTCCGTTCTGTCGTGGGGGTGGGCCGGGGAGGGGTGGGATCCGGCGGCGTCCCGTCCCCTCCCCGGGGCTTCATCCGGTGACCACATCGTTGGCCGCGAGGGCCCGGGTGCGGTCGGTGATCGTGGTGCGCAGGCTCTCCGCCGCCGTGTCGAGGGCGGCGGCGTCCACGCCGGCTTCGGCGACCTGACGGGTGATCTCCTCCAGGGCGTCGAGGGCCTGGTCGGAGCCGTAGAACTGCTCGTACAGCCGCGCGTAGGCCGAGTGGTACCTGGCGGTGAAGGCGTCCTCCTCCAGGAACCGCTCCTTGAGGACGTGGCCCATCATTCCGCCCTCGGGTGCCTCACCCTCCGGCATCTCACCCTCGGGCATCTCGCCCTCGGGCATTTCGCCTCCCGGGAATCCCTCCGGCATCTCACCCTCGGGCATTTCGCCTCCCGGGAAACCTTCCGGCATCTCACCCTCGGGCGGCTGCCCTCCGGGAGCGTTGTCCTCGGGCGGCTGGCCGCCGCCCATGCCGCCCATGCCGCCCTGCTCGTCCGGGCCGGTGTCGGCCGCGCCGGCGAAGGAGAGGTTGTAGTCCCAGCCGAGCACGCTGAACTTCTGGGTGTCCAGGTCGTACCAGAGGAGGTAGTTCCGGCCCGGCCCCGCCATGTCGTCCGAGTTCAGCAGCAGGTTCTGCGTGGCGACGTAGGTGGCGAAGGACTCGACGTCGACGTGGTCGGCGAGGTGGTCGGCGAACTCCTCGTCGCTGGCCTGGTTGGCCCATCTGATGAGGCGGATCACCGGCCCGAGGTCCTGGCTGCCCTCCTTGTTCAGCTGTTCGAAGGAGTCCTGGTAATCGGTGGGATCGTCCCCGACGTACTCGAAGCTGCCCTCGGCGCGGGCCCGGTACAGCACGCCGTCGCCACCGAGCTCCGTGGTGGCGTAGTCGGTGCTGGGGTTCTCCACCAGCAGACGCGTCACCGTCGGGCGGTCGTTGACCGTCACGGAGGCGAAGCTGTAGGGCTCGGCCGGCTGGCCGCTGTCGGCGGTGAGACGGAGCGACAGGGCCTCGTTCAGCGGAATCTCCGCGTCGCTGCCCGGCCGCAGGGAGATCTCCCGGTGCCCCTGGTAGGTGCGGCCCTCGACGTACTCGTCGATCCTGACCAGCCAGGGCAGTTCCTCCGGCCGGTCGGGCGACAGGTCGTAGACCGTCATGCCGCCGCCCGGACCCTGCTGCTCGCCGTCCCCGCCGCCGGGCGGTTGGCCGCCGGGGAACTGTTGGCCGTCCCCGTCCCCCGGCATCCCGCCGAGGCCGCCCTCGCGCAGGCTCATCAGCGTCGAGTTGCCCTTCAGACGGATCCCCACGTCCTCCACGACGGTCCCGTCGATCGTGAGGTCGGCCCGGATGAAGTCCTTGGTCCCCTCCTCGCGGAACTCGTCCATCATCCGGTCGAAGTCGTCCTGGGTGTAGTCCAGCCGGACCGAGTGCGCCTCCGAGGCGTCGTACAAGTCCACTGTCCCCTCGATGTCCTCGGTGATCTGGTCGGCCTCGGCCTGCGAGGCGCTGAAGACAAGGGGCGCCACCCGGGAGTCACCGAACACGACCACCAGGATGCTCAGACCCACCAGGAACGTGGCGGCCGGCTTCCAGTGCTGCCGCAGCCGCACCGGCAGGCGGTTCCTCAGCCGTGGTCCGCGCGGCACGCGCCGGACGCTCGCCTCGCCCATCACAGATCGGTCTGGTCGTATCCGGTCAGCACACTCACCCGCTGGCCGAAGGTGCGTTCCTGCAGCGCCGCGACCAGCTCGCCCGGTTCCGCGCCCTTCTTCAGCCGCACCGTGTAGAAGAGCTCCGACAACGCGCCGCCGCGGATGCTCTCGGTGCTGACCAGCTCGAACTCCGTCGTGTACCTGATCAGCACGTCGCGGATCGCCGGACTGTGGTCCTCGCCCGTCGGCACCTGTACCTTCACCACCTGGCGCTGGACGTTCAGGTGGAACCAGTTGAAGCGGTGCATCACCACGACGATCAGGCAGATCGCGGCGGCGGCGACGGCGGCGAGCGTGTAGAAACGGGCGCCGCAGGCCATGCCGATGCCCATGGTGAGGAAGACGAACCCGACGTCCCTCGTCTCCTTGATGGCGTTCCGGAACCGGATCACCGACAGCGCGCCGACCAGGGAGAACGCGCGCGCCAGGTTGGAGCCCACGACGAGCATGATCAGCGCGATGACCATGCCGATGATGACGAGGGTCTGCACGTAGGACTGGCTGTAGGAGATGTTGCGGTGGGTGCCGCGGTAGACGTAGCCGATCATCGTGCTGAGCACGAACGACAGCCCCATGGCCAGGACGATGTCCATGACGCTGAAGGTTCCGCTGAGCTCCTGGACGTCGAAATTCACGAGACTCGTGCCTCCGTGCGGGTCCCGGTGACACGGGACGGATGGGGGGATGTGTGCGAGGCGCTGGGCAGGTCCTCGCCGGTGACGTGGAAGACCGACCGGGGCGCGCGGCCGAACGTCTCGATGCTCTGGACGTACTTCGACACCCTGATCAGGCTGAGGTTGCGCCGGGCGGCCAGGTCGGTGACCCAGTAGGGGGTGCGCTCGTTGACCTTGACCTCCATCACCGCCAGGTGCGGCGGAACGATGAACCGGTTCTCCGGGGTGGCGGTGCCGAAGTGAAAGTCACGGTCCCGACCACGGACGCGCCGGTCGAAGGTGACCCGAAGCCCGGTGTCCTGGTCGCGTCCGACCAGCGCCTCGCGCTGGTACCCGGTGATCGCGGTGGGGCACAGGTTCAGCCGGACGATCAGTTCCAGCACCTCGTGTACGAACGGTCGCTCCGCGGCGGAGTGGTCGATCAGCTCCCGCCCGTCGCACAGCCGGAGCGCCGACCGGTACGGCAGCGCGATCCGCCGCTTCTGGGTCACCCGGTTCACCCGCTGCTTCACCTCGACGCACACCAGCGAGTCGTCGGTCACCGACGCCAGGTCGCCGTAGTGCCGGATGCGCAGCTTCCGCCGGAACCTCAGCCCTTCGATCTTCTCCCAGTAGAAGCGCAGCCGCGGGGTGTCGTAGTACAGACTCCACACCCCGTAGCCACCGGGCGGGCTGTTCACGTCGCGATCCATCCGCTCGGCCAGCTCGTCGCGGATGTCCCGGGCTTCCTCCACCGGAACCAGGTACTTCAGTTCGTACCGGTTGAACGCGTGGAGACGGCTGGCGACCCGCGGTGGCTCCGCCGCCTCCCGCGTTCTCCGTTCCGCCTCATCGGCCTGCGCCACGCGCGACGCGCTGACCTCCGGCGCACCGGATCCGCCCGTCCTGCTCCCGACGCGCCTTCTGGGGGGCCGCAGCACCACCTCGGGCACCTCCTGTTCCTTCAGCCCCGTCTGACGTACCGGTGGCAACCCAAACAACGGCGTCTGAGAGGAACATGAGAATTGCGGGAGAACTCCCGGAAAACGCGAGCGGCGCCTCAGGTGAACACCGGAGGTCTCTCCGGACCCCCGTCGGTGCGGCCGGTGGCCGGTCGGGCCGCGGTCAGGAGCCGGGCGGAGTCGTCCGCTTGAACTGGGCGAATATCTTGGCGCTGGCCTGGTTGTTCTCGCCGGCTCTCGTCGTTACGGCCGTACGGCCGCCCGGTCCTTGGCGCTCGTGGTGCCGACGTCCGGGGTGCCGAGCACGGCCGGCCTGGTGAAGCAGAGCGCCGCGACCAGCCCGACCACGATCACGCCGGCCGGCAGCAGCAGTGCCTGCGTCATCGCGTCGCTGAACCCGTCGCGCAACGCCTCCGGCAGGTGGCCGCCGCCGGCCATGGTGGCCTCGGTGGCGTCGCCCCCCGACCCCGCCGCGCCGCCGCCGAGGTGGGCGGCCAGCCGGTTCTCCATCAGGGCCGAGATGCTGGCGCTGCCGAGCACCGCCCCGACCTGGCGCGTGGTGTTGTAGACGCCGGCGCCCGCTCCCGCCCGGTGCATCGGGAGGTTGCGGGTCGCCGTCGTGCCCAGCGGCGACCACATGAACCCGTTGGCCACCCCGAGCAGCGCCATCGGCAGCAGGACCTGCCAGATCGGCACGTCCGGTGAGGCGACCAGGCTCAGCCAGACCAGCGCGACGGGGAAGGCGGCGAGGCCTATCCCGGCCAGCCTGCTCGGGTGCGTCCGGTCGGTGAGCCTGCCGACCCACGGCGCCAGGCAGCCGGAGATGAGGGCCATCGGCACCAGCAGCAGCGCCGCCTGCGTCGGGCTGTAGCCGCGCACCATCTGGGCCCACAGCATCAGCGGGAACGACATCGCGGTGATGGCGAAGCCGACCGTGGTGATGGCCGCGTTGGCCAGGCTGAAGTTGCGGTCCCGGAACAGGCTGAGCGGGATGAGCGGTTCGCCGGAGTTGCGCGCCTGCCAGTACAGGAAGCCGGCGAGCACGACGACGCCGGCGACGATCAGGCTCCACACCGAGACCGGGCCGCTGATGGTGCCCCAGTCGTAGGTCTGCCCCTCCTGGATGCCGAAGACGAGCAGGAACATGCCGACGCCGCTGAGCACCACGCCGAGCAGGTCGAAGCGGTGCCGGTGGGTGTCCAGCGCGGGTACCAGCCGCAGGGCGAGGAAGAAGCCGACCACGCCCACCGGCACGTTGATGAAGAAGATCCACTCCCAGCCCAGCGAGTCGACCAGGGTGCCGCCCAGAAGAGGGCCGACGAGCGTGGCGATCCCGGCGACGGCACCCCACAGGCTCATCGCGCGGCCGCGCTGGTTCGCGGGGAACGTCCGGGTGATCACCGCCATGGTCTGCGGCGTCATCAGCGCCGCGCCCAGGCCCTGGAAGATGCGGGCGGTGATGAGCTGCTCGATGCTGCCGGTGAGCCCGCACCACAGCGACGTGCACGTGAAGAGGGCGAGCCCGGTGAGGTAGAGGTTCTTCGGGCCGAACCGGTCGCCGAGTCGGCCGGTCACCAGCAGCGGGACGGCGTACGCCAGCAGGTACGCGCTCGTCACCCAGACCACGGAGTTGACGTTGGCGTCCAGGTCTTCCATGATCGCCGGCATCGCGACCGACACGATGGTCGAGTCGACGAGGATCATGAAGAAGCCGAGGACCAGCGCCCACAGTGCGGGCCATGGGCTCACGGCCGCGCCCTTCACGGCCGTGTGGTGGTCTCCAGAGGCCACGGGAACTCCTTGCTGTGCAGTCTGGCTGTGAGGGAGCGGATCCAGGCGAGTTCGGCGGTCTGGACGGTGCGCCGGTAGTCGACGACGAACCAGTACGCCTCGGGCACGCCGGCCTCGCTGACCTCGTCGATCAGCGCGTCCGCCTCGCGGAGCATCGCCTCCAGACGCTCCGCCCGGTCCTCGAGGTGGCCGATCACCTGCTCGCGCGGCAGGTTGTGCGCCTCGCCGAGGGCCAGGGGGAACTGCGGGTACTCGTTGACCGGCGCGCCGAGCATGTCGCTGACGCTCGCCACGAGCGCCGCGCGACCGGCCGGCGTGATGGCGTACGTGGTCCGCTCGGGCCGGTTGCCCGCCCGTTCGGTGGCGACCGGCTCCGCCAGCCCGTGGCGTGCCAGCCGCTCGACCGTGTGGTAGAGCGAGCCGGGGTTGACCTTCACGATGCTGTCCGCGTGTCGCTCCCTGAGCAGCGAGAACAGCTCGTAGGGGTGCATCGGTCGCTCGACGAGAACAGCCAGACAGGCCACGGCGAGAGGGGTGAGGGTCCGGATCGCGTGCTCCCGGGATCGATGGCCGTCCGTTGGTCGGCCCATATGTACTATCCCACGCGGAATAGTACACCCGGTTCGAACGGCCGTTCACCCGCCGCCCGGCGGGCGCGGCCGAGCGCCGCGCCTCGCCGACGGCCTTCGCCGGTCAGGTGGTGGCGATCCGGATCCCGAGGCCCACGAGCAGGGTGCCCATCGCCGCGTCCAGGGTGCGGCGGACCCGTTTCGAGGTGAGCAGGCGGCGCAGCGCGCCGACCACCACCGCCAGCACGGTGAACCAGGTCAGCGTGACGCTCGCGGCCACCCCGGCGAGCAGCAGGTGGTCGACGACGGTCGCCGAGGTGGGCAGGTACTGGGGGAGCAGCGCGACGAAGAAGACCGCCACCTTGGGATTGAGCAGGTTGGTCACCACGCCCTGGCGGAACGCGGCGAGAGCGCCGGTCGCGCGGGCGCCGGGGACGTCCTGCTCCTCGGCGTAGTCGCCGCGGCGGGTGGCCAGCAGCGCGCGGATGCCGAGCAGCACCAGGTAGCCGGCGCCGACGAGCTTGACCACGGTGAACGCGACGGCGGACGCGGCCAGCAGGCCGGCGACGCCCATCGCGGTGACCACCGCCCAGGTGAGGACGCCGACGGCGATCCCGGCACCGCACGCCATTCCGGCCCGCCGGCCGGAGACCATCGCGTTGCGGGTGACGATCGCGAAGTCGGGGCCCGGTGCCATCGCGGCGAGCAGGACGACGCCGCCGAGCGCGACGAGCTGGGTCACGGACATACGGCCACGCTCCCGGCGTCGCGACCGCCCCCTGGCGCGCGCACTCCGGCACGGCGCCCGGGGCGCGACGAGCCCGGTCCGCGGATGGACGAGGAGTAGGTCATCGGTGTCCTCTCGTTCGGGCCGGACGGTCCCTGAATACTGTCAGGGGCACCGCCCGGTCGGCCGCGACCGGACCGGTCAGGATTCGAGAAGCGTGGACCCCCGAGTCGCCCTAGCGTGACGGTCATGGCTTCCATCGAGTTCGTCACCGTCGAAGCGGCCGACCCCACGGCCGCCGAACGCTTCTACACGACCGCCTTCGGCCTGGGCGACGAGGTGCGCTCGCGGGCCTCGGAGACGCCGACCACCGGCTTCCGCGGCTTCACGCTGTCGCTCGTCGTGTCCCAGCCCGCCACCGTCGACGGGCTCGTCGGCGCCGCCGTCGACGCGGGCGCCACGACGCTGAAGCCGGCCGCCAAGTCGCTCTGGGGCTACGGCGGCGTCGTACGAGCCCCGGACGGGACCATCTGCACGGTCGCGTCCTCGACGAAGAAGAACACCGGTCCTGACACCCGCCGGATCGACGAGCTCGTGCTCCAACTGGGCGTCGCGGACGTGGCCGCCAGCAAGCGCTTCTACGTCGACCGCGGCTTCGCCGTGGAGAAGAGCTACGGCAGCAGGTACGTCATGTTCGCCGCGCCGTCGAGCCCCGTCAAGCTGGCGCTCTACCGGCGCCGTGGCCTCGCCAAGGTCGCCGGCGTCTCGCCCGACGGCACCGGATCGCACCGGCTCGCGCTCGGCAGCGACGCCGGGCCGTTCACCGACCCGGACGGCTTCGCGTGGGAGCCGCCGTCCCGCTGAGCGGGCGGCCCGTCCGGGGCCGGGAACGAGCCCGCGCCGGCCGGCGCGGGCTCAGGCGTTCCCGCCCCCCTGGCCCTCGTCGAGCAACCGCTGGTACCAGTCGCGCAGTTCGTCGCCGCCGTTGCGGCGCCACTCGTCCACGGCGTTGCGGAAGTCCCGGATCGACTGGCGGCCGCGCACGATGTCGTCCTCCAGGTCCTCGAAGGGGTCGCCGAGATTGGCCAGCCGGGCCGGCTCCTGGATCTGGAGGCCGGAGAACAGCGGTTCCTGGTAGAAGGGCAGGTTCCGCTGCTGCCAGGAGGTGTAGTCCTCCACCACCTGCGGCAGGTCGGGGTAGGCGATGACGTCCGCGGCCGAGCAGATGAAGACGTAGGTCTCCGCGACGACGTCCCGGTTGCCCTGCTCGGTGCGGACGGGCAGCCCGTTCTCCATGGTGTAGTGGGTGCCCTCGATGCCGTACTGCTGCAGCCGCTGCTCGACGGTGCCGTACGGCGCGGCGGTGAAGCTGGCGACCTCCAGGGCCGCGCGGATCCGGTCCTCGGACAGGTTCTTGTTGACGAACGTCCAGATGCTGGCGCCGTTCCGGGACCACAGCACCGGATCGCCGCCGTCGTGGGCGAAGTAGTCGAAGCCGTTCATGTGGAAGTCGGGGTTGCCGGCCCGCTGTTCGGCGGTGGTGCCCTACCACGACCCGTCTCCGGTGAACCACATCAGCGACTCACCGGCGGTGAAGCGCGTCGCGGGGTCGCCCGCGACGGCGACCGCGTCGGGGTGGATCACCTCGGCCGTGTAGAGGGTGCGGGCCCACTCCAGGGCCTCCACGTACTCCTCGGTCTCCAGCTTGTGCACCAGCCCGCCGTTCTCCTGCCTCCAGTAGGAGGGCTGGTCGGGCAGCACCCCGAACATCTTCGAGGCGAGCCACTTCATGTTCTCGGAGGCCCACACGCGGTTGCGGGGAGAGGTGACGTCGACGCAGAAGTCGTGGAAGTCCCGGGCGTTGCCCGGCGGGGTCCAGCCGTTGGCGTCGAAGATGTCCTGCCGGTAGTAGGGGACGATGTCGCCGGGGATGGGCTGCGGCATGGGCAGGCCGCGCAGGGCCCCGCCGAAGACCGACGCCTCCCAGGCCACGGTGGGGATGGCGGCGAGGTTCGGGTAGTCGAGTGCCTTGTCGCCGGAGAGGTACGGGCCGAGGTCGGCGAAGCGGTTGGCGATGGCCTGCGGTATCTGTCCGGCCATCTCCCAGGAGGGAATGCACACCAGGTCGGGTTCTCGCTGCCGGCCAGGGTGGCGCCGAGCTTCTCGCTGTAGGACTCGCCGTCCTGGGTCTGCCAGCGCATCCGGGCACCGATGGCCTCGTCCATCGTGTTCCAGAACGGGTTGCCCGCCGACGGCGCGGTGCCCCACAGCGGCGTCATCGCCGAGAACCGCCCGCTGCTGCGGGGTTCCGGCACGGTGACGCCCAGTTCCTCCTCCGGGATCCACCGGGTGAAGCCGGGGCTGGCTCCTTCGGGGGCCGGGATGTCCGGCTCCACGCCGCTGTCCGACGCCCGGTACGTGGGCAGGATGGAGCTGAGCTCGTCCTGGGAGACCCGCCCCTCTCCGCCGCCGCTCCCCTCGCCGCCGCAGCCGGACAGCAGCGGCATGCCGCTGACGGTGGCGGCGGCGACTCCGGTGGCGGTGAGGAACCTTCTCCGCCTCGGCCCGGAACGTGAGTTCGGCATGACAACCTCGACCCTTCCTCGGAGACAGCCCCTCGGCGGTGCTACGCCTCGCCGGGGCCGGTCGCGAGACCTCCGCGGGAGGACCGGGAGGACCAGCGGGAACCGGTCTCGAACTTGATTTCGAGCCAAAGCCTATAAGTGCCGAGGGGGCGGCTAATAAGTCATGAGAACGAGTTTGTTCGAGGATTCTGTCGCGGACTTCGCTCGGCACCAGAGCCGACGTGCGGCCCTCGTGGTCGTCATGCTCGCCTGAACCCTCCGACGCGGTCCGTACACTCGGCCGGGTGACGGAACTCGGCAGGTGGGACGTGGTGCGCGGCCCCGTCGTCTTCCTGCCGGGAAGCCCGCCTCGCCAGGGTCGGTTCGCCCTCTGGTCGTCGCAGGGCGATCCGCCTCCGGACGCGGACGCCGAGCTGGAGGTGGTGCGCGCCCATGGGCGCGGCGTCCGCAGGATCACGGTCCCGGCCCGGTTGTGCACCGTCGCCGAGGCCCTGCCGTTCCTCGTGGCGGCGCGGCACGACGGCGCCGTGCACCCGGCTGCCGCCTGTTGGGGTGCCGCCGCGGAGCACGCGCTGCACCTGGTCGCCCGGGGCCGACTGCTCCCCGGTCTCACCGACTCCGGCCACGACGCCTGGCGCGCCGGACCGTTCGACGCCGAGGACGTGGCCCACCTGCGCGCCATCGCGGCCGCGATGCCGTACGAGGCGCGCGCGGTGCCCGTCGAGAGCACGCCGCCGCGGTTGCCGGACGCGGAGGTGCTGCTCCGCGAGTTCCTCGACGCCGTCGCCGACACCCTTCCGCGTACCCCCGGCGCCCCGGCCGCCGCCGGCGCGGAGGCGTACGCGGCCGTCGAACCCCAGCACCTGCCGGCAGCGGCGGGCTGGGCGGCCGAGGTAGCGGCGGGCGCCGACGCGGGCGTGCGGATCTCGCTGCGGCTGCACCTGGCGGCGCACGAGCTGTACGAGCCGGACGCCCGCCCCGCCGCCGTCGCCGTACAGGTGCACAGCCTGGCTGACCCGACGCTGCTCGCCGACGTCCGCGCCCTGTGGGACGGCTCGGCGCGTGCCGGTTTCGGACCGCGCGCCCGCGTCGACACCGTGCTGGCGCTGCGCCGCGCGGCCCGGGTGTGGCCGCCGCTGGCGCGCCTGCTGGAACGGTCGGTGCCGGACACCTTCGTCCTGGAGGACGGCGAACTGGCCGAGCTCCTCGGCCCCGCGGGCCGCCGTCTGGATGCCGCCGGCGTCAGGCTGCACTGGCCCAGGACGCTGCTGCGCGACCTCACGGCACAGGCGGTGCTGCGCCCCGCGCCCGGCACGGCGTCGAACGAGACGGGTTCCTTCGACGCCGAACGGCTGCTGGAGTTCCGCTGGCAGGTGTCACTGGGCGGACTGCCGCTGACCGAGCGGGAGATGGACGAGCTGGCCGAGGCCCGGCGCCCCCTGGTGCGGCTGCGCGACCAGTGGGTGGTGGTCGATCCCGAGCTGGTGCGCAAGGCCCGCAAGCGCGCGTTGGGCTACCTCGATCCGGCCCAGGCGCTCGCCGTGGCGCTCACCGGCGAGGCGGAGGTGGACGGCGAGTCGGTGCCGGTGCGCCCGGTGGGCACGCTGGCCGAACTGCGCGGAAGGCTCTCGGACGTGGCGCCACCCGTCGCCCAGCCGCCGGAACTGGCCGCCACCCTCCGCGACTACCAACTCCGCGGCCTGGCCTGGCTCGACCGGGTGACCTCAGTCGGTCTGGGCGGCTGCCTCGCCGACGACATGGGCCTCGGCAAGACGATCACCGTCATCGCCCTCCACCTGCGCCGGCAGCCCGCCGGGCCGACCCTGGTGGTGTGCCCCGCCTCCCTGCTCGGCAACTGGCAGCGCGAGATCGAACGCTTCGCTCCCGGCGTTCCGGCGCACCGCTACCACGGCGCGGGCCGTTCCCTGGACGCCGCCCGCCCCGGCATCGTCCTCACCACGTACGGCACGCTGCGTACCAGCGCGTCCCAACTGGGCGCCGTGGACTGGGGCATGGTGGTCGCCGACGAGGCCCAACACGTCAAGAACCCGCACGCCGCGGCCGCCAGGGCGCTGCGCACCCTCCCGTGCCGCGCCCGCATCGCCCTCACCGGCACTCCCGTCGAGAACAACCTCTCCGACCTGTGGGCCATCCTCGACTGGACCACCCCGGGCCTCCTCGGCGACCTGAAGAACTTCCGTGCCCGACACGCCCGCGCCATCGAGTCCGAGGGCGCCCCGGAGGCCGCCGAGCGGCTCGCGCGCCTGATCCGCCCCTTCGTGCTGCGCCGCCGCAAGTCCGACCCCGGCATCGCCCCGGAGCTGCCTCCGAAGACCGAGACCGATCACCCGGTCGCGCTCACACGGGAGCAGGCGGTGCTGTACGAGGCGGTGGTACGCGAGGCGCTGGAGGAGATCGCGACGGCGGACGGTGCGATGACCCGGCGCGGCCTGGTGATGAAGCTGTTGACGTCCCTGAAGCAGATCTGCAACCACCCGGCGCAGTTCCTGCGCGAGGAGAACGCCGTGCTGCCCGGCCGCTCGGGCAAGCTGGAGCTCCTGGACGAGCTGCTCGACACCATCCTGTCGGAGGGCGGCGCCACACTGGTCTTCACCCAGTACGTGACGATGGCCCGGCTCCTGGAGCGCCACCTGGCGGCGCGCGGGGTCCGCGTCCGGTTCCTCCACGGCGGGACGCCGGTGCGGGCGCGGGACGAGATGGTCGACCACTTCCAGTCGGGCGAGGTCCCGGTGTTCCTGCTGTCCCTCAAGGCGGGGGGCACGGGCCTGAACCTCACGCGCGCCGCCCACGTCGTTCACTACGACCGCTGGTGGAACCCGGCGGTGGAGGAGCAGGCCACGGACCGGGCCTATCGCATCGGCCAGACACAGCCGGTGCAGGTCCACCGGCTGATCACCGAGGGCACCGTGGAGGACCGCATCGACGAACTGCTCCTGGCGAAACGCGCCCTGGCCGACGCCATCCTGGGCGCACAGGGCACGGAGACCGCCCTGACGGAGCTGTCGGACGCGGACCTGACCCGGCTGGTGACGCTGCGGAGCGAGCCGTGAGCCGGGAGCCGGTGCGCGTCCCCAGCGACGACCGCCGCCGTACCTTCCCCGCCTTCGCCGCCCGTCCACCCGGTTCGCGCGAGCCGTTCGCGGACACGTGGTGGGGCGAGGCGTGGCTGGCGGCGCTGGAGCGGACGTCGATGGACGCCGGACGCCTCGCGCGGGGCCGCACGTACGCTCGCGCCGGCCATGTGCTGGACGTGACCGTGACGCCGGGCCGGGTCGCGGCACTGGTGCAGGGCAGCCGCCCGCGCCCCTACCGCGTCGAGGCACGGCTACGCACACTCACGGACGCGCAGTGGGATCTCCTGCTGGCCACGGTGGAGGCCGAGCCGGACCATATGGCGGCGTTGCTGGACAAGGAGATGTCGCGGACCCTGGCGGATTCCGCCACGCGGGCGGGGGTGCCGCTGCTTCCCGGCGCCGACGACCTGGTTCCGCACTGTTCCTGTCCGGACCGCGGCCACCCGTGCAAACACGCGGCCGCGTTGTGCTACCAGGCGGCGCGGCTGCTGGACGCGGACCCGTTCGTCCTGCTGCTGATGCGCGGGCGAGGGGAGTCGGAGCTCCTGGAGGAGTTCCGGATGCGGAACGCGGCGCGGACGACGCGGGAGTCGCGGCGCATGCGGACCACGCCCGCCCGCGAGGTGCTGAGCCGCGGGCTCCTGCCCCGGCTTCCGCCCCCGCTCCCGCTACCCGACCACCCCGGCCCGGCCCCGGCGTTGCCGGACGCACCCGCGGCGGTCGCACTGGAGGTCACCTCCCTGGAACTGCTGGCCGCGGACGCGGCGAAGCGCGCCCACGCGGCCCTGCGCGCCGGGGGAGCCCCGATGCCGCCACCGGACCTCTGGTCCGACGTGGTCCGCCTGGCGGCGGGGGCTCCCACCGCGGGTCTCACGCGATCGACCCGGGCGTGGTACGCCCGCGCGGCCGCCGCCACCGGCCGCACCCCGAAGGCCCTGACCCGCGCGGTCGCGGCCTGGCACCAGGGCGGCGCCGAGGCCCTGTCGGTCCTGGAAGACTCCTGGAACCCGCCCGCGGGACCCTTCGACCGCGCCCGCCCGGCGCTGGCCGCCGCCGGCCTCCCCCGCCTGCGCCCACGAGCCAACCGGCTCACGGACGAAGCCCGCGGCGTCCAACTCCGCTTCGGCCGAAACGGCCACTGGTATCCGTACGCGGCGGAGCCCGGCACCCCGGAGACGGCCGAGGACGCCTGGTGGCCGGAGGGAGCCCCCGACGAGAACCCGGCGGCGGCGCTCACGGCGCTGCTGGCGCCGGAGCCGTGAGACCAGATCCGGGCCGTCCCCTTTCGGGGACAGCCCGCTTGCCTGCCCGCGCCCACGCCGCGCGGGCCCGCGTTCCGCTTATGAGGGCTCGCCTCGCTCGCTACCAGACCGGTCTCGCGGTCGGGTCCGGCACCTCGGTGGGCACGGCGCGGACGGCGGTGATGAGAATGGCGCCGGCCGCCATCAGTGCGATCTGTCCGCAGGCGTACACCAGCCAGGGGGCCGGGGAACCCCACGTTCCGTGGGGGACGCTGGAGGCGACCCCGGCGCCCAGGGCCAGCAGGCCGGTCATGCTCAGGCTCGTCCAGGTGCACGTCGTGACTCGCCGGGCGTAGAAGACCTCGTGGAGCCAGTGGTCCGAGGCCCAGGGCGGTGGGGGCGTGGGCGGCGCTCTCCACCAGCAGCGCAGGAGCACCGCCATCAGCGCGGCGCCGCTCGCGGACATCGTGGCGTCGGCCCACGGAGAGACCCGGCTCCCCAGGATCGCGTGGACGAAGATCATGGACGACCCGGTCAGTATGAACGCGGCGAATTGCGCCGTGAAGTGGACCAGCCCGCGGAAGAAGCGCACCTCTCCGTGCGTGTCCCGTTCGTAGGCCCGCAGCAGCCACGCGAGCGCGGCGATGACCACGACGGTGTCCGCCCCGAGGATGGCGCCGGCGAGCACGGCCTCGGTGTTGGCGCGTGAGCAGACGCGTTCGCCGGCGATGACGGCGTACAGGTAGGAGGCCGTGGCGAGCCCGGTGAAGCAGGGCAGTAACAGCCGCAGACCGCGGGCCCCGTGGCCGTCGCCACCAGGGGGATTGCGCACTCCGATCACCGTCACGATGCCGGCGAAGACGAAGCCCGCGACGATGCCGCAGAAGGCGCTCATGGCGCCGGAGGAGGCGATGGGATCCCAGTCGATCGGGTCGCCCTGGCAGCCGAGCGGCTTGAGCGTGACGACGCCGGTCGGAGCGCGGGTCTGGACTGCTGACTGATCCATCGCCGCCGACGCTGACACGCGGAGCCGTGCGCCCACCGGGACTCGGTGAGGAACCACCAGAACGGGGCGGTCGATCGTCGAAACACACGTGCCGGGGGCGGACCATGGGATACCCTCCGCCGTCGCCCGTACGAGACGCGCGCACCCGCTCGGGCCGGTTGGCTCGGTGGGCCGGACCCCGTCGGGCCTGTCGGTGTCGGCGCGGGAACGGGCGACGGTCCGGCACTGGGTCGAGCGCATCCCGCGGGAGGTCGCGGCCGGCCTGTCGGCCGACACCCCGGTCTCACGGTCTCCGCGAAGCGGATCACCGGCGTGCCCAGTGCCGTGCTCGCCGCGGCGGACGACGCCCGTTGCTGGACCGTGCCGCCGGTGTGCCGGCGGTTGCGCGACGCGCGGATCGGCGCGCGTATCGGGCCGGTCACCCACGTGCGGCATCACTGCGAGGTCCGCCGGCGGTCGTGCCGCACCGGTGAGTGACCTCCCAGCGCCTCGGAGGCGACTCGCGCGCTCCCACATGCTCCCCGAGCACCCGTGGCCGTCGTTCTGCCACGACACCCGAGCGCGGGTGCGTCGTTGGTCGGTACGGTGATCCTCAGCGCGTAGGTCCACGGGGGCGGTCCAGCTCATGGAGGGCGCGGGTGAGTGAGGGTGCGGGCGGCGAGTTCCGGGGCGGGCGGGTGCCTCGGATGCGGCTGGACGAGTTGCTGGAGGAGTTGCAGGCCCGGATCGACGAGGCACGCGGCACGCGGGATCGGGTGCACAGCCTGTTGGAGGCGGTGCTGTCGGTGGGGCGGGAGCTGGACCTGCCGCAGGTGTTGCGCAGCATCGTCGAGGCCGCCGTGGTGCTGGTGGACGCCGAGTACGGCGCGCTGGGGGTGATCGGTGGCCATGGGAGGCTGTCGCAGTTCCTGCCGGTGGGCGTGACCGAGGAGCAGATCGCGGCGATCGGCCCGCTCCCGTCGGGGCATGGGCTGTTGGGCGAGCTGATCCGGCATCCCGAGGCGTTGCGGTTGCCGCACCTGTCCCAGCACCCCAACTCTCACGGCTTCCCGCCGAACCATCCGCCGATGGACTCGTTCCTTGGGGTGCCGATCCGGGTCCGGGACGAGGTGTTCGGGAACCTGTACCTCACGGAGAAGCGTGGTGGCGGGGAGTTCGATGCCGAGGACGAGTCGGTGCTGTCGACGCTGGCCGTCGCGGCTGGGGTGGCCATCGAGAACGCGCGGCTGTACGAGCAGTCGCGGCATCGACAGCGGTGGCTGGAGGCCAACTCGGAGATCATCGGCGGCCTGTTGTCCGGAGCCGACGGCATGCCGGCGCTCGAGTTGATCGTGGGTCACGCCCGTCGCATCCTGGGCGCGGACCTGGGGTTGCTGGCGCTGCCGGAGGGCGAGGGGGACGATCTGCGGGTGGCGTTGGTGGCGGGGCCCGGCGCGGAGGCGCACCGGGACCTGAGACTTCCTCGGGTGGGGTCGTTCGTGGGCGCCGCGGTGCTGGCGGGCGAGCCGGTGACGAGCGAGGACATCAGCGTCGACCCGCGCGCGTCTGCCGCTGGTACGGCTCGGTGGGCCGGGCTCGGGCCGGCCGTGGCCGTGCCGATGCGGATCGGGGAGTCGATGCGCGGCGCGTTGTTGCTGGTCCGCTCGGCGCGACAGGCGGCGTTCGCGGCGGACGAGACGGCGTCGTTGCTGACCTTCGCGGGGCAGGCCGCGCTGGCCATGGAACTGGCCGAGCGGCGCCGGACCGCCGAGCGGCTGTCGGTGCTGGAGGACCGGGACCGTATCGCCAGGGATCTGCACGACCTGGCGATCCAGCGGTTGTTCGCCACCGGGATGACGCTGCAGAGCGCGGTGCGGTTCGTGAAGGACCCCCAGGCCAGCGACCGGTTACTGCGGGCGGTCGACGACCTCGACGAGACGATCAAGATCATCCGCTCGACCATCTTCGGGCTGCGGGCCCACGAGTCGGGACCGGCGGTGGGAGGCCTCCGGGTGCGAATGGCCCGTACCGTCGAGGAGTTCGTTCCGACACTCGGCTTCACCCCGAGCCTGTTGATGGAAGGGCTGCTGGACACCGACGTGCCCTCCGACGTCGCGGACGACGTGGTGGCGGTGCTGGGCGAGGCGTTGTCGAACGTCTCCCGGCATGCGCGGGCCGGCTCGACCGCGGTGGCCCTGACGGTCAGGTCCGGCGAGCTGTGTCTGGTCGTCTCGGACGACGGCGTCGGGCTTCCGACGGACTCGGGTGGGCGGCGCAGCGGGCTGCGGAACCTCGCCGAACGGGCGGAACGGCTCGGCGGCGCGCTGGCGTTGGACGTCCCGGACGGTGGTGGTACGCGCCTGACGTGGCGCGTGCCGGTGCCGCGTCGCTGACGCGCGCCGGTCCTCACCGGCCGCGAGTCTGGCTGACCACGTCCTCGGCCCGGCGGCGCGGGGTGGGTGCGCCTTCCGGGCCGTAACCGAGGCGGACCAGCATGTGGGCGTGGCCGGACTGCCGCCCGGTACGCGCCAGCGCCCACCGTAGGTCGGGCCATTCAACGGCCTGGTGCAGCAGCGAGGTCCGCACGGCGTGGGTGGTGGCGGTCAGGAGGAGGCGTTCGAGGGCCTGGCCGGCGCGCAGCCAGTCGGCGCGGCGGTCGTGGGCGGTCGTGAGCACGGCGATGGTGGGGGCGCGTTCGAAGTCGAGCACGGTGCGCCGCCCCTGTCCGTGCCGGTGGGTGAAGTCCCGCATCGGTACCGTGCCGGTCGCGTCCCGAACGCCCAGGGCGGCGGCGGGGAGACCGTCGGTGGTGGTCTCGCGCAGCCAGAGCCGGTCGTCCCTGACCCGGCCGGGATCGGCCGCGTTGCGGTGCTCCGCCTCCCAGGTGAGTCGCAGCAGGCGGGCGGTCTCGCTCCGGTCCGGCCAGAACAGCGCCGCTCCCTCCGCTTCGGCCGCGGCGGTCAGTTCGTCCCGCACCACGTCGGGGAGGGGGATCTCCTCGAAGGGGAAGCGGCTGCTGTGCCGTCGCCAGACGGCGTCGTACAGGCCGTGACGTGTCGCCTCGTACAGCCCGTCGTCCGGGTCCGCGTGCCGGTGGCCGCGTCGGGGGCGCGGGACGAGTCGCACGCTGGCCAGTGACCGCGGGTCCGCCGGACGTGGCAGTGGTCGTACGACGGGTGTCCAACCGAGGTGGGTGGCGGCCACGCGAAGGTTGAACAGCGCGGCCCCGACGGACAGGTACAGGGCCTGCCCTACGGGATCGGTGCGCCGCAGCCCGCGTTCCGGTGCGGCGCGCACCTCCAGCGTGGTCGTGTCCGGGTCAAGTCGGAACCGCCAGGGCTGGGAGTTGTGGATGGAGGGTGCCGACGCCGCGGCGGAGATCAGCGTCTCCAGGGCCTCCGCGTCGAGGGTGACAGACGACATGGGTTGCTCCTCCCGGGCTGTCCGTGCGGTGCCTGACTCCAGGCTCCGCTCGGGCGGGGCCGTCGGGCAGGGGCCGCTGGTCCTCCCGGGTGGGCCGAAGGGCCCGGTCCGTCAGCGGGGGCGGTCGGGGGACGCCGGTGGGTGGGCCTGGGTGGCCAGGACGGCGGCCTGGACGCGGCGTTCGACGCCGAGCTTGGCCAGCAGCCGGGAGATGTGGTTCTTGACCGTCTTCTCGGACAGGTACAGCCGCTGGCCGATCTGACGGTTGGTCAGTCCTTCGCCGATCAGCTCCAGGATCTCCCGCTCGCGCGGGGACAGGTCGGCCAGCGCCTGGTCCTGGGGCGTGGCGGGCTCCTCGGCGCCGCGCAGGCTGTTCATCAGGCGGGCGGTGGTGGCCGGGTCCAGCATGGACTGTCCGGTGGCGACGGTGCGCACGGCGGTGACCAGGTCGGAGCCCTTGATCTGCTTGAGCACGAAGCCGGCGGCGCCCGCCATGATCGCGTCCAGCAGGGCGTCGTCGTCGTCGAACGACGTCAGCATCAGGCAGGCCAGACCGGGCATCCGGGAGCGAAGCTCGCGGCAGGCGGTGATGCCGTCCCCGTCCGGCAGCCGCACGTCCAGCACCGCGACGTGGGGCCGCAACGCGGGGCCACGGGCCAGCGCCTGGGCGCAGGTGGCGGCCTCGCCGACGACCTCGATCTCCGGCTCGGCGTCGAGGAGGTCGTACACCCCTCTGCGGACCACCTCGTGGTCGTCCAGCAGGAAGACCCGGATCGGGTTCTCCGGGGAGAAGTTCCGCGCTGCCTCGGTCATGTCGGTCCCCATCACGGCTCGTCAGTTCCCCAGCTTGTCGTCTCGTCGATGGTGGACCGGAAGGCGGGCAGAGGCCAGGGCCGAACGGCCCCATGCGGGCGCGGTGGCCCTGGCCTGTCGCTCCGCCACGTCAGGCGTCAGCGCAGTCGGCGCAGATGGGGATCGGTGGCGGTCCCGGGCAGCAGCCGGATGCGGGCGTCCAGCGCCAGAATTCCGTCGTGGCGTGCGACGACCGGGTTGAGGTCGGCCTCGGCGAGCTGTGGCAGGTCGCAGGCGAGTCGGGACAGCCGGGACAGGAGTCCTTCCAGGGCCGCCAGGTCGGCCGGTGGGTCGCCGCGGTAGCCGAACAGCAGGGGCGCGCACCGCGGCGTGCCGATCAGGTCGCGCACGTCCTGGTCGGTCAGCGGGGCAAGGCGGGCGGCGTGGTCGGCGAGTAGCTCGGTGGCGGTGCCGCCCAGCCCGAACACGATGAGCGGGCCGAAGACGTCGTCCTGGACGACGCCGGCGAACAGCTCAGCGCCGCGGCGGGCCATGGCCTGCACCAGGACACCGGTCATCCGGTCGCCGAAGCGGCCGGCGAACCGGCGGTAGGCGTCGCGCACCTGCTCCTCGCCCTTCAGGTCGAGCGCCACGGCGCCCTGGTCGCTCTTGTGCACCAGACCCGGCCAGTGGGCCTTGAGCACCACCGGCCCGTCGGGTCCGGCCACCCGGGCCGCGGCGGCGACGGCCTCGTCCTCGGTGGCGGCCCAGGCCCAGGGCACCAGCGGGATGCCGTAGTGGCCGAGGAGTTCGGCGCACTCGCGCGGCTCCAGCCAGCCGCCGTCGGGATGCGCGTCGAGGTAGGCGTCGACCAGGGCCCGGGCGGCGGGTGCGTCGATCCCGGACAACGTGGGGACGGCCCCGGTCCACCGGCTCAGCCAGCGGGCGCGTTCGGCGGCGTGTGCCAGGGCGCGGGCGGCGTCCTGCGGGTCGCCGTAGCAGGGCAGGTCACCTGCCGGCCCGGGCAGCAGCCGGACGTGCTCGCCCTGGTCCAGCCGCACCACCGCGACCGGGGTGTTTCCACCATCCCGGTGCGGGTCGACCAGGGCCCGCACCGGGTCGTCCCCGGTCGCGGCGGCGATCGCCGTGGGCACCAGGACGACGATCACGGCGTCGACGGAGTCGTGGGCGGCCAGCCGGTCCAGGCAGGCCCGCAGCACCGCGCCGCTGACGGCGGCGGTGGTGTCCACGGGGTTGCCGACGGACGAGCCGGGTGGCAGCACGTGCAGCAGGTCGGCGACGAGGTCCACGGGAAGTTCGGGAACGGTCAGTCCGGCCTCGACCAGGGCGTCGGCGGCCAGCACCCCGGCTCCGCCGGCGTTGGACAGCACCGCCACCCGGGAGCCCGCCGGCAGCGGCTGGGTGTGCAGCAGGGCGGCGGCGTCGAGCAGTTCGGCCACCGTGTTCGTCGCGATGACGCCGGCCTGGGTGAACAGCGCCCGCCGGGTCATCGTCGGGGTGGCCGCCGCGGCCGTGTGCGAGGCGGCCGCCCGCCGGCCCGCGTCCGAGCGTCCGGCGTCCACGGTCAGCACCGGCATGCGGCGCGCCACCCGCCGGGCGGTGCGGGAGAACGCGCGGGGGTTGCCGAACGACTCCAGGTGCAGCACCGCCATCCCGGTGGTGCCGTCGGCCTCCCACCACCGGAGCAGGTCGTTGCCGCTGACGTCGTACTTGTCACCCAACGACGCGAAGCTGGAGACGCCGATGCCCAGCCGTGACAGCCCGCCCAGCAGGGCGATGCCCACCCCGCCGGACTGCACCGCCACCCCCGCTCCGCCCCGGGCCGGCGTGGCCGCGGCGAACGTGGCGTCCAGCGTCACGCTCTCCTCGGTGTTCGCGATCCCCAGGCAGTTCGGCCCCACCAGCCGCATGCCGTGCGCCCGGCACGACCCCAGCAGCGCGGCGCCCTGTCCCGCGTCCAACCCCGAGGAGACCACCACCAGCGCCCGCACTCCGGCCCGTCCGCAGTCCTCCGCCACCTCGGGCACCCCGGCGGCGGGCACCGCGATCACCGCCACGTCCGGCACGCACGGCAACGCGTCGACCTCTGGATAGGTCGGGGTGCGCTCGATGACCTTGGCGTGCGGGTTGACGGCGTACAGCCGTCCGGCGAAGCCGCCGCGGCGCACGCTGCGCAACACGGCCCGACCGACCGAGTCCGGGCGGCGGCTGGCGCCGATCACCGCCAGGGAACCCGGTCGTAGCAGCGGGCGCAGGCTGGCGAGGTCGGCGATCCGGGCCCGTTCGTCGCACGCGGTCAGGTACTCCTCGTCGGAGGCCAGGGAGACGGTGCAGTACACCTCCGTGCCCGCCGGACGACGGGTCACCCGCAGTCCGAGGTCACGGAACATCCCCAGCACGGGGTGGTTGTCCGCCAGCGCCACGGCGGTCAGCGTCGTCACTCCGGCCTGACGGGCGGCGTGCACCAGGTGCTCCAGCAGAAGGGTGCCCACGCCGACGTGGTGGAGGTCGTCGGCGACCGCCAGCGAGACCTCGGCGGTCACGGCCCCGGAGTCGGTGACCATCTCCCCGATCTGGTCGTCGAGTTCGTTCTGGATCTCGTACTCGGCGACGCCGACGGTCCGGCCGTCGTGCAGGGCGAGCAGGGCCAGGTGCCCGGAAGTCTCCGACCGGCACGCGCGTTCGGCGGCCAGGGCCGCTGAACGGGCGCTCACGCCGAAGAACCGGCGCCGGGTGCTCTCCGCGGACAGCTGCCGGTACATCGCCAGCACTCCGGCGTGGTCCTCGGGTCGAGAGGGCCGGACCTCCAGGGTCCGGCCGTCGGTCAGCAGCGCGTGCGTCGACGGCGCGCTCCGCAGGGTCTGGGTCATCGCTCTCCCCTTCTCGGCCTTTCCTACTCGGCTCCCGTTCGGAGCCGCTCCCACCCTCCGCGGCGGGTGGGGCGCCGTTGAAGGGCCGGTCGGAGCAGGAGAGGTGGGCCGTCCGGCCCTGGGCGGTGCTCCGCCGCCACGGCCACGCTGCAAGTAGGAGAGCCCGCCCGTCGGTGGCACGACGTCGTGCCACCGGTGCCGGTGCGAGAGGAGAACACTCATGGCGCCGCGTCAGAAACCCCCCGTCGTCGTTGGCGTGGACGGTACGCTCGCCGCCTTCCGCGCCCTGGACCACGCCGCCGCGGAGGCGGTGCGGCACGGCACGAGCCTGGAGCTCGTCGGCGCCGCCGCCGATCCGGCCGACATCGAGGCCGTGCTCACCACCGCCGCCCGCCGGGCCCGGCGGCGCCATCCCGGACTGCCGGTCACCCGTGTTCCGGCCCCCGGCGACGCGGCCGGCACGCTGCTAGGGCGAGGCCGCGACGCGACGTTGACCGTGGTCGGGTGCCGCGGTCTGGGCGCGCTCTCGGGGCGGTTGCTGGGCTCGGTGAGCGCCCGGCTCGCCCGGCGTTCGCTCGGTCCGCTGCTCGTGGTGCGGGGGGAGGGGATCCCGTCGCGGAGCGTCTACGGCGGCACCGTCCTGCTCGGCGCGAGCGGTGCCGCGGGGGCCGACGCCGCCACGTACGCCTTCGCCGAGACCGCCCGTCGCCACGCCTCACTGCGGGTACTGCCCGTCGACGATGGGGGCGCCTCCCAGGCCTCCGAGGCCCGGGGGGAGGACGGGATCGCCGGGCCATCAGGGCGGGCACCGGGCCCGTCACCTCGCGAGGCGCTGCTCGCCGCCACCGAGGGGGCCGACGTCGTGGTGGTGGCCACCCGTCGGCGGATCCGGTGGTGGGGGCACCGGCTCGGCGCCACCACGCGCCTGCTGCTGCGCCGGTCGCGCTGCCCCGTCCTGATCATCCCCGTATCCGCCTCGCCCGATGAGGCGGACCGTGCGGGCCGGAGGGACCGGGTGAGCCCGAAGCCCCGTGACGGACGGGTGGGCCGAACGGGCCCGCCGCGAGGGCCCTTCGGGCCCCGACCCGGCCCCTGACGGCCCCAGCGCTCGCGCCCCGCCCGACGGGACAGTGAGCACGGAACACACGGACGCATCCCGACCGAGTCCCCGTGAGAATCCCCGAAGGGAATGAGCATCATGGCCGTTCACCACCACCCCCACCAGCGCCCCGCGGACCACCGGCTGGTCTGGCGCAGGAGCCGCACACCGGACGCGACGGCGTCCGCCACCTCCACCGACGCGGCCCCGGCGGTGGCCGACACGACGACGGCCTCGGCGTACGCGTTGGCGTCCCTGCGGGTGCTGACGGGCTTCGTCTTCCTGTGGGCGTTCCTGGACAAGACCTTCGGCTGGGGCTACGCGACCTCCTCGGGCGAGGCGTGGATCGACGGCGGGTCGCCGACCGAGGGCTTCCTCGGCCACGTGGCGGTGGGCCCGTGGGAGTCGACCTTCCACTCCTGGGCGGGCGACGCCTGGGCCGACTGGATGTTCATGCTCGGGCTGCTGGGCATCGGCGTGGCGGTCCTGGCCGGGATCGGACTGCGGCTGGCCGCCGTGGCCGGCACCGTGATGATGGCGCTGATGTGGGTGGCCGAGTGGCCGCCGGCCCAGCACCTGTCCGACGGGTCGCCGAGCATGTCGACCAACCCGTTCGTGGACTACCACCTGATCTACGCCGTCGCGCTGATCGTGTTGGCCGCCTTCTCCGCCGGCCACACCTGGGGCGCCGGCCGGGTGTGGGCCGACCTGCCGCTGGTCCGCCGCCACCCCTGGCTCCGCTGAACGCCCCACCGCCCGGTCGCCGAACCCCCCGGCGGCCGGGCGGGCCCGTTCCTCCCGAATCCTCGCCGCCCTCCGGGCCCGCGCTTTCCGCCCGCGCCCGACCCGACCAGAAGGAAGGCCCCTCATGTCCCGCACCGTCACCGCGGCCCTGGACGACCGCCCCCGCGGCCACGTCGCCGCCCGATGGGCCGCGCGCGAGGCCGAACGCCGTGGCCTGCCCCTGCGACTGGTCCACGTCATGCGGACCCGGACCTACGCCGACCTGCCGCTCCCCGAGTCGGAGTCCCGCCACGAGATCGCCGCGGCCCTCCTGCGCGGTGTCGCCGACGACCTGCGCGACCGGCACCCCGGTCTCCAGGTGCGCGCCGAGGAGATCACCGGCGATCCCGGGTTCGTCCTGGCCGCCGTCTCGGCCGAGTCCGAACTGCTGGTGCTCGGCACCCGGGGCATGAGAGCCGTCACCGGCTTCCTCGTCGGCTCCGTCTCCCTGTCCGTGGCGGCACACGCGCGCTGCCCCGTCGTCCTCGTCCGCGAGCGGACGCCGGTCGGGGAGGAGGTCGAGGCCAAGGACGTGGTGCTCGGCCTCGACCTGGCCCGTCCCAGCGACGCGTTGATCGCGTTCGCCTTCGAGGCCGCCAACCGGCGCCGGGCGAGGCTCCGCGTCGTCCACGGCTTCACCACCCCCTCCCTGCAGAACGCGAACACCGAGGCGATCGACGTGACGCGCGCCGAGGAGCTCGGCGTGGGACAGGCCCGCGCGCTGGCCGACGCGCTCCGTCCCTGGCGTGGCACGTACCCCGACGTCGAGATCGTCGAGGACGCCGTTCCCGGCCGCCCCGTCCACCGCCTCGCGGAGGCCTCCGCGGGCGCGGCACTGGTCGTCGTCGGGCGCAGGACCCGCCGCGGCCCCGTGGGCGCCCGGCTCGGCTCCGTCGCCCACGCGGTTCTGCACCACAGCGAGGCGCCCGTCGCGGTCGTCCCGCACGACTGAACTCACGCTGCGACTCGAAGGAGGGTCCGAGCCATGACGAAGAACACCCATGTTCTGGGCTTCGCCCAGGGCGGCCGTGAGATGGCCGACCTGCTGGGCGGCAAGGGCGCCAACCTGGCCGAGATGACGAGGCTGGGACTGCCCGTGCCGTCGGGGTTCGTCATCACCACCGAGGCGTGCCGGGCGTTCCTGGCGGCCGGCACCGAGCCGGCGGGCCTGGACGAGGAGGTCGTCGGCCACCTCGTGGCGCTCGAACAGGCCACGGGGCGCAGGCTGGGCGACATCGACGAGCCGCTGCTGCTGTCCGTGCGCTCCGGGGCCAGGTACTCCATGCCGGGCATGATGGAGACCATCCTCGACGTGGGGCTGAACGACGCGACCGTGGTCGGGTTGGCCAAGTCCTCGGGGCGCGAACGGTTCGCCTGGGACTCCTACCGCCGCCTGCTGCTGATGTTCGGCACCACGGTCCTGGGCGTCGACGGCGAACGGTTCGCCCGGGCGGCCCGCGACCCGGCGCCGGCGGACCACCCGTGGGTGCTCGTGGAGCGGTTCAAGGCCGTCATCAGGGAGGCGACCGGCCGGGAGTTCCCCCAGGATCCCCGAGAGCAGCTCCGACGGGCCGTGCGCGCCGTGTTCGCCTCCTGGAACGGCGAGCGGGCCCGCCTCTACCGGCGGCGGGAACACATCCCCGACGATCTGGGCACCGCAGTCACCGTGCAGGCCATGGTGTTCGGCAACCTGGGCCCGGACTCGGGCAGCGGCGTCGCCTTCACCCGGGACCCCGCCACGGGCCGCCCCGGCGCTTACGGCGACTACCTCGCCGACGCGCAGGGCGAGGACGTCGTCTCGGGCGACCACGACACCATGCCGCTCGCGGAACTCGCACACCTCGACCCGGCGAGCTACCGGCGGTTGCGCGAGCATCTGGGCGTCCTGGAGCGGCACTACCGGGACCTGTGCGACGTGGAGTTCACCATCGAGCGGGGCCGGCTGTGGATGCTGCAGACCCGGGTCGGGAAGCGGACCGCCGAGGCCGCCTTCCGGATCGCCTGGCAGCTCGTCGACGAGGGACTCATCGCGCCGGACGAGGCGGTGCGGCGCGTCGGCGGCGAGCAACTCGCCCGGCTGATGTTCCCCCGCTTCGCCGACGGTGCCGCGGGCCCGCCCCTGGTCACCGGAGTCCCGGCCTCGCCCGGCGCGGCCACCGGCCAGGTCGTCTTCGACTCCGCCGAGGCCGTGCGCCGGGCCGCGGCTGGTCAGGACGTGATCCTGGTGCGGGCGGAGACCACGCCGGAGGATCTGCCCGGCATGGTGGCTGCCCGGGCGGTCCTCACCAGCCGCGGCGGCAAGACCAGCCACGCGGCGGTCGTCGCGCGCGGCATGGGCACCGTGTGCGTGTGCGGCGCCGGGGACCTCACCGTCGACCCGGTGGCGCGCCGCCTCACCGTCGGCGACGGCACGGTGGTGTCCGAGGGCACGGTGGTCTCGGTGGACGGCTCGGCCGGCACCGTGCACCTGGGGGAGCTGCCCCTGGCGACGTCGGCGGTGACGGAGTACTTCGAGCGTTCGGCCGGCGCCGGCGACGGTGGGGCCGAGCGGCGTAACGGCCTGGTGGCGGCGGTGGATCGCACGATGCGGCACGCCGACGCCGTCCGCCGTATGGCGGTGCGGGCCAACGCCGACACCCCCGAGGACGCGGCGCGGGCACGGCGGTTCGGCGCGCAGGGGATCGGCCTGTGCCGCACCGAGCACATGTTCCTCGGCGACCGCCGCATGCTGGTCGAGGCGCTCATCCTGGCCGGCACGGACGAGGAACGACGCCGCGCGCTGGACGCGTTGCTTCCCCTGCAGCGGGAGGACTTCGTCGGCATCCTCGCCGCGATGGACGGGCTGCCGGTGACGATCCGGCTGCTCGATCCGCCGCTGCACGAGTTCCTGCCCGACCGGACCGACCTGGCCGTGCGCGTCGCCTCCGCGCGGGCCGCCGGCGGCACGCCGGAACCGCGGGACGTGCGGCTGCTGGCCGAGGTCGAGCGGCTGCACGAGCGAAACCCCATGCTCGGACTGCGCGGCGTGCGCCTGGGGCTCGTCGTGCCGGGCCTGGTCGCCATGCAGACCCGGGCCATCGCGGAGGCCGTCGCGACGCGGCTGCGGGCCGGCGGCGACCCCCGGGCGGAGATCATGGTTCCGCTCACCGCCACCGTCGCGGAACTCCGTGCCGTCCGCGCGGAGGTGGAACGAGTGCTGGCGGAGGTCTCGCGGGCCACCGGCGTCCACGTCGACTGTCCGGTGGGCACGATGATCGAGCTGCCCCGCGCGGCGCTGACCGCCGACGACATCGCCGAGCACGCCGACTTCTTCTCGCTGGGCACCAACGACCTGACGCAGACCACCTGGGGCTTCTCGCGGGACGACGTGGAGGCGTCGTTCGTCTCGACCTATCTGGACCGGCGGATCCTCGACGCCTCGCCGTTCGAGACCATCGACCGCGACGGCGTGGGCCGGCTGGTGCGCAGCGCCGTGTTCCTCGGCCGCGCCGGGCGCCCCGGGCTGAGCGTGGGGGTGTGCGGCGAGCACGGCGGCGATCCCGCGTCCATCCACTTCTTCCACGCGACCGGGGTGGACTACGTCTCCTGCTCCCCGTACCGGGTGCCGGTGGCCCGGCTGGAGGCGGCCCGCGCCACGCTGATGCTGCCGCCCGAACACGACGACGACTCCGCGTGACGCCCACCTCCGGGCCACGAACCGTGCCCCCGCCGATCCCGTTCCCGGGCGGCGGGGGCACCGTCGTGTCGGCCGCCGGTCATCCGGCGGGGGAGCGGTGGGTTCCGTAGTAGGCGTCCCGCATCAGCCGTTCCATCTCGGCGAGCATCGGCATCCGCGGGTTGGCCGGGGCGCACTGGTCGGCATAGGCGTTACGGGCCTGCTGGGGCAGGGCGTCGAGGAACGCCCGCTCATTCACGCCCGCCGCCCGAAAGGAGGCGGGAACGCCGCAGCGGTCGCGCAGCTCCTCGACGGCGCGGGCGTAGGACTCCACGCCCTGCTCCGGCGTGGCCGCCGGCAGACCGAGCATCGCGGCGAGCTCCTGGTACCGCTCGTGCGCCCGGTACGTCTCGTACTTCGGCCAGCCGGTGAGTTTGCCCGGGATGCGGCCGTTGTGCCGGATGACGTGCGGCAGCAGCAGCGCGTTGGTGCGGCCGTGCGCGACGTGGAAGGTGTTCCCGAGGGTGTGCGCCATGGCGTGCACCATGCCGAGGAAGGCGTTCGCGAAGGCCATGCCGGCGATGGTCGAGGCGTTGTGCATCCGCTCCCGGGCCACCGTGTCCTCGCCGTGCCGCACGCAGCGCTCCAGGTGGGCGAAGATCAACGAGATCGCCTGGCGGCACAGGCCGTCGGTGTAGTCGTTGGCGTAGACCGAGACGTACGCCTCGGTCGCGTGGGTCAGCGCGTCGAAGCCGGAGTCCGCGGTCACCGTGGGGGGCAGCGTCGCCGTCAGCACCGGGTCGACGATCGCCACGTGCGGGGTCAGCGCGTAGTCGGCCAGCGGGTACTTGCGGGCCGCCGCCGGGTCGGAGATGACCGCGAACGGCGTCACCTCGGCGCCCGTGCCCGAGGTGGTGGGCACCGCCACCAGCCGGGCCTTCGCGCCCAGCTCCGGGAAGGCGAAGGCGCGCTTGCGGATGTCGAAGAACTTCTCCTTGACGTCCGCGAAGGCGACCTCCGGGTGCTCGTACATCAGCCACATCACCTTCGCCGCGTCGATCGGCGAGCCGCCGCCCAGCGCCACGATGGTGTCCGGCTCGAACTCCCGCATCCGGGCGGCGCCGCGCTCGACCGTGGCCAACTCCGGGTTCGGCTCGACGTCGTCGATGACCTGGAGGTGGACCGGCTCCGGTCCGGAGCGCAGGATGTCCTTGACCCGGTCCAGCACGCCCAGCCGGTCCATCGTCCGGTCGGTGACGATGGTGACCCGGCCCAGGCCCGGCATCTCCCGCAGGTAGCGCAGCGCGTCACGCTCGAAGTAGATCTTCGGCGGGACCTTGAACCACTGCATGTTGGTGGTGCGCCGGGCGATTCGCTTGATGTTCAGCAGGTCGACGGCGGTGACGTTTCCCGACACCGAGGTGCGCCCGTAGGAGCCGCAGCCGAGCGTGAGCGACGGCAGGAACGCGTTGTACACGTCGCCGACGCCGCCCAGCGAGCTGGGCGCGTTGACGATGATCCGGACCGCCTTCACGCGCGCGCCGAACTCCTCGGTCAGCTCGGGGTGCTCGGTGTGGACGACGGCGCTGTGGCCCAGGCCGTCGAACTCCACCATCCGCTCGGCCAGCCGGATTCCGTGGCCGGTGTCCTCCGCGCGCAGCACCGCCAGGACGGGGGAGAGCTTCTCCCGGGTCAACGGCTCGGCCGGCCCGACCTCGGCGCACTCCGCGAGCAGCACGGAGGTGTCCTCGGGCACCGGGAACCCGGCCCGTTCGGCGATCCACCGCGCGGACCGTCCGACCACCGCCGGGTTCAGCTTCGCGCGGGCCGCGTCGCCCGCGCCGCCGCTCACGCCGAACAGCAGCCGTTCCAGCTTCGCCTTCTCGGTGCCGCTCACGACGTGGGCGTGCAGCCGGCGGAACTCCGCCAGCGCCTCGTCGTAGATCTCCGCGTCCAGGATCGCGGCCTGTTCGGAGGAGCAGATCATGCCGTTGTCGAAGGACTTCGACAGCACGATGTCGTGCACGGCGCGCCGCAGCCGGGCGCTGGCGTGCACGTAGGCGGGCACGTTCCCCGCGCCGACGCCCAGCGCCGGCTTGCCGCACGAGTAGGCGGCCCGCACCATCGCGTTGCCGCCGGTCGCCAGGATGGTGGCGACCCCCTCGTGGCGCATCAGCAGGGTGGTCGCCTCCATCGACGGCCGCTCGATCCACTGCACGCAGCCGGCCGGGGCGCCGGCCTCGACGGCCGCGTCGCGCACGATCCGGGCCGCCTCGGCGCTGCACCGCTGGGCGTTGGGGTGGAAGGCGAAGACGATCGGGTTGCGGGTCTTGAGCGCGATCAGCGCCTTGAAGATCGTCGTCGACGTCGGGTTCGTCACCGGGGTCATGGCGCAGACGACGCCAACGGGGTCGGCGATCTCGACGATGCCGTCCAGCTCGTCGCGGCGGACGATGCCGACGGTCTTCAGCCCGGCCATCGAGTGGGCGACGTGCTCGCAGGCGAAGATGTTCTTCACCGCCTTGTCCTCGAACACGCCGCGCCCGGTCTCCTCGACGGCCAGCCGCGCCAGCTCGTCGTGCTGGCTCAGGGCGGCCAACGACGCCTTCCTGACGATGTGGTCGACCTGGGCCTGGGTGAAGGACGCGAAGTCCTCCAGCGCCTTGGCGGCCGCGGCCACCAGCGCGTCGACATCGCGCGCGACATCCCGCGTGGCCCGGTCGGGCGGGTCGGGCGGATTGTTCGGCCTGGCGGCGGGAGTTGCGGTGGTGCGTGGCATGGGACATCACCTCGGGGATTCGTCGGGTCCCCCTCATTCCACGCCGCCCGCCGCGCCCGGACCCTCGGCCGGCCGGGCCCCGACCCGGGGCCGAAGGTCCCTCGTTCGCGGGCCACCCGGTGCCACCACCCGAGTGGCGTCGTGCGGGCGGGTGGAGCACACGCGCACGCCTGCTGAAACGAGACCGCCCGCGGGTCCCGTCATCGCTCCGCGAGGGCGAGCAGCGGGCGGGCGCGGTCGTAGGTGACGACCGGGCCGGCGTCGTTCAGCGCGGTCCTGACGAGGCGGCAGCGGTCGCAACCGAGGCGTCCGCCGGTCCTCTCGTGGGATTCCGACGCGCAGCGCATCACGTGTTCCAGGGAGACCTGGATCCGGTCGGCGGGCAGGCCCCTGCGGAGCAGTTCCTCGGCGGTCGCGCGGACCATGGCCTCCGGGCCGCTCACGAAGGCGGTGGTGGTGGGGGCGTCGAAGGCGGCGCCGTCCAGCAGGTGAGTCACCCGCCCGACGGGCCCGCGCCACCGGGCGTCGGGCCGGTCCACGGTGACGGCGACGTGTCCGGGGGCGGCCCGGCCGAGGCAGCGCAGCGTGTCGGCGTAGACCACCGCGGCCGGCGACGCGGCGCCGACCAGCACGTTGATCCGGCCCAGCACCGGTGCCCGGGCGAACACCTCCCGCACCAGCGGGCGCAACGGGGCCAGCCCCATGCCGTCGGCCACCACCAGGAGGTCGCGCCCGAGCACTCCGGAGAGCTGCCAGCCGGTACCCAACGGGCCGCGCACCGCCAGCTCCATGCCCGCCCGCATCCGGTACAGCTCGGTCTCGGCGCCGCCGGCGCGCACCGTGTGCACCAGGCGCCGCGCGCCGGTGAGGATGGCGCTGACCGGCACCGGGAGGGTGCCGATGTCGGACATCGTCACCTCGGCGAACTGCCCGGGCGCGAAGGGCGGCAGCGGCGTGCCGACCGGCTCCAGCACCAGGCTCGCCGTGTCCGCGGTCTCCGCCACCCGCCGCACCACCCGGTACGGCAGAGGGCACGGCGTCGCGGCGCTCATCGCTCGGGACCGCTGCCGTGTGGCCCGTACAGGTCGAGCAGCCGGGTCCGGGTGCGGTGCAGCCGCCGCCCGATGATCTCGGCGACCCCACAGGCCACCGCCCGCCCCATGACCGGATCCGCCTCGCACAGCGCCCGCACCACCGTGGCCTCGAACTGCGTGGCCCGCACGTGCCCGAGGGTGCGCGCGCCCAGATACCAGGTGTACGGCGGCACGAGCCACGACCAGCCGAGCAGGTCGCCCGGGCCGAGGGTGTCGATGTCGACGGCCCGGCGTCCGGGCACGTGCAGGTCGAGCGCGACCGAGCCGTTGTCGATGATCCAGAACCGGTCTGCCCGGCCACCCTCCTTGAAGACCCGCGTGCCGGGGGGAAGGCTCACCTGCCGCGCGATGCGTTCCAGCCGTCTCCGGCTGTCCGGAGGCAACACCGCCAGCAGCCCGCTCCGTGTGGTCACCATCGTCCTCCTCCGTCCCGCCCAACCGGATCCGTCGTGGTGTCGCGGAGCCGGCCGTTCGGCTTCATCGTCCGGCGCGTGACCCCCCCGGGACGGGGGCCGGTCGGCCCTCATCGCCGGCCGGTCGGCCCCTGGTGTCGGGGCGGGTGGGGGCGTTGCCTGGAATCGGAAGGGAGCAGACATGCACAAGATGGACGTGGTCTTCGTGGCCGGGGAGAGCTACCGGATCACCGTGCGCGGACACGACATCACCGTCGACCAGCCGCTCGACGCCTCCGGCGACGACCGGGCGCCCACCCCCCTGGAACTGTTCGTCGCCTCGCTGGCGTCCTGTGTCGCCTTCTATGCCGGGCGCTATCTCGCCCGGCACGGGATGTCCCGCGACGCGCTGCGCGTGGAGACCACCTACGCGATGGCGGACCACGGGCCCTCCCGGGTGACCGACGTGCGGATGCGCGTCATCCCGCCCGCCCCGCTGGATCCGGCGCGGCGGCACGCGCTGGCGGCCGTGGTCGACCACTGCACCGTGCACAACACGCTGCGCCAACCGCTGGGCGTCACCGTCAACATCGGCTGACCTGGACACCGCGCCGGGGTGGGCCGAACGGCCCCGGCATCCGGGCCGGACCGCCCCGTCCCCGATGAGCCGGCCGGCCACCGCCGTGGACCCTGCCGGCCCTGCCCCGCGGCGCACCCGCCGAACGACCATCGAATCAGAGACGAGACAGAACCCGTGGCCCAGACGGAGGCACGCGATGACACAGACGACACCGGCGCCGGTCGACAGCCCGAGCGAGACCGCCGCCTTCTGGCGCGGCTTCGCCGGAGAGGCGTGGCGGCAACGCGTCGACGTGCGCGACTTCATCCAGGCGAACTACACGCCCTACCACGGCGACGACCGCTTCCTGGTCGGCCCGACCGAACGCTCCCGCGCCGTCTGGGACAAGGTCGCCGCGCTCTTCCCCGCCGAACGGGAGCGCGGCATCCTCGACGCGGACACCGCCACGCCCTCGACCATCACCTCCCACGCGCCCGGATACATCGACCGGGACCGGGAGCTCATCGTCGGCCTGCAGACCGACGCCCCGCTCAGGCGCGCGATCATGCCGCGCGGCGGCCTGCGCATGGTGGAGAACGGGCTGCGCGCCTACGGCTACGAGCCCGCCCCGTTCGTCACCGAGGTCTTCTCCCGGCACCGCAAGACCCACAACGCCGGGGTCTTCGACGCCTACACCCCCGAGATCCGTCGGGCCCGTAAGGCCGGCATCATCACCGGCCTGCCCGACGCCTACGGACGCGGCCGGATCATCGGCGACTACCGCCGCGTCGCGCTCTACGGCACCACCCACCTCATCGCCGCGAAGCGCGCCGAACGGGCCGAGCTCGACGCCCGCCCCGCCACCGAGGCGGTGATCCGGGACCGGGAGGAACTCGCCGAACAGATCCGCGCCCTGGGCGAGCTGGAGCGGATGGCCGCCTCCTACGGCTGCGACGTCACCCGCCCCGCCGGCACCGCACGCGAGGCAGTGCAGTGGCTCTACCTCGGCTTCCTGGGCGCGGTGAAGGAGCAGAACGGCGCGGCCATGTCGCTCGGCCGCACCTCCACCTTCCTCGACGTCTACCTCCAACGCGACCTGGACGAGGGCCGCCTGGACGAGACCGGCGCGCAGGAGCTGATCGACGACCTCGTCATCAAGCTGCGGATCGTGCGCTTCCTGCGCACCCCCGAGTACGACGCGCTGTTCTCCGGCGACCCTACCTGGGTCACCGAGTCGATCGGCGGCATCGGCGACGACGGCCGCCCGCTGGTCACCCGCAGCTCGTTCCGCTTCCTGCAGACCCTCTACAACCTCGGCCCGGCACCCGAACCCAACCTCACCGTGCTGTGGTCCCCGAAGCTGCCCGAGGGCTTCAAGCGGTTCTGCGCCCAGGTCTCCATCGACACCAGCGCCGTGCAGTACGAGTCCGACGAGCTGATCCGACCGCGCACCGGCGACGACACCTCCATCGCCTGCTGCGTCTCGGCGATGACCACCGGCCGGCAGATGCAGTTCTTCGGCGCCCGCGTCAACCTCGCCAAGGCCCTGCTCTACGCGATCAACGGCGGCCGGGACGAGATGACCGGCGAGCACGTCGCCCCGCCCACCCCGCCGCTGACCGGCGACCACCTGGACCACGACGAGCTGGTCGCCGCGTACGACCGCACCCTGGACTGGCTGGCCGCGACGTACGTCGCGGCGCTCAACATCATCCACTACATGCACGACAAGTACGCCTACGAGCGACTCCAGATGGCGCTCCACGACCACCCGGTGCACCGCACCATGGCCTGCGGCATCGCCGGCCTCTCGGTCGCCGCCGACAGCATCTCCGCCGTCCGGCACGCCAAGGTCCGGGTGATCCGCGACGCCACCGGCCTCGCCGTGGACTTCGCGATCGAGCCGGCCACCGAATCCGGCGACGACCCGGCCCGTTCGACCTCCCCCGGCTACCCGGCCTACGGCAACAACGACGACCGCGCCGACACCATCGCCGTGGACCTCGTGCGTGCCTTCATGGACAAGCTGCGCCGGCACCCCACCTACCGCGACGCCGAGCACACCCAGTCCGTGCTGACCATCACCTCCAACGTGGTCTACGGCCACCACACCGGCAACACCCCGGACGGGCGCCGCGCCGGCACCCCGTTCGCCCCCGGCGCCAACCCGATGAACGGCCGCGACCGCCACGGCATGGCCGCCGCCGCCCTGTCGGTGGCGAAGATCCCCTACGACCAGGCGCGCGACGGCATCTCCCTGACCTCGACCATCACCCCAGAAGGGCTGGGGCACGACCCGGCCGAGCGCGCGGACCACCTGGTCGGCCTCCTCGACGGCTACCTGGCGGCCGGCGGCTTCCACCTCAACGTCAACGTCCTGGACCGCGCCACGCTCCACGACGCCATGGCGCACCCCGAGAAGTACCCGGACCTGACCATCCGGGTCTCCGGATACGCCGTCAACTTCGTCCGGCTGACCCGCGAGCAGCAGCTCGACGTCATCAGCCGCACCTTCCACACGGCGCGATGAACGGGACCCGCACGCGCACCGGACGCGTCCACTCCTGGGACCTGTCCACCGGAGTGGACGGGCCCGGGACCCGGTTCGTGCTCTTCCTCAGCGGCTGCCCGCTGCGCTGCCTGTACTGCGCCAACCCGGACACCTGGCAGCAGCGCGACGGCCGCTCGACGACCGTCGACGAGGTGCTGGCCGACATCGCCCGGCACGGGACCTTCCTGACCGCCACCGGGGGAGGGGTGACCCTCTCCGGCGGCGAACCCCTCCAGCAACCCCGCTTCGTGGCGGACGTGTTCGCCGGCTGTAAGGACCTCGGCCTGCACACCGCCCTCGACACCTCCGGCCTCCTCGGCGCCCGCGCCGACGATGCCCTGCTGGCCCACACCGACCTCGTGCTCCTGGACATCAAGGCCTTCGACGCCGGGCTCTACCGCCGCCTGACCGGCGGCCGCCTGGCCCCCCACCCTCTCCTTCGCCACGCGGCTCGACCGGCTCGGCATCCCGATCTGGCTGCGTTACGTCCTGGTCCCCGGCTGGACCGACGACCCGACCGCCATCGACGGCCTCGCCGCGTTCGCCGCCGGCCTGAACGTCGTCGAACGCGTCGACGTCCTGCCCTTCCACAAGCTCGGCGCCGCCAAGTACGACGCCCTCGGCATCCCCTTCCCGCTCCGCGAGACCCCCACCCCCGACCCGGCACTGGTCCGACGCGTGCGCTCCCAGTTCGAGTACCACGGCCTGCGGGCCCTGTGACACCCCGGCAGCCCGGGACAACCGGCCCGCACACCAGGGCCGTTCGGCCCCGGCGCCCGCACCGGTCCCGCCGGGACAGTGAAACCAGCATCCGGCCGCCGTCCGCGGCCCCGACCGAGAGAAGGACCCCGCCATGTCCCGCACCCTCACCGCCGGGCTCGACAACACCCCCGAAAGCCTCGCCGCCGCCGACTGGGCCGCCCGCGAGGCCGAACGCCGCGACCTGCCCCTGCGGCTGGTCCACGTGCACCAGCCCGCCCTCCGCGGCCCGATGCCCTACCCGCTCCCCGAGGAGCGTCCGGAACAGCTGAAGGAGACGCTGGAGGAGGCCGCCACCGACCTACGGCGCCGCCACCCGGCCGTCACCATCACCACCGAGGAGATCGTCGGCGACCCCGCGAAGACCCTGGCCGCCCTGGCCGGCGACTCCACCGACTCCGACGAGGACGCGGACACCGAACTCCTGGTGCTCGGCTCCCGAGGACTCGGCGGTCTCGTCGGCTACCTGCTCGGCTCCGTCTCCCTGCCCACCATCTCCCACGCCCGGCGCCCGGTCGTCGCCGTCCGCGCGTCCGAACGCGCCGCCGCCGACAGCGGCGACGTCCTCCTCGGCCTCGACCCGAAGCGCCCGAGCGACGACGTGATCGCCTTCGCCTTCGACGCGGCCGAGCGACGAGCGGCGACGCTGCGCGTGGTGCACGGCTGGACCCCGTCCCCGCGCCTCGGCTACGCCCCGGAGCAGTTCGCGCCCGGCCTCATGGACGCCCTCCAGGCCGAACACGTGGAAGCGCTCGCCGCCACGCTGCGCCCCTGGCGGGAGGCCCGCCCCCAGGCGCGGGTCGTCGAGCAGGTGTCGCAGGGCAGCCCCGCCCACCAACTGGTCCAGGCCGCGGCCAGCGCCTCCCTCGTGGTCCTCGGCCGCCGCGCCCGCCACACCCCCCTCACCCCCCGCATCGGCCCCATCACCCACGCCCTCCTCCACCACTCACCCACCCCCGTCGCGGTCATCCCCCACGCCTGACGGGCACGTCGACGACGGCTTGAGCCGGCCTGGCACCGATCCGCGCAGGGGGAGGGCACGATGCGGGCGCTGAGCAGGCGGTCCTGTGAAGGACCGTTCTCCTTCCCCGGCGGGACGGAGCCAGCGGTGGACATCTCAGACACCGCGCCGTTGCCGCCCACGGAAACACCGCTTCTCTGCCTCGTTTCAACATCCATCCAGACCTTCACGGCCGCCCCGGACCTGCTCGCCGCCCGGGGCCGGGGCGTCACGGAGCACACGCGGCGCGGCGAAGCGGTGCGAGTTCACGGCCCACCCCGGAGTGTCGAGCCGCCAGCGAGCTGCCGCGCCACAACGGCGAGCAGCGGCTGCTCGGCGTTCGGCGTACACCGAATAGGGCGCACATCCTCCAGGCCGCCCGCCCGGCCCTGGTGACCGGGATCGAGGGCCACCCCCCGGGGCTGCCCCGTCAGCTGCGGTGGTACCCCGTCCCCGCCCGCCGCCTCGACGCCCTGGCCGACGCCTACCCGCCGGCAGCCGACGCCGAGCACCACGCCGTCACCGCCACCCCGGCCACCGCCGAGATCGCAGGCACAACGGTGCCCCGCGCCCACCTCGACGCCGCCCTCCACCGCATCTCCCTCCCGCCCGGCCCTCACCCCTCGACGCGCCCTACGCCTCAGCCGCCCAGCAGCGCAGGGCCGCCCGGGAGGGGCTCGCGCCTTCGCAGCCTGGACGCGCACCGACATGGGAACGCGGACCAGGGAATCACCGACCACGGCGACCCGCGCCCTCCGCGAAGCCTGGCGGGCCCTGATGACCCATGAGCCCTCCGCCGAGCGGCAGACAGCCGCCATCTACCACGAGGTCGCCCGCACAGCCGGCGACGCCGCGGCCGCAGCCGCCGGAGCGGGCCGGTTCCGGGCCTCGGTTTCATGCGGCGACTCGATCCGCACCCGCGACGGCGGCCGGCCATCGCGCTCGGTGCGCGGCCGGAACCTACCGCGCCCGTCGACCAGGAAGTGCTGCACCAGGATCTGCCGGAGCACCTCGGCCTGCGCCGGGAGGGCGCTGCCGGGGAAGCGGACATGGAGGCGCCGATCGTTACCTGTCCGTCTTCAAGATTCCCCGACAGGGCCCTTCAGGGAAGATCCGACTGGACCTCGGTCAGTCGATGCCTTCGACGATGCGGAAGTCGCGCTCGAAGCCGTCGGGGAGGGCCACCAGCGCCTTCTGGTATGCCTCGCTCTGGTATGCCGCGACCGCCTGTTCAAAACTGTCGAACTCGATGAGAACGACGCGTTCGGCGATTCCGGCCTCGTGGGCGACGACTCGACCGAAATTGGACAGGACGCGCCCGCCCCCAGCCCGGACAGCCAGACCCGCCAGCTCGTTGTAGGCGGTCAGCCCCTCAGGGTCGGAAATGGTGGGGTAGACGCTGGCCCAGTAGCCCTTGGGCATGGAACCTCCAGTGGTGGGATGAGTGCATCTGACTTACGGGTTGGTCTCGGACGAGCGTCGGCGGATAAGAGCGAGGCTTGTCAGCGTCGTGATCGCCATGGCGCCGATGCCGACCAGCGCCGCGGTGGTGTAGGAGCTGTCGTCGGGGAAGAGGTGGCCGGGGCCGGTGCCCGTGGCGAGGATCAGGCCGCCGATGGCGCTGCCCAGGGAGTACCCGACGCTGCGGACGACGTAGTTGAAGCTCATGGCGCTCGACGTCTCGCTCCTGGGGGTGACGGCCAGGATGACGCCGGGCATCGCGGCCGCGAAGCCGCCGACGCCGAGGCCGAGCACGCCCATCGCCACGAACAGTTCGGCCAGGTCCGACCGGGCCGCCGCGAACAGGGCGAACCCGCCGCCGACCACGACGGCGCTGCCGGCCAGGAGTAGGGGGTCGGCGATCCGCGTCCGGATCCGCGGCGTGAGCTTGCCGGCGACGAACCCCAGCACCGAGAACGGGATGAGGACCAGCCCGGCGACGAAGGTCGTCAGCCCGAAGCCGTAG
The DNA here is from genome assembly GCF_039871525.1 of Streptomyces sp. B6B3. Classification (NCBI taxonomy): domain Bacteria; kingdom Bacillati; phylum Actinomycetota; class Actinomycetes; order Kitasatosporales; family Streptomycetaceae; genus Streptomyces; species Streptomyces sp. B6B3. Next base: position 113,556 of record NZ_JBDPLU010000017.1, on the reverse strand, counting down.
CCGGCACCGTGCGGCGTCTGCGCGTACCGGGTGATGAGCGTGAGGAGGAGGTACGCACCGATCCCGCCGACGAACATGGCGAGGTTCGCCCCGGCGACCGCCGGGTGCCGCACCGCCCGCACATCGACCAGGGGCGTTGTGCTGCGCAGCTCGATGACGGCCCAGACGCACAGCAGCACCACCGCGACGACGGCGAGGCCCGCCGCCACGGCGAGGTGCCGGCTCCACAGATTCCGGTCGCCGGCGAGGAACAGCACCAGGAGCAGCGCAGCGGCCAGGACGACCGCGCCTGCCACGTCCACGTGGGCGGAGCGGCCTTCGGGGGCTTCGGGCATGGAGCGCCACGCGGTCAGCAGGGCGGCGGCGCTGACGACCAGGCCGAGGCCGTAGGCGGCCCGTACCCCGCCCAGCTCGGCGAGCAGTGCGGCCAGCGGGTACCCGACGCCGGCCCCGATGATCGAGACCACCGAGATCAGGGCGATCACGGCCGCGCTGCGCTCCTCGGGGAGGTGGTCCCGGGCCACGCCCATCATCAGCGCTGTCAACCCGAGCCCGACGCCCTGGGCCGCCCTGCCGGCCAGCAGCCACACGAACGGCAGCGGCAGCACGGTGAGCGCGCCGCCGGCGACGACGACCGCCAGCGTGACGAGGATCGTGGCCCGCCGGTGCGGGCCGGCTCCGAGCCGGCCCAGGAGCGGCGTGGCGACGGCGCCGCTGAGCAGCGCGACGGTCAGCGTCCACTGCGCGCTGCCGAGCGAGACGTGGAACGAGGTCGCCACGCTGGTGATGAGCGGCGTCCCGAGGCTGGCGACCACCGCCACGACCAGAGCGATGAACATCAGGGCGGGGACCAGCAGCCGCGCCTCGGAACGCGCCACCGGGAACGCCCTCACCGCGACCCCGCCGACCGGCTGCCCGGTCACTGCTTCGGCCCTTCGCGGTCCTGGCTTTCGAGCTCTGCCAGATGCTTCAGCGCCGGAAGGGCTGCCACCAGCGCCTCGACCTCGTCGCCGGTGAGCTCGCCGATCAACCGCTCGAACGCGTGGACGCCCGCCTGGCGCCGCGTCCGGACATAGGAGGCACCGGCCTCGGTCAGGCACACCAGCGTGACCCGCTTGTCGGACGCGTCGCCCCGCCGCTCGACCAGGCCGGACTCCTCCATCACCCGGACCAGGGCGGTCATCGCGGGCTGGGTGACGCCCTCGACCGCGGCCAGATCGGTGATGCGCCGCGGGCCGGTCCGGTCCAGGGTGGCCAGGGTGGCGGCGGACGTCAGGCTCATGTCCCGGGGCAGGCGTCTCGCGGCCCTGGTGGCCAGGCCGTAGAGGGCTGCCCCGATGGCGGCGGACGCGTCGGGAGCGGTGTCTTCACGACTCATGCCAGAAGCATAGCATTTTTATATTCATTGTTTATGGAAATGACTGGAGCAGGCGGCCTCGATCCGCCCCCGTTCGACGGCGGCCGGCCATCGCGCTCGGTGGCGACGGGTGAAGCCTGATCCTCTGCCGGCGCCGGCGCGGCGCCGAGATGACCCGTGAGCCCCGCCTCGCTCAGCAGGCCAGCAGCTCGGCGCCGCTGATCGGCGTCAGCGGCTTGCCGTTGGCGAACGCGTGGGAGCCGGGGTCGAAGCCCCAGGTGGTCGCCAGGATGCCCTGGTTCGGTCAGCAGGGTCTCCCATCTGGTCAGACGGGTCGTGCGGCGCTGGTATCGGTCCAGCACTCCGGGCACCTGCTCGCGGAAGGGCTGGCGGCAGCCGCGCGTGGGACGCACCAGGCGCCGCACCCGCACACGGACCACCACCCGTCGCTCATCGACCGGCACGTCGGCCACTGTCCGCCAGTGATAGCCGCGCACCCGTGACGACGAGGCCCCGCACACCGGGCAGACCGCAGTGTCCCGCCGAGCCCACACGAGCACCACGAGCCGCTCACCTTCGTCGACGACATCCTCGATGACCAACGACGTCAAGGCTCCGAAGATCAATGCGCAGGCGCAGCTGCGTGCCGCCCCGCGCCGTCGCGCGGCTCCTCCCGGGAGGACGGCACAGCGCTCATCACCGGACTCGGCGACCTGGCGAAGGCGATCAGTGGTGCCACGCCCCAGGAGAAGGCGGCGGCGTACCGCGCGCTCGGCCTCCGGGGGACCTGTCACCCCGCGAAACGACGCGTGCGGGTCGAGGCGAACCTCGACCCGCACCTGGCTGGCGTCACATCTCCGCGTTGGGAAATGGTTCGTGTCCGAGGGGGGACTTGAACCCCCACGCCCTTAGTCGGGCACTAGCACCTCAAGCTAGCGCGTCTGCCATTCCGCCACCCGGACAGGTGTGCGCACGACCTGTGGTCGTGGCGACGTGGGAAACCATAGCAAAATCCTGGACCCCGCGATCTCCCGGGGATGTGTGGGCAGGGGAGGATGGGGGGCAAGCACCACGGAGGAGGAGGCAGCGTGAGCCAGTCGAGCGCCGGACAGGACCGCAGCGGGACCGGACAGGGCGTCGGAGACGTGGACAGCGAGGTCGTCGGTCTGTGCCGCGACCTGATCCGCATCGACACCAGCAACTACGGGGACGGCTCGGGACCGGGTGAGCGCGCCGCCGCGGAGTACGTCGCCGAGAAGCTCGCCGAGGTGGGGCTGGAACCGCAGATCTTCGAGTCGCGCCCTGGTCGCGCCTCCACCGTCGCCCGGATCGCCGGGGAGGACCCCTCACGGCCCGCCCTGCTGATCCACGGGCACACGGACGTCGTGCCGGCCAACGCCGCGGACTGGCGGCTGCCCCCGTTCTCCGGCGAGATCGCCGAGGGATGCGTCTGGGGCCGGGGCGCCGTGGACATGAAGGACATGGACGCGATGACGCTGGCCGTCGTCCGGGAGCGGATGCGCACCGGCCGCAAGCCGCCGCGCGACGTGGTCCTGGCCTTCCTGGCGGACGAGGAGGCCGGCGGCGTGTACGGCGCCCGGTACCTCGTGGACAACCATCCGGAGCTTTTCGAGGGGGTCACCGAGGCGATCAGCGAGGTCGGCGGCTTCTCCTTCACCGTCAACGAGGATCTGCGGCTGTACCTGATCGAGACCGCCCAGAAGGGCATCCACTGGATGCGGCTCACCGTGGACGGCACCGCGGGACACGGCTCGATGACGAACGACGACAACGCCATCACCGAGCTGTGCGAGGCGGTGGCCCGGCTGGGCCGGCACCGCTTCCCCGTGCGCGCGACGAAGACCGTGCGCGCCTTCCTCGACGAGCTCTCCGACGCCTTCGGCATCGAGCTCGACGCGGAGAACATGGAGGAGACGCTGGCCCGGCTCGGCGGCGTCGCCAAGATCATCGGGGCCACCCTGCAGAACACCGCCACGCCCACCCAACTCGGCGCCGGATACAAGGTCAACGTCATCCCGGGCCAGGCCACCGCGCACGTGGACGGCCGTTTCCTGCCGGGGTACGAGGAGGAGTTCCTGGCCGACATCGACCGGATCCTGGGGCCGCGGGTGCGCCGCGAGGACGTGCACACCGACAAGGCCCTGGAGACGACCTTCGACGGTGCGCTGGTGGAGGCGATGCAGTCCGCGCTGCGCGCCGAGGACCCGGTGGCCCGCGCCGTGCCGTACATGCTGTCCGGCGGCACCGACGCCAAGTCCTTCGACGACCTCGGTATCCGCGCCTTCGGGTTCGCGCCGCTCAAGCTGCCGCCGGAGCTCGACTTCGCGGGGATGTTCCACGGTGTGGACGAGCGGGTGCCGGTGGACGGACTGGAGTTCGGCGTCCGGGTGCTCGACCGCTTCCTCGACGCCTGCTGAACGGGGGCGACGGCAGTCGTCCACATGTACGAGATTCCCCATAGCGGGTGAATGGCCTCGGCGATTCGTGCCCTCACCCGACCCTCCTCGTTACATCGAGTGCAGTTCCCAGCTGGGACCGCATTTGTCACCAAGGAGGAAGAATGATCAAGAAGGTCGTCGCTGCCGCGGCTGCCACTGGCGGTCTGATGCTCGCGGGTGCGGGCGTGGCCGTTGCCGACGCCGGTGCCAACGGTGCCGCCGTCGGTTCCCCGGGCGTCCTCTCCGGGAACGTTGTGCAGGTGCCCGTCCACGTGCCGATCAACGTCTGCGGGAACACGGTCGACATCATCGGCATCCTGAACCCCGCCTTCGGCAACGTCTGCGTCAACGACTGATGCCCTGCCCCATTCCATGAGGGCTTGACGTCTGCGGCCCCGGGATGCGTGGTCCACGCCCCGGGGCCGTTCGGCTGTACGGCGGGCGCGGGCGCCCTCACCCCCCACCCCGCGACCCACAGAGCGAACAAGGGGATCAACCATGCGACAGGTCACGCGAAAGGGCCTGCTCACAGTCGCCGCCGCGAGCGGCGTTCTCGCCATGGCGACCGGGACGGCCCAGGCCGATGCCGACGCCAACGGCGTGGCTCAGAACTCGCCCGGCGTAGCTTCGGGCAACAACGTGCAGGTGCCGGTCCACGTGCCGGTCAACGTCTGCGGCAACACCATCAACGTGGTCGGTCTGCTGAACCCTGCCTTCGGGAACACCTGCGTGAACAACGGCGGCTCGGGTGCCGGCGGTGGGAACGAGGGTGGCGGCGGCCAGGGCCAGCAGGACGGCGGCGCCGAGGCCAACGGCGGCGCCCAGGACTCGCCCGGCGTCGGCTCGGGCAACAACGTGGACGTTCCGGTCGAGGTACCGGTGAACGCCTGCGGCAACAGCGTCGACGTCATCGGCGTGCTCAATCCGTCCATGGGCAACGAGTGCGCCAACGGGCACGACAAGCCGGAGGAGCCGGAGCAGCCGCCCGCTCCCGAGGAGCCCGAGCAGCCGCCGGCCCCCGAGGAGCCGGAGCAGCCGCCGGCCGAGGAAGAGCCCGAGGAGCCGCCGGCTCCCGAGCAGCCGGAGGAAGAGGTCCCCTCTCAGCCGGAGCCGATCGGGATGGAGCCGGAGGCCGAGGAGCCGGTGGGCGAGCTCGCCGAGACCGGTTCGAATTCGACCCTGCTGGTGGGCCTGCCGCTGGGTGCCGGGCTGGTCGTCGGGGGAGTGGTGCTCTACCGTCGCCGGGCCCGACTGGCGGGTCGGGGCTGATCCGCTTCACCCTTTCGAGTGGGCCCCGCACGGCGGGGCCCACTCCTTCTCCGCGGTCCTTCTTCTTCGCGCGCTTCCCCCCGCGCGTCCTCCCGCGCTTCCCCCCGCGAGCCGCGTGGCCTCACCAGGTGGGGCGGAGCTGCCGGATGATCTTGCGTCTCAGACGAACCCGCCGACTGCCGTCGGGGTAGAGGCGCAGCCGAGCCAACTCCCAGTGACCGTATTCCGCGTGCTCGGTCAGCAGGCGGGTGGTGGCGGCACGGGAGACCCCCCGCGGCACATACACATCGCGAAACTCGTATTCCAGCATCGAATCTATTGTGCGGCCACGCCCTCGATGCCGATACCGTCTGCACCATGTCTGATGCTGTGCAGCCAGGCGCTGCCCAAGTCCGTGCCGCGGCCGACGCCCTCAAGGAGGCGGTCGACCGGCACCTCGCGGCCATCGAACGGCGGGCCGCGGAGCCCGACGCCGATGCCGACGCGGACGCCGAGGTGTTCGCCGCGTTCAACGAGATGGCCGCCGCGGGCGAGGCGTACGACGAGCTGCTGTACGACGTCTACGACGAGGTCACCCCGTTCGAGGTGCCGGAGACGGACGGCACCGCCGCCTACGCGGGGCCGGAGGACCCCGAGGCGCTCAGCGTTTTCATCCGGAGGGATTACACGGTGGTGGATCCCCGGCGGCTGCTCGCCCAGGCACGCCGGGTCGCCGAACTGGATCCGGAGGCCGCCGCCGACGAGGAGGAGGCCGACGCCCAGGACGCGGCGGGCCGCAGCATGCCGACCGCGCTCGGGGTGCTCTTCGGCGAGTTCGAGCCGGACGAGATCGCCAGCCGTCACAAGGAGTTCGGACTGGAGGAGGGCGACGCCACGCTGTGGGTCACGGCGGTGGACGAGCCCGCGGAGCCGGGCGAGTGGCTGCCGTCGCCCTTCGAGGCCGCCGACCCGGAACGCGTGATCTGTCGCTTCGACATCAGCGAGGCGTTCGACGGCGACGACATGGAGAGCGCCCTCTAGTCCTGTCCCGCGCTAGTCCGCCGTCCCCTGGGCGCGCAGCAGCGCCCTGAGCCGCGTCGTCCGGCCCGCCGCGCCCGGGCCGGCGACCGCCCTCGGCAGCGCCCCGCCCACGCCCTGCACCACCGAGAGGTGCCGCTCGCCGCGGCCGAAGGCCGTGTACACCCAGGAGCGGTCGAGCGCCGCGGTCGCGTCGCCGGGCAGCACCACCACCGCCGCCGGCCAACGACTGCCGGCCGCCTGGTGCGCCGTGATGGCCCAGCCGTGGCGCACCGTCTCCGTCACCCGCTCCCGCGGCACCGCGAAGCGGCCCTGCTCGTCCGTCAGCCACAGGCCCTCGGCGTCCGCCGACGCCACCGTCGCCGGCCGGACGTGACCGGGAGCGGGGGAGTACACCACGCGGTCTCCGGGGTCGAAGCCGCCGAACCTGCCGGGCCCCGGGTGCAGTCGTTCCTTCAGGGCGGCGTTCAGCGCGCGGGTGCCGGCCGCGCCGCCGTGCCCGGTGGTGATCACCTGGATCGTGTCGGCCGGCTGGTCGAAGGCGCGGGGGATGGAGTCGGCGACGAGCTGCACCGTCCGGTGCACGGCCTCCCCGGCGTCCCGCACCGGCACGATCACCACCTCCCGGTCCGGCGCCTCGACCTGCGGCAGCGCGCCGTCGGCGATGCCGGCCACCAGCCGGCCCACCGGCCCCGGCGTCGTCTCGCGGGAGGTCACGTGCGGGCAGACGCCCGCCGCCAGCACGTCGACCAGCACCTGCCCCGGGGCGGCGGCGCCCAGCAGGCCGGGGTCGCCGCTGAGCACCAGCCGGGCCCCGTCGGGCAGCGCCTCGACGAGGAAGGCGGCGGCCTCCGCGCCCAGCTGTGGCGCGTCGAGCACGGCCAGCAGGTCCAGTGGGAGCAGCCCGTCCGGATCGCGGTCCGGTCCCTCCCGGCCGGCGATCAGCCCGTCCACGGTGACCGCCGCGTCCGCCGCCTCCGCGGGCAGGGAGGCCGCCAGCCGCCGCCGGCCGTCCGCGGTGTGCGCGGCCGCGCAGGCCCGCAGGCCCAGCGATCTGGCCGCGGCGATCAGCGCCGCGGGCTCGGCCCTGGCGGCCTCACCACCGGTGTGCGCCACCAGCCCACTTCCGGCGACCGCCCGGATCAGGGCCGCCGCCGACGGGGACGGCGCCGCGTCGGCCGCCGCCGCCCACCGGGAGCGCATCGTGTCCGCGCCCGTGTCCCCGCCGGTGTCTCCGTCCGCCGCCTCGTCCGCGGCTGCCTCCGCCTCCGGAGCGGAACCGAAGGTGGCCAGCAGCCGCACCAGCCCGTCGGCCAAGCTCTCCTCCGCCAGGGCGTACCGGTCGAGGCCGAGCAGCGTCTGGCGCGGCTCCGCCTCCGGCGCGTCCGGACCGGCGTCCGCGGCCGGCTCCGCAGCCAGGTCGAGGTCGGGGTCCGGGTCGTGGAAGGCCAGCACGGCGCCGGCCTCGACCGCGTCGCGCATGGCCTCGTCCGGATCCGGCACCGCCTGTCCGGCGAGGCCGCGGGTGACCTCGTCCGCCGTCACCGCGGTGTGTCCGGCGAGCGCCGCCCGGTCGAGCAGCCAGGCCGTGAGCGCCCGGGTCCGCCGCTCGTCGGCGGGCGAGCAGTCGGCGCCCAGCAGCGCCCGGGCGAAGTCGTCGGCCTGCTCCACCGGAACACCCGGCACCGCCAACAGCAGCCAGGGGTCGGCGCGCAGCTCCCGCTCGGCCGACTCGCCCAGCACGGCCGCGGCCCGCACCGCCAGTGACTCGGGCGCCGCGCCCTCGGCGAGCAGCTTGGCCACGCCCTCGACGCTTGCCGCGGAGGGCGGCGTCCCGCCGGCCGCCCCGGCCCCGGGCCGAGGGACCGACCCCGCTCGGCCCGCCGCCCGCCCCTGGGCCGCGGGGGCGGGCTCGGCCCGCGGGAAGAACGAGTCCGCGGAGCGCTCCCCACGCTGGACGGCGAGCACGGCGGCCCGCAACTCGTCGGCGACACTGCCCGAACCGGCCGGCGGAGGCGTCTCGGAGGGCGGGGAAGTCTCGGAGTGCTCGGCGTTCACAGCGCGCTCCAGTCCTGGTCGGGGTAGCGGTGCACGGGCGCCGACACGTCGTCCAGCGCCCGGCTGATCTCATCCGGAAGGCTAAGCTCCTCCACTGACAACGCCTCGCTCAACTGCCGTCCCGTGCGCGCCCCGACGATGGGCGCGGCCACCCCGGGCCGCTCCCGCAGCCAGGCGAGCGCCACCTGCAGCGGCGTCACCGCGAGCCCGTCCGCCGCTATCGCCACCGCCTCCACGATCCGCCCCGCCGCCTCGTCCAGATACGGGTCGACGAACGGCGCCAGATGTTCCGAGGCGCCCCGCGAGCCGGGCGGCGTGCCGTTGCGGTACTTGCCGGTCAGCACCCCGCGTCCCAGCGGCGACGAGGGCAGCAGTCCGATCCCCAGGTCGAGCGCCGCGGGCAACACCTCGCGCTCCACCCCGCGCTGGAGCAGCGAGTACTCCATCTGGGTGCTGGCGATCCGGGTGCGCGCCCCCGGCGCCGCCAGCTGCCAGGTCGCCGCCTTCGCCAGCTGCCAGCCGCAGAAGTTGGACACCCCGACGTACCGGGCGCGCCCGCTGGCCACCGCGATGTCCAGCGCCTGCAGCGTCTCCTCCAGCGGCGTCTCCGGATCGAAGGCGTGCACCTGCCACAGGTCCACGTAGCCGGTGCCCAGCCGCTCCAGCGAGGCGTCCAACGCGGCCAGCAGGTGGCCGCGGGACGTGTCGAAGCGGCGGTCGGGGTCCGGCACGCTGCCCGCCTTGGTCGCGATGACCAGGTCCTCCCTGGGCACCAGGCCGTCGAGCAGTCGCCCCAGCAGGTACTCGGCACCGCCGTCCGCGTACACGTCGGCGGTGTCCACCAGCGTGCCGCCCGCCTCCCAGAACGTCTTCAGCAGCTCGGTGGCCACCTCCTCGCCGGTGTCCCGCGCCCAGGTGAGCGTGCCGAGTCCGAGCCGGGAGACGCGCAGACCGGTTCGGCCGAGGTGCCTGTGCTTCATGGCCGTTGAGCGTACTTGCGCCGGAGACCCCCCGGCGCCGGGGACGGTATCGTTACTCGCCAGTAACGCGGCCGTGCCGGCCGGCCAGCGACGACGGTGAGGAGAGAGCGTGCGGTTGGGAATCAACCTCGGCTACTGGGGAGCCGGGATGGACGCGGACAATCTCGCGGTCGCGCGCGAGGCGGAACGCCTGGGCTACGAGGTCTGCTGGGCCGCCGAGGCGTACGGCTCCGACGCGCCCACGGTGCTGACCTGGGTCGCCGCGCACACCGAGCGCATCGACGTGGGCGCGGGCATCATGCAGATCCCGGCCCGCGCCCCCGCCATGACGGCGATGACCGCGGCCACCCTGGACTCGCTGTCCGGCGGCCGGTTCCGGCTCGGCCTCGGGGTGTCGGGACCACAGGTCTCCGAGGGCTGGTACGGCGTCGGCTTCGACCACCCGCTGGCCCGGACCCGCGAGTACGTGGAGATCGTCCGCAAGGCGCTGACCCGCGAGCGGCTGACCCATGACGGCGACCACTGGACCCTGCCGTTGCCGGGCGGCCAGGGGAAGCCGATCAAGCTCACCGTGCATCCGGTGCGGGAGCGCATCCCGCTCTACATCGCCGCCATCGGCCCGAAGAACCTCGCCCAGACCGGGGAGATCGCCGACGGCGCGCTGCTGGTCTTCTTCGCCCCCGAGCACGCCGAGGAGACCACGCTCGGCCCGCTGCGCGAGGGCCGGGCCCGCGCCGGGCTGACCCTGGACGGGTTCGACGTGGTGCCGACCGTGCCCCTCGCGGTGGGCGACGATCTGGCCGCGCTGGCCGACCACTTCCGCCCGTACACCGCCCTCTACGTGGGCGGGATGGGCAGCCGCCGGCAGAACTTCTACAACCGGCTGGCCCGGCGGATGGGCTACGAGCGGGAGGCCGTCGAGATCCAGGACCGCTATCTGGCACGGGACCGGGACGGTGCCGCGGCCGCGGTGCCGCACCGGCTCATCGACGCCACCACGCTGATCGGCCCGGTGGAGCGGATCGCCGACCGGATGCGGGCCTACGCGGAGGCGGGCGCGACGACGCTGTCGCTGGCACCGGCCGGTTTCGACCTGGAGCAGCGGATCGCCGGCCTGCGCGCCGGCGTCGAGGCCCTGGACCGCGCGGGGCTCGGCTGACGCCTGTCGCGTCGACGCCCGGGAGGGCGTTCCGGACGGCGCCTCGCGCCGTCCGGGCGCGGCCAGCGCTTAGGGTGGGCGCCATGCCCACCCTGCTGCTCCTCCGTCACGGCCGTACCACCGCCAACTCCACCGGCGTGCTCGCCGGCCGCACCCCAGGGGTCGGTCTGGACGGCCACGGGGTGGCCCAGGCGGCGGCGCTGCCGGCCCGGCTGGCGGGCGTGCCGCTCGCCGTCGCCGTGCACAGCCCGCTCCAGCGCTGCGTGGAGACGCTGGGCCCGCTGCGCACCGCCCGCCCCGACCTGCCGGTCCACGCGGACGAGCGCATCACCGAATGCGACTACGGCGCCTGGACCAACCGGGAGCTCAAGGAGCTCGCCGAGGATCCGCTGATGGTGACGGTCCGCGAGCAGCCGGCCGCCGTGGTCTTCCCCGGCGGCGAGTCGCTGCGTTCCATGCAGGCCCGGGTGGTGGACGCGGCGCGCGACTGGGACGCCCGGGTCGCCGGCGACCACGGCCCCGAGGCGGTCTGGCTGATGTGCACGCATGGTGACAACATCAAGGCGATCGTGGCCGACGCGCTCGGCCTCCACCTCGACCTCTTCCAGCGCATCGTCCCGCACCCGGCGTCGGTGACGGCCATCCGCTACGGCAGGCTCCCGTTGCTGCTGCGCTTCGGCGACACGGGCGACCTCGCCGAGTTCGTGCCGGGGCAGCGAGCCGCGGCGCGGAAGGCCGAGGACAGCGAGGCGCCGGTGGGCGGCGGCTCCTGATCACCTCGGGCACGATGCGCAGTAGGGTGCCAGTGACCCAGCAAGCGACCCGAGCCACCGTCCCACCAACCACCCGGAGCAGTGCGTGTCCCGTCAGGTGTTCCTCTACGACCCTCCCGAACGCTTCGTCGCCGGGACGGTCGGACTGCCTGGCCGCCGTATCTTCTTTCTCCAGGCGACGGCGGCGGGCCGTACCACGAGCGTTGCGCTGGAGAAGGCCCAGGTGGAGGCGCTCGCCGAGCGTATCGACGAGCTGCTGGACGAGGTCGTCAGGAGATCCGGCGGCAACACCTCGGTGCCGGCCGTGGCGCCGGCCGAGCTGACCGACGCCGGACCCCTCACCACGCCGGTGGAGGAGGAGTTCCGGGTCGGCACCATGGCGCTGGCCTGGGACAGCGACACCGAGCGCATGATCGTCGAGGCCCAGGCGCTGGTGGAGCTCGACGCCGACTCCGAGGAGGAGTTCGCGGAGGCCGAGGAGCGGCTGCTGCGCGACGACGAGAACGGCCCGCCCATGCTGCGCGTGCGGCTGAGCGGCACCATGGCCCGCGCCTTCGCCAAACGCGCCCTGGAGGTCGTCAACGCGGGACGGCCGCCGTGCCCGCTGTGCAGTCTCCCGCTCGATCCGGAGGGCCACGTATGTCCGCGTCAGAACGGATACCGTCGCAGCAGGGCCTGACCGCGGTCGAGGTGCTGGCGCGGGGCGAGCTCACCGTCCACGGCCGCATCGCCGACGCCTCCAACGCCGTCCTCTACGCCACCGCCGAGCTGCCGGGACGCCGGGTGCCCTGCGTCTACAAGCCGGTCGCCGGCGAGCGCCCGCTGTGGGACTTCCCCGACGGCACGCTGGCGCAGCGCGAGGTCGCCGCCTACGAGGTGTGCCGGGCCCTGGGCTGGGATCTGGTGCCACCCACCCTGCTGCGCGACGGGCCGCTCGGCCGGGGGATGTGCCAGCAGTGGGTGGGCCCGGCCCCGGACGCGGAGACACCCGACGCCGACGCCGACGGGCAGGGACCGGACGAGTTGCTCGCCCTCGTCGAGGGCGACGCGCCGGCACCCGGCTGGCGGGCCGTGGTGCGGGCCACCGTCGGCGAGGGCCGGTCCGCGCTGCTGGTGCACGCCGACGACGAGCGGCTGCGCCGGATGGCCGCGCTGGACGCGGTCATCAACAACGCCGACCGCAAGGGTGGCCACCTGCTGCCGCTGCCCGACGGCCGGCTGTACGGCATCGACCACGGCGTGACGTTCCACACGGACGACAAGCTGCGCACCCTGCTCTGGGGCTGGGCGGGGGAGCCGCTGCCGGACGTCGTGCTGGCGGCGCTGCGCCGGCTCGCGCCGGAGCTGGCCGAGGGCCGCCCGCTGGCCGTTCGGCTGCACGCCCTGATCAGCGACGAGGAACGCCAGGCGCTGCGCGCCAGAACGGCCGAGCTGCTGCGCACCGGCCGCTACCCCCGGCCGAGCGGCGAATGGCCGGCCCTCCCCTGGCCGATCCTCTGAGCACCGCTCAGGCCCGTGTCGTCCGGGGGTCGATCCTCCGGTTAGGCTCGGGGCATGTACGCCTGGCCCGCCCCCAACGTTCCCGCTCTGCCCGGTCAGGGGCCCGACCTCACTGTTCACGACACGGCGTCGGGCGGACGGGTCACCCTCACCCCCGGGCCGGTTGCTCGGCTGTACGTCTGCGGGATCACGCCCTACGACGCCACACACATCGGGCACGCCGCCACCTACACGGCCTTCGACCTGGTGCAACGGGTCTGGCTGGACGCCGGCCACGAGGTGCACTTCGTGCAGAACGTCACCGACGTCGACGACCCGCTGCTGGAGCGGGCCGCCGACACCGGTGAGGACTGGCGGGCGCTGGCCGAGCGGGAGACATCGCTGTTCCGCGAGGACATGACCGCGCTCCGGGTGCTCCCGCCGCGGCACTACTGCGGCGCCGTCGAGTCGATACCGCTCATCATCCCGCTCGTGGAGCGGCTGCGGTCGCACTGCGCGGCCTACGACCTGGAGGGCGACGTCTACTTCTCGGTGGACGCCGACCGGCACTTCGGCTCGGTGTCCGGGCTGGACGCGGCCGCGATGCGGGTGCTCTCGGCGCAGCGCGGCGGCGATCCCGAGCGGCCCGGCAAGAAGAACCCGCTGGACCCGTTGCTGTGGCGCGCCGCGCGGCCGGGCGAACCGTCCTGGGACGGCGGCTCGTTGGGCCGGGGCCGACCCGGCTGGCACATCGAGTGCGTCGCCATCGCGCTGGAACACCTCGGCATGGGCTTCGACATGCAGGGCGGCGGCTTCGACCTCGCCTTCCCGCACCACGAGATGGGCGCCTCGCACGCCCAGGTGCTCACCGGCGACCATCCGTACGCCACCAGCTACGTGCACGCCGGGCTGGTCGCCTACGACGGCGAGAAGATGTCCAAGTCGAAGGGGAACCTGGTCTTCGTCTCCGCGCTGCGGAACGACGGTGTGGACCCGGCCGCGATCCGGCTGGCCCTGCTCGCCAACCACTACCGCACGCACTGGGAGTGGACGGACGCGGTGCTGGCCGACGCGGTGGCCCGCCTGGCGCGCTGGCGGGCGGCGGTCTCCCGGCCGGACGGGGCGCCCGCCGACGAGGTGCCGCGGCGGATCCGTGCCGCACTGGCCGACGATCTGGACGCCCCGTCCGCGCTCACGGCGGTGGACGACTGGGCCGAGACGCAGCTGGCCACCGGGGGCGACGACCCGGGCGCCCCCGGGCTGGTGAGTCGGGCCGTGGACGCCCTGCTGGGCGTGGCGATCTGAGCGACCGGGCGCGGCGGCTACTCGTCGCCGTCGCCCTGGCCGCTCTGGTCCTGACCGCTCTGGTCGCCCCGTCCGCTCTGGTCGCCTCGGTCGCCCTGATCGGACGACGGCTCGTTCTCGGGCGGCCGGCGGCGCGGCCGGGTCCGGCCGCTGCCCGGATCGCGCAGGTACGTGCCGCTGCCGCCGTCGACGCCCGGCGTCGAGCCGTCCCGGCGGCGTAGGTACCGCTCGAACTCCTTGGCGATCGCCTCGCCCGACGCCTCCGGCAGCTCGGCGGTGTCCCTGACCTGCTCCAACGACTGCACGTACTCGGCGACCTCGCTGTCCTCGGCGGCCAGCTGGTCCACGCCGATCTGCCAGGCCCGGGCGTCCTCCGGCAGGTCGCCCAGCGGCACGCCCACGCCCAGCAGGTCCTCCAGGGCGTTCAGCAGGGCCAGCGACGCCTTCGGGTTCGGCGGCTGCGACACGTAGTGCGGCACCGCCGCCCACAGGCTCACCGCCGGCACCCCGGCGTGCGCACAGGCCTCCTGAAGGATGCCGACGATGCCGGTCGGCCCCTCGTACCGCGACTCCTCCAGGTCCAGGGTGCGCGCGAGCTCCTCGTCCGACGTCACGCTCGTCACCGGAACCGGACGGGTGTGCGGGGTGTCGCCCAGCAGCGCGCCGAGCACCACCACCATCTCCACGCCCAACTCGTGGGCGAAGCCGAGGATCTCGTTGCAGAACGAGCGCCACCGCATGCTCGGCTCGATGCCGCGCACCAGCACCAGGTCCCGCCGACGCTCGGCGCCGTGCTCCGAGCCGACCCGCGCGACGGACAGCCGGGTGGTCGGCCAGGTGACGCGCCGCACGCCGGCGTCCAGCCACATGTGCGGCCGGTTCACCTGAAAGTCGTAGTAGTCCTCGGCGTCCAACGCCGCGAACACCTCGCCCTTCCACTCCCGTTCGAGATGGGCGACCGCGGCGGAGGCGGCGTCACCGGCATCGTTCCAGCCTTCGAACGCGGCCACCATGACCGGGTCGACCAGCTCGGGAATGCCCTCGAGCTCGATCACCCAGCGCCTCCTTCCGGCCGGTGCGGGACGGCCCGCCCCGGCTGCCGATGTTTCCGTGCGGCCCCAGCCTACGGCGTCACCGTGCCCACCCCGCAGCCCTCGTACGCATGGGGACGGCCCCGCCCCGGCCGCGCTCCCGCCGGTGCTGCGTCACGCTCCGCCGCACCACCGTCGCGCTCCGGTTCCGCGCCGGTGGCCACCGCTCGTCGGCCCCCGGGGCCCAGCCGACTAGCCGGCGCCGCCCAGCAGCCGGGCCACCCGGGCCCGGACCTCGTCGGTGTCCAGGCCGCGCACGGTCAGCGTGGTACGCCGGCGGAGCACGTCGTCCACGGTCTCGGCCCACTCCTGGTCTCGCGCGTAGACGACCTGGGCCCAGATCTCGGGCCCGTCGGGGTGTACCGGTTCGCCCAGGGCCGGGTCGCGCCGCACCAGGTCGGCGACCTCGAAGGCGAGCGAGCCGTAGTGGGTCGCGAGGAACCGGGCGGTCGCCGGGTCCATGGGGGCGGCCAGCTCCCGGTCGGCCAGCAGCCGGTGGGCCACCGCGTTGGGGTTGGCCACGCCGGGCAGCGGTACCCGGCGGACCAGGCCGGAGACCGGCTCCATCTCGGCGCCGAGATCCGCGCCGGGCACGCCGGGCAGCGAGGCCAGCCGGGCGAGCACGCCGCGGCCGATGTGCCGGTAGGTGGTCCACTTGCCGCCCGCCACCGACAGCATGCCGCCCCGGCCCTCGGTCAGCACGGTCTCGCGCTTGGCCGACTCGACCCCGCCGGGCCCGCCGGGCAGCACCCGCAGGCCGGCGAACGCGTAGGTGAGCAGCGAGCGGTCCAGCTGCTCGTCGCGCACCGAACAGGCGGCCTCGTCGAGGATCTGGGTGATGTCCGCCTCGGTCGCCGCCACCTCGCCGGGATCGCCCTCGTAGACCTCGTCCGTGGTGCCCAGCAGCAGATGGTCCTCCCAGGGCAGCGCGAAGGTGATGCGGTACCGGTCGACCGGGGTGGCCAGCGCGGTGCGCCACGGGGTCGCCCGGCGCAGCACCAGGTGCGCGCCCTTGGACAGCCGGATGCTGGGCGCCGCGCCGGGGTGCTCCATCCGGCGCAGGTGGTCCACCCACGGCCCGGTGGCGTTGAGCACCAGCCGGGCGGTGACGCCGAACTCGGTGCCGTCGAGCCGGTCCCGCAGTTCGGCGCCGGTGACCCGACCGCGGCTGGTGCGCAGCCCGGTGACCTCCGCGTGGTTGAGCACGGTGGCGCCGGACTGCACGGCCGCGCGCACCGTCATCACCGCGACCCGGGCGTCGTTCATCTGATGGTCGGCGTAGACGGCGACCGCGCGCAGGTGCTCGGTGCGCAGCGCCGGGTTCGCCGCCCTGGCCTTGGCCGGGGAGATGATCCGGCCGACGCCGTCGCCGAAGGCGGACAGCGCGGAGTAGGCGAAGACGCCGGCGCCCAGCTTGGCGGCGCCGTGCGGGCCGCCCTTGTAGACGGGCAGATGGAAGGTGAGCGGGTTGACCAGGTGCGGCGCCACGTCCCTGGCCAGCACGCGACGCTCGTGGTGGTTCTCGGCGACCAGCCGCACCGCCCCCGTCTGGAGGTACCGCAGGCCGCCGTGCACCAGCTTGGAGGAGGCGGAGGAGGTGGCGCCGGCGAAGTCGCCGGCGTCCACCATCGCCACCCGCAGCCCGGCCTGGGCGGCGTGCCAGGCCACCGAGGTGCCCAGGATGCCGCCGCCCACCACCAGAAGGTCGTAGACCGCCCCGGCCAGCCGCTCCCGCGTCGCGGCGCGCCGGTCGCCCCCGCTGGGCGCGGCGGATCCGGATATGGCGGCGGGGTCGGCGGTCGGGGGCGGGGTGCTCATCGCGTGGTTCCTCCTCGGCGTCCTGCGTCCATGGCGTCCGTCGGACGTCGCCCTGCTGTGGGCCGGCGTCGGGCCGGCGTCCGGTCGGGGTCAGTCCTCCTCGTCGAGCCAGCCCATGGTCCGTTGCACCGCCTTGAGCCACAGCTGGTACTCGCGCTCCCGCTCGGTCGGGTCCATGGACGGGGTCCACTCGGCGGCCCGCCGCCAGTTGGCCCGCAGCTCCTCGACGCTGGACCAGAAGCCGACCGCCAGGCCCGCGGCGTAGGCGGCGCCGAGGCAGGTGGTCTCGGAGACCATCGGACGCACCACGGGGGCGTCCAGGAAGTCCGTGATGTTCTGCATCAGCAGGTTGTTCGAGGTCATCCCCCCGTCCACCTTCAACGAGGTGAGCTCGACGCCCGAGTCCTTCTTCATCGCGTCGACGATCTCGCGGGTCTGCCAGGCGGTGGCCTCCAGCACGGCACGGGCGATGTGCGCCTTGGTGACGTACCGGGTGAGGCCGGCGATCACGCCGCGGGCGTCGGAACGCCAGTACGGGGCGAACAGGCCGGAGAAGGCCGGCACGAAGTAGGCGCCGCCGTTGTCGTCCACCGACAGGGCGAGCGTCTCGATCTCCGCGGCGCTGTTGATCAGGCCCATCTGGTCGCGCATCCACTGCACCAGGGCGCCGGTGATCGCGATGGATCCCTCCAGCGCGTACACGGGCTGCTGGTCGCCGATGCGGTAGCCGACGGTGGTGATCAGGCCGGCGTAGGAGTTGATCGCCTCGCTGCCGGTGTTCATCAGCAGGAAGGTGCCGGTGCCGTACGTCGACTTGGCGTCGCCGACCGAGAAGCAGGTCTGGCCGAAGAGCGCCGCCTGCTGGTCGCCGAGCGCCGAGGCGACCGGCACGCCGTCCAGCGGGCCGCCCTTGGCGTGCCCGTAGATCTCGGAGGAGGACCGGATCTCCGGCAGCACGGACGGCGGCACGCCGATCGAGGTGACGATGCGCTCCTCCCACGACAGGGTGCGGAGGTTCATCATCAGCGTGCGCGAGGCGTTGGTGACGTCGGTGACGTGCACGCCGCCGTCCACGCCGCCGGTGAGGTTCCAGATGACCCAGGAGTCCATGGTGCCGAACAGCAGCTCGCCGCGGTCGGCGCGCTCGCGCAGGCCCTCGACGTTGTCCAGCAGCCAGCGGATCTTCGGGCCGGCGAAGTACGAGGCCAGCGGCAGGCCGGTCTCCCGCCGGAACCGGTCCTGGCCGACGTTCCGTCCGAGCTCACGGCAGAGCGCGTCCGTGCGGGTGTCCTGCCAGACGATGGCGTTGTGCACCGGCTCACCGGTCGCCTTGTCCCACAGCAGCGTGGTCTCGCGCTGGTTGGTGATGCCGATGGCCTTGACGTCGTCCTTGGTGATCCCGGCCTTCTGCAGGGCGCCGGCGACCACCTCCTGGACGTTGGTCCAGATCTCGGAGGCGTCGTGCTCCACCCAGCCGGGACGCGGGAAGATCTGCTCGTGTTCCTTCTGGTCCACCGAGACGATGCGCCCGTCGCGGTCGAAGACGATGCAGCGGCTGGAGGTCGTGCCCTGGTCGATGGCCGCGATGTACTCGCGGGGGGCGGTGGGTGTGTCGGTCATACCGCGGCTCCTGATCGGTGAATGCGGCGGGGTGGGTGAGGTCAGTGGATGAGGTTGTGGATTCCGGCGGCCACCACGGCGCCGATGACGGGCCCGACCACGGGTATCCAGGCGTACTCCCAGTCGGAGCCTCCCTTGTTCGGCAGCGGCAGCAGGGCGTGCACGATCCGTGGGCCCAGGTCGCGGACCGGGTTGATCGCGTACCCCGTGGGGCCGCCGAGTGACAGGCCGAGGCCGAGCACCGTCAGCGCGACGATGAGGACGCCGGTGCCGGAGAGCACGAGACCCTCGTTGATCCCGACGCTCAGCACCAGCAGGATGAGGACGGCGGTGGCGATGGCCTCGGTGACCACGTTCTGCACCGGGTTGCGAATCTCGGGGGCGGTGGCGAAGACGCCCAGCACCGGGCCGGGAGCCTTGGGGTCGGCGGCCGGCCTGGGGCCCGCGTCCCGTGGCTGCTTCACCGTCTCGGGGCCGGGAGTCTGCGAGCCCCCGGTGACCTCGAGACCGCGCAGATGCGCCTCGAAGTGTCCGTAGTAGGCGAGCCAGACGAGCAGCGGGCCTATCAGGGATCCGAGCATCTGGCCGGCCAGGTAGGTCGGCACGTCGCCCCACTCGCCCGTGTCGACGGCCACGCCTATGGTGACGGCGGGGTTGAGATGGCCGCCGGAGAGCCCGAAGGAGATGTAGGCGCCGGCGAGCACGGCGATGCTCCACCCGAAGGTGACGGCAACCCAGCCCGCCTCGAACGCCTTGGATTTCTTGAGCGAGACGGCGGCGCACACGCCGCCACCGAGCAGGGTCAGCACGGCGGTGCCGACGACCTCGCCGAAAAAGATGTCGGAGCTGGACACCGTGACTCCTTTGTCCTACGTCCAGGGGATTGACGGTCAACCCTCGTCCATTGTTCGACAATGTCGACCATTGACCGGCAGTTTTTCTCCGGGAAGCCGTGCCGTCAAGAGGCTGTGCGGCAGAGAACTCACGGCGCCGGCGGATTCCCGACTCGTGGGGATTGTCCTAGAAACGCCCGACCCCGAGGTCGCGCGACACGGAACGGGCGCAGTCCCGTACCGCCGCGACCAGTCGGGGCCCCAGTTCGCCGTCGGACTGCATGCGCTCCACGGCGCCGGTGATGCCGACCGCGCCCACCGGCATCTTGCGGCGGTCGAGGATCGGCGCGGCGATCGAGGCCACCCCGTCCCATGTCTCGCCCACGTCGCTGGCCCAGCCGCGCGCCCGCACCAGATCGAGGCCCGCGTCGAACTCGGCCGGGTCGGTCACGGTGCGTGCGGTGATCGCCTGGAAGCCGCCGTCCATCGCCTCGTTGTGCGCCACCGGGTCGAAGGCGGCCAGAACCTTCCCCAGGGCGGTGCTGTGCAGGGGCTGCATGGCCCCGATCTCCAGCACCTGGCGGCTGTCGTCCGGCCGGAAGACGTGGTGCACGATCAGCACCCCCTGCTGGTGCAGCACGCCCAGATAGGCGCTCTCGCCGCTGGCCCTGGCCAGGTCGTCGGTCCACACCAGCGCCCGGGCGCGCAGCTCGTGCACGTCCAGGTAGCTGTTGCCGAGGCGCAGCAGCTCGGCGCCGAGCTGGTACCGCCCGGACCGCTCGTCCTGCTCGACGAAGCCCTCCTGCTGGAGCGTGCGCAGCAGGCCGTGCGTGGTGGCCTTGGCGAGGCCTATGGAGGAGGCGATGTCCGACAGGCCCAGGCGCCGCTCGCCACCGGCCAGCAGCCGCAGCACGGCCGCGGCTCGCTCCAGCGACTGAATGGTCCGCGCCATCGGGCTGCCTCCCTGCTGTCCATCACCATGACGGCCGCCCGGCCGCGCTGGCGGCGGGTGGCGGGGGACCGGCAACGGGTCACCGGCCCTGTTCGGCATTGTCGAACGACATCGGGTGATGTCGATACCCCCGGAAGCCGGAAATGAGTCTAAGGCCGTCCGGACCCCGGAATACCCGGGGACGCGCGGCCCGGTCCGGCTACGCTGGCCGGGTGCTCCCGGCGGCGCCGGGTGCATAGCCGACAGCCGTCGCATCCTGGGAGCCCGCCCATGACCTCGCTCAGTCCCCCCGAATCCGCCGACCGCCCCGCCGCCCCGCCGGACTCGACCGGGCTCGCCGACCAGCGGCAGCGCGCCGCCGCCCTGCGCGACGCCCTCGCCTCCCGCGTCGTGGTGGCCGACGGTGGGATGGGCACCATGCTCCAGGCGCAGGAGCCCTCGCTCGACGACTTCCAGCAGCTGGAGGGCTGCAACGAGGTCCTCAACGTCACCCGCCCCGACATCGTGGCCTCGGTCCACCGGGAGTACTTCCAGGCGGGCGTGGACTGCGTCGAGACCAACACCTTCGGCGCCAACCTGGCCGCCCTCGGCGAGTACGACATCGCCGACCGGATCGTCGAGCTGTCCGAGGCTGGCGGCCGGATCGCCCGCGAGGTGGCCGACGAGTTCACCGCCGCGGACGGGCGGCAGCGCTGGGTGCTCGGCTCGATGGGCCCCGGCACCAAGCTGCCCACCCTGGGCCACATCGGTTACGCCGCGCTCCGCGACGCCTACCAGCTGAACGCCGAGGGGCTGGTCGCCGGCGGCGCCGACGCGCTCGTCGTGGAGACCAGCCAGGACCTGCTGCAGACCAAGGCCGCGGTGCTCGGCACCCGGCGCGCCCTGGCCGCCACGGGCGTGGACCTGCCGCTGCTGGTCCAGGTGACCGTCGAGACCACCGGCACCATGCTGCTCGGCTCCGAGATCGGCGCCGCGCTCACCGCGCTGGAGCCGTTGGGCGTCGACATGATCGGGCTGAACTGCGCCACCGGCCCCGCCGAGATGAGCGAGCACCTGCGGTACCTCGCCCGGCACGCCAGGAAGCCGCTGTCCTGCATGCCCAACGCCGGCCTGCCCGTGCTGGGCCGGGACGGCGCCCACTACCCGCTCACCCCCGGCGAGCTCGCCGACGCCCACGAGACCTTCGTCGCCGAGTTCGGCCTGTCCCTGGTGGGCGGCTGTTGCGGCACCACGCCCGAGCACCTGCGCCAGGTCGTGGAGCGGGTGCGGGACCTGACCCCGGCCCCGCGCGACCCGCGCCCCGAGCCGGGCGCCTCCTCGCTCTACCAGACGGTGCCGTTCCGGCAGGACACCGCGTACCTGGCGATCGGCGAGCGGACCAACGCCAACGGCTCGAAGAAGTTCCGCACCGCCATGCTGGAGGGCCGCTGGGACGACTGCGTGGAGCTGGCCAGGGAGCAGATCCGCGAGGGCGCCCACCTGCTCGACCTGTGCGTGGACTACGTCGGCCGGGACGGCGTGGCGGACATGCGGGAGCTGGCCGGCCGGTTCGCCACGGCCTCGACGCTGCCCGTGGTGCTCGACTCCACGGAGCCCGGCGTGATCCAGGCCGGGCTCGAGGCGCTGGGTGGCCGCGCGGTCATCAACTCCGTCAACTACGAGGACGGCGACGGCCCCGACTCCCGGTTCGCCCGGATCACCCGCCTGGCGGTGGAACACGGCGCCGCGCTGATGGCCCTCACCATCGACGAGCAGGGCCAGGCCCGCAGCGTCGAGGCCAAGGTCGCCATCGCCGAGCGGCTGATCGCCGACCTCACCGGCACCTGGGGCGTCGCCGAGAGCGACATCATCATCGACTGCCTCACCTTCACCATCTGCACGGGACAGGAGGAGTCCCGCGAGGACGGCAGGAACACCATCGAGGCGATCCGCGAGCTCAAGCGGCGCCACCCGGACGTGCAGACCACCCTCGGCCTGTCCAACATCTCCTTCGGCCTCAACCCCGCGGCCCGCCTGGTGCTGAACTCGGTCTTCCTGGACGAGTGCGTCCAGGCCGGACTCGACTCGGCCATCGTGCACGCCGCGAAGATCCTCCCCATCGCCCGCATCGACGCCGAGCAGGTCGAGGTCGCCCTCGACCTGATCCACGACCGGCGCCGCCCCGGCTACGACCCGTTGCAGCGCTTCCTGCAGCTCTTCGAGGGCGTGGACACCAGGTCGATGAAGGCCGGCAAGGCGCAGGAACTGCTGGCCCTGCCGCTGGAGGAACGCCTCCAGCGCCGGATCATCGACGGCGAGCGCAACGGCCTGACCGACGACCTCGACGAGGCGCTCCGGGAGCGGCCGGCCCTCGACATCGTCAACGACACGCTGCTCGCCGGCATGAAGGTGGTCGGCGAGCTCTTCGGCTCGGGCCAGATGCAGCTGCCGTTCGTGCTCCAGTCCGCCGAGGTGATGAAGGCCGCGGTGGCCCACCTGGAACCGCACATGGAGAAGTCCGACGACGCCGGCAAGGGCACCATCGTGCTGGCCACCGTCCGCGGCGACGTCCACGACATCGGCAAGAACCTGGTGGACATCATCCTCACCAACAACGGCTACAACGTGGTCAACCTCGGCATCAAGCAGCCGGTCTCGGCCATCCTCGACGCCGCGGAGGAGCACCGGGCCGACGTGATCGGCATGTCCGGGCTGCTGGTGAAGTCCACCGTGGTGATGAAGGAGAACCTGGAGGAGCTCAACCGCCGCGGCATGGCCACCGACTTCCCCGTGATCCTCGGCGGTGCCGCGCTCACCCGCGCCTACGTCGAGCAGGACCTGCACGAGATCTACCAGGGCGAGGTCCGCTACGCCAGGGACGCCTTCGAGGGGCTGCGGCTGATGGACGCCCTGGTCGCGGTGAAGCGGGGCGTGCCGGGCGCCGTGCTGCCCGAGCTGAAGCGCCGCCGGGTGCCCCGCCGGGAGGCCGAGGGACCGGCCGGCGAGGGCGCCGCCGGCGCCGACGCGGCCGTGCCCGTGCGGTCGGCCACCGCCGTCGACGTGCCGGTGCCGCGGCCGCCCTTCACGGGCACCCGGGTGGTCCGGGGGATCGCCCTCAAGGAGTACGCCGAGTGGCTGGACGAGGACGCGCTGTTCAAGGGCCAGTGGGGCCTGAAGGCGTCCCGCGGCGCCGACGCCGCGTCGTACGAGGAGCTGGTGGAGATCGAGGGCCGGCCCCGGCTGCGCGGCTGGCTGGACCGGCTGCACACCGAGGGCCTGCTGGAGGCGGCCGTGGTCTACGGCTACTTCCCCTGCCACGCCGAGGGCGACGACCTGGTCATCCTCGACGAGGACGGCGGGGAGCGCACCCGCTTCACGTTCCCCCGGCAGAGCCGCGGTCGCCGGCTGTGCCTGGCCGACTTCTTCCGCCCCGCCGAGAGCGGCGAGCGGGACGTCGTGGCGCTGCAGACCGTCACCGTGGGGCCGCGGGTCAGCGAGGCCACCGCCGAGCTCTTCGCCGCGGACGCCTACCGCGACTACCTGGAGCTGCACGGCCTGTCCGTGCAGCTCGCCGAGGCGCTGGCCGAGTACTGGCACGCCCGGGTCCGTGCCGAGCTGGGCATCGCGGGCAAGGATCCGGAGCAGCTCGCCGGCATGTTCCGCACCGAGTACCAGGGCTGCCGCTACTCGCTGGGCTACCCGGCCTGCCCCGAGCTGGCGGACCGCGCCAAGATCGCCGAGCTGCTGCGCCCCGAGCGCATCGGCGTGACCCTCTCCGAGGAGTACCAGCTGCACCCGGAGCAGTCCACGGACGCGATCGTGCTGCACCATCCGGAAGCCAACTATTTCAACGCCCGCTAACGCCTCAGCGCCGGGCGTCGGGCGAGCGTTCATCTCCGGGCGTAGACTGGACGATCCGGTACAAGGCCGGCCACCCCTTTCGGGAGAGGGGCGTGGCCGGCCTTCTCGCCCCCTACGGAGGTGTGCGCGGATGACACGTTCCTTTCCGGCCCTCGACACCCGGCTGGTTCCCGAGCCCGACCCGCGGGCCGTCCTGCTCGACATGGACGGCACTCTCGTGGACACCGAGGGGTTCTGGTGGGACGCCGAGGTGGAGGTGTTCCGCGGCCTGGGGCACCGGCTGGCGGAGCGCCACCGGCAGGTGGTGGTCGGTGGCCCGATGACCCGCAGCGCGGGGTACCTCATCGAGCAGACGGGCGCCGACATCACGCTGGAGGAGCTGAAGGGGCTGCTCAACGCCGCGTTCCTGCGCCGCATCGACCGCGGTGTGGCACTGATGCCGGGCGCCCGGCGGCTGCTGACCGAGCTGGCCGCGCATGGCGTGCCCACCGCCCTGGTGTCGGCGTCGCACCGGACCGTCATCGACCGCATGCTGGTGTCGCTGGGCGCGGAGAGCTTCACGCTCACCATCGCCGGCGACGAGGTGCCGCGCACCAAGCCGCACCCCGACCCGTACCTGACCGCCGCGGCCCGGCTGGGCGCCGAGCCGGCGCGCTGCGTGGCCGTGGAGGACACGGCCACCGGGGTGGCGTCGGCCGAGGCGGCCGGCTGCCGGGTGATCGCGGTGCCCTCCGTGGCGCCGATCCCGCCCGCCACCGGCCGGATGGTGGTGGGCTCGCTCGAGGCCGTCGACCTGGCCTTCCTCCGCTCCCTGGCCGCCCCCGCCGCCGTGCGGACGACGCGCCCGCTGGGTCGCGGCCGGGCGGGTGCCCCCGCCGGTGGCGCGGGCCGCCCGGGTTAGCCTCGTCGAGGCCGCTCTCGCGCCGCGCACGCGGCCGGGCGGCGCGGCACGACGCACGAGAGACTGAGGAAGAAGCACGTGAGGAAACGCGTCCGGTGGGCGGCGGTCCCGCTTGTCCTGGGGCTGGCCGCCACCCTGCTCGGCGGCTGTGGATGGCTGGACGACGACGGCCCCGGCCAGGGCGAGGCGATCGTCATGGGGATGACGGACGACGTCCTCGCCGTCGACCCGGCCTCCGGGTACGACCCGGGCTCCTGGCTGGTGTTCAACAACGTCTTCCAGTCACTGCTGAGCTTCCCCCGCGGCGGCAGCGAGCCGCAGCCCGAGGCGGCCCAGGAGTGCGGGTTCACCGACCGGATCAGCCAGCGCTTCACGTGCATCCTGCGGGACGGTCTGACCTTCAGCAACGGCAACGAACTCACCTCGACCGACGTGCGCTACTCCTTCGAGCGCACGCTGCGCATCGACGACCCCAACGGCCCCGCCGTGATGCTCTCCTCCATCGACCGCATCGAGACGCCGGACGAGCACACCATCACCTTCCACCTGAGCCAGCCCGACGCCACGTTCCCGCTGAAGATCGCCTCCGGCGCGGGGTCCATCGTGGACCACCGGGAGTATCCGGCGAACACGCTGCGCACCGATGGCCAGGCGGTCGGCTCGGGCGTCTACACCCTGGAGACCTACGACCGCGACGAGGCCGTCTTCGAGGTCAACCCGGACTACCAGGGACCGGCCGAGGTGCAGAACTCCGGCATGACGATGCGGCTCTTCCACGGCGACAAGGAAGCGCTGAGGCGGGCCGTGGTCAGCGGCGCGGTGGACGTCGCCTACCGCGGGCTGTCGGCCGAGGACATCGCCGAACTGGAGACCTCCACGCTCGACCAGCACGACGACCTGAAGGTGGTGGACGGCACCAGCGCCGAGGTGCAGCACCTGGTCTTCAACATGGCCGACCCGGTGGCGGGTGAGCCGGCGGTGCGCCGGGCCGTCGCCTACCTGCTCGACCGGTCGGCGCTCACCCGGGACGTCTACCAGCGCACCACCGAACCGCTGTACTCCATCGTTCCCGCCGGTATCACCGGCCACAACACCGCCTTCTACGACCGCTACGGCAGCACCCCGGAGCCGGACCTCGCGGAGGAGGAGCTCCGGGACGCCGGCATCACCGAGCCGGTGCGGCTGACCCTGTGGGCCACGCCGGTGCGTTTCGGCCCCGACACCGTGGCCGCGTTCGAGTACCTCGCGAGGCAGCTCAACGACAGCGGTCTCTTCGAGGCCACCGTCCGCAGCGCGGACACCGAGGAGTTCGCCGAGGGCGTCGCGAACGGCGACTACGCCGCGTACGTGCGCGGCTGGGTGCCCGACTACCCGGACCCGGACAACTTCACCGCGCCGTTCTTCGGCCAGGACAACGTGCTGGCGAACCACTACGACGCCGGCCGGATCACCGACGAGCTGCTGCCGCGCACCGCCACCCAGAGCGACCGGGTGCAGACCATCGACGACTTCGGGACGATCCAGGACATCGTCGCCGACGAGCTGCCGCTGATCCCGCTCTGGCAGGGCCGGCAGTACGCGGTCGCCGCCGAGGACATCACCGGACTGGAGTGGACGCTGGACGTCTCCACCGTCTTCCGCTTCTGGGAGATCGGCAAGATCCCCGGCATGTAGCCGGTGCCCGCCCGGTGCCCGTCAGTTGCCCGGCCGGACCAGCCCGCTCTCGTAGGCGAAGACGGCGGCCTGCACCCGGTCCCGCAGCTCCAGCTTGGTGAGCACGTGGCCCACGTGCGTCTTCACGGTGGTCTCGCTGACGAACAGGTCGGCGGCGATCTCCGCGTTGGACAGGCCGCGCGCCACCAGCTTCAGCACCTCGACCTCGCGCTCGGTCAGCGTGGTCAGCGAGTCGGGCACCGGCTCCTCGCCCGAGGGCAGCCGGCCCGCGTACATGTCGAGCAGGCGGCGGGTGACGCTGGGCGCCAGCATCGCCTCGCCGGCCGCCACCACCCGAATGGCCTGCACCAGTTCGGCGGCCGGGGCGTCCTTCAGCAGGAACCCGCTGGCGCCGGCGCGGAGCGCCTCCACCACGTACTCGTCGAGGTCGAAGGTGGTCAGCACCAGCACCTTCGCGGGGCCGTCCTTGGCGGGGCCGGTGATCTGCCGGGTCGCCTCCACGCCGTCCATCCGGGGCATCCGGATGTCCATCAGCACCACGTCCGGCTGCAGCGCTCTGACCTGGTCGAGGGCCTGCAGCCCGTCGCCGGCCTCGCCGACGACGGCCACGTCCTGCTCCGCCTCGAGGATCATCCGGAACCCGGTGCGCAGCAGCGGCTGGTCGTCGACCAGCAGAACGCGGATCGGCATGGGGGCACCCTTCGGCTAGCGGAACCCCATTCTCGCCTACCGCAGCGCCGGTGCCTCGCCGGGGCGCTCCCCGGCCCTGACCGCCGCGCCGGGCTCGCCGCCGTCCCCTGTCCCGTCCTCGGTCCCATCCCCGGTCCCGTCCCCGGTCCCGTCCCCGGTCCCGTCCACGGCGCCGTCTCCGGCCTCGCCGCCGGCGGGGCCCTCGGCCCGCTCCGGCGCCGCGGACGCCCGGGCCTGGAGCGGCAACTCAGGCTGCACGACCAGCGGATACGGCGGGGGAGTGCCGCCGAACTCCGGGCAGCGCGCCTGGTGGTCGCACCAGCCGCACAGCCGGCTCCGGCTGGGTCGCCAGTCGCCCGACTCGGTGGCCCGCCGGATGGCCTCCCACAGGGCCAGCAGCTTGCGCTCCACGCCGAGCAGGTCCGACTCGTCCGGGTCGTACGTCAGCACCTCGCCGCTGCCCAGGTAGACCAGCTGCAGCCGGCGCGGCACCACGCCGCGCAGCCGCCACAGCACCAGTGCGTAGAACTTCATCTGGAACAGCGCGCCGCCCGCGAACTGGGGCCCCGGCGCCTTACCGGTCTTGTAGTCCACGACGCGGACCTCGCCGGTGGGCGCGATGTCCACCCGGTCGATCACGCCCCGCAGGCGCAGCCCGGACTCCAGCCGGGTCTCGACGAACAGCTCCCGCTCGGCCGGCTCCAGACGCGTCGGGTCCTCCAGCGAGAACCACCGCTCCACCAACTCCTCGGCGCCGGCCAGCCACTCCGCCAGCCGCGCCGGGTCCGGCGCCACCGGACCGGCCGCTCCGGACCCGTCCGCCTCCGCAGCGCCCCCGGCACCCTCCGCCGGGTCGCCGTCCTGCCGGCCCGCCGACGCCTCGGCCGCCTCGGCCGTCTCCGCCGCGAACAGCCCGGCCAGTTCGGGACGCCGGGCCAGCAGCCGCTCCCACTCCCGCACCACCAGCGCGCGGGCCCGCGGCACGCTCCGCTCCGCGGCGGGCACGTCGAAGACCCGCTCCAGCACCGCGTGCACCACGGTGCCGCGGGTCGCCGCGGCATTCGGTGCCTCGGGCAGTTTGTCGATCACCCGGAAGCGGTACAGCAGGGGACACTGCATGAAGTCCGCGGCCCTGGAAGGTGAAAGGGAATCTGGACGCGCGGTGGTTGACCGTTCCATGTGGCGAACCCTACGGCGCGTCACTGACAAGTAGCCGCTTACCATCGACTTCGGACCCGTACGCCCGGCATGATCGCTGCCGAGGCACCGGCGAGGTACGGAGCCCGTTCGCAGCAAGGGGACCTGGTGGGAGACTCGGAATCGGACCGGACACCGCGTGCCGGAGGCCAGAAGGGCCAGGACGACGGGCCGCCCCGCCCGAGGAGCGCCGGTGGCGGCCTGCTGATGGGCCGGGTGCTGGGCGTCCCGGTCTACGTCGCCCCCAGCTGGTTCCTGGTCGCCGCGCTCATCACCTGGTTCTTCGGCAACCAGCTGGACCGGGTGCTGCCCGAGCTCGGCGGCAGCCGGTATCTCGTGTCTCTCTTCTTCGCCGTCGCCTTCTACGCCTCGGTGCTGGTGCACGAGCTCGCGCACACCGTCGCCGCGCTCCGCTTCGACCTCCCCGTGCGCCGCATCCAACTGCAGTTCTTCGGCGGCGTCTCGGAGATCGAGAAGGACTCCCAGACCCCGGGACGCGAGTTCGTCCTGGCCGGCGTCGGGCCGCTGCTCTCGCTGGTGCTCGCCGGGGTCTGCTACGCCGGGATGCTCGCGGTCGAGTCCGGCACGGTGCCCGGCGTGCTGCTGGCCGGGCTGATGATCTCCAACCTGATCGTCGCCGTCTTCAACCTGCTGCCCGGGCTGCCGCTGGACGGTGGCCGGATGCTCCGCGCCGTCGTGTGGAAGCTGTCGGGCCGGCCCATGGCCGGCACCGTCGCCGCCGCGTGGACCGGCCGGGCGCTGGCCGTCGCCGTGCTCGTCGGCTTCCCGCTCGCCACCCACACCGGATCCCTCACCGACCGCGACTCGTTCACCGGCATCGCCTCGCTCACCGACGCCCTGCTGGCGGCGATCCTGGCCGCCATCATCTGGACCGGCGCGGGCAACAGCCTGCGGATGGCCCGGCTGCGCGAGCGGCTGCCCGACCTGACCGCCCGCCTGCTCACCCGCCGGGCGGTGCCGGTCTCCGGCGAGATGCCGCTGTCCGAGGCCCTGCGCCGGGCCAACGACGCCGGCGCCCGGGCGCTGGTCGTGGTGGACGGCACGGGCGAGCCGGTCGCGCTGGTGCGGGAGGCGGGCATCGCCGGCATCCCGCAGCACCGCCGCCCCTGGGTCCCGGTCGGCACCCTGGCCCAGGACCTCACCGAGGGCATGCGGATGCCCGCCGACCTGAGCGGCGAGGGACTGCTCGACCACCTGCGCGCCACCCCGGCCACCGAGTACCTGGTGGTCGAGGACACCGGCGAGATCTACGGCGTGCTGTCCACCAGCGACGTGGAACGCGCCTTCATCAACGCGATGTCCCGCACCGCCCCGTCCCCCGGCGCCTCACCCACCCCCTAGGTGTGTTGTCCCGGGCCCTGTTCGGCGCCACCACCCGGCTGGACTAGGGTGGGATCATGTCCGAACCGACCGGCGCCGCCCGCCGTCGCGGGCCCTTCCAGGTCGGGGACCAGGTCCAGCTCACCGATCCCAAGGGACGCCACTACACCTTCACGCTCGAGGCCGGGAAGAGCTTCCACACCCACAAGGGAGCCTTCCCGCACGACGAGCTGATCGGCGCCCCCGAGGGAACCGTCGTCCGCACCACGGGCAACGTCGCCTATCTGGCGCTGCGCCCCCTGCTCCCCGACTACGTCCTGTCCATGCCCCGCGGTGCCGCCGTGGTCTACCCCAAGGACGCGGGGCAGATCCTGGCCATGGCCGACATCTTCCCCGGGGCGCGCGTCGTCGAGGCCGGGGTCGGCTCGGGATCGCTGAGCACCTTCCTGCTGCGCGCCATCGGCGACCAGGGGATGCTCCACTCCTACGAACGGCGCGCCGACTTCGCGGACATCGCCAGGGAGAACGTCACCCGGTACTTCGGCGCCGAGCACCCCGCCTGGCGGCTGACCGTCGGGGACCTCCAGGACAACCTCTCGGACACCGACGTCGACCGCGTCATCCTGGACATGCTCGCGCCCTGGGAATGCCTGGACGCGGTCGCCAAGGCCCTGGTGCCCGGCGGCATCGTGTGCGCCTACGTCGCGACCACCACCCAGCTGGCACGCGTCGTGGAGACCGTCCGCGCGCACGGCAGCTTCAACGAGCCGACGGCCTGGGAGACCATGGTCAGGACCTGGCACGTGGAGGGCCTCGCGGTCCGCCCCGACCATCGGATGATCGGCCACACCGGCTTCCTGATGACCGCCAGGCGCCTCGCGGACGGCGTGGAGCCGCCCCGGCGGCGGCGCCGTCCGGCACCCGGCGCGTACGGCGAGGACTACACCGGACCCGGCGCGGACTGAGGCCGGGGAGCAGGGCGTACCCCGCCGTTCCCACCCCGTGTGAGATATGGCACGATGCCGGGACGCGCTGACGGCGGGCCCCTCGCGGGACGTTGTGGCGTTTCTCACGACCCCCAGGCGCCCCTCCTCTCGCCCTCAGGAGTCCCCGCGTGCAGCTCCCGGCCGGTCTCGACCTCCCGCACACCCGCGCCCGCGGCGTCCACTGGGTCACCACGGCGGCGGCGCTGGCCGCGGTGGCGGGCGGCGCGATCCTGGTGCAGCCGTCCGACGCCACCGCGAACGCTCCGGCCTCCGCCGCTCCCGGCCCCGACCCGTCGGCCGCCGAGTACCCGCTGGACTGCGGACCGCTTCCGATCCTGGTGACCGACCAGGTCGGCGTGGACTTCGACGGCGACGGCCACGCCGAGACCGTGGCGGCGGTGCGCTGCGACGCGGGCGGCGGGACCCCGCCCAGCGGCCTCTACGTGCTGACCGGGGCGGACGAGTCCGGCGGTGCGCCGCGGATCGCCGAGACGCTGGTGGACCCCGCCGAGGGCATGACGGTCGACGGCCTGGAGGCCGCCGGGCACGAGGTCTCCGTGCGGCTGTTCGGGTACTCCTCGATCGACGTGCCGCGCTCCCAGCCGGACCTCCAGCGGGACGTGACCTGGGCCTGGGAGGACGGCCGGCTGCGGCTGTCCGCCGAGACCCCGGCGGCGACCTCGGCCTGACCCCGGTCCGCTGGTGTGTCCGCTCCCGGCCCGGCAGGCCGGACAGGGCCTAGGCGGCGGCGTCCGGCCCGTACACCTCGGTGCGGTCGGAGACCCGGCGCACGTGGATGCACTCGCCCGGACAGTCCTTGGCCGACTCGGCGACGTCGCGCAGCAGGGGCAGCGGCACCGGGGCCGTCGCCCCGGGCTCGGTCAGCAGGTCCGCCTCCTCCCCGGCGGCCGCCGGGGGCTTCACATAGGCAAGGCCGTCGATGTCCAGTTCGAACACCTCTGGCGCGTACTGCGCGCAGATCCCGTCACCCGTGCAGAGGTCCTGGTCGATCCAGACCTCAAGAGCCTCGGCGGTTTCGTTCGACGCGGTCATGTGGCCTACCGTTCCTAGAAGGGGTCCTCGATCCCGGGACGCAAAGACAGCCGTCCCTGACGGGTGTTGACCAGTCCCGACGATACAGCGCCCCGCTTTCCGACGAGGCAGGGTGGGTATTCCCTGGCGTGAGGGAGTGCGCAAGGGTGAAGATCGGACACACCCCGACCGTCTTTGTGATCTAGGGGTTTCGAACTACACCGGTCCAGGTAGGGTCTGGAAGCGTCCAGCTCCCCTTGGAGGAGGTGAGGACCGTGGCATCCCACGATGACGACAGCAACCGCGGCGTCCGGCCCGGGCGGGGTTCCGACGACCCTTCCAGGCAGCTCGCCGATCTTGAGCAGGAGATCACCGTCCTGCGCCGCAAGCTGGCCGACTCTCCGCGGCACACTCGGATTCTCGAGGAGCGGATTGTCGAGCTGCAGACCAACCTGGCCGGCGTGTCCGCGCAGAACGAGCGGCTCGCGAACACGCTCCGTGAGGCCCGCGACCAGATCGTGGCGCTCAAGGAGGAGGTCGACCGGCTCGCCCAGCCGCCGTCCGGCTTCGGTGTCTTCCTCCGCGCCAACGAGGACGACGACACCGCGGACATCTTCACCGGTGGCCGCAAGCTTCGGGTCAACGTCAGCCCGAACATCGAGCTCGGCGAGCTCCGGCGCGGCCAGGAGGTCATGCTCAACGAGGCGCTGAACGTGGTCGCCGCCATGGCCTTCGAGCGGGCCGGCGACATCGTCACCCTGAAGGAGGTGCTCGAGGACGGGGAGCGTGCCCTCGTGGTCGGGCACACCGACGAGGAGCGGGTCGTCCGGCTGGCGGAACCGCTGCTGGACATCACGCTGCGGGCCGGCGACTCCCTGCTGCTCGAGCCCCGCTCCGGCTACGTCTACGAGGTCGTGCCCAAGAGCGAGGTCGAGGAGCTGATCCTCGAGGACGTGCCGGACATCGACTACACCCAGATCGGCGGCCTGGGCGGGCAGATCGAGCTGATCAGGGACGCGGTGGAGCTGCCCTACCTCTACCCCGACCTGTTCCGCGAGCACGAGCTGCGCCCACCGAAGGGCGTGCTGCTCTACGGCCCGCCCGGCTGCGGCAAGACGCTCATCGCCAAGGCGGTCGCCAACTCCCTGGCGAAGAAGGTCGCCGAGGTCACCGGCAAGCCGGCGGGCAAGAGCTTCTTCCTCAACATCAAGGGCCCCGAGCTGCTCAACAAGTACGTCGGCGAGACCGAGCGGCACATCCGCCTGGTCTTCCAGCGGGCCCGGGAGAAGGCCAGCGAGGGCACGCCGGTGATCGTCTTCTTCGACGAGATGGACTCCCTCTTCCGCACCCGCGGCTCCGGGGTCAGCTCGGACGTGGAGAACACCATCGTCCCCCAGCTGCTCTCCGAGATCGACGGCGTGGAGGGCCTGGAGAACGTCATCGTCATCGGCGCCTCGAACCGCGAGGACATGATCGACCCGGCGATCCTGCGCCCCGGCCGGCTCGACGTGAAGATCAAGATCGAGCGCCCGGACGCCGAGGCCGCCAAGGACATCTTCTCCAAGTACCTCACCCCCCGGCTGCCGCTGCACGCCGACGACCTGAACGAGCACAACGGCAGCGGTGACGCCACCATCGCCGGCATGATCCAGACCGTCGTCGAGCAGATGTACGCCGAGACCGAGGAGAACCGCTTCCTCGAGGTCACCTACGCCAACGGTGACAAGGAGGTCCTGTACTTCAAGGACTTCAACTCCGGCGCCATGATCGAGAACATCGTGGACCGGGCGAAGAAGATGGCCATCAAGGACTTCCTCGACCACAACCAGAAGGGTCTGCGCGTCTCCCACCTGCTCGCCGCCTGCGTGGACGAGTTCAAGGAGAACGAGGACCTGCCCAACACGACGAACCCGGACGACTGGGCCCGCATCTCCGGCAAGAAGGGCGAGCGGATCGTCTTCATCCGCACGCTGGTCACCGGCAAGCAGGGCGCGGACACCGGCCGCTCCATCGACACGGTGGCGAACACCGGTCAGTACCTGTAGTCCCACGTATCCGACGTCCGGCTGCGGGGCACGGCATGCCGTGCCCCGCAGCCGGACGCCTTTCCCAGACAGTTCGAGACAGCCCCAGACAGGCCGAAGGAACCCGCAGTGATCTCCCCACCGCATGCCGTGTCGCTTAGGCTCGTACCCAGGGGCGCGGTCGTGCGGGGCCGGCGCCGGGCAAGGAGGGTCGCATGACTGTACGGCGAGTGATGGGCATCGAGACCGAGTACGGCGTCTCCGTGCCCGGCCACCCGAACGCCAATGCCATGCTCACCTCCTCCCAGGTCGTGAACGCCTACGCGGCGGCCATGCACCGGGCCAGGCGAGCCCGCTGGGACTTCGAGGAGGAGAACCCGCTGCGCGACGCGCGGGGCTTCGACCTGGCCAGGGAGAACGCTGACGCCAGCCAGCTGACGGACGAGGACATCGGCCTGGCCAACGTCATCCTGACCAACGGCGCCCGGCTCTACGTGGACCACGCGCACCCCGAGTACAGCGCCCCCGAGACCACCAGCCCGATGGACGCGCTGCTGTGGGACAAGGCGGGCGAGCGGATCATGGCCGAGGCGGCGAGACGGGCCGCCGAGGTGCCCGGCGCCCAGCCGATCCACCTCTACAAGAACAACACCGACAACAAGGGCGCCTCCTACGGCACGCACGAGAACTACCTGATGAAGCGGGAGACGCCGTTCTCCGAGATCGTGCGCCACCTGACCCCCTTCTTCGTCTCCCGCCAGGTGGTCTGCGGCGCCGGCCGGGTCGGCCTCGGCCAGGACGGCGGCGAACACGGCTTCCAGCTGACCCAGCGCGCGGACTACTTCGAGGTCGAGGTCGGCCTGGAGACGACGCTCAAGCGGCCGATCATCAACACCCGCGACGAACCGCACGCCGACGCCGAGAAGTACCGCCGGCTGCACGTCATCATCGGCGACGCCAACCTCGCCGAGGTGTCGACCTACCTCAAGCTGGGCACCACGGCGCTGGTGCTGTCGATGATCGAGGACGGCTTCATCGCCGTGGACCTCGCCGTCGAGCAGCCCGTGCGCACCCTGCACCGGGTCAGCCACGACCCCGGCCTCCGCGAGCTGGTCACGCTCCGCAGCGGCCGGTCGCTCACCGCGGTGCAGCTGCAGATGGAGTACTGCGAGCTCGCCCGCAAGTACGTCGAGGAGCGCTGGGGCGCGGACGTCGACGAGCAGACCGCGGACGTGCTCAGCCGCTGGGAGGACGTGCTGACCCGGCTGGAGAGCGACCCGATGAGCCTGGCCGGGCAGCTCGACTGGGTGGCCAAGCGGGAGCTGATGGAGGGCTACCGGCGCCGGGACGGCCTGGGCTGGGACGCCGCCCGGCTGCACCTGGTGGACCTGCAGTACGCCGACGTGCGCCCCGACAAGGGCCTGTACAACCGCCTCGCGGCCCGGGGCCGGATGACCAGGCTGTTGACCGACGAGGACATCCTGCGGGCCCAGAGCAGCCCTCCTGAGGACACCAGGGCCTACTTCCGGGGCCGCTGCCTGGAGCAGTACGCCGACGACGTCGCCGCCGCCTCCTGGGACTCGGTGATCTTCGACCTCCCCGGCCGTGACTCGTTGCAACGGGTGCCCACGATGGACCCGCTGCGCGGCACCAGGGACCACGTGAAGGACCTGCTGGACCGCTGCGCCACGGCGGAGGACCTGGTGCGCGCGCTGTCCGGCGGCTGAGTTCCTTTGGTTTCCCCGTTTTCCGGGGATACGGGAATCATGGAGGTGGCCCCTGCGCGTTACAGGTACGAGAAACGGTGGAAGAGCCGATGTCAGCCCCGGCTAGTAGGGTCTGATCTTGATACGTCGAAGCCGAGCATGGGGTGAGGGAGATGGCGACCAAGGACACCAGCGGCGGCCAGCAGAAGGCGTCGCGTACCACCGAAGAGACCGACGAGCAGACCCAGGACGTGGAGGTCTCCGAGGAGCTCAAGGAGCGCCAGGAGGAGCTGACGGACGACGTGGACTCCGTGCTGGACGAGATCGACGAGGTCCTGGAGTCGAACGCCGAGGACTTCGTACGCAGTTTCGTGCAGAAGGGCGGCGAGTGACGCCGGCGCGATGTGGATCATGACCCCGTGACGGGTAGGGTCCGTGGCGTATCCCGCTTCGGCCGCGCCGTCGTGACGGCGCGGCCGAGTGATCAGCAGAACGTGTTCCAGCGAGCCGTTTCCACCTACCTGGAGGGAAATCTGTGGCAGCCAACTCCCACGGGCAGGGGCGACTCCCCGCGGCATTCCTGAGGCCCGGTTCCTCCTCCTTCCTCGACTTCCTCGCCGACCACGCCCCCGAGCGGCTGCCGGGGAGCCGGATCCTGCCGCCCGTGGAGGGCGCGCTGGAGGCGGTGCACGGCACCACCATCGTGGCCGCGACCTTCCCCGGCGGGGTGGTGCTCGCCGGTGACCGCCGCGCCACCATGGGTAACATGATCGCCCAGCGGGACGTGGAGAAGGTCTTCCCGGCCGACGAGTACTCCGCCGTGGGCATCGCGGGCACCGCGGGCATCGCCGTCGAGCTGGTGAAGCTCTTTCAGCTGGAGCTGGAGCACTTCGAGAAGGTCGAGGGCGACGTGCTCTCGCTGGAGGGCAAGGCCAACCGGCTGTCCACCATGATCCGCGGCAACCTGGGCATGGCGATGCAGGGGCTGGCGGTCGTCCCGCTCTTCGCCGGCTTCGACCTGGAGCGCGAGAAGGGCCGGATCTTCTCCTACGACGTGACCGGCGGCCGTTCGGAGGAGCTCGGCTTCGCCGCCGTCGGCTCGGGATCCATCTTCGCCCGCGGCTCGCTGAAGAAGCTGCACCGCGAGGACCTCACCGAGCGCCAGGCCGCCACCGTCGTGGTGCAGGCGCTCTACGACGCCGCCGACGACGACTCCGCGACCGGCGGCCCCGACCTCGTGCGCAGGATCTACCCCATCGTCACGGTGATCACCGACGAGGGCTTCCGGCGGCTGACCGAGGACGAGCTCGCGGAGATCGCGCAGGCGGTCTACGACGGCCGTCTGGAGCTGCCCGACGGCCCGCGCGCGCCGGTTGTGTAGATTCCCGGTTCAGTGGCCCACCCCACTGAGTTCAGTGGCCCACCCATCTGGCCCACCCATCTGACGGACAGGAAGGGACGAGTAGCCGGTGTCGACGCCGTTCTATGTCTCACCCCAGCAGGCCATGGCGGACCGCGCCGAGTACGCCCGCAAGGGCATCGCGCGCGGCCGGAGCCTCGTCGTGCTCCAGTACGCCGACGGCATCGTCTTCGTCGCCGAGAACCCCTCCCGCGCGCTGCACAAGGTGAGCGAGATCTACGACCGGATCGCCTTCGCGGCCACGGGCAAGTACAACGAGTACGAGAGCCTGCGGATCGGCGGCACCCGCTACGCCGACCTCCGCGGGTACACGTACGACCGGGAGGACGTCACCGCCCGGGGCCTGGCCAACCTCTACGCGCAGACGCTGGGCAACATCTTCTCCAGCACCGCGGAGAAGCCGTACGAGGTGGAGCTCCTGGTCGCCCAGGTGGGGGAGAGCCCGGCGGAGGACGAGATCTACCGGCTGCCCCACGACGGCTCGATCATCGACGAGCACGGCTCCGTCGCCGTCGGCGGGAACTCCGACCAGATCGGCAGCTACCTCGACCAGCGCCACGAGGACGGCATGAGCCTGGGCGAGGCGGTGCGGCTGGCCCTCGCGTCCCTGTCCAGGGACAACGGCGGGGAGCGCGAGCTGACCGCGGACCAGCTGGAGGTCGCGGTGCTCGACCGCACCCGGCCGCAGCAGCGGAAGTTCAAGCGGGTGCTCAGCCGCCAGCTGGCCCGGCTGCTGGAGGAGGACGCGGCCGCGGAGACCGCCGACGAGCCGGCCCAGGACGCTGGCGACGCCGAGGAGGCGGGCGGTTCGTCCGGCTCCTCGGACGAGGGCTGACGCGTTCCCCCAGCTCCCAGGCACGCCACCGGGTCGCCGGTAGGCGGAAAATGATCGAAACGCCGTCCGGGAACCCGGTTTCGAACGCGGCCTTCGGGCGTACTGTTCAGTCATGGATCGCCGAATCTTCGGGCTGGAGAACGAGTACGGGGTCACCTGTACGTTCCGGGGACAGCGACGGCTGTCCCCGGACGAGGTGGCCCGGTACCTCTTCCGCCGAGTCGTGTCATGGGGCCGCAGCAGCAACGTGTTCCTACGCAACGGCGCCCGGCTCTACCTGGACGTCGGTTCGCATCCCGAGTACGCCACTCCCGAGTGTGACAACGTCACCGAGCTCATCACCCACGACAAGGCCGGCGAGCGCATCCTCGAAGGGCTCCTGGTGGACGCCGAGCGCCGGCTGCACGAAGAGGGCATCGCCGGCGACGTCTACCTCTTCAAGAACAACACCGACTCCGCGGGGAACTCCTACGGCTGCCACGAGAACTACCTGGTGGCCCGGCACGGCGAGTTCTCCCGGCTGGCCGACGTGCTCATCCCCTTCCTGGTCACCCGGCAGCTGATCTGCGGCGCCGGCAAGGTGCTGCAGACCCCACGCGGCGCGGTCTTCTGCGTCAGCCAGCGGGCCGAGCACATCTGGGAGGGCGTGAGCTCCGCGACCACCCGTTCCCGGCCGATCATCAACACCCGCGACGAGCCGCACGCCGACGCCGAGCGCTACCGGCGCCTGCACGTCATCGTCGGCGACTCGAACATGTCCGAGACCACCATGCTCCTCAAGGTCGGCGCCACCGACCTGGTGCTGCGGATGATCGAGGCGGGCACGGTGATGCGCGACCTCACCCTGGAGAACCCGATCCGCGCCATCCGCGAGGTGAGCCACGACATCACCGGACAGCGCCGCGTGCGCCTGGCCACCGGCCGGGAGGCGTCGGCGCTGGAGATCCAGCAGGAGTACTACGACAAGGCGCTGGACTTCTGCGAGCGTCGGGGCATGCGCAGCGGCCTGACCGAGCAGGTGCTGGAGCTGTGGGGCCGGGCCCTGGAGTCCATCCGCGCCCAGGAGCTCGACAAGATCAACACCGAGATCGACTGGGTCATGAAGTACCAGCTCATCGAGCGGTACCGGGCCAAGCACAACCTGACCATGTCGCATCCGCGGGTCGCGCAGATAGACCTCGCGTACCACGACATCCACCGGCGGCGCGGCCTGTACTACCTCCTGGAGCGCAGGGGCCAGGCCCAGCGGATCTGCAACGACCTGAAGATCTTCCAGGGCAAGTCGGTGCCCCCGCAGACCACGCGCGCCCGGCTGCGTGGCGACTTCATCCGCCGGGCCCAGGAGCAGCGGCGGGACTTCACCGTGGACTGGGTGCATCTGAAGCTCAACGACCAGGCCCAGCGCACCGTGCTGTGCAAGGACCCGTTCCGGTCAGTGGACGAGCGGGTGGAGAAGCTCATCGCCGGCATGTGACCGGAGTCAGGGGTCGCGGAGGTCGTAGGGTGGGGCGGGACCAGTGTGTCCCGCCCCCCGACCGCCTCTACCCCGAGTTGGACTGATGATCCCCACCACACGAGTCCGCCGCACCGTCGCGGCACTGGCCGTATCGGCCGCGCTCCTGCTCACCGCCGCCTGCGGTTCCGAGGAGGGCGGCGAGGACGACACCACGGACGCTGCCTCCTCCGGCCCCGTGGCCACCGTCTCCGGCCCGCTCGGCGAGCGTCCCGAGATCGAGATCGGCAAGGACCCGGTCGTCGGTGAGGAGACCGTCACCCGGGTTCTGGAGGAGGGTGACGGCGCGGAGATCGCCGAGGGTTCCTTCCTTCGGATGGACGTCCTGGCCCGCCTCGTCCAGGGCCAGGAGGACCTGATCGACACCTGGGCGTCGGCCGCCGAGGACGGCGGGGACGACGAGAGCCAGGAGAGCGAGAGCCCGGACGCCGAGGACGAGGGCGGCGCGGAGGACCCGCGGCAGCAGATCGTCAGCCAGGCCGGCGTCGAGTCGTACCTGCCCCCGTCGGTCACCGAGCCGCTGATCGGCAAGACGGTCGGCAGCCGCGTCCAGGTCGAGGGCCGGGCCGCCGATGTCTTCGGCGCGGACGTGGCCGCCCAGTACGGCATGGCCGAGGACGAGGGCGTGGTCTGGGTCATCGACGTGGTGGGCGCGGTCGAGGTGGAGCCCAAGGCCAGGGCCGAGGGCGAGCAGGCCGCCGTCGAGGAGGGCATGCCCGAGGTCGAGGCCGACGGGGAGAAGGCCGCGACGATCACCATCCCCGAGGGCCAGGACCCGCCGGAGGAGCT
This sequence comes from Streptomyces sp. B6B3, assembly GCF_039871525.1. Classification (NCBI taxonomy): domain Bacteria; kingdom Bacillati; phylum Actinomycetota; class Actinomycetes; order Kitasatosporales; family Streptomycetaceae; genus Streptomyces; species Streptomyces sp. B6B3. The sequence goes on along the minus strand of NZ_JBDPLU010000017.1, from coordinate 73,438 downwards.
GCGCGACCAGGTGCTGATCGAGGGTGACGGGGCGGAGGTGGAGGCCGGCCAGGCGCTCGCCGTCCAGTACACCGGTGTCACCTGGGCCGACGGCGAGAAGTTCGACTCGTCCTGGGACCGGGAGAGCGCCTCGGCGTTCCAGATCGGCACGGGTCAGGTGGTGCCGGGCTGGGACGAGGGCCTGGTCGGCAAGCACGTCGGCGACCGGGTGCTGCTGGTTCTGCCGCCCGACATGGGGTACGGCGAGGAGGAGCAGGAGGCCATTCCCGCCGGGTCCACCCTGGTGTTCGTGGTGGACATCGTCGGCGCCGCCTGAGCACCCCGCACGACGCGGCACCCTGTACGACGCAGCACGACGCAAGCGAACGTCTCAAGGAGCAGTAACGTGAACATCGAGAAGCCCGAGGTCGACTTCCCCGGCGGCGAGCCGCCCGCCGACCTGGAGATCAAGGATCTCTGGGAGGGCGACGGGCCGGTCGCCGCGGCCGGAGCGCAGGTCTCCGTGCACTACGTCGGGGTCTCCTTCAGCACGGGTGAGGAGTTCGACGCCAGCTGGAACCGCGGCGCCCCGCTGCGCTTCGAGCTCGGGGCCGGCCAGGTCATCCCGGGGTGGGACCGCGGCGTCCAGGGGATGCGGGTCGGCGGTCGCCGCCAGCTGACCATCCCGCCGCACCTGGCCTACGGCGACGCCGGGGCCGGTGGCGGTCGGATCAAGCCGGGCGAGACGCTGATCTTCGTCTGCGATCTGGTCGCGGCGTAATCGCGGCCACTCGCTTGGCGGTACCGTGGGCCCATCCCGAAACCGGGACGGGCCCACGGTGTTTGACGGATCAAGAGAGGGCGGCGCGTCGATGGCGATTGCCAAGGCAGAGCGGCTGATGAACCTCGCCCTGTGCCTGTTGGGCACCGGCCGGCCGCTGACCAAACGGGACCTGCGCACCTCCATCGAGGCGTATCTGGAGGTAACCGGCGAGGAAGCCTTCAACCGCATGTTCGAGCGGGACAAGGACGACCTGCGCGAGCTGGGCATGGTCATCGAGACCGTGGAGAGCCTCGACGGCGAGGTCGGCTACCTGGCCCACCGGGACCGGAACCGGCTGCCGCCGGTGACGCTGGACGCCGAGGAGGCCGCCGCCCTGGGGTTGGCCGCCAAGGTGTGGCAGCAGGCCCGGCTGGCCGGCGCCGCCAGCGGCGCGCTGCAGAAGCTGCGCGCCGCGGGCATGCCGCTCGCTCCGCAGGAGCAGGAGCCGTACAGCGCCCTTGAGCCGCGGATCCCGGCCGGCGAGGCCGCCTTCGAGCCGCTCATGATCGCCTGCCGTGACCGGCGTCCGGTCACCTTCGACTACCGCAAGTCCAACGCGGTGCACCCGCGGACCCGGCAGGTCGAGCCCTGGGCGTTGGAGTGCTGGCGCGGCCACTGGTACCTGGCAGGCTGGGACCGGGAGCGCGGGGCGGCGCGGGTGTTCCGGCTGTCCCGGATCGTGGGCCGGGTGAGGTCCCGCTCGGGGGCGTTCACCGCCGAGGTGCCGGGCCAGGTGGCGGTGCGGGAGAGCGTGGCCCGCTGGGCGGGGGAGACCGCGACGGCGCAGGCCCGGATCCGGCTGCGGGTCGGCTCGGGGTACCCGCTGCGGGCCCGGGCGACCGCGGTCACCAGCCGGGACGCGGACTGGGACGAGCTGGAGATCCCGTTCGGACACGGCCTGGACGCCTGGCTGGCCGAGTTCGGGCCCGACGTGATCGTGCTGGAGCCCGCCGAGCTGCGGGCGGACGTGGTCGACCGGCTGCGCGCCGTCGCCAAGGGCTAGGCCAGGACCCGGCGGCCCGTCGGATGAGTAACGACTTGGGAGGATCGAGAGCGACATGGCGACCACCGCCATCGACCGGACGCGGCGGATGCTGTCCCTCATCACGTACCTGCGGGAGCGGCCGGGGGCCCGGGTGGACGAGGTGGCCCGTGCCTTCGGGATCACCGAGGACGAGCTGATCGGCGACCTCGGCGTGCTGCCGATGTGTGGCACCAGCTTCCGCGGCGGGGACCTGCTGGACATCGACACCGACGGCGAGCACATCTGGTGGCACAACGCGGAGGCCGTGGCCTCGGGCACCGGCCAGCCGCTGCGGCTGGCCGCCGACGAGGCGACCGCCCTGCTGGTGGCGGCGCGGGCGGTGGCCACGCTGCCCGGGCTCAGCGACGGGGACCGCGACGCGTTGCTGCGGGCGACGGCCAAGCTGGAGGCGGCGGCCGGCGAGACCGCCGCGGTCAGCTCCCGGCTGAACGTCACCTTCGAGGCCGAGGGCGGGGTGCTGGCCGAGGTGGACCGGGCCATCGCCGAGCGGCGCCGGCTGCGCATCCGCTACTACTCCCCGGGCCGCGACGAGCTCACCGACCGGGAGATCGACCCGATCCGGCTGTTCGCCGTGGGCCACACCTACGTCGAGGCGTGGTGCCGCAGGACCGAGGCGCGGCGCACCTTCCGGCTCGACCGGGTGGCCAGGATCGAGCTTCTCGACGTGCCCGCCGACCCGCCGCCGCTGGAGCCGCGCGACCTCAGCGAGGGTCTGGTGCAGCCGGCGCCCACCGACCCCGAGGTGGTCATCGAGGTGGGTCCCGGCGGGCGCTGGGTCGCCGAGTACTACCCCCACGACGTCGCCGAGGAACTGCCGGACGGCGGGTTGCGGGTGCGGCTGCGCACCCCCGACCCCGCCACGCTGCGCCGGCTGGCGCTGCGGCTGGGCCAGGACGGGCGGATCGTCTCGCCGCCCGAGCTGGCCGACAGCGCCCGCGAGGCCGCCCGGGCGGCGCTGGCCGAGTACGAGCGGCTGCCGGTCCCGTGACCGGGAGCAACGCCGGGGACGCCCGGACCACGATCCGCGGGAGGCGGTGAGCCGCGATGTTCTGGCCGATGTTCCAGCTGGCCCTGGCCTTCGCCGGGGTGGCCGTGCTCGGTGTGCTCGCGGTGCGGGTGGGACTGGAGGTGCGCCGCTTCTCCCGCGCGGTCGGGGAGAGCGCCGAGCGCATCGGCCAAGCCGCCGACGAGCTCGAGCGGGTCGCCGGCCCGCTCGCCGCACGGAGCGGTTCGCTGCGGCGGTCTGGCGCGAGGCGTGAGTAGCCGGGGAGACTACGTGTACCCTCGGGCATTGATTCGTGTTCACCCTTGCGCGTTAAGATTGCCGCCCGAGCGGGACGTTCGGGACGCCCGGCCGGTGGAATCCGGCCAGGACCTCCCCAGAGAAGGAAGTGGACGAACACTATGGGCTCCCTTTCACCGTGGCACCTGCTGCTCGTTCTTCTTGTCGTCGTGGTGGTCTTCGGATCGAAGAGGCTGCCTGACACCGCCAGGTCGCTGGGCAAGTCCATGCGCATCCTGAAGAGCGAGACCCAGGCCATGAAGGCCGAGAACCAGGCCAACCAGAACACGGCCAACGCCAACACCACCGAGCAGCCCGCTCCGAAGACGATCCAGGCCGCGCCCGGTGAGGTCACCGACTCCCGGCCGGTCCAGGAGCCCAAGGGCACCTCGCAGAGCTGACCGACGGTTCGTAACTTTCAAGTGAAGCCAGGCGGCCGGAGCGGTCCGGCTGCCCTACGAGAATGAGGACGTGGGGTGCCTAGAGCCGCTCGGAAGAGGGAGAAGGACCCCGAGGGGCGGATGCCCCTCACCGAACACCTGCGGGAGTTGCGGAACCGGCTCGGGATGGCCCTGGCGGCGGTGCTCGCCGTCACCATCGTGGCGTTGTTCTTCGCCAAGGACGTCATGAACGTCCTGACCAGCTTCGTGCCCATCTGCGAGGAGGGCGAGAAGCGGACCGGCGGAGAGTGCGCCAGGGTGATCCAGACGGGCATCGTCTCGCCGTTCGCCACGTACTTCCGCGTCTCGTTGCTGGTCGGTGTGATCGCCGCGTCCCCGATCTGGCTGTACCAGGCGTGGGCGTTCATCGCCCCGGGCCTGCACAAGAACGAGAAGAAGTACTCGCGAGCCGTCGTCGCCTTCGGCGTTCCGCTCTTCCTGTCGGGCGCGCTCTTCGCCACCTGGCTGCTGCCGCGTGCCGTCGACGTGCTGCTCGGTTTCTCGGCCGACGAGGCGGAGAACCAGATCGCGGTCGACGACATCCTCGACCTCGCCGTCCGGATGTCCCTCGCCTTCGGGTTGTCCTTCGAACTGCCGCTCGTGCTGGTGCTGCTGAACCTCGGCGGCATCGTCACCGGCAAGCGGATGCTCAGCTGGTGGCGGTGGATGGTGGTGGGCATCGCGATCTTCGCCGCCGCGATCACGCCCACCGACATGATGTCCATGGTCGCGCTCCAGGTCCCGGTCACCGGCCTCTACTTCATCGCCTGCGGCATCGCCCTGTTCAACGACAAGCGCAAACGACGGGGCAACCCCGACGCGGAGCTGGCCGACGACGAGGCGTCGCAGCTCGACCTCACACCGTCCACCATCGAGTCGGCCGAGCGGGTCCCGGCGAACGGCGCGGAGGACACGAGCGCCACCACCGCCCGCAACGGCTACGACGACGCCACGTGACCAGGTAGACCCCGCGCGTGAGCAGTGACGTCACCCTGCTGGTCAATCCGACGGCAGGACGCGGCCGCGCCGCCGGCGCCGCCCAGCCGGCCGGCAGCGCCCTGCGCGAGGCTGGCTTCACCGTGCGCGCCGTCGTCGGCGAGGACGCGCCCGACGCCCTGCGCCGCGCCCATGCGGCCGTGGCCGAGGGCACCGGGGCGCTGGTCGCGGTCGGCGGCGACGGCATGGTCTCGCTGGCCCTCCAGGCGGTCGCCGGCACGGCCACGCCGCTCGGGATCGTGGCCGTCGGCACCGGTAACGACTTCGCCCGGGCCTGCGGCCTGCCGGTGCGCGACCCGCTCGCGGGCGCCCGCGTGGTCGCCGCCTCGCTCAAGGCGGGCGAAGGCCGGGCGGTGGACCTCGGCCGCTGCGGCTCCGACTGGTTCGGCGGCGTGCTGGCCTCCGGCTTCGACTCCCGGGTCAACGACCGGGGCAACCGCATGCGCTGGCCGCGCGGCCGGCTGCGCTACGACGCGGCGATGCTCGCGGAGCTCGCCGCGCTGCGCACCTTCCCGTTCCGGATCCGGTTCGACGACGGGCCGTGGCAGGAGCTCGCCGCGACCCTCGTCGCGGTCGGCAACGGGCCGGACTACGGCGGCGGCATGCGGATGTGCGCGGGTGCCCGGCTGGACGACGGGCTCTTCAACGTCACCGTGGTAGGGGAGTGCAGCCGCAGCACCCTGGTGCGGGTCTTCCCCCGGGTCTACCGGGGCACCCACCTCGACCATCCGGCGGTCACCGTGCACCGGGCGGTCAGGGTGGCCCTCGACGCCCCCGGCGTCACCGCGTACGCGGACGGCGAACCGCTGGGACCGCTGCCGCTGACCGCCGAATGCGTGCCGGGCGCCGTGCGGGTGCTGGGCGCCCGGCTGCCGGAGCCGGCCGCCGGTTAGCCCGTCGTCTCGTCCTCCGCCGCGGTGACCGGCGGCGGCGTGCTGTCCGAGGCGGCCGGTAGGCTCGTAAGCACAATGACCGACGAGATGTCACCCGCCGAGCGTTTCTCCGCCGCTCGCCGGCGCGCCGCCGAGCAGGCCACCGCGTTCGCCTCCTTCCGCGAGATGTACGACTTCGATCTTGACGGCTTCCAGATCGAGGCGTGCCGGGCCCTGGAGTCCGGGTCGGGCGTGCTGGTCGCCGCGCCGACCGGCTCCGGCAAGACGATCGTCGGGGAGTTCGCCGTCCACCTGGCCCTCGAGCAGGGCCGGAAGTGCTTCTACACGACGCCGATCAAGGCGCTGTCGAACCAGAAGTACACCGACCTGGTCAAGCGGTACGGGCCCGGCCGGGTCGGCCTGCTGACCGGCGACAACAGCGTGAACGCCGAGGCCCCCGTCGTGGTGATGACCACCGAGGTCCTGCGGAACATGCTGTACGCCGGCTCCGCCACCCTCCGCGGCCTCGGCTACGTGGTGATGGACGAGGTGCACTACCTCTCCGACCGCTTCCGCGGCGCGGTGTGGGAGGAGGTCATCATCCATCTCCCGGAGTCCGTGACCCTGGTCTCGCTGTCCGCCACCGTCTCCAACGCCGAGGAGTTCGGCGACTGGCTCGGCGCGGTCCGTGGCGAGACCCGGGTGATCGTCGCCGAGCACCGCCCGGTGCCGCTGTGGCAGCACGTGCTGGCCGGCCGCCGGCTGTACGACCTCTTCGAGGAGAAGGGCCAGAAGCGCGAGGTCAACCCCGACCTGCGGCGGATGGCCCGGATGGAGAACAGCCGCCCGCTGCCCCGCGAGCGGTACCGGAACGGGCGGGACCGCCGCGGCGCCGCCGACCGGGAGCGGGAGCGCCGCCAGCGGGCCCGGGTGTACACCCCGGCCCGCCCCGAGGTCATCGCCCGGCTGGACGCGGCCGCGCTGCTGCCCGCCATCACCTTCATCTTCAGCCGGGCCGGCTGCGAGGCCGCGGTCCAGCAGTGCCTCTTCGCCGGCCTGCGGCTGAACGACGCGCCGGCCCGGGCGCAGGTCCGGGAGATCGTCGAGCGCCGCACCGAGGGCATCCCCAACGAGGACCTGCACGTGCTGGGGTACTTCGAGTGGCTGGAGGGCCTGCAGCGGGGTATCGCCGCGCACCACGCCGGCATGCTGCCGACCTTCAAGGAGATCGTCGAGGAGCTCTTCGTCCGCGGCCTGGTCAAGGCGGTGTTCGCGACCGAGACGCTGGCCCTGGGGATCAACATGCCGGCCCGCTCCGTGGTGCTGGAGAAGCTGGTGAAGTGGAACGGCGAGCAGCACGCCGACATCACCCCCGGCGAGTACACCCAGCTGACCGGCCGCGCCGGGCGGCGCGGCATCGACGTCGAGGGGCACGCCGTCGTGCTGTGGCAGCGCGGCATGGACCCGGACGCGCTGGCCGGCCTGGCCGGCGCCCGCACGTACCCGCTGCGCTCCTCCTTCAAGCCGTCGTACAACATGGCGGTCAACCTGGTCGCCCGGTCCGGACGGCACCATTCCCGCGAGCTGCTGGAGACCTCCTTCGCCCAGTTCCAGGCGGACCGGGCGGTGGTCGGCATCTCCCGCCAGGTCCAGCGCAACGAGACGGGGCTGGCCGGCTACCGCGAGGCCATGACCTGCCATCTGGGCGACTTCGAGGAGTACGGGCGGCTGCGCCGCGAGCTGAAGGACCGGGAGACGGAGCTGGCCCGGCAGGGCACCGCGCAGCGCCGGGCCGCCGCGACCACCGCGTTGGAGCGGCTGCGCCCCGGCGACATCATCCAGGTGCCCAGCGGCAAGTTCGCCGGTCTGGCCCTGGTCCTCGACCCCGGTGTGGCCCCCGGGCGCGGCCCCGGCTCGCGCGGGTACGACCACCACGACGGGCCGCGTCCGCTGGTGCTCACCGCCGAGCGCCAGGTGAAGCGGCTGGCCTCGATGGACTTCCCGGTGCCCGTGGAGCCACTGGACCGGATGCGCATCCCCAAGTCGTTCAACCCGCGCAATCCGGCCTCCCGGCGCGACCTGGCCTCGGCGCTGCGCACCAAGGCCGCCGGCGGCGGCCGCGGCGCCCCGCCCGGCCCGCACGGCGGCCGCCGGCGGCGGGAGCGCGCCGCCGCCGCGGACGACGCCGAGATCACGAGGCTGCGCACCGCCATCCGCGCCCATCCCTGCCACGGCTGCGCCGAACGCGAGGACCACGCGCGGTGGTCGGAGCGCTACCACCGGCTGCTGCGGGACACCAGGTCGCTGGAGAAGCGCATCGATGGCCGGACCAACACCGTGGCCCGCACCTTCGACCAGGTGTGCGCGCTGCTGACCGAGCTGGACTACCTGCACGGCGACGAGGTCACCGAGCACGGCCGCCGGCTGGCCAGGCTGCACGGCGAGCTCGACCTGCTGGCCAGCGAGTGCCTGCGGGACGGCGTCTGGGAGGGTCTCGACCCGGCCGAGCTGGCCGCCTGCGCCTCGGCCCTGGTCTACGAGGCCCGGGTCGCCGACGACGCCCCCGCGCCCGAGCTGCCCGGCGGGCGGGCGCGTCAGGCGCTCGGGGACATGGTGCGGATCTGGGGCCGGCTGGACGCGATGGAGGAGCGGCACCGGATCAACCAGGCCACCGGCGTCGGGCAGCGAGAGCCGGACCTCGGCTTCGCCTGGGCGGCGTATCGCTGGGCGGAGGGCGACGGGCTCGACGCGGTGCTGCGGGAGGCGGACATGCCGGCCGGCGACTTCGTCCGCTGGTGCAAGCAGATCATCGACGTGCTGGGCCAGATCGCCGCCGCGGCTCCGCAGGACGGCACCGTCGCGAAGCACGCCCACCGCGCCGTCGACCGAATGCTCCGCGGCGTGGTCGCCTACAGCTCGGTCGGCTAGGCGCTCGGCGCTTGCCGCGCGGTCCCGGGAGCGGGCGCCTCGACCGCCGGGGGAGACCCGGCATGGCCCGCGGCCGGCCCCTTCCCGCGGGCGCCGCTCCCCGACTCTCCCGACGACGGTGGGCGGCGGCGGTCTCCAGGGATCGGCGCGTCATCATCCGCGACCGGAGGAGCGCGGGGCCGGCACGGCCGCTGGCGGGCCAGGCACGGACGGCCGGCCTCCCGGCGCCTGGCCTGCCGCCGAGCGCGGCGGTGGGACGGCGACGGCGCCGAGCGCGCTCAGCCGCGGCCGTGCGCCGGCGCGAGGCGTGCCGGGTGTGCGGTCCGGCGGCTCGCGCCGGAGGCGCGGTGTGGCGTCAGCCGGTGAGGGTGGTCAGGAGGCGGCGCAGTGGGCCGCCCAGGTTCCAGCGGGCGTCCAGTTCCTCCAGCGCCCGCGGGTCCGCGGGGGCGGACGGCAGCGCCAGCGGGCGGTCGGGCAGCGGCACGTCCAGGGCGACCCTGACCACCCGGGGCGCGACCGCCAGGTACGGGCGGGACTCCTCCAGCCGCCGGCGCTGGGTCGGGGTGAAGCCCGCCGCCGGATCATCGAGCGCGGCCAGGATCCCGGCCAGGTCGCCGTGCCGCTCCAGCAGCTTGGCCGCCGTCTTCTCGCCGATGCCGGGCACGCCGGGAAGCCCGTCGCTGGGGTCGCCGCGGAGCAGCGCCAGATCGGCGTACCCCGGCCCGTCCACGCCGTACCTCTCCCGCAGCGCCGCCTCGTCGTAGGTGGCCAGCGTGCCCACGCCCTTCACCGGGTAGAGCACGCGCACCCCGCGCGCGTCGTCGACCAGCTGGAAGAGGTCGCGATCCCCGGTGACGATGTCCACCGGGCCCGCGGCCCGCGCGCTGAGCGTGCCGATGACGTCGTCCGCCTCGTATCCGGCGGCACCCATTCGGACGATGCCCAGGGCGTCGAGCACCGCGTCGATGACCGGCACCTGCGGGGAGAGCGTGTCGGGCACCTCCTCGGTGTCCGGGCCCTCGGCCGCCTCCTCGGCGACCCGATGCGCCTTGTAGGAGGGGATCAGCTCGACCCGCCAGGCGGGTCGCCAGTCCGCGTCCAGGCAGGCCACGAGGTCGTCGGGCCGGTGGTCGGCGACCAGCCGGGCGACGAAGTCCAGCAGGCCGCGGACCGCGTTCACCGGCGTCCCGTCCGGGGCGCGCACGGACTCGGGCACCCCGAAGTAGGCGCGGAAGTAGAGGGAGGCGGTGTCGAGCAGCATCAGGCGTCGGGTCGCAGAGGTCACGGAACGGATCATGCCGCACCGACGCCGTCCGGGGGGCGCAGCAAGGGCCCAAAAATCGTTTGGTAGGCTAAGTATTAACGATTTCTTGACGCGCCCCGCGCACCCTGACCGAGCCGTCCGGACGCCAAGGAGGAGCCCATGCGCTCGCTGACGCCCGCCCGACCCGGCCCCCGCCGGTGAATCGATGGGACACGCCGAGACCCTGCTCGCCATGGGCGGCGCCTTCGTGGCAGCCGCCGTCCTCGCCCGCCTCGGCAGCCGCATCGGGCTGCCCACGATCCCGCTCTTCATCCTGGCCGGCATGCTCCTCGGCCCGAACACGCCGGGCTACGTGCACGTGGAGGATCCGCACCAGCTGGAGATGCTCTCCGCGCTCGGCCTCGTGCTGCTGCTGTTCTACCTGGGACTCGAGTTCCACCTGGACGACCTGAAGACCGGCGGCCGGAAGATGGCCGTGGCGGGGTGCACCTACCTCGTCCTGAACGTCGGCGCCGGCCTGCTGTTCGGCTTCGCGGTGGGCTGGGGGACGTCCGAGGCCCTGGTGCTGGCGGGGGTGCTCGGCATCTCCTCGTCCGCCATCGTCACCAAGATCCTGGTGGACCTGGACCGGATCGGGAACGAGGAGACCCGCCCGATCCTCGGCATCATCGTCGTGGAGGACGTCTTCCTCGCGCTCTACCTCGCCGCCCTCCAGCCGGTGATCGCCGGTTCCGAGGGCCTGGGATCCACGGTCTGGCAGATCGGCAAGGCCTTCGGGTTCCTGCTGCTGCTCGCCGTCGCCGCGCGCTACGGCACGGGCCTCGTCGGACGGCTCTTCGCCATCAGGGACAACGAGCTGCTGACCATCTCCTTCCTCGGCGCCGTGGTCCTGCTGGCCGGGGTGGCCGAGGAGTTCGGGGTGGCGGACGCCATCGCGGCGTTCATGGTCGGCCTGATCCTGGGCAACACCACGTCGGGGGAGCGCATCCGGGAGCTGGTGCACCCGCTGCGGGACGCCTTCGCCGCGATCTTCTTCTTCGCCTTCGGCCTGTCCATCGACCCGGGCGACCTGCGGAGCGTGGTCTGGCCGGTGCTGGTCGCGCTCGCCGTGACCCTGCTGACGAACCTGGTGGCCGGGCTGGTCACGGCCCGGATCTACGGTTTCGGCTCGCGGCCGGCCGCCAACGTGGCCACCACCCTGCTGGCCCGGGGCGAGTTCGCGCTGATCCTGGCGACCATGGCCGCGACCGCCGGCCTGGACGAGCGGCTGTCGCCCTTCATCGCCGGCTACGTGCTGGTGCTCGCGGTGGTGGCGCCGCTGGTCGCCGGCCGGTCGCACTGGCTGGCCCGGTGGCTGCCGGGCCGCGACGCCGGGGACGACGCCGGGCGCCCCGACCGGTCCACGCCGGCGTCCGCGGGACGCTGACGCCCGCGGGGCGGGCGACGCGCCGGCCGCGCTCCTGGCCCGTCAGCCCGGGGCGGGGTCGAGCGCGGATCCCGGCGGCGCGCCGCGCGCCTCGGCGTCCCGGACGGCGGCCGTGGTGAGGGCGCGCAGCAGGCGGACGTCGTGCTCGCCCTGCCCGGCCTCCGGATGCCACTGGACGCCGAGCACGAGGCCGTCCCGGTCGGGGAGCTCGATGGCCTCCACGGTGCCGTCCGCGGCGACCGCCGCGACCGTCACCCCCGCGCCGAGCCGGTCCACCGCCTGGTGGTGGAAGGTGCGCACCCGAACCGGCTCCGGCAGCGTGCGGGACAGCCGGGTGCCGGGCAGCGGCGTCACCTCGTGCTCGCCGAACACCCCGGGCGGTCCCGCGTGGCCGTCCAGGTGCTGGTGCAGCGTGCCGCCGCACGCCACGTTCAGCAACTGCATCCCGCGGCAGACGCCCAGCAGCGGCACCCGGGCCGCGAGCGCCGCGTGGATCAGCGCCAGCTCCCACGCGTCGCGCTCCGGCGCCGGCGGGCCGGTCCGCGGATCGCGGGGCGCCCCGTACCGCGCCGGGTCCACATCGGGGCCGCCGGCGATCACCAGACCGTCCAGTCGCGCCACCGCCGTCGCCGCCGCGTCCGGCCGCGCGTCCGGCGGCAGCAGCACGGGAAGGCCGCCGGCCCGGGTCACCAGCCTGAGGTACGAGGCGGGCAGCAGCGCCGCCGGCACGTCCCACACGCCCCAGCGGGTGGACTCCTCCAGGTAGGTGCTGATGCCGATCAGCGGCAGCGGTGCCGGCACCGGCGCCTCCCTTCCCACGTCTCCGTCGGGTCCGCTCGGGGGCGGCGTCAGTCGCGCCTGAGCTCGGTCTCCGCCTCGGCCAGGGCCGCGAACTCCTCCTCGGGCGCCGCGGCCACCAGCCGGTGCCGACTGTAGAAGGCGAAGTAGCCGACCGCCACCGCGTACACCGCGACCGCGATGAGCGCCGCCGTGCGGTCCACCAGGAACGTCGCGGCCAGCGCCGCGAGCGCCAGCACGAACGCCGTGCCCGAGGTGACGATCCCGCCCGGCGTGCGGTACGGGCGCGGCAGCCCCGGGTCCCGTCGGCGCAGCACGATGTGCGAGAGCGTCATCAGGGCGTAGGAGATCGTCGCGCCGAACACCGCCACGTTGAGCATCCGGGCCCCGTCGCCGGTCGCCGCGGCCAGTCCGAAGCCGAGCGCGCCGGGTATCAGCAGGCCGAGGTACGGCGCCCGCCGCCGGCTGGTCAGCGACAGGAAACGGGGCAGGTAGCCGGCCCTGGACAGCGCGAAGAGCTGCCGGGAGCCGGCGTAGACCAGCGAGAAGAACGAGGCCACCAGGCCGGCCAGGCCCGCGTAGTTCACGAACCGGCTGAGCGCGGTGGCCTCACCGTCCGGTTCCAGCGCCGCCACCAGCGGGTTGCCGGCGTCCTGGACGGCCGCGGAACCGCGCGCCCCGCTCGCGGCCACGAACGTCAGCAGAGCCAGCACCAGCAGCACGCCGATCGCCCACGCCATGGCCCGCGGCAGCGTGCGCTCCGGGTCCCTGGTCTCCTCGGCGGCCAGCGGCACGCCCTCCACGCCGAGGAAGAACCACATGCCGAACGGGAACGCCGCCCAGATGCCGAGCAGTCCGAAGGGCAGCCACGAACTGGCGCCCAGGGCCTCCCCGTCGACGGGTATGTCGTCCAGCGAGCCGGCGTCGAACTCCGTCGCCGCCCCGACCACGAAGACCAGCAGCGCGGCCACCGCGACCGCGGTGACCACCAGGCTGAAGCGCAGCGCCTCGCCCACGCCCCACAGGTGGATGGCGAGGAAGACCACGAAGCAGCCGAGGTAGACCGGCCAGCCCGAGGTGAGGCCGAACAGGTCGAGGGACTCGACGTAGTCGCCGATGAAGATCGCGATGGCGGCCGGGGCCAGCACGAACTCGATGAGGATGGCCGTGCCGGTCAGGAAGCCGCCCCAGGGGCCGAGGGCGCTCCGGGCGAAGCCGTAGCCGCCGCCCGCGGTGGGCAGGATCGCGGCCAGCTCGGCCAGCGTGAACACCATGCAGGTGTACATGACGCCCATCAGCAGGGCGGCCACGGCCAGCCCGCCGAAACCGCCCTCCGCCAGGCCGTAGTTCCAGCCGGCGAAGTCGCCTGACACCACGTACGCCACGCCCAGGCCGGTCAGCAGCAGCGGGCCCGCGCTGCCCGCGCGCAGCGTGCGCCGGCTGAGGTACTCGTCCTCCGGCGGCGCCGGGTGGGCGGCCGCCGGCCGGGGCGGGCCGGGATGGGCCGCGGGGGTGGACTCGGTGCCGTCGGTCATGGGCCGCTCCCGCCTCGCGCCGCAAAGGTCTGCGCGCACACCATTGCGGCTTCCGGCGCGCCGCGCAACCCCCCGGTGTGAAGCGGTGGTTACGGTCCGGGTCGGCCGCCGAGGAAGCCGCGGAGCAACGCCGCGGTGCCGTCGCAGTGCTCCCGCATCGCCACACGCGCCCGCTCCGGCTCCCCGGCCAGCACCGCCGCGACCAGTTCGGCGTGCTGCTCCTGGGAGTGCGCCAGGTTCCGCACCAGCAGCGGGATCCGGTCCAGCAGGTCGTTCAACCGGGCGCGGACGGCCACGTACTGGGCGGCCAGCGAGGGCGAGCCCGACAGCTCGGCCAGGGTGAGGTGGAGCAGCGTGTCGGCCCGGCGGTACTCGGCCAACGGCGCCTCGTAGGTCGCCGCGAGCGCGTCCCGCAGCCGGCGCGCGCCCGACCCCGCCGCGCCGTCGGCCGCGCACAGCCCGGCCGCGCCCACGTCGAGCACCTCGCGCAGCCGCAGCGTGTCCTCCACGCTGACCGGCGGGCCCAGTCCGGTGCCCAGCCCCGCACCGGGGCGCGCGTCCTCCCGGACGCTCGCCCGTTCGGTCCCGCCGGGCGCGCCCCGGACGAAGGTGCCGCCGTACCGGCCGCGCCGGCTCTCCACCAGTCCCTCGTCCTGGAGCACCCGCAGCACCTCACGCAGCGTCACCCGGCTGATCCCGAGCCGCTCCGCCAACTCCCGCTCCGCCGGCAGCCGCCCGCCCGTGGGCACCAGGCCGAGGCGGAGCACCTGGAGTATCTGCTCCAGCGCCTCCTCGAACCCGTTCCCCGCGCGGACCGGCCGCAGCACCCCGGCCAGCCGCTCCGCGGCGGCGCCGCCGGCGTCGTCCATCGGACCTACTTCCCAATCAATGGTCTGCACCGATACCTTATGGCGTCCGGCCGACGCGTCAGGAGGGCCCTTCCGTGGCAGGTTCGCTGGCAGGATCCGAGGCGGGCCGCAGGCCCCCGCTCTCCGTGGAGGAGCTCAGGGGACTCGCCGACCTCGGCGAGATCGACACCGTCGTCCTCGCCTTCGCCGACATGCAGGGCCGCCTCCAGGGCAAGCGCTTCGCCGCCCGGTTCTTCCTCGACGAGGTGCTGGAGCACGGCACCGAGGGCTGCAACTACCTGCTGGCCGTCGACGCCGACATGAACACCGTCGACGGCTACGCCATGTCCTCCTGGGAGCGCGGCTACGGCGACTTCGCCCTGCGCGGCGACCGCGCCACCCTGCGCCGGGTGCCCTGGCACCCCGGCACCGCCATGATCACCGCCGACCTGTCCTGGCACGACGGTTCGCCGGTGGTCGCCGCGCCGCGGCAGATACTGCGCCGCCAGCTCGACCGGCTCGCCGAGCGCGGCTGGCGCGCGTACGCCGGCACGGAGCTGGAGTTCCAGGTCTTCACCGACAGCTACGAGCACGCCTGGCGGTCCGGCTACCGCGGCCTCACCCCGGCCAACCAGTACAACGTGGACTACTCGGTCCTCGGCACCGGGCGCGTCGAGCCGCTGCTGCGCCGGATCCGCAACGAGATGGGCGGCGCCGGCATGGTCGTGGAGTCGGCCAAGGGCGAGTGCAACCTCGGCCAGCACGAGATCGCCTTCCGCTACGCCGACGCCCTGACCACCTGCGACCAGCACACGATCTACAAGACCGGCGCCAAGGAGATCGCCGCCCAGGAGGGGTGCGCGCTCACCTTCATGGCCAAGTACGACGAGCGCGAGGGGAACTCCTGCCACGTCCACTTCTCGCTGCGCGACGAGGCCGGCCGCCCGGTGTTCGCCGACCCGGACGGCGAGCACGGCATGGCCGACGTGATGCGGCACTTCCTGGCCGGGCAGCTGGCCGCGCTGCGCGAGTTCAGCCTGCTGTACGCGCCGAACATCAACTCGTACAAGCGCTACCGCCCCGGCTCGTTCGCGCCCACCGCGGTCGCCTGGGGCCCGGACAACCGGACCTGCGCGCTGCGCGTCGTCGGCCACGGCGGCGCGCTGCGGATGGAGAACCGGCTGCCCGGCGGCGACGTCAATCCGTACCTCGCGGTCGCCGGCATGATCGCGGCCGGCCTGGACGGCGTCGACCGGCGTCTCGACCTGCCCGCCCCCTGCACCTCCAACGCCTACGCGGGCGATGCCGCCCACGTGCCGGGCACGCTCCGGGAGGCCGCCGAGCTGTGGCGGGACAGCGCCCTGGCGCGGTCGGCGTTCGGCGACGAGGTCGTCGACCACTACCTGAACATGGCCCGCGTCGAACAGGACGCCTACGACACCGCCGTCACCGACTGGGAGCGGTACCGCTCCTTCGAGCGCATGTGAACCGCCCGGACACGGGGCCGGAACACGGGAACAGAGACGAGAGAGACGCGCCGTGCCAGACCCGCACGACCAGCCCACCGAGCACCGGATCGTCAACCCGGCCACGGAGGAGGTCATCGCCACCGTCCCGGCCACCAGCCCCGCCGGCGTCGACGCCGCCGTCCGGCGCGCCGCCGAGGCCCAACGCGGCTGGGCGGCCCTCGCCCCGGCCGACCGGGCCCGGCTGCTGCGCCGCTTCGCCACGGCCGTGGACGCCGCGGTGGAGGAACTGGCGCTGCTGGAGGTGCGCGAGGCCGGCCACCCCGTCGGCAGCGCCCGGTGGGAGGCCGGCAACGTCCGCGACCTCCTCGACTACGCCGCCGGCGGCGTGGAGCGGCTGACCGGCCGGCAGATCCCGGTGGCCGGCGGGCTCGACGTCACGCTGCTGGAACCGCTCGGCGTGGTCGCCGTCATCGCGCCCTGGAACTTCCCCATGCCGATCGCCGCCTGGGGCGCCGCGCCGGCCCTCGCCGCGGGCAACGCGGTGCTGCTCAAGCCCGCCGAGACGACCCCGCTGACCGCGCTGCGGCTGGCCGCGCTGGCCGCCGAGGCCGGGCTTCCGGACGGCCTCTTCCAGGTGCTGCCGGGCGCCGGGCCGGTCACCGGCGCCGCGCTGGTGGACCATCCGGGCGTGGCCAAGGTGGTCTTCACGGGCTCCTCCGCCGTCGGCCGGCGGATCATGGCCGCCTGCGCGGCCGGCGTGAAGCGGCTGACCCTGGAGCTCGGCGGCAAGAGCCCCAACATCGTCTTCGCCGACGCCGACCTGGAGCGCGCCGCCGCCACCGCGCCGGGCTCCTTCCTGGACAACGCGGGCCAGGACTGCTGCGCGCGCAGCCGGATCCTGGTGCAGCGCCCCGTCTACGACCGCTTCCTCGAACTCCTGGCCCCGGCCGTGCGGGCCGTCCGGGTCGGCGACCCGGCCGATCCCGACACCGTCATGGGCCCCCTCGTCTCGGCCAGGCAGCGGGAGCGGGTGCGCGGCTACGTCCCGGAGGACGCCCCGGCCGCGATCCGCGGCGCGGCCCCGGGCGGCGCCGGCTACTGGTACCCGCCGACCGTCCTGGAGGCCCACCAGGCGGGCCCGCGCGCCGCCGTCGAGGAGATCTTCGGGCCGGTCGCCGTCGTCACCCCCTTCGAGGACGAGGCGGACGCGGTCCGGCTGGCCAACGCCACCGACTACGGCCTCTCGGGATCCCTGTGGACCCGCGACGTCGGCCGCGCCCTCCGGGTCTCACGCGCCGTCGCGGCGGGTAACCTCTCCGTCAACTCGCACAGCAGCGTCCGTTACGCCACCCCCTTCGGCGGCTACAAGCATTCGGGACTCGGCCGGGAACTGGGCCCCGAGGCGCTGGCCGCGTTCACCGAGACCAAGAACGTCTTCATCAGCTCCGAGGACTGACCCGGACGCAGAACCGACACGCAGAACCGACAGTGAGGAGCGGGAGTCGCCGTGACCGATGATTCCGTCGTGTGCCGCCGGTTGGTGGGGCGCACCGCCGTGGTGACCGGCGCCGGCAGCGGTATCGGCCTGGCCGCCGCCCGCCGGCTGGCCGCCGAGGGCGCCCACGTGGTCTGCGCCGACGTCGACGAGGAGCGCGGCGAGGCCGCCGCGGCGGAGATCGGCGGCCGGTACGTGCACACCGACGTCACCGACGCCGACCAGGTGGAGGCGCTGTTCCGGACCGCCCACGAGAGCTACGGATCCGTGGACGTCGCGTTCAACAACGCGGGCATCTCGCCGCCCGACGACGACTCCATCCTCACCACCGGGCTCGACGCCTGGCGCCGCGTGCAGGACGTCAACCTCACCTCCGTCTACCTCTGCTGCCGCGCCGTCATCCCCTACATGCGGCGCCAGGGCAGGGGATCCATCATCAACACGGCGTCCTTCGTCGCCGTGATGGGCGCCGCCACCTCGCAGATCAGCTACACCGCCTCCAAGGGGGGCGTGCTGGCCATGTCGCGGGAACTGGGCGTCCAGTTCGCCAGGGAGGGCATCCGGGTCAACGCGCTCTGCCCGGGACCGGTCAACACCCCGCTGCTCAAGGAGCTCTTCGCCAAGGACCCGGAGCGCGCCGCGCGCCGTCTGGTGCACGTCCCCATGGGCCGGTTCGCCGAGCCCGAGGAGATCGCCGCCGCCGTGGCCTTCCTGGCCAGCGACGACGCCGCCTTCGTCAACGCCGCCGAGTTCCTCGTCGACGGCGGCATCGCGGGCGCCTACGTCACGCCGCTGTGAGCGCCGGCCATCGGTCGAACCCGCGGTGGCGGCGCGGTGGCACGCTGTGAGAGGTTCGGCGACGTGAGCGACGGTGGCACGGCGCACGGACCGCGGAGCAGGAGGGCACCGGCATGACGACCCCGCCCGGCTGGTATCCCGACCCCGACCACCCGGGGCAAGGGCCCGGACAGGAGCGCTGGTGGAACGGCACCTCCTGGACCGGACACACCCGCGTCGCCGGCGAGTTCATCCCCGGGCCGGTGGCCGCCACCCCGGTGCCGCCGCCGCCCCGGGCGCCGGCCGGGCGCGGCGACCGGGAGCGACTGCCGCGCCCGCCGGGCGAGGAGCCGCCCGCGCGGGGCGGCTGGGCGCTGGTCACCGCGATCGCCGGCGGCACGCTGGTGATCGTCGCCTTCGTGGTCGGCGCCGTGCTGCTGCTCGGCTCCGACGGCGGTTCCGAGGCGGGTGGCGACCCGTCCGCGACCGCGCGGCCCGACGACCGGCCCTCGCCCGACCCGACCCACGTCCCGGAGACGACGCCACCCGGCCCGGCCACCGAGGGACGGGCCGGCGGGGCGACCCTGCCGCTGCTCGACGGCTGGCAGGAGGTCAGCCTGCAGCGGGGCGCCGGGATCAGCACCACGACCGGCTATCCCTGCCCCGCCGACGCGGCCCAGGAGTGCCTGACGGGCGGCGCGTTCCTCAGCAGGGCACCGCAACACGACGGCGAGACCCCCCGGGAGGCGGCCGCGGCGGACATCGCGGGCAACGCCGAGGAGTCGTACAGCCCCGAGGCGTACGGGCGGATCGTGGCGCAGGAGGAGGTGCTGGCCGAGGAGGTCGTCGTCGCGGGCCAGGACGGCTACCGGGTCAGGTGGCGGATCGAGACGGCCGCCGGCACCGAGGCGTTCGTCGAGTCGGTGGCCTTTCCGGCGCCGAACGGGGATGGCATGCTGCTGCTCCGCATCGGGTTCGACATCGGCGGCGAGGCGCCGCCGGTGGCGGACGTCGACCGCATCGTCGACGGCGTGCGGGCCGACTCCGACGGACCCGGTACCGGCGCGTGAGGCGGCGCCCGTAAAGTGACTCCGTCGATCCAGACCGGCCGACCCGCAGCCGGCGGCCAGGGGGGTGTGCGGATGAACACCGAGCAGGGCGAGCGGCGCGTGCCGCCCCCGCCCGTCGCTCCGCCGAAGCCCGCCGCACCGCCCAGACCCGCGACGCCGCCGCGCCCGGGCGCGCCCCTCGAATCCGAGCGAACTCCCGGCCCCGCGGCGAAGTCCACCGCCACCGCGGCCGCGCCACCCCGGCGGCCCGCGCCGGCCGCCGCGTCGCCGACGCCGGCCACACCGCCTCGGCCCACCGCGCCGCCGCGCCGCACCGTGGAGGTGCTGGCGCCCCCGCGCCCGGCGACGCCGCCACGGCCCGCCGGATCCCCCGACCCCGCCGCCGGCCGCGCCGACGGGCCCGGCGCCCTCGACGACGACGCCTCGCCCCCCACCCTGTTGCTGCGCCCCATCGGTGCCCGCCGCCGCACCGCGCGACTGGTGGCGCCCGTCGCCTGCCTCGTGCTGGGCACCGGCCTGCTGGGCGGCGCCGCCGCCGGCGCCTGGCTCACCGACGACACCGACCGGGGCGCCACCTCCCAGGCGGCGTTCGAGGAGGCCCGCTCGCTCTGGCGGGACGTGCCCGTCGACCAGCTCTTCCCGCGGCAGCTCACCGGCCGGGAGGCCGGCCCCGGCGGCTCCGACCGGCTCTGGAACCGGATCGCCGTCGCCCCGGACGCCGGCTGCGGCGAGGCCTTCGACACGCTGCTCGCGGAGACGCTCGCCGCCGTCGGCTGCGAGCGCCTGGTCCGCGCCACCTACGTCGACGAGACCGAGACCAGCGTCACCACCGTCGGCCTGCTGTTCACCCGGGGCGAGGCGGCGGACATGCGCGCGCTCCACGACCGGTTCGACGTCGAGGCGCTGGAGCAGCGTCCCGACCTGATTCCCGGCGCCTACGGGCCGGCCGGCACGCTCGCCGAGGACTTCGGCGACGAACAGCGCGCCGCCTGGACCGTCCGGGTGCTCGGCGACCTCCCGGTGGTGGTCTACGCCGTGACCGGCTTCGTCGACGGACGGACCATCACCGACCCGCAGCCGGCCGCCGAGGCCACCGAGGAGGGCCAGGACAGCACGGTCGCGCTGGCCGGGCTCGGCCACGACGCGGAGGGCATCGCCGACCGGGTCCAGGCCGGCCTGCGGGACGCCGCCGACGGCGCCGACGGCGAGGAGACGCCATGACCCCGCCCACCGGCAGCACCCGGCGGCACGGCCGCGCGCTGGCGCTCGCCGCCACGCTGGCGTTGCTCCCGGGCGCCGGACTGGTCGCCGCGGGGGCGGCACCGGCCCGTGCCGACGCCATCAGGGACCAGCAGCAGTGGGCGCTGGACGCGGTCAACGCCCCCGACGCCTGGGACACCACGCGCGGCGCGGGCGTCACCGTGGCCGTGCTGGACACCGGCGTCGACGCCGACCATCCGGACCTGGTGGGCACCGTGCTCGACGGCCGGGACTTCGTCGGGATCGGCGCCCGCCCCGGCGACCCGGAGTGGGCGGCGCACGGCACCGCCATGGCCGGCATCATCGCCGGCCACGGGCACGGGGCCGGCCAGGAGAGCGGCGTGCTCGGCGTCGCCCCCGAGGCCGAGATACTCCCCGTCAGGGTGCTGCTGGAGGACGACGATCCGGCCAGGGACGAGGCCCGCGACGCGCGCGGCGACGCCCTCGCCGACGGCATCAGGTGGGCCGCCGACCAGGGCGCCGACATCATCAACCTCTCGCTCGGCGACGACAGCGAGTCGGCGCACGCGGACCCCCAGGAGGACGCCGCGGTCCGCTACGCGCTGAGCAAGGGCGCCGTCGTGGTGGCCTCGGCCGGCAACGGCGGCGAGGAGGGCGACCCGGTGTCCTATCCGGCCGGCTACCCGGGCGTCATCGCGGTCGCCGCGGTGGACCGGTCCGGCAGCCCCGCCGACTTCTCCACCCGACGCTGGTACGCCACGGTCAGCGCACCCGGCAAGGACGTGATAGTCGCCGATCCCGACGGCCAGTACTACTCGGGCTGGGGCACGTCCGCGGCCGCCGCGTTCGTCTCGGGCTCGGCCGCGTTGCTGCTGGCCGCCCACCCGGACCTGACTCCGGGTCAGGTCAAGCGGCTGCTCGCGGAGACCGCGCAGAACCCGCCGGAGGGCGGTCGGGACGACGCGGTCGGCGCCGGCGTCGTCGATCCGGCGGCGGCCATCGAGGCGGCCGCGGCGCTGGACGAGGAGCCCGCGACGGCGTCCGGCGCGTACACCGCCGAGTACTTCGGCCCCGGTCCCCGGCCGCAGGCCGACGGCGGCGGAACGGGCTGGCTCGCGCCGCTCTCCGGCGCGCTGGGCGCGCTGCTGCTGGGCGCCGCGGGCGTGCTGTTCGTGCGGCTCAGACGTCCGGACCGGCGCTGATCGCCTCCACCGCCAGCCGGGCTGCGGCCTCCACCACCGCTATGCCGGCCGCCTGCGACACGTGCCCGTCGGAGACGACCGCGACGAGGTAGGTGTCGCCGGCGAGGTAGGTGCCGTTGGCGAAGTGGGCGTCGTCGTCCACGACCACCCGACCGATGCTGTTGATGTCCCACAACCCGGTCTGGCTGCGCGGCAGCCAGCCGTTCTTCAGCTCGAAGTCCCCGTCGGCGGCGGCCGATATGCCCCACTGCTGGTCGGGCACCACCGAGCCCATCAACTCCTGGATGTACGCGCGGGACTCGGGCTCCAGGGGCGAGTCGTCCCCGAACACCGCTCGGAGCAGGGCTATCTGATCCTCGCTCGTGGTCTGGGTCAGCCCCCAGGTGTAGTCCGGGCCCGCCGTCGTCTCGGTCAGCCCCAGCCGCTCGTTGGCCGCGTCGAGACCGTCGCCCGTCCCTATCAGGGTCCACAGCTCGTCGGTCGACGCGTTGTCGCTGCGCTGGATCGCCGCCTCGGCGAGACCGCGCTCGTACCCGGTCAACTCCCGCCCCTCGTCCTGCGCCTGAAGCAGCAGCGCGGCGAGCACGTCGACCTTCACGATGCTGGCCGTGTCGAAGGCACCCTCGCCGTACCCCACGCTCAGGCCGCCGTCCATGGCCAGTACGGAGACGGACAACCGGGCCTGCGTGTCGGCGAGCAGCCGCGACATCTCGTCGGCCAGCCGCTCGCGCGCCGCGTCCTCGGGCGGCAGCGAGTGCGGCGAAGCCCCCTGGGTCTCGCCGACGCCGTCGTCGGTCACCGCGTCGTCCGACCCGGCCGCCTCGGTGTCTCCCGACCCGTCGGGCGGCACGGACGACGCCGCGCCCACCGGTTCCGGAAACCGCGCCACGTCACCCGCGGCGAGCAGCAACAGCGCTGTGGCCAGCGCGGTGTTCACCACCAGGACGGGCCTGATCCGCCACGCCGTCAGGCGGGGAACCGGGAGGGTCATGGCTACGCACGCTATCCCGAGGAGATCCAACGAGTCATCGGGTACCGAATGACGAACACGTAACAGTCGGTGAGGAAGGGGGCGTATCGGGCGGGGTGTAAGCCCCTGCACGAGCCGACCGAGCGCCCCCGGTTACCCTCGACGCGTGGCGCCCAAGAACATCCCGCGGCCCGCCTTCGACGGCGACGACGGCTCGGCCGACCCCGCGGTCAGCCGGGCGCTCGCCGACTTCTCCCGTGACCCGGCCGCCGAATCGCGGCTGCTCACCGCGCTGGCCCGCTCCCGGCTGCTGGTCCCGGTGGTCGCCGTGCTCGGCGAGGCGGAGACCGGCCCCGACGGTCTGCGGCGGGAGAAGAGCAGCGACATGGCCGTGCTCACCCTCGCCCTGCCGAGCGGCCGGCGCGCCCTGCCGGTGTTCACCGCCACCGACACCCTGGCCCGCTGGCGCCCCGACGCCAGGCCCGTCGCGGTCGCCCCGGCCCAGGCGCTGCACGCCGCCGCGCAGGAGCGCGCCGACACCCTGGTCGTCGACGTGGCGGGCCCGGTCAGCTACGAGCTCACCGGCCCCGGGCTGCGCGCGCTCGCGGGCGGTGGCGCCCCGGCCGAGAACGCCCTGGTGGCCGAGACCGTGCGCACGGTGCTCGGCGCCGAGCCCGCGGTGGTGGCCGCGCGACTGGTGCCCGGCGGCCCGGCGGACGGCACCCTGGCGCTGACCCTGGACCCGGACGCCGACACCGGACAGGTCGTCGGGCGGCTGGCCCGGGCGCTGGCCGCCGACGAGGTGCTCCGCGGCCACCTGGTGCGCGGCCTCGACCTCGCCGTGCTGCCGCCCGGCACGCCGCTGCCCGGCGAGCCGACGTACCGCCGCTGACACCCGGCCGGGTCTCCCCGGGGTGCGCCGCCGACCCGCCGACACGACACTGCCAGGGAGACGGCGCGAACGCCCGGACTCATGCATGGAGGCCGCGATGTTCACCGACCTGTTCACGGGGTCCAGGGAGTCACTCAGGGACTGGCAGCCCGGTCAGCAACCACTCGCCGGCGAGCTCGTCGGGACCTTCGCCCTGGTCTTCTTCGGAGTCGGCTCCGTGGTGCTGGCGTCCGAGTACATCGGCAGCTTCGGCATCGCGCTGGCGTTCGGCTTCACACTGCTGGTGCTGATGTACGCCATCGGCCCGGTCTCCGGCTGCCACGTCAACCCCGCCGTCACGCTGGGCATGCTGCTCGCCGGGCGGATCGACTCCAGGACGGCCGGGGGCTACTGGCTGGCCCAGCTGGTCGGCGCGTTCGCCGGCGCGGCGCTGCTGTTCCTGCTGGCCCACCAGGTGCCGGGCCTGGAGACCAGCGAGTCCTTCGGGAGCAACGGCTGGGGCGACCGCTCGGCGGTGGGCCTCAACGTCGGCGGCGCCATCATCGCCGAGATCATGCTGACCAGCCTGCTGGTCTTCGTGTACCTGTCGGTGACCTACCCCCGCCCCGAGGGGGCTGGCGGCGGGGCCGCGGTCGCCGTGGCCGGCTTCGACGGGGTGCCCGTCGGGCTCGCCCTGGCGGCGGTCCACCTGGTCGGCAACCCGCTCACCGGCACCTCCGTGAACCCGGCCCGCAGCATCGGACCCGCGTTCTTCGCCGGCGGCCAGGCGCTGGCCCAGCTGTGGCTGTTCATCGTCATGCCGCTGGTCGGGGCGGCGCTCGGGGTGCTGGCGCACCTGCTGCTCCACCCCCGGCACGCGCTCCCGGGCTCCGCGGCCACCGCTCCCGGGCCGGTGCCCGGCTAGCCGCCGCGACCCACCGGACGCGCCGCGCCCTCGGGTGCGGTAATCTGGTAGACGACCGGCCGGGTGCACAAGACGCCCGGCCCGCAAGTGGAGGCTCCTAAGCTCCCACCTGACCGGCCCTCCCGGCCGGCAGGTCACTGGTCAGGCTGCGCCCCGCGGTGCCTCGCGGCGGTGCTCCCCGTCCGAGGAGCCCCGCCTGCGTACCGACCGGGGCGTTTCTGATGTTCCGGCCCGGTGGTCGTCACGACAATTCCGGCATGGCTGCCCGCCAGGCAACCGTGCGGCGCAACCGAGGAGGCCCCATCAGCGCCGAGCCCCGCATCAACGACCGGATTCGCGTCCCCGAGGTGCGACTCGTCGGTCC
The DNA here is from genome assembly GCF_039871525.1 of Streptomyces sp. B6B3. Classification (NCBI taxonomy): domain Bacteria; kingdom Bacillati; phylum Actinomycetota; class Actinomycetes; order Kitasatosporales; family Streptomycetaceae; genus Streptomyces; species Streptomyces sp. B6B3. The sequence goes on along the minus strand of NZ_JBDPLU010000017.1, from coordinate 48,838 downwards.
CAGTGGCGAGCAGGTCGGCATCGTGCCGCTTGCCAAGGCCCTGGAGCTTGCCCAGGAGTACGACCTTGACCTGGTCGAGGTCGCGGCGAACGCCCGTCCGCCCGTGTGCAAGCTCATGGACTACGGAAAGTTCAAGTACGAGTCGGCCATGAAGGCCCGTGAGGCGCGCAAGAACCAGGCGCACACGGTCATCAAGGAGATGAAGCTCCGGCCGAAGATCGATCCGCACGACTACGACACCAAGAAGGGTCACGTCGTCCGGTTCCTCAAACAAGGGGACAAGGTCAAGATCACGATCATGTTCCGCGGTCGCGAGCAGTCCCGCCCCGAGTTGGGCTACCGGCTGCTGCAGCGGCTCGCGGAGGACGTCCAGGACCTGGGCTTCGTGGAATCCAACCCGAAGCAGGACGGACGGAACATGATCATGGTTCTCGGTCCGCACAAGAAGAAGACCGAGGCCATGGCCGAGGCCCGGGAGGCGCAGGCCGCCCGCAAGGCCGAACGCCAGCAGGGCAAGACGTCGGCCTGAGGGCGCGCCCTCCAGGCCGCCGCCAGCACCAACACGAAACAGCACCGCGCTCCGCCCGAGCCCCACGTCGTCGGGCCGCCCAGGAGCGCCACGGACGAGGAGAGTTGCGGCGACATGCCGAAAAACAAGACGCACACCGGAGCAGGCAAGCGCTTCAAGATCACCGGCTCCGGCAAGGTGATGCGCCAGCGTGCCGGTCGCCGTCACTACCTGGAGCACAAGCCGTCCACGCTCACCCGCCGCCTCGCCGGCAAGACGGAGACGGCTCCGGCCGACGCCAAGAGGATCAAGAAGATGCTCGGCAAGTGATCCGCGCGCGCCGGCCGCCCCGCGGGCGGCGACGGCGCCGGAGAGCCGACCGGGACCTCATCCGTTATCGGGCCGCGTACCCCGTGGCCCCCTAGAAGGAGTACACACGTGGCACGCGTCAAGCGGGCGGTCAACGCCCACAAGAAGCGCCGGGCGATCCTCGAACAGGCCAGCGGCTACCGCGGTCAGCGCTCGCGGCTGTACCGCAAGGCGAAGGAGCAGGTCACCCACTCCCTCGTCTACAACTACAACGACCGCAAGAAGCGCAAGGGCGACTTCCGGCAGCTGTGGATCCAGCGCATCAACGCCGCCGCCCGCTCGCACGGCATCACCTACAACCGCTTCATCCAGGGCCTGAAGGCCGCGGAGATCGAGGTGGACCGGAAGATGCTGGCGGAGCTCGCCGTCAACGACCCCGGCGCGTTCGCCGTGCTGGTCGAGACCGCGCAGAAGGCGCTGCCCAGCGACGTCAACGCCCCGAAGGCCGCCTGAGGGCCGGGATTCCTGGAGACGGCGCGGAGGACCCCCGGGCCTCGCCCGGGCACCACACCGTGACCGGACCCGCGGGCGCCGCCCGCGGGTCCGTGGCGTCCGTACCCCGGCGCCGTGGCCGCCTCGCCGCCCGCCCCGCCACCCCCGTCCCCACGGAAGCGAGCCGTCGCCCATGGGCCCCGCCGTCGACCTCACCTCACCGCGCTCCCCGCGCGTCGTCGCCGCCCGGCGCCTAGCCCGCCGCACGGCCCGCGGCCGGGAGCGGCGCTTCCTGGCCGAGGGACCGCAGGCGATCCGGGAGGCCGTCGCCCACCGCACGCCGGACGGGGGCACCCTCGTCGAACTGTTCGCCACGGCCGAGGCCGCCGAGCGACACGACGACCTGCTCGCCGCCGCCCGGGACGCCGGCGTTCCGGTGCACCTGGCCGGGCCCGAGGTGCTCGCGGCGCTCTCGCAGACCGTGACCCCGCAGGGCCTGGTCGGCGTGTGCCGCTTCCTCGACCGGACGCTGGAGGCGGTGCTGGCCGACCGGCCGCGGCTCGTCGCCGTGCTCGCCCACGTGCGCGACCCGGGCAACGCGGGCACCGTGCTGCGCTGCGCCGACGCCGCGGGGGCGGACGCGGTGATCCTCACCGACGCCTCGGTCGACGCCTACAACCCGAAGGCGGTGCGCGCCTCCGCCGGCAGCCTCTTCCACCTCCCGGTGGCCGTCGGGGTCCCGGTCGAACGGGCGGTCCGCGGGCTGGCGGAGGCGGGCGTGCGGGTGCTGGCCGCCGACGGCGCCGGGGAGCGCGAGCTGGACGCGGAGCTCGACGAGGGCGCGATGGGCGGCCCCACCGCGTGGCTGTTCGGCAACGAGGCGTGGGGCCTGCCCGAGGCCACCAGGGCGCTCGCGGACGCCGCCGTACGGGTCCCCATCCACGGCCACGCGGAGAGCCTGAACCTGGCCACCGCCGCCGCCGTCTGCCTCTACGCCTCGGCCCGCGCCCAGCGTGCCCCCGGCGGTTGTCGCGCCGAGTGAGGCGCGCCTCGCGGTGATCACCGGCCCCGGCCGGGGCAGGGATGAATACGGCGGGTGTGAGGACGGTGACCAGCAGTGGGAGAGGGGCAGCAGCGGATGGACAGCGCGGCCGGTGCCGGAGGTCTCGACCTGCACCCCGATGATCTGCCCGACGGGCTGGTGGTGGCCGACCGGCTCGGGCTCGTGTGCTGCTTCAACGTCGAGGCGGCACGGCTGACCGGGACCCGTCCCGCCGAGGCACTGGGCCGCCCGATCGAGGCGGTGCTGCCGCTGGAGGACCCCGACGGGCGCCGTTGGTGGGAGCTCACCCGGCCCTACCGCGGCCTGGCCACCCGCTCGGGACAGCCGGAGCGGAACCTGCTGCTGCCCGGCGGCAACGAGGTGCTGGTCTCCGCCCGGTACGTGCGGGTCGGGCCCGGCGGCCCGGTGCGGCGGCTGGTCGTCACGCTGCGCGGCACCGACGCGCGGCAGCGCAGCGAGCGCAGCAACGCCGAACTGATCGCCACCGTGGCCCACGAGCTGCGTTCCCCGCTGACCTCCATCAAGGGCTTCACCGCCACCATGCTGGACAAGTGGGACCGCTTCACGGACGAACAGAAGCGGTTGATGTTGCTGACCGTGGACGGTGACGCGGACCGGGTCACCCGGCTGATCACCGAGCTGCTCGACGTCTCCCGGATCGACTCGGGGCGGCTGGAGATCCGCCGGCAGCCGGTCCATCTCGACGCGGCCGTGCGCCGCCACGTGGACAGCCTGGTCGGCGAGGGCTGCCAGCGGGACCGTTTCACGCTGCGCATCGCCGACCCGTTGCCCGCGCTGTGGGCCGATCCGCACAAGATCGACCAGGTGCTGCGCAATCTGCTGGAAAACGCGGTGCGGCACGGCGCCGGAACTGTCACCATCGAACTGCACGGCGTACCGCCGAACAGGACGCGGCAGGAAGGGACGGCCGTCACCGTGAGCGACGAGGGCCCTGGCATCCCCGACGGGGCGATGCACCGCGTCTTCACGCGCTTCTGGCGCGGCAGCGACCGCGGCGGCACCGGTCTCGGCCTGTACATCGTCAAGGGCATCGTCGAGGCCCACGGCGGCACCGTCACGGTCGGCCGCTCCGCCGGCGGCGGCGCCCGTTTCCGATTTATCCTGCCCGCGGGCATCCCGGCGTTCCTGAGCTGAGGGCCCGGCCGCGTCCTCGCGGCCCCGCCCCGCCCCGCCGCCCGCGGGCCTCCTCGCGCACCACCGCCCCGCACGCGGAACCATCGCGCCTCACCACCGCGTCACCGGTGCGCCGAGCCCCCGTAGACTCGGCCACCGGGGCGCGGCGCCTGTCAGCGCAGACCACACGGAAGCACGGGAAGAGATGTCGGCACCCAACAAGTCGTACGACCCGATCGAGGTCGAGGCACTGAAACCGGAAGAGATCGACCGCGCCCGCGAGGCCGCACTGGCGGCGATCGCCGCGGCCGGGGACCTTGACGCGCTGCGCGAGGCGAAGGCCGCCCACGCCGGCGCCACCGCGCCGCTGGCGCTGGCCAACCGCGAGATCGGCGCGCTCCCGCCGCAGGCCCGCGCGGAGGCGGGGAAGCGCGTCGGCGCGGCCCGCGGCGCGGTCACCCGCGCCCTCGCCGCCCGCGAGGAGGAGCTGGAGGCCGAGCGCGACGAGCGCATGCTGGTCGAGGAGGCGGTGGACGTCACGCTGCCGTACGACCGCCGGCCCGCCGGCGCCCGGCACCCGCTCACCACGCTCTCCGAGCGGATCGAGGACATCTTCGTGGCCATGGGCTACGAGGTGGCCGAGGGCCCCGAGGTCGAGGCGGAGTGGTTCAACTTCGACGCGCTCAACATGGATCTCGACCACCCGGCGCGGGCCGAGAGCGACACCTTCTTCGTCGCCGGGTCCGAGGGCCGCGACTCCGGCACGGTGTTGCGCACCCACACCTCGCCGGTGCAGATCCGGTCCATGCTGGACCGCGAGCCGCCCATCTACGTGATCTGCCCCGGCCGCGTGTACCGCACCGACGAGCTGGACGCCACGCACACCCCGGTGTTCAACCAGGTCGAGCTCCTGGCCGTGGACGAGGGGCTCACGATGGCCGACCTGAAGGGCACCCTGGACCACATGGTCCAGTCGCTGTTCGGCGGCGAGGGCATGCGCACCCGGCTGCGCCCCGACTACTTCCCGTTCACCGAGCCGTCCGCCGAGATGGACATGGTGTGTTACGTCTGCCGCGGCGCCTCCGTCGGCAACCCGGACCGGCCCTGCCGCACCTGCTCCAGCGAGGGCTGGATCGAGCTGGGCGGCTGCGGCGTGGTCAACCCCCGGGTGCTGACCGCCTGCGGGATCGACCCCGAGCGGTACAGCGGCTTCGCCTTCGGCTTCGGCATCGAGCGGATGCTGATGTTCCGGCACAACGTGCGGGACATGCGCGACCTGATCGAGGCCGACGTGCGGTTCACCCGCCCCTTCGGAATGGAGATCTGATGCGCGTCCCGCTCTCCTGGCTGAGGGAGTACGTCGACCTGCCGGCCGAGACCACCGGGCGCGAGGTCGCCGACCGGCTGATCTCCGCCGGTCTCGAGGTGGAGACCGTCGAGCGGCTCGGCGCCGACCTCACCGGACCGCTGGTGGTCGGCCGGGTGCTCGACTTCGAGGAGCTCAGCGGCTTCAAGAAGCCGATCCGCTACTGCCAGGTCGACGTCGGCACCGCCAACCAGACCGGCGAACCACAGAACATCATCTGCGGCGCCACCAACTTCCGCCCCGGCGACAAGGTCGTCGTGGTGCTGCCCGGCGCCGTGCTGCCCGGCGGTTTCAAGATCACCGCCCGGAAGACCTACGGCCACCTCTCCGAGGGCATGATCTGCTCGGCCAGGGAGCTCGGCCTGGGCGACGACCACGACGGCATCGTGGTGCTCCCGCCCGAGCACGAGCCCGGCACCGACGCCATCGAGCTGCTCGAACTCGTCGACGAGGTGCTGGACATCGCGGTCAACCCGGACCGCGGCTACTGCCTCTCGCTGCGCGGCATCGCCCGGGAGACCGCCATCGCCTTCGGCCGGGCGCTGCGCGACCCGGCGCTGCTCGACGTGCCCGCGGCCAACGCGGACGGCTTCCCGGTCGAGGTGGCCGACCCCGCCTGCGACCGGTTCGTCGCGCGCACCATCACCGGCGTCAACCCCTCGGCGCACTCGCCGATCTGGCTGAAGCGCCGGCTGCAGAAGGCCGGCATGCGGCCGATCTCGCTGGCCGTGGACATCACCAACTACGTGATGCTGGAGCTCGGTCAGCCGCTGCACGCGTACGACCGGGCGCGGGTCTCCGGACCCATCGGCGTGCGCCGCGCCGCGCCGGGGGAGCGGCTGACCACCCTGGACGGGGTCGAGCCCCCGCACGAACACCCGGCCCCGCGGATCACCCACAGCACCGGGCCGATCGGCCTGGCCGGGGTGATGGGCGGCGCGAACACCGAGATCGCCGACTCCGCGGTCCCCGAGCCGCTGGTCGGGCCGCCCGTCGGCACCACCGAGATCGTGCTGGAGGTGGCGCACTTCGCCCCGGTCGCGGTGGCCCGTACCGCGCGCCGGCACCGACTGTCCTCCGAGGCGTCCCGACGCTTCGAGCGCGGCGTCGACCCGCGGGCCGCGGCCGCCGCGGCGCAGCGCGCCGTCGACCTGATGGTGCTGCTCGCCGGCGGGCGCGCCGAGCCCGGCGTCACGGAGGTCGTCGCGGACGCCGCGGACGACACGCCCCGCACGGTGACCCTCGCGGCCGACCACCCCGACCGGGTGGCCGGCGTCACGTACGGCAGGGAGATCGTGGTCCGCCGGCTGCAGGACATCGGCTGCGACGTCTACGGCACGGACGAGCTGACCGTCACCGTGCCCAGCTGGCGCCCCGACCTCACCGCCCCGAACGACCTCGCCGAGGAGGTCATCCGGCTGGAGGGCTACGAGGCGCTGCCCGCCACGCTGCCCCGCCCGCCGGCCGGCCGGGGACTCACGGCCCGGCAGCGGCTGCACCGCCGGGTCGGCAGGGCGCTGGCCGGCGCCGGCTACGTGGAGGCGCCGAACTCGCCGTTCCTCGGCCAGCCGGCGTTCGACCGGCTCGGGCTGCCGGCGGACGACCGCAGGCGCCGCACGCTGCGGCTGGTCAATCCGCTCTCCGACGAGGAGCCCGAGCTGCGCACCACGCTGCTGCCCGGGCTGCTGGAGGCGCTGCGCCGCAACGACGGGCGCGGCAGCCACGATCTGGCGCTGTTCGAGACCGGCCTGGTGTTCCGGCCGACCGGCGAGGAGTCGGCGGCCCCGGCCCTGCCGGTCACCGGCCGGCCGGGCGACGAGGAGATCGCCGCCCTCGACGCGGCGCTGCCCGAGCAGCCGCGCCGCGTCGCCGTCGTGCTCGCCGGCCACCGGGAGCTGCCCGGCTGGTGGGGCGAGGGCCGGCCCGCCGGTTGGGCCGACGCCGTCGAGGCCGCCCGCCTGGTGGCCCGGGAGGCCGGCGCCGAGCTGACGGTGACGGGCGACCGGCACGAGCCGTGGCATCCCGGACGCTGCGCGGCGCTGCACGTCCGGATCGACGGCGAGCGGACGCTCGTCGGGCATGCCGGGGAGCTGCACCCGCGGGCGCTGAAGTCGCTCGGGCTGCCGGCCCGCACCTCGGCCATGGAGCTGGACCTGGACCTGCTGCAGCGGGCCGGTTCGGGGGCGCCCACCGCGCCGGAGATCTCCGGCTTCCCGGTGGCCACCCAGGACGTGGCCCTGGTGGTGGCCGCGGAGGTGCCGTCGGCGGAGGTGACGGAGGCGCTGCGCGCCGGCGCCGGCGAACTGCTGGAGTCGCTGCGGCTGTTCGACGTCTTCACCGGCGAACAGCTGGGCGAGGGCCGGAAGTCCCTCGCGTACGCGCTGCGCTTCCGGGCGCCGGACCGCACGCTCACCGCGGAGGAGGCCAGCGCGGCCCGTGACGCGGCGGTCGCCGCCGCGTCCGAGCGCACGGGAGCCGCGCTCCGCGGCGCGTAGCGCTTGCCGCGCGGTCCCGCACCGGCCCGAAAGGACCCGCCCCGCTGTCGGCCACGGACCGCCGCCCCCGCGGCGCCCGCCGCATCAGGCGCACGCCGGGTTCGGCTCCCCGGCCCCGACGCGCTCCCGGGCGGCCGCCACGCGGTCCGCGTCATCCGCGGCCGCGACCCACACCGGTTCGTCTCCGTCGCGAGGCAACGGTCCGCCGGCCGGCTCCGCGTCCCGCGGATCCGCGCCGGCCTTCGGCCGGACTGACGGGCGGCCGCCGAGACCGCTCGCGATCCACCACGCGGTCCGCCTCTCCGCCGCGCGTCCGGCGGCCCTGCCGGTCGGGCTCGTTCCCGCGGGGGAGGGGGGCCGGCGGTCGGTGCCGTGCCTTGGGGGTCCGTGCCGGCCTTCGGCCGGGAGGCCGCGCTTCCGGGGCCATGCCATCACCGCCGCGTGCCGGCGGCCGGTCGGTCCTGCCTCCGCGGGGCGACGGGCCGTCGGAAGGTGCCGCGGCTCGGCGGATGGGCCAGCCTTCGGCCCGAACCGCGCAGCGGGCGGGCGCGGTGGCCAGCCGGGCGGGCCCGCCCGGGGTCGCTCGGCCCGGGAAGGGCCGGGGCTACGGCAGGGGGCGGGCGTGGGTGGGGTCGTGGAGGTCGGCCATCAGGTCGCCGTGGTCGGTGAGGCGGTCGGGGACCTCCCGCAGGGTGAGCACCAGATCGCCGGGGTCGGCGCAGCGCTCGACCTCGTCCCAGGTCAGCGGCGTGGAGACGGTCGGCTCCGGCCGGGCGCGCAGCGTGTAGGGCGCCGCCGTCGTCTTCGCCGCCGCGTTCTGGCTGTGGTCGATGAAGACGCGCCCCGGGCGCCGGTGCCGCGCCATCTCGGAGATCGCCAGCCCCGGCAGCTCCGCCGCGGCCTCCACCGCCAGGCCCCGCGCGTACCGTGACGCCCGGGCCGAGTCGACCGGGCTCAGCGGGCAGAGCAGGTGCAGCCCCTTGGATCCCGAGGTCTTCGGGTACGCCGTGAGGCCGTCCGCCGCCAGCCGGTCCCGCAGCCAGCGCGCCACCTCGCAGCACTCCACGACCGTGGCCGGCGCCCCCGGGTCGAGGTCGAAGACCAGCCGGTCCGCCACCCCCGGCGCGTCCACCGTCCACTGTGGCACGTGGAACTCCACGACCAGGTTCGCCACCCACACCACCGAGGGCACGTCCTGGGCGAGCACGTGCCGGATCGTCCGCCCCTTCGAGCGCGGCACATCGCGCACCGTCACCCAGTCGGGTGTGCCCGGCGGCACGTTCTTGGTGAAGAACCTCTCCCCCTCGGGACCGTCGGGGAAGCGCAGCAGGCTCAGCGGCCGGTCGACGAGATGCGGGAGCAGCACCGCGGCCGTGACCGCGTAGTAGTGCAGCACCTCGCCCTTCGTGGTGCCGTCGGGATAGATGATCTTGTCGAGGTTGGTCAGCTGCAGACGACGTCCCTCGACCTCGACGACCGGCATACCCTGAGACTGCACGAAAGGGGCAGCTCATGCGAACCATATGGAAAGGGTCCATATCCTTCGGTCTGGTGAGCATTCCCGTCCGGGTCGTCAGCGCCACCGAGAACCACAGCGTCTCCTTCCGGCAGGTCCACACCGCCGACCTGGGCCGGATCCGGTACCGCAAGGTGTGCGAGGAGGAGGGCCGGGAGGTCTCGGGTGACGAGATCGGCCGGGCCTGGGAGACGTCCGACGGGGTGCTGGTGCCGATCAGCGACGCCGATCTGGAGGCCATGCCGCTGCCCACCGCCCGCACCGTGGACATCCTCGGCTTCGTGCCGATCAGCTCCATCGACCCCTACCAGCTGGACCGCTCCTACTACCTCACGCCCGACACCGGCGCCGCCAAGCCCTACGCGCTGCTCCGCGAGGCGCTGCGCCGGGCCGACAAGGGCGCCATCGCCAAGCTGGCGATGCGCGGCCGCGAGACGCTGGCCCTGGTCAGGTCGCTGGAGGGGGAGGGGGAGGAGGTGCTGGGCATGCACACGCTGCTGTGGCCGGACGAGATCAGGTCCGCCGCCAGCCTGGCTCCCAGCGAGAAGGTCACCGTACGGGACGCCGAGCTGGACCTCGCCGACACGCTGATGGACACCCTGGGCTCGGTCGAGCTGGAGGAGCTGCACGACGAGTACCGGGAGGCCGTGGAGGAGCTGGTCAGCGCCAAGCTGGCGGGCGCGGAACCGGAACGGCCGCGCGAGCCGGCCGAGGCCGGTGGCAGGGTCATCGACCTGATGTCCGCCCTGGAGGACAGCGTGCGCACCGCCCGCCGGGCGCGCGGCGAGGGCGGCGAGGAGGGCGGAGCCACGGTCACGGAGCTCACCGGTTCGGGCGCCGGGAAGAAGGCGCGGAAGGCACCGGCGAAGAAGGCCGCCGCCAAGAAGTCGACGACCGGCGGGAGCGCCGCGAAGAAGACCACGGCGAAGAAGACCACGAAGACGGCGAAGTCCACCAAGGCCGCGAAGAGCACGAAGAAGCAGGAGGCCGAGCAGCCGAAGAAGAAGGCGCCCGCCAGGAAGCGGGCGTCCGGCGGCCGGCGCGCCTCCTGACCGCGGGCCGCGGCCCTCAGCCGTACGCGTAGAAGCCCGAGCCGGTCTTCCGCCCCAGGTGTCCGGCCGCCACCATCCGCCGCAGCAGCGGCGGCGCGGCGTGCGCGACCTCGCGGTACTCCTCGTACATCGAGTCCGCGATCGCCGTCACCACGTCGAGCCCGATCAGGTCCGCCAGCCGGAGCGGCCCCATGGGGTGGGCGCAGCCCAGCTCCATGCCGCTGTCGATGTCCTCGCGGCCCGCCGCGCCCGACTCGAACATCCGGATCGCCGCCAGCAGGTACGGGATCAGCAGCGCGTTCACCACGAACCCCGAGCGGTCCTGGGCGCGGATCGGATGCTTGCCCAGCGTCCTGACCACGAGCGCCTCGGCCCGCAGCATGGTGTCCTCGCTGGTGGTCAGCGCGGGGATCAGCTCGACCAGGCGCTGCACCTGGGGCGGGTTGAAGAAGTGGATGCCGAGCACCTGGGCCGGCCGGGAGGTGGCCACCGCGAGCTTCACCACGGGAACCGACGAGGTGTTGGTCGCCAGGATCGCGTCCTGGCGGGTGACCACGTGGTCGAGCACCCGGAAGATCTCCGTCTTCACCTGCTCGCTCTCCACCACCGCCTCGACCACCAGGTCGCGGTCGGCGAACTCGCCCAGGTCGGTGGTGAAGCTGAGCCGGGCCAGGGCGGCGTCCCGCTCCTCCTCGGTGAGCTTGCCGCGCTCGGCGGCCCGGTCCAGCGAGTTGACCAGCCGGGTGCGGCCCAGCTCCAGCGCCTCCCCGGTGGTCTCGGCGACCCGGACCGACAGTCCGGCCCGTGCGCAGACCTCCGCGATGCCGGCGCCCATCTGGCCGCAGCCCACCACGCCGACGCGTTCGATGTCGCTCACACCTGCCCCTTTCAGCCGTGGGCAACGACCGTACCCCGCGGCATGGGGCGGCACGGCGACGGGGAGGACCGGCCGGATCCCGGTCCTCCCCGTCGCGCCGCGCGCGTGGTGCCCCTCCCGCGGGCTGGGCGGCCGGGGGAGGGGCGGGCGTGCCGGGGGCCTCAGCCGCCGGACGGCTCGCCGTAGATCACGCCGCGGCCGTTGGTGCTGACGTAGACGCGCCCGTAGACGTCCGGGTCGCCGGTGATGGCGGCGCCGGTCCAGGCCCACTGGTGCTCGTCGTCGTTGATCCGCTCCCAGCTCTGCCCGGCGTCGACGGACCGGTAGATTCCGCGCACGCCGTCCACCACGCCGCTGCTGTACAGGGCCGGATAGTCGGCGCCCGGCGCGGCCGCGCCGAAGCCGATGGTGTCGGCCTGGACGCCGGCCACCCGGGTGAACGACTGCCCGGCGTCCGTCGAGTGCCACAGCCCGGTGCCCCCGGCCAGCCACACGTCGCCGCGGGCGCCGGCGACCGCGGCGAAGCGGGCCTCGCCGCTCGGCAGCCCGGTCGCCGGGGAGGCGGCGAACGTCGCGCCGCCGTCCGTGGAGACGTAGAAGGTGCCCTGGTGGAAGCCGTAGAACAGGTCGGGGTCCGTCCGGTCGGCCTCCACCCTGGCGCCCTGCGGGATGCCCTGGGACTGGGTCCAGGACTGGCCGAAGCCCTCCGTGCGGTAGACGGCGGTGCCCGAGGGCGCCCAGACGAAGCCGCTGCCGTCGGCCGCCGCGGCGACCGTGCCCCCGTTGGCGCTCTCCACCGGCCGGGTGCCCTGGAACCAGTTGGCGCCGCCGTCGGTCGAGAAGCCGATGGTCGGCGCCGTGCCGTCGCCGACGTGGTTGCCGACGCGCACCACCCAGCTCGGGTTCGACTCGGCGAAGTCCAGGCTCGTGGTGGTGCCGAACGTCGGGAAGGACGTCGCCGGCACCTGCCCCACATCGGTGTGCCGGAAGCCGCCGACGTCGCCGAGGCCGCTGAGCACCTCCACGCCGCCGGGCGGGGCCGCCAGGTCGTTGACCGCCGTCTCCTCCAGGCCCGTCACCATCGGCTCGACGGTGAGGGTCTGGTCGCTGTCCCAGTTGGTCAGCTCGGTGGTGCCGTACAGCGTGGCCCCGGTGCCGTACATCATGCGGTCGGGGTCGAAGGGGTCGATCTCCAGGCCCTCGGTCATCCAGCCGAGCTTCGGGTTCTCCTCCGGCGGCTGCGGGGTGGTGCCGTTGTCCAGCCACGGCACCGCCGAGACGTCCACCTCGTAGCGCTTGTCGCGGTTCGGGTAGCTGGTCCACTCCCAGGCGCGGGTCCAGGTGGCGCCGCCGTCCGTCGAGCGGAAGATCTGGGTGTCCGGCCACCAGGAGCTGTAGCCGGTGACCATCAGCGTGCCGGGGTTGGACCGGTCGACGGTCAGGCCGCTGAACCCGAAGTAGCGGTCGGAGCCCGACGGCACCGGGGAGATGTCCGTCCAGGCGCCGGTGGCGGTGTCGAGGCTCCAGACCTCGCCGTCCGTGCCGTCGTACGGGCCGGGGTCGTCGCTGGTGGTGACGTAGAGGTCGCCGGTCTCCTCGTCCAGCACCCCCTTGTGCGGCAGGAAGCCGGTCGGGGCTCCGGGCACCGGCTCCCAGCTGGTTCCGCCGTCGGTGGAGCGGTAGACGCTCTGCTCCAGGTCGGCCACGCCGGCGTAGATGGTCCGCGTCGGGCTGCCCGGCGAACCGCCGCGCGGGTCGAAGGTCACCCACACCACGCCGATGACGTCGCTGAGGTAGCCGGTGGCGTCGTTCGGGTCGATGGCGTAGTCGCCGGGGTTGGGGAAGGCCGTGACCTCCTGCCAGGTGACGCCGGCGTCGGTGCTGCGCCACAGGCCGTTGCCGCTGGGCGCGCCGAAGTAGAGCACGTCGTTGTCGTGGGGGTCCACGGCGAGCCGCTCGCCCATGCCGCGGCCCGGCATGTTGCCGCCGACCTTGAACGGCAGCTCGGTGGTCTGCCAGGTCTCGCCGCGGTCGGCGGAGCGGAGGATGGCGCCGTTGTTCGGGTCCCAGTCGTTGGTGTAGCTGCCCACGGCGGCGTAGACCCGGTCCGGATCCACCGGGTCGGTGGCGATCGAGGCGACGCCGCTGTAGCCCCAGTCGTCCCAGCCGACGTGGTCGAGCAGCGGGATCCACTCCTGACCCTGCTCGTTCCAGCGGTAGGCGCCGCCGATGTCGGTGCGGGCGTAGACGAGGTCGGGCTCGGAGCGGTTGAAGACGATGCTGGGCACGAAGCCGCCGCCGGCGATCTGGGCGTTCTGCCAGGCGTAGTTCTCGGCGTTCGCGGCGTTCTCGGTGTTCTCGGCCAGCGGCTCCGCCGCGGCGGACGCCGACCCCCCGGACTCCGGCTGTCCGCTGGCCGTGGTCGCCGTGGCGGCGAACAGGCCGCCGGTCAGCGCCAGTGCGGCCAGCCCGCAGGTCGCCTGCTTCCATCTGCGCACGGTGGCACTCCTCTCCTCGATCCGCCGCCGGACCATGCGGCGGCGGACGGGTGGATGGGTGGGGAAACGGGAGTGGCGAGGTGGGGGGACACGCGGAACGGTTGGCGAGACCATCGATGGGAGCGCTCCCAGTCGCGCGTGTCGCTGATGCTAACCGTCGAATGTTGTTCCCATAAGGGTGTGTCACAAGGACATTACGGGGAGGGCTGGGGAGGCTGTGTCAGGGCAGGAATCCGCTACCAGCCACAGCAGGGAGTACGACATACATGGCACCTATCACCCGCAGGACCATGACCGCTGCCGCCGCCGGTGCGGTGGCAGGCATGGCGACGCTCACCCAGGCGTCGGCGTCCGCGTCGACCAGCGAGGCGACCGCCGCGCGCGGGCGCGGACACGGGCACGGCCACGGCGGATCCGAGTCGACCACGCTGCGCGGCATGTGGATCGCCTCGGTCGCGAACATAGACTGGCCCTCGGCTCCGGGACTGACGCAGCGTGAGGCGGAGTCGGAGCTGACCAGCCTGCTGGACACCGCGGTGAGCCTCAACCTCACCACCGTGTTCCTCCAGGTGCGGCCGACGGCGGACGCGTTCTGGCCCTCGCCGCTCGAACCGTGGTCGGAGTGGCTGACCGGCGTGCCCGGTCAGGACCCCGGCTGGGATCCGCTCGGCTTCGCCGTGGCGGCGGCGCACGAGCGCGGCCTGGAACTGCACGGCTGGTTCAACCCCTACCGGATCGCCATGCACACCGATCCCTCGAAGCTGGCCGAGGGGCATCCGGCCCGGGAGCATCCCGAGTGGGTGGTCCCCTACGGCGGGAAGCTGTACTACAACCCGGGCATCCCGGACGTGCGGGCCTTCGTGCAGGACGCGATGATCGACGCCGTCGAGCGCTACGAGCTGGACGGGGTGCACTGGGACGACTACTTCTACCCCTATCCGGTGGCCGGCGAGACCTTCGACGACGCGGACACCTTCGCCGAGTACGGCGGCGACTTCACCGACCTCGGCGACTGGCGCCGGAACAACATCAACCTGCTGGTCCAGGAGATGCGCGACCGGGTGCGCGCGGCGCGGCCCGGTATCCCGTTCGGCGTCAGCCCGTTCGCCGTCTGGCGGAACCAGAGCACCGACCCGGAGGGCTCCGCCACCCAGGGCGGGGTGGAGACGTACGACGACCTGTACGCCGACGTCCGCACCTGGGTCCGGGAGTCCTGGCTGGACTACGTGATCCCGCAGGTCTACTGGAACATCGGCTTCGAGGTCGCCGACTACGCGGTCCTGGTGCCCTGGTGGGCCGAGGTCTGCGGCGGCACCGGAGTGGACCTCTACATCGGCGAGGCGCTCTACAAGGCCGGCGACCCGGCCCAGCCCGCGGAGTGGCAGGACCCCGCCGAGCTCTCCCGCCATCTGACGCTCTGCCAGGACCATCCCGAGGTCACCGGCAACGTCTTCTACTCGGCGACGTACGTGGTGGAGGACCCGATCGGGGCCATGGCGCGGGTCCACGAGGACCACTACCAGGACAAGCACCACGGCCACCACGGGGCTGCCGCCCGGTAGCCGGTCAGGGACCGGTGTGGGCCGGCGCGGACGCACCGGCCGGGCGCGGGGCCCCGCCGGTGCCGCGCCGCGGGGCGGCGGCGGGCCGACGCGGCCCGCGGCCGTCCGCCGCCGACCCGCGGATCCCCGCGTGTCAGGTGCCGGGCCGCAGCCCGGCGCGGGCTGCGCGAACCCCCGAGGGTCACGTGCCGGATCCCCGTCGCGGGGATCCGGCACTCGCACGCCGCGAGGTGGTCACCGATCGGGCACGAACGTTCGCTTCGGTTTCAGTACGGGTTCCGCAACTTCACAGCAGCGCGCAATAGTCCACACATGGCCCCTCATCGTCCACAAGTTCCGTCCTAGCATGTCCATGCCGAGCCGCGCGGCGCAGGTGCTTCCGGGTGTACCGCAGCCCACCACCCCCCCGTCACCAGCATTCCTGGAGTTGTCATGCGCAGGACGAGCGCACGGTTCAGACTGGCCGGCTTCGCGGCGATCGCCACGGCGGTGGCCACCCTCGCGGGGTTCACCGCGATCAACGGAGCGACGGCCAGTGCCGCCGAGGAGGCCGACACCTACGTCGTCGGCACGCCGGCCGGCTACGGCCGCAGCACGACCGGCGGCGCGGGCGGCAGCGTCGTCACGGTGTCGAACGCCACCGACTTCATCAACTACGCGAAGAGCAGCTCGACCCTGGAGATCCGGGTCAACGGGACCATCAACCTCAGCAGCATGACCAAGGTGGCGTCGAACAAGACGATCATCGGCGTCGGCACCTCGGGGCGGATCACCGGTAGCGGTCTGAACGTCGCCAACGCCAACAACGTCATCCTCCAGAACCTGACGCTGTCCGGCTCCAACGACGACGCCATCAACGTGCAGTACTCCACCAACGTGTGGATCGACCACAACACCATCACCGGGGCGAACGACGGCGGCATCGACATCAAGCGCGCCTCGGACAACATCACCGTGTCCTGGAACCGCATGTACGACCAGGACAAGAACATGCTGCTCGGCCACGACGACGGCAACGGGTCCGAGGACCGCGGCAGGCTGCACGTCAGCTACCACCACAACTGGTTCGACGGCACCAACCAGCGCAACCCGCGCGTCCGCTTCGGCAACGTCGTGCACGTCTTCAACAACTACTACGACGGCGTCGGCAGCTACGGCGTCGCCTCCACCGAGGAGGCCGGGGTCCTCGTCGAGGGCAACTACTTCGAGAACACCGACGACCCCTACCACTGCGGCGAGGGCGACTCCGACCCCGGGAACCTGAGGGCCACGAACAACTACTTCACCGGCTCCGGCTCCGGCCAGACCTGCGGCTCGGTCGGCGGCGTCCCCTACAGCTACAGCCTGGACTCCGCCTCGAGCGTCAAGAACAACGTGATGAACGGCGCCGGCGTCGGTCGCATCTGACCCCGCCCGCTCCGCGGCAGCATCCGCGCCCGGACACGGTTCGACCGTGTCCGGGCGCGGCCCGTTGGTCCGCCGCCGGCCGGCCGGGGACGGGCCGCGGTGCCCCGGGGAGCCCGGGGCTACCTCGGCCCGGCCGCCGGTCGCTCGGCGCGGTGTTCCACGACGGAGTCGGGGCCGGGCGACATCACGCACTCGTGCCCGTCGGTGAAGCGGACGCGGAACGGCGGTTCGCCCTCGCTCCCCATCACCTCGACGATCTCGCCCTCCCGGTCCTGCTGACCCACGATCCGGCCGTGGGTCAATAGCCGGTCGCCGACGTTGGCTCGCATCAGGAGGCACCTCCTGTCCGAAAAGTGAGGTAGGTCACGCTCTCTCCAGTCTACGGCGGGTTCCCGCGCCGGGCCCGCGCGCGACCCGTTGGGTGACCGCGATGCAGACCAGCACGGCCAGCGCCGCGGCGGCCGTGAGCGGGGTGAGCCGCTCGCCCAGCAGCAGGGCGGCCCAGCCGAGGGTGAGCAGCGGCTGGGCGAGCTGGAGCTGGCTGGCCCGGGCGGTGCCGGCCCGCGCCAGCCCGCGGTACCAGGCGAGCAGGCCGAGGAACTGGGCGGCCACCGCCAGCCACAGCACCCCCGCCATGGCCCGCCAGGTCGGCGCGGCGGGCTCGACGAGCAGCGCCAGCGCGGCGCCGGGCAGCGACAGCGGCAGGCACGCCACCAGCGACCAGGCGCTGACGTGCCAGCCCGGCAGGTCGCGGGCCAGTCGGGCGCCCTCGCCGTAGCCGGCGGCGCACAACAGCAGCGCGGCGAAGAGGTAGGGGTCGCCCGCGCCCAGGGTGCCGCCGCCCTCCCGCAGCGTGAAGCCGACCACCACCGCGGCCCCGACCAGGGCCGCGGCCCAGAACGCGGGACGCGGTCGGAAGCCGCCCCGGGCGGCCGCGTAGCAGGCCGTGGTCAACGGCAGCAGGCCGACGACCACCGCCGCGTGGGCGGCGGTCGTGGTGCGCAGGGCGAACGTGGTGAGCAGCGGGAAGCCCAGGACGCAGCCCGCGGCGACCGTGACCAGCCCCGGCCAGTGCCGCCGGGCGGGCGGGGGGACCCGGGCGGCGGCGAGGCAGCCGACCGCGATCAGCGCGGCCAGCGCGATCCGGACGCTCGTCACCGACCAGGGGCCGAAGCCCTCCAGGGCCCAGCTGGTGGTCGGGAAGGTCAGGGAGAAGACGGCGACGCCGAGGCCGGCGAGCGCGAGCCCGCCGCGGTCGGCCGGCGGGGCCGGAACCGCTACCGACTCTCGGGCGATAGCGCTATCCTGGACTCTCATGATCAACGATAGCAGTGTGGCCCAGCTGACCGCATCCCTGCGTGAGGAGCTTCACCGCTACTCTCCGGGTGAGAAGCTGCCGGCCAGTCGCGCACTGGTGGAACGCCATCGGGTCAGTCCGGTGACCGTCTCCCGGGCGCTGGCCGTGCTCGCCGCCGAGGGGCTCGTGGTCACCCGGCCGGGCGCCGGTGCGTTCCGCGCCGCGCCACCCGCCGCGCCGCCGGCGGACGGGGACACCTCGTGGCAGGAGGTCTCGCTGAGCGCCGAGACGGGCTCGCCGCGGGTACCGCGCACCGTCGACGCGAGCGGGGTGCTGGCCACCCTGGCGGCGCCGCCGCCTGGCGTGATCGAGCTCAGCGGCGGCTACCTCGCGCCCGGTCTCCGGCCGGAACGCGCGCTGTCCGCCGCGCTGGCCCGCGCCGGGCGCCGCCCCGGCGCCTGGGGACGACCGCCGATGGAGGGCCTGGCCGAGCTGCGGGCCTGGTTCGCCCGGGAGATCGGCGGCGGAGCCGGGACGGTGACCGCCGCCGAGGTGCTGATCACCGCCGGCGGGCAGAGCGCGTTGAGCACCGCGCTGCGTGCCCTGGCGCCGCCCGGCGCGCCCGTGCTCGTCGAGTCGCCCACCTATCCGGGGATGCTCGCCATCGCCCGGGCCGCCGGGCTGCGCCCGGTGCCGGTCCCGGTCGACCGCGACGGGGTGCGCCCGGAGCTGCTGGAACGCGCCCTGCGGGCCACCGGCTCACGGGTCTTCGTCTGCCAGCCGCTGTTCCACAACCCCACCGGCGCGGTGCTCGCCGCCGACCGCCGGCCGCGGGTGCTGGCCGCGGCGCGCGCCGCCGGCGCGTTCGTCGTCGAGGACGACTTCGCGCGCCGGCTCGCCCACGCCGACGCCGGGCCGCTGCCGCCCACCCTCGCCGCCGAGGACCCGGACGGCACGGTGGTGCACGTCTCCTCGCTCACCAAGGTGACCTCGCCCAGCATGCGGGTGGCCGCCCTCGCCGCCCGCGGACCGGTGTTCCGGAGGCTCCGCGCCATCCAGGTGGTGGACAGCTTCTTCGTGCCGCGTCCGCTCCAGGAGGCCGCGCTCGAACTGGTGGGCGCGCCGGCCTGGGGCCGGCACCTGCGGACGGTGGCCGCCGCGCTGCGGCAGCGCCGGGAGGCGGTGCTGGCCGCGCTGACGGCTGGTCCCCCCGTCGTTCCCGGTGCCCGCCCGCCGCACGCCCCGCGCGGCGGCAACCATCTCTGGCTGGAGCTGCCCGAGGGCGCGGACGACGCCGCGCTGGCCGCCGCCGCGCTGCGGGCCGGCGTCGCCGTCGCGCCGGGGCACCCCTACTTCGCCGCCGAACCGCCGGCCCCCCATCTGCGCCTCAGCTTCGCGCCGGCGACCGGGGTGCCCGAACTCCTGGAGGGTTTGCGGCGCCTGCGCGTGGCTGGTGCTGAAGTTCGCTAAGAGGAAAGGGAGTTCGGATTTTCCGGCCGGTGGCACGCGGCGCGCGGATTTCCCCTTCGGCTTCGCGCTCCCTGCTGGTGCGTCTGTTCGGCTGCTCGTACGATCGCCGCATGCTGGTCACGCTGATCGCCGCAGCGCGCAGTGCGCCGCTTCTCGACGCCCGTTTCGGTGATGACCGCCCACTCGACTCGGTGGGATGGCACGCGGTGGAACGCGCCATCCCCGCCCTGGTGCCCCTGGCGGCGGCCGAGCTGCGCTACTGCTCGCCCACCCCGAGCAGCCGGCAGACCGGCGACGCGCTCGGGCTCTCCCCGATCGCCCAGCCGGCACTCCGCGACTGCGACATGGGCCGGTGGCGCGGCATGACCCTGCAGCAGGTGGCCGCCCGGGAGCCGGAGGCGGTGGACCTGTGGCTGTCCGATCCGCGGTCGGCCCCGCACGGCGGGGAGCCGTTGCTGTCGTTCGTCTCCCGGATCGGCGGCTGGCTGGACACCCGGCCCATCGAGGGGGACGGCAGGATCGTCGCGGTGACCGAGTCCTCGGTGATCCGCGCGGCCATGCTCTACGCCCTCAAGGCGCCGCCGCAGTCGTACTGGCGCACCGAGGTGCATCCGCTCTCGGTGGTCAGCATCAGCGGGTCGCGCGGCCACTGGAGCCTGCGGCTGGGCTGAGGGTCCCGACCAGCGCCACCGCCTCGCCCAGCCGCGCCCGCTCCTCGGCGCTCAGCGTGGCATTGGCGGCGCGCAGGGCGTGCGCCCGCGCGAGGTCGGCCGGCCAGCCGTCCCGGTCGGCCGGTCCGCCGGCCGCGTCCAGGCCCGGCAACAGCTCCGCGAGCATCCGGTGCGCGGCGTCGGCCAGTGGGTGCTCGCCGGCCACGACCTCGGCGAGGATCAGCGCGGAGACCGCGCGGTCGTACCCCGGCGGGCCCGCGACGGCGTTCGCCCAGTCGATGACCATCGGACCGCGCGGGGTCAGCAGCACGTTCTCCGGGTGCAGGTCCAGGTGCAGCACCCGCGCCCCCGGCTCGTCCTCCGGCCGGGGCGGCAGCCGGTGCAGCGCGTTCAGCAGCCCGGCCAGCATCGTGCCGGCCCGCTCGGCGGTCACCTCCCCGGCGACCACGGCCGTGGCCAGGGTCGGCCCGGCCAACCGCTCGAGCACCAGATCCCCGCGGGCCGGGTCCCCGTCACCCGGGAAGACGGCCGGCACCGGATACCCGTGCGCCGCGACGTGGGCCATCACCCGGGCCTCCGCGGTGGCGTCGGTGCCCGCGCGGTAACGGCGCAGCACCCGGTGGTCGTCGAGGGCGAAGACGTCCGCCGTCCGCCCGGTGCCCAGCAGTTCGCCCCTCGCCATGCGAGCCAACCTATCCGGTCGCCCGTTCGACCGAACCGCTCCCCGGATCCTCCGGATCTCCTGGATTCGCCGGATCCGCGTAGCGCTCGGCGATCGCGGACGCCGTGCGGGCCAGCAGGGCCCGCGCCTCCGGCGGGTCGAGAACCTCCACCTCCGTGCCCAGCTGGAGCAGCTGGTGCACCGCCCCGAGCACCTCGTAGCCCAGCGTCACCTCCACCCAGGACTCCGGTCCCGCCGTCTCCGCCGGCCCAGCCGGCTCCGGCCGCTCCAGGACCGAATGGCCGACCAGGCGCAGGAAGAGGTCGAGCTTCGCCCGCCGCACCCGGGCCCGGACCCGCAGGGCCACGGGCCGCCGCTCCACCCGCCGCCGCAGCACCTCCCAGACGTCCGCCAGCTCCACACCGGCGCGGCGCCGCACCGGCGCGGCGGTCAGCGTGGCCGCCACCACCCGGTCCGCCCGGAACAGCCGGGGCACACCCCGCCGGTCCGCCACCAGGTACCAGGTCCCCGCCTTGGCGACCAGCCCGTACGGATCCACCGTGTAGGTGCGCGGTTCGGCCGCGCCGCTGTGCCGGTAGCCGATCCGCAGCCGCCGGTCGGCGAAGACGGCGTCCTGCAACACCCCGAGGTCGGCGCTCGGCCGCCCGACCAGCCAGCGGTCCGGGTCCACCAGGACCCGCCGGCTGGTCAGCTCGGCCGCCGGCCGGTGCGGCGCCGGCAGCGCCGCCATCACCTTGCGCAGCGCCGAGCCCAGCGCCTCGCGCAGCCCGAGCGCCTCGTGGGTTCCCTGGGCGACCAGCACGAACAGCGCCCGCGCCTCCTCCGCGGTCAGCCCCGTGACGTCGGTGCGGAACCCGGGCAGCAGCGCGATGCCGCCGTGCCTTCCGCGCTCGGCGTACACCGGCACGCCGGCCGCCGACAGGCTCTCGACGTCCCGGTAGATGGTGCGCACCGAGACCTCCAGGCGCGCGGCGAGCTCGGCCGCAGGCACGCGGCCGCGGGTCTGCAACAGGAGCAGCAGGGACAGCAGGCGATCGGACTTCACCCGCCCAGCATCGCCCGAAAAAGTTGACGGGGGGTGTCAGGTTAGGGAGGCAACCTGTGGCCCAGACCGGCGGCAGGCGGGATCGGCCGCCGGGCGCGCGACGGCGCGCGGGACGCGAACGTGAGACGAAAGGGGCAGGCCATGGGCCGGCTACGCGACAACGACCTGGGCACGCTGCGGGACCGGGTCCGGGGGCCGGTGCTGGTGCCGGGCGACGAGGAGTACGACGCCGAGCGGTCGGGCTTCAACACCGCCGTCGACCAGCGCCCCGACGTGATCGTGGGCGCCACCGGAGCCGACGACGTGCGGGCGGCGGTCGCCCTGGCCGCCGCCGCGGACCTGCCGGTCGGGGTCTCCGCGACCGGGCACGGGGCCGCGTTCGGCGCCGCGGGCGGGGTGCTGGTCACCACCCGGCGGATGACGGGGGTCAGCATCGACCCCGCCGCCCGCCGGGCGCGGCTGGCCGCGGGGGTGCGCTGGGGCGAGGTGATCGAGGCCGCGGCCCGGCACGGGCTGGCCCCGTTGAGCGGCTCCGCGTCGCATGTCGGCGCGGTCGGCTACACCGTCGGCGGCGGGCTGCCGTTGCTGGGCCGCACCTTCGGCTACGCCGCCGACCGGGTGCACGCGTTCGATCTGGTCACCGCCGACGGCCGGTCCCGCCGGGTCACCGCCGACGCCGAGCCCGACCTGTTCTGGGCGGTGCGCGGCGGGCGCGACAACTTCGGCGTGGTGACCGCCCTGGAGATCGGCCTGGTGCCGCTCACCCGGATCTGGGGCGGCGGCCTGTACTTCGACGCGGGCGGCGCGGCGCGCGCCGCCGAGATCCTCGACGGCTACCGGCGCTGGACGGCGACCGTGCCCGAGGAGATGAACTCCTCGCTGGCCCTGGTGCCGCTGCCCGACGTGCCCGCGCTGCCCGAGCCGCTGCGCGGCCGGCACGTGGCGCATGTGCGCGTGGCCTGGACCGGATCCGAGGCGGCGGGGGAGCGGTGCGTGGCGCCGTTGCGCGCCCTCGGCCCGCGGCTGCTCGACCACCTCGCCGGCCTCCCGTTCACCGCGGCCGACAGCGTGCACGACGACCCCTCGGTGCCGATGCCGTGGAACGGCGACGTGGCCCTGCTCGACGATCTGGACGAGGCCGCGGTGCCGAGCGTCGTCGAGCTCGCGGGGCCGGAGGCGGCGGTGCCGTGCATCGTCGAGGTGCGGCATCTCGGCGGCGCGCTGGCCCGGCCGCCCGCCGTGCCCAACGCCGTGGGCCACCGGGACGCCCGCTACAGCCTGGGCGTGCTCTCCCGGCTCGGCGGCCCGGACGACGCCCGGGCGATGGCCGCCCACCGAGCCCTGCTGGCCGCCCTGGGGCCGCGGCTCGCCGGTCGGCTGGTGAACTTCATGGGCCACGGCACGGGACCCGAGGGACCGGCCTCGGCGGACCGGGTGCGCACCGCCTACCGGGCCGCGGACCTCCGCCGGCTCACCGCCCTGAAGGCCGCCCACGACCCGGCCAACACCTTCCGGCTGAACCACAACCTGCCGCCGGCCGGCGGGTGACGGGTCATCCGCCGCCCGGACCGGGGTCCCAGCGGAAGCGGCGGACGGCGACCAGCGCCCCGACCCCGCCCCAGAGCAGCAGCACCGCCAGCTCCCGCCAGGCGAAACCGGTCTGCTGGGCGAAGGCGCCGAGCAGCGCCTCGTTGAACGGCCGCACCGGCAGCGCGCCGGCGATCGCGTTCACCGCGTCGGAGTGGATCGGGAGGTAGGTGCCGGACACGAACACGAGCGGGAACAGCACGAACTGCACCACCGCGGGCGCGGCCTCGGCGTTGCGGACCAGCGAGGCGACGCCGACGCCCAGCGCGCAGAACGCGGTCGCGCCCAGCACCAGGGTGACCGCGATCGCCGGCCACTGGCCGGGATCGGGCACCGGCACCCCGAAGAGCCGGCCCACGCCCAGGATGAGCAGCACGTCCACCACGCTCACCACGACGCAGTGGGCCAGCAGCCCGACGAAGTACGTCCACGTCGGCAGCGGGGTGGCCCGGACCCGCTTCAGCATCCCGTTCTGCCGCCGGGTGGCCAGCACGATGGCCAGCTGGCTGTAGCAGGCGCCGAGCACGGACACGACGGCGATGGTCGCCACGTAGTACCGCAACGGCGTCACGCCGTGGAAGTAGTCGCTGCGCTCGCCGCCGTGGAACATCACGCCGAAGACCACGATCACCAGCACCGGGAGGACGAAGGTGAAGAACGCGCTCTGCGGGTTGCGCCAGAACGACAGCTGCTCGTAGCGGACCTGGTGCCAGGCCAGGGCGGCGCCAGACCTGGTGGGTCGGGCGACGGTCGCGCTCACCGGACGCTCCGCTCCGGGGCCGCCGCGGCCCCGTCGGTCAGGCCCAGGTAGACCTCCTCCAGGCTCGGCCGCTCGACCGCGAGCCGGTCGAGCGTCACACCCCGCCCCAGCGCCCAGGCCGTCAGCCGGTGCAGCGTCCCGGTCGGCTCGTCGGTCCGCACCGTCACCAGCCCGTCCTCGTCGGCCACGACCCCGTGCGCGGCGGCGAGCGGCAGGTCGGCGGGGGAACATCCGGCCGGCAGCGCGAAGCCGATCCGGGTCGGCGCGGCGGCGCGACCGCCGAGCTCCGACGGCGCGCCCTCCGCGACGATCCGGCCCTCGGCGAGCACCGCCACCCGGTCGGCCAGCGCCTGGGCCTCCTCCATGTAGTGCGTGGTGAGCACGACGGTGGTGCCGGCGTCCCGCAGCGAACGCACCAGGCGCCAGGCCGCGCGCCGCGCGGTGGGGTCGAAGCCGGTGGTCGGCTCGTCGAGGAAGAGCAGGCGCGGATCCCCGACCAGGCTCAGCGCCAGGTCCAGCCGGCGCTTCTGGCCGCCCGAGAGCGACCGCACCCGCCGCCGCTCCAGGCCGGCGAGGCCGACCAGCGCGATCACCTCGTCCACGTCCCGCGGGGCGCGGTAGTACCCGGCGTCGCGGGCGACCGTCTCGCGCACCGTGAGGTAGGGCTCGACCGCGACGTCCTGCAGCATCAGCCCGACGCGCTCGCGCAGTTCCCGCCCGACCGCGCGATCGCCCGGGTCCAGACCCAGCACCTCGACCCGCCCGCCGTCGCGGGCGCGGAACCCCTCCAGGATCTCCAGCGTCGTCGACTTGCCCGCGCCGTTCGGGCCGAGCAGCGCGAAGATCTCCCCGTGCCGGACGGTGAAGCTCACCCCGCGCACGGCCCGCACCGCGCCGTAGCTCCTGTGCAGGTCAGCCACGACGACGGCGCCCCGGTCGGACCGCGTGCTCATCGGCGCGCGCACCGGATGTCCAGGGTCACGTCGAGCCACCGGCCGGTCATGCCGCGGGCCGTGGTGATCCCGAACGCGGTGCGGTCCACCCGCGTCGTGGCGCGCACGGACAGGGCGTCCGCCGTCGCGTCGGCCTGGGTGACGGCCAGCCGCACCGGCCGGCGCACGCCGCACACGGTCAGGGCGCCGGCCACGGCGGACACGCTCACCTGGTCGGCGACGAACGTCATCAGGGGGTGCCGGGCGGCGTCGAGGTAGTCGGGGGAGCGCACGTGGTCGTCCCGCCGGCGGTTGCCGGTGTGGAAGCTGGCCGTGTCGATCTCGGCCCGGATCCGGGAGTCGGCCAGCGGCTCGGCGACGTCGACCGTCCCGCTCCGCACGGTGAACGTGCCGCGCACCGGCACCAGGCCGAACACGGCGCGGCACCGGAAGGCGACGGTCGAGGCGTCCGGGTCGATCTCGTAGCGGCCAAGGCCGGCCGTGGTCGTGCGGGAGTTGCGTTCGGTTGCCATGCCACGATTCCACGCCCGCGGACCGGGTCCGGAACAGCGCCGGCCGTCGGCGACGGCTCGGCGAACGGAGGGTCTCCGGCGCCGGCATGCGACTTTCGTAGGGGGCGGCCCCCGCCGATCGTCCCCTACCAGGCCGAACCCCGCGGGAAATGTCCTACGGTATGCGGCATGAACGACCCACGGTGCGTTCGCGCCCGCGGCGTCGGCCCGGACCTGGCGATCGCGGTCCTCCTCGCACTCGTCGACACCGGCGCCACGCTCGTCGGCGGGAGCTGGTGGCCGAACGACCCCGGCGCCCTCGCCTGGGCGCTGCTGGTCGGGCAGGCGCTCGCCTGCCTCTCGCTGATCGCCCGCCGCCGGGCCCCGCTGACGGTCATCGCGATCCTGGGCGGATACACGCTGCTGGTGACGCTGCTGATCTCCCCGCTGCACGCGCTGACGCCGGCGAGCGGCGGCAACGTCTGGGCGCCCTTCTCGACCGCGGTCGCCGCGTACGGGCCGCTGTTCTACACCCGGCACCGGGAGGGCCGGGCGAGCCGCCGGGTGGCCCTCGTCGCGCTCGCCGCCTTCACCATCGTCGTCGCCCGCCCGTGGGAGCCGTCGATCACCGTGATCACCATCGGGCTGCTGCGCACCGCCCTCGGCCCGCTGCTCGCGCTGTACTTCGACGCCCGCAGGCGGCTGGTGCTGGCGCTCACCGAGCGCGCCGAACGGGCCGAACGCGAGCGGCACCTGCTCGCCGAGCAGGCGCGCGCCGAGGAACGCAAGCGGCTGGCGGGCGAGATGCACGACGTGGTCACCCACCGGGTGAGCCTGATGGTGCTCCAGGCCGGCGCGCTGCGGATGACCGCCGCCGACGAGGCGACCCGGCAGGCGGCCGAGGAACTGCGCGCGGCCGGCTGCCAGGCCCTGGACGAGCTGCGGGACCTGGTCGGCATCCTCCGCGCGCCGGCCGAGGGCGCGGCGGGCGACGAGGCGCCGACGGCCGCGGACGTCGCCCGGCTGGTCGCCGAGTCGAACGCGGTCGGCGTCCCGACCGAACTGGTCGAGGAGGGCGACCGGGAGCTCGCGTCGCCGGTCGTCGGGCGTACCGCGTACCGGGTGGTGCGCGAGGCGCTGACCAACGTCCGCAAGCACGCCCCCGGCACCCGGGTCGAGGTGCGGGTGGAGTACGCGGAGTCGGGCGTCCGGGTCTCGGTCAGGAACACGCCGCCCACCGGGCGGCCCGGCGGCGCGCTGGCCGCCACCGGCTCGGGACTGGGCATCGCCCACCTCAGGCAGCGCATCGAGCTGGTGCACGGGACGCTGCGCGCCGGCCCCACGCCGGACGGCGGCTTCCGGGTGGAGGCCGCGTTGCCCGGGTACGTGCCCACCGCCGAGGCGGTGGCGTGACCGTGGACCGGACGGTGCGGGTGGTCGTGGTGGACGACGAGCCGATGGTGTGCCGGTTCCTGCGCACCATCCTCGGCTCGGCCGCGGACGTCGAGGTCGTCGACGAGGCGCACGACGGGACGGCGGGCGTCGAGGCGGTGACGCGACAACGGCCCGACGTGGTGCTGATGGACCTGCGGATGCCGGGCATGGACGGGCTGACCGCGATCGAGCGGATCGCCGAACTGCGGGATCCGCCGGCGGTCGTCGTGCTGACCACCTTCGACGCCGACGAGTACGTGCTGCGCGCCCTGCGGGCCGGCGCCGCCGGCTTCCTGGTGAAGTCCACCCCGCCGGAGGACCTGATCGGGCTGGTGCGGGTCGCCGCCGAGGGGCACACCGTGCTGTCGGCCGCCGCCGCCCGCCGGCTCGTCGCGGCGTCCAGCGACGACCATCCGGCCAGGGACCGCGCCAGGCGGCTCGTCGGCTCGCTCACCGAGCGGGAGGTGGAGGTGCTCGCCTGCCTGGGCGAGGGCCTGTCGAACGCGCGGATCGCGGCCCGGCTGTACCTCTCCGAGGCCACCGTCAAGGGCCATGTCTCGCGGCTGCTGGACAAGCTGGACTGCGCGAACCGCACCCAGGCCGGTCTGATCGCCCACGACGCCGGCGTCGTGGGCGCACCCTGAGCCGGCCGCCGCCCGCGGCGCGGGCCGGGCCGTCAGCCCGGCGGCCGGTCCCGCGGGCGGGCGGCGTCGACCAGCGCGCGCAGCAGCCCCGCGCCGGCCGTGATCGCCACCCCGTACAACGCCACGGCGACCGCGGGGTGCTCGGGCGGCACCGTGTCGTCCGGGCGGGCCAGCGCCACGTAGAGGGTGAGCGGCAGCTTCCAGCCGCTCCACGCGAACAGCGAGCCCGAACCCAGCCAGCCCAGCGCCAGCGGCACCCATCGGGGCGTCCCCGCCGGCCGACCGGCGGCGACCGCCCAGCCGGCCGCCACCGCGGCCAGCGCCCACCACGCGCCCAGCGCCGTCAGCAGGTACCAGGCGGTGTCCCGCCGGTCCGGGTGGGCCAGGCCCGCGGTGCCGCCGGCCGCCCAGTACAGCCAGACCGCTCCCGGCACGGCGCCGGCCGCGATCGCCGACCGGATGGCCCACCGGACCGACGACCGGCCGGGACCGTCCCCGAGCCGGCCGGCGAAGGCCGTCGGCCAGCGTCGCCGCAGGTACCCGGGCAGGGCGAGGGCCAGGCCCAGCCCCATGCCGACGAAACCGGCCTGGATCAGCCCGGCCTCCCAGGCCGGCAGGGTGGCGCCGGCGTCGCCACCGGGGTCGGTCGCGGCGGGACCGTCCGCCGCCCCGTCCGGCTCGGCGTCGTCCGACCCGAGCAGCGAACCGACGACGGCGAACGGCAGCACCGACACCAGGAACCCCGCCCCCACCCAGGCCGCCAGCGCCAGCGGCGGACCCGGTATCCGCATCCCCCACGGCCGCACCAGGGCGAGCGCCAGGGCGATGCCGACCCCCGCCATCACGACGGTGGCGCCGTTGAGCACCACCCACTCCGCGAGCGTGGCGTCGCCGCCGGTCGGCAGCAGCCCGAACAGCGCGCCCACCACCCACGAGATCTTGATCACCAGGTACGGCGTCATCGCCAACGCCGCCCCGTAACCCCCGATACGGCCCATCCCGTCCCACCGTGCCACGCCGACGCCTCCCTGCGGTCAGGCCCTCAGCCTGCGCGGACGGCCTCCGCGGGCGCGTCGCCCGCGGGTCCTGACCGCCTCCCCCGAGCGGCGGA
This sequence comes from Streptomyces sp. B6B3, assembly GCF_039871525.1. NCBI lineage: Bacteria > Bacillati > Actinomycetota > Actinomycetes > Kitasatosporales > Streptomycetaceae > Streptomyces > Streptomyces sp. B6B3. The sequence goes on along the minus strand of NZ_JBDPLU010000017.1, from coordinate 20,414 downwards.
GGACGGGTCGGCCCGGCGGGTGAGGCGCCGCCGCCGGGCCATGCGGCACGCGGTCGGGAGAGGTCGGATCGTCCCCCCGGGTTGCATGACCATGCAGAGGAGTGCATATAATCCTGATCGTGTCTAAGGTACTCACCTCCCTGCCCGCCGGCGAACGCGTCGGCATCGCCTTCTCCGGTGGTCTCGACACCTCCGTCGCGGTCGCGTGGATGCGCGAGAAGGGCGCGGTTCCGTGCACCTACACCGCCGACGTCGGTCAGTACGACGAGCCCGACATCGCCTCGGTGCCCGGCCGCGCCACCACCTACGGCGCCGCGGTCGCCCGGCTCGTCGACTGCCGCGCGGCGCTCGTCGAGGAGGGACTCGCGGCCCTGTCCTGCGGCGCGTTCCACATCCGGTCGGGCGGCCGCGGCTACTTCAACACCACCCCGCTCGGACGCGCGGTCACCGGCACCCTGTTGGTGCGCGCGATGCTCGAGGACGACGTGCAGATCTGGGGGGACGGCTCCACCTTCAAGGGCAACGACATCGAGCGGTTCTACCGCTACGGGCTGCTCGCCAACCCCGCCCTGCGGATCTACAAGCCGTGGCTGGACGCGGCCTTCGTCCATGAGCTCGGCGGCCGCCGGGAGATGTCGGAGTGGCTGCGCGACCACGACCTGCCGTACCGGGACAGCACGGAGAAGGCGTACTCCACCGACGCGAACATCTGGGGCGCGACGCACGAGGCCAAGGCCCTGGAGCACCTCGACGCGGGCATCGAGACCGTCGAGCCGATCATGGGCGTGCGGTTCTGGGACCCCCGCGTCGAGATCGCCACCGAGGACGTCACGATCGGCTTCGAGCTGGGTCGGCCGGTGACGATCAACGGCAAGGACTTCCCCTCCGCCGTGGACCTGGTGCTGGAGGCGAACGCCATCGGCGGCCGGCACGGCATGGGCATGTCCGACCAGATCGAGAACCGGGTCATCGAGGCGAAGAGCCGGGGCATCTACGAGGCCCCCGGCATGGCGCTGCTGCACGCGGCGTACGAGCGGCTGGTCAACGCGATCCACAACGAGGACACCCTCGCCAGCTACCACACCGAGGGGCGGCGCCTCGGCAGGCTGCTGTACGAGGGCCGCTGGCTCGACCCGCAGGCGCTGATGCTGCGCGAGTCGCTGCAGCGCTGGGTCGGCACCGCGGTGACCGGCGAGGTGACCCTGCGCCTGCGGCGCGGTGAGGACTACTCGATCCTGGACACCTCGGGACCGGCGTTCAGCTACCACCCGGACAAGCTCTCCATGGAGCGGACGGAGGACTCCGCCTTCGGCCCGGTGGACCGGATCGGTCAGTTGACGATGCGGAACCTGGACATCGCCGACTCCCGCGCCAAGCTCGAACAGTACGCCGGGCTCGGCATGGTCGGCAGCCAGCACCCGGCGCTGATCGGCGCCGCGCAGGCCGCCTCGACCGGGCTGATCGGCGCGATGCCCGAGGGCGGGGCGGAGTCGATCGCCTCCCGCGGCGAGGTCACCGGCGACGACGCGTTGCTCGACCACGTCGCGATGGAGTCCGGCACCGACTGACCTCCCGCGTCGCGGCCCCGCCGTCCGGTCACGCCGGCGGCGGGGCCGGCGGCGTGACCGCGATCCGCACCGCCGCCTCGGGGTAGCCGGCCAGCCGCGCGGTGAGGTGGATGTCGCCGCCCCCGCCGGAGGCGGTCCGCACCCAGACCGCGCCGACGCCGCCGTTGTCGCCCAGCGGGAACGGCCGGTCGCCGACCACGGTGCCGGGCCCGGTCAGCGCCAGCGCCACGTCTCCCGACACGTACGGGCGCGGCGCGCCGTGCGCGTCGACGACGCGGAACACCACCCGGGTGGCGTCGCGGCCGTCGCCGACAAGTTCGGCGTCGTCGGCGACCAGGGACAGCGTGTCGCCCGCGGGGTCGCCGCTGAACCGCCGGGAGACGACCAGCCGGTCGCCGACGTAGCCGTCGACGCGCAGTTCCGGACGGGTGCCGCCGGGCACGCTGAGGTCCGCGAACGACGGCGGGTGGCGCAGCTCGCCGAAGCGCTCCCGGTCCGGGTGCACGGTGGCGTGGTGGGCGTCGTCCAGATAGATCTCCAGCCGGTCGCAGTTCGAGCAGATCACCGCGTCGGGCCCCGGTCCCTCGGCGGGGGAGCCGGGGCCGAAGTCCCAGTGGAAGGCGGGCAGGAGGACCGGGCGCACCGCGGGGTCGACCTGGGCCTGGTAGATCGCCGCGCCCGGTTTGGGCACCCGGAAGACGTCGGCCACGCCCGACCATTTCAGCGCCTCGTACACGGTGCCGTGCCGGCTCGGGTAGTCGAAGGCGGCCCAGCCGACGACTCCGGCGTAGCGGTCGTCCGCCGCGGCCTGCGCGTGGGCGAGCGCGTGTTCGACGCACTGCCGCTGCTGGACGGCGAGGTCGTCGATCCTCCGGTAGTGCTGCCGGAACCGGGGGAACTGGCCGACGGCCTCGCTCACCAGGTACGGCCTGCCCTCGACCGGCGGGCGCAGGCTCACGTGCTCGTCGGGACCCACCTGGTAGTCGTTGAACGAGAACACGTCGTGGTCGAAGCCGGCGATCTCCTCCTCGGTCCTGAGGTTCATCGCCCCGGTCGTCTGCCGGGTCGGGTCCAGGGCCTTGACGGCCCGCTCGCAGCGCGCGTGCAGCGGACTGTCCACGCTCTCGTTGATCCGCGTGCCCCACAGCACCACCGACGGGCGGCTCCGGTCCCGGCGGACCATCTCCTCCGCCATGGCGACCGCCCGGTCCTGCCAGGCCGCACCGCCGATGTAGTGCCAGCCCGGCAGCTCCTGGAAGACCAGCAGGCCCACCTCGTCGCAGGCGTCGAGGAACGCCTCGGACTGCGGGTAGTGGGAGCAGCGGACCAGGGCGCAGTTGAGCTCGTGCCGCAGGAACTCCGCGTCGCGCCGCTGGACCCGCGGCGGCATGGCCATGCCGGTGTAGGGGAACAGCTCGTGCCGGTTGAGCCCGACCAGCCGCAGCCGCTCGCCGTTGAGGTGGAAGCCGTCCGCCTCGAACCGCGCCTCGCGGAAGCCGATCCGGCGGGCCACGCGGTGCACCGCGGCGTCGCCGACGAACAGCACGACCTCCACCTGGTAGAGCGCGGGGCGCACCACGTCCCACAGCCGCACCGGGCCCAGGTCGCCGAGGGTGAGCGTGGCCAGGGCGGCGTCCGCGGGCACCTCCCGCGTCGACTCCGCGATTCGGGTGTCCCCGTCCCACAGCCGGGCGACCAGCCGCAGCGGCAGGTCGCCGGGCCCGGCCGCGTCGAGCGCGCAGGTGACCTCGACGCGTCGGCGGTCGGCGTCGAGGACGTCCGCCGGGGCGGCCCACACGTCGGACAGGAAGGTCTCCGGCACGGCGCGCAACGCGACCTCGCGGGTCAGCCCGGCCGGTTCCAGGAAGTCGATGGCGTCGGGCCCGTCGGGTGAGCCGCCCGGCGGCACGTCCTGCCAGGTGCCGTCGACGGTGACCGCGACGAGGCCGGTCCCGCCCGGCTCCAGCAGGTCGGTGACCTCGTGGCTGAACGGCAGGTACCCGCCCACGTGCGGGGGCAGGTCGGTGCCCTCGACCGTGACGCCCGCGCTGGTCAGCACCCCCTGGAAGTCCAGGAACACCCGCATCCCCCGGGTGTCCGCCGGCCGGGTCACGCGGCGCCGGTAGACGAACCGGTCCGACCAGTCGGCCGGGTCCCACCGCCGCCAGGACAGCGGGACGGCGGTGTGCGGGAGCGACACCTCGGGGAATCCGGTGTCGTCGAAGCCGGGCAGCCTGGCGTCCGCCCCGGCGGCGCCGACGTAGCGCCAGCCGTCGTTCAGCGGGACGTCGTTCAGCGGGATGGCGCGGGGGTCGGGTCCGCCCCCCGGCGCGGGTGCGGCGTGGCCCCGGCCGGCCGCGGCCCAGCCGGTCAGGGCGCCGGAGCCGGTGGCCGCGAGGAGGCGGCGTCGGGAGAGTTCGGTGCGCCTCATCGGGGGGTCTCCTCCGTCTCGAAGACGCTCAGGCTGGGGTCGTGGTCCAGGGCCCCGATGTCGTACATCGGGGTCATCCAGTGGTAGAAGTTGTCGCCGCGCTCGCGCAGCAGGTCGTACAGCCGGCGCATCAGGCGCCGCCGCACCGGCCGCAGCTCCGGATGCTCGTAGCGGTTGCGCAGTTCGTGCGGGTCGGCGCGCAGGTCGTACAGCTCGTTCACCGACTCGGGGTTGACGACGAGCTTGTGGCGCTCGTCGCGGATCATGCGCTGCGGATAGGGGAAGTGGTGGCCGTGGAACTCGGCGGTCATGTCCGGCGCCCACGCCGGGTGTTCGCCGCGCAGCAGGGGGACGAGGCTGCGGCCGTCCACCGCGGGCGCGGGGTCGCAGCCGGCGAGCTCCAGGATGGTGGCGGTGCAGTCCATCAGGTTCACGAACTCCTGCCTGACCTGCGGCGGGGCGCCGGGCAGGCGGACGATGCCGGGGATGCGGTAGATGTCCTCGTACATCGCCGGACCCTTGTCGTGCAGCCGGTGGGCGCCGGTGAACTCGCCGTGGTCGGCGGTGAAGAACACCGCGGTGTCCCCGGCCAGGCCGAGCTCGTCCAGCCGGTCCAGGATCCGGCCGAGCTGCTCGTCGACGAGGGAGACGTAGCCCCAGTAGACGGCGATGAGCTTGCGGGTGACCTCCAGCGGCATGGAGTCGAACGTCCAGTGCGCGCTGTAGTTGCGCTGGACCTGCGGTTTGCCGTCGAAGGTCTCGGCGATCGACGCGGGCAGCTCGACCAGGTCGGGGTCGTAGCGGTCGAAGTACGCGTCCGGCAGCAGGTAGGGCAGATGCGGGCCGAAGAAGTGGGTGGCCAGGAAGAACGGCCGTCCCGTGGCGGCGTAGCGCTCCAGATGCTCGATGGCCCGGGTCGCCAGGTAGTGCTCGAACGTCGCCTCGACCGGCTGGTGCAGCCGGGCGGCCAGCAGGTTGCCCGGGTTGCCGTTGGGCGTGGTGCCGCGGATCCGGTCCGAGATCCGGTACGGCGGCAGGCCGCGTTCGGCCAGATAGGCCAGGTAGTCGGGGTGGTCCACCGGATTGTGCCAGCCGGGCAGCGGGGGTCCCTCGAAGCCGAACGAGGCCGCGGTGCGGTGGGTGCCGACATGCCACTTGCCGACCAGGCCCAGCTGGTAGTCGCGCTGCCGCAGGGCGTCGGGGAAGGTGAAGGCGTCCTCCGCCAGGTCCTCCAGGTAGCCGACGTTGCGTTCCTGGTTGGCCAGCAGGCGGTGCCGGAACGGGGCCTGGCCGGTGAGCAGGCTGGCCCGCGCCGGGGTGCAGATCGCGGTGGGGGTGTAACAGCGGTCGAAGCGGGTGCCGGTGGCGGCGAGCCGGTCCAGGTTCGGGGTGTCCACGTGGGCGTTGCCGTAGCACCCCAGCGTGTCGACCCGGTGCTGGTCGGTCATCAGGAAGAGGAGGTTCACGCGCGGAAGACCCTCGAGTAGACGTCGCCGGAGTAGTAGGAGGTGGCGTCCGGGACGTCCGAGAGCTGGCCGGTGTCGGCGAAGATCTCGTTCAGCCCGTCCAACCACCCCACGACCGTCCCGTCGTCGGTGCGGTCCACCAGGTCGGCGGTGGTCAGCAGCTCCACGTGGGAGGCGTCGGACGCCACCGCCTCCGGGTCCAGGTCGAGCATCTCGGCGGTGAGGCGGACGGCCTCGTCGGGGTTCTCCGCCCGCCAGTCGTTGGCCTCCTGGAGGACCCCGACCACCTTCTCGGCGAGTTCGGAGTCGACGCCGTTGCCGGCCACGAACGCGGTGGGGAAGGTGTGGTCGGGGAAGTCGTCGGTCGCGGCGACCTCGACCAGGTCGGGCACGTTGCCCTTGATGGTGTCGATGAGTGGGTACCAGATACCGGCCGCCTCGATCTGCCCGGAGGAGAAGGCCGAGACCACGGTGGAGGGGTCCATCGGCACCTTCTGGACGTCCTCCAGGGACATGCCGGCGTCCCGCAGCGCCAGGTTGAGGATCATCTCGCCCGAGGTGCCCTCCGGCACGCCGACCTGCCGGTCCGCCAGGTCGGCCACGCTGGTGATGCCGGACCTGGCGATGACCCGGTCGGCCTTGGTGAGGGTGTTGATGGCGACGATGCTGGTCTGGCCGGATGCCGGCAGCCACAGGGCGCCCGGGCCGATGTAGCCGAAGTCCAGGTCCCCGGCGCCGAGCGCCTGGACCTGGAGCGGGCCGTTGGTGAACTCCTCGGTCGTGGGGGAGAGGTCGTGCCGCTTCCACAGGTCCTGCCGCTCGGCGATGGCGAGCAGGCTGGCGCCGTTGAAGTCGGCGATGTAGCCGAAGCGGACCCGGCCGCCGTTCGAGCCGCCGCCCGAGCCGCAGGCGGGCAGGGCCAGCCCCGCCAGCGTCGCCGACGCGGTCGTGAGCAGGGTGCGACGAGACACACGCATGCGCTGACGTCCCTTCTGGGGAGGTGTGTGGAGAGGTTTCCGGGGAGGTCTTCGGGGAGGTCTCAGGCGTCCGACGCGGCCGGTGTCTGGTGGTAGACGGAGTGCCACACGTCGTTGCGGATGCGGGCGAACTCCGGTGACAGCCGGATCGCCTCGGTTCGGGGATAGGGCAGGTCGACGTCGATGGTCCGATGGACCCGGCCGGGGCGGCTGGCCATGACGATGACCCGACTGGCCAGGTAGACCGCCTCGTCGACGTCGTGGGTGATGAACAGGACCGTCCGCCGCTCCTTGCTCCAGGTCGCGAGGAGCTGGTCCTGCATCTGCACCCGGGTCAGCGCGTCGAGCGCCCCGAACGGCTCGTCCATGAGCAGCACCTGCGGGTCGACCGCGTAGGCGCGGGCGATCGCGCAGCGCTGCTTCATCCCGCCGGACAGGGTCTTGGGCAGCGCGTCGGCGAAGTCGCCCAGGCCCACCAGGTCGATGGCCCGCTGGGCGCGCCGCCGGCGCTCCTCGGCGGAGATCGAGGCGAGCCGGAGGCCGAACTCGACGTTCCGCCGCACCGTCAGCCACGGGAAGAGCGCGTACTGCTGGAAGATGACGCCCCGCTCGGGTCCCGGCCCGCGGACCGGCCGGCCGTCCAGCAGGGTCTCGCCCGCGGTGGGCTCCACCAGCCCGGCGGCCATGCCGAGCAGGGTGCTCTTCCCGCATCCCGAGGGCCCGACGACGGTGACGAACTCGCGTTCGGCGATATCCAGCGAGACGGTGTCCAGGGCCGTGAACGTCCCGGCCTTCATCGGGTAGGTCTTGACGACCTCGCGGAAGGAGATCTTGGGCGTCGCGTCGGCGGTCGGGTCGGCCGTCGTGCTCGGGTTCATCGGCGCTCCTGCCAGGAGGTGAGGCGACGCTCGGCGAGCAGCAGCAGGCGGTCCATCGCCAGGCCCAGCAGGCCGATGCTGATCAGCGCCACGAAGATGGTGGGCAGGTCGTAGTAGAGCTGGGCCTGCTGCATCCGGCGCCCCAGCCCCTCCTGCGCGGCGATCAGCTCGGCCGCGACCACGGTGGACCAGGCCGCGCCGAGGCCGATGCGCATGCCGACCAGGATGAACGGGGTGGAGGCGGGCACCACGACCTTCAGGAAGATCGTCCGGTCCCGCGCCCCGAGCACCCGTGCGGCGTTGATGAGCGTCCGGTCCACGTCCACGACGCCCTGGTAGGTGGCCACGACGCTGGAGAGGAACGCCGCCAGGAAGATCACGAAGGTCTTCGAGGTCTCGCCGATGCCCAGCAGCACGATCGCCAGGGGGATGATGGCCAGCGGCGGGATCGTGCGGAAGAACTGCACGTACGGCTCGATCAGCCCGCGGGCCACCCCGTACCACCCCATCAGGAAGCCGACGGGGACGGCGAGCCCGGTGCCCAGCGCGAACCCGGTCAGCACGCGTCTGAGGCTGGCCAGCACGTCGGTCCCCAGCGTGCCGTCGGAGATCATCTCGCCGGCCCGCTCGCCGACCGTGACGGGCCCGGGCAGGCCCTCCACCTCCGCCGCGGCGAGCGACGACCAGACGGCCAGGCCGATCAGCACGGCGACCAGGTTGAGGACGAGGGCCGGAACCGAGCGCCGTCGCCCGGTCTCCCGGGGAGTGGCCTTCGACGCGGTGTCCGGAACGGTGACTGCTGTCATGAGCGCAACCCTTCGTCGGGGTCGGGTGCGGCCGGGTAGCCGGCCAGCAGCGGCGACTCGTGCAGCACGAGGGCGATGCCGCCCAGCGCGCCGCCGATCTCGCCGAGCCGCGCCTGGCGAACCCTCAGCCGGCGCCGGATCATGGGCATGGCGTGGGCGCGGAGCGCGTGCTCCACCGGTTCGGTCAGCGCGCCGCCGACCTCGGCCACCTCCCCGCCGAGCACGACCAGATCGGGCCCCACCGTGTTGCACACGGCGGCGAGCACGAGCCCGACGTGGCCGCCCACCCGCGCCAGCAGGTCGCGCACGTCCGCGTCGCCCGCCTCCAGCGCCGCCACCAACGAGCGCAGGCTCCGCGCCCGCCCGCCGGCCTCGCGGTGGGCGTCCAGCACGCCCTTGACGGAGGCGATGGTCTCCAGGCACCCCCGACTGCCGCACCGGCACGGCCGGCCGGCCGGGTCGACGGTGATGTGGCCGAACTCGCCGGACACCCCGTGGGCGCCGCGGTGCAGGGAGCCGCCGAGCACCAGCCCGCCGCCGACGCCGTGGGACAGCCGCAGGTAGAGCACGTCCTGGCAGCCCGCCGCCGCGCCCCAGATCGACTCGGCCAGGGCGGCGAGCCGGGTGTTGTTGTCCATCAGCACGGGGACGCCGAAGCGCTTGCGGAGCACGGTGGGCACGGCGTCGAGCTGCCGGGAGGCGGCGCTCTCCTCGCCCGGGCTGCCCACGGGGCCGACGACGCCGACGCCGATCGCCTTCAGCGCCCCGAGCCGCACCTCGCCCTCGGACAGCTCGCCGATCAGCCGGTCGGCGATCTCGACGCGGCGCTGCCAGGGCAGGTCGGCGGCGTGGCCCTCGCTGGCGGAGCCGACGATCTCGTGCGCCACGTTGACGATCGCCACGTGCAGTCGCCGGTGCGCGAAGTCGATGCCGATGGCCTGCCCCGCGGCGGGGTTCAGGCTGAGGGACTCCGCGGGCCGGCCGCGTCCCCGCGCCACCCGCTCGGGCGCCGACGCCAGCACGGCGCCGTTGGCCATCAGGCCGGAGACGATGTCGTGCATTGTGGTCCGCGACAGGCCAGAACGCCGTCCCAACTCGCCCCGGCTCAGCGCCCCGTGACGGCGCAGCAGGTCGAGCACGCGCTCCTCGTGACCGCGCCGGAGCCGCGCCAGCACACCTTCCTGCTCTGCCATGCGGACGAGTGTCCGAGGCGTTCCCATTTACGTCAACAGTCCGGACAAAATCTTCATCGCGGCACACCGCTGTTCATCCGGGTTCATCCGGCGCCGGCCGGGACGAGAAGGGGATTGCATAGATCTTCTGCGCTACGTATACTCATGCTATTCGCGGGACGGAGGCATGAACGATGGCGGTGCGCGCTGCTGTGGCGGGAGCCAGCGGCTACGCGGGGGGCGAGATCCTCCGCCTGCTGCTGGGCCATCCCGAGGTCGAGACGGGCGCCCTGACCGGCGCGTCCAACGCGGGGCAGCCGCTCGGCGTGCTGCAGCCGCAGCTCGGGCCGCTGGCCGACCGGGTGCTGGAGCCGACGACGACCGAGGCCCTGCGCGGCCACGACGTCGTCTTCCTCGCCCTGCCGCACGGCCAGTCCGCCGCCGTGGCCGCGGAGCTCGGCCCCGAGGTGCTGGTCGTCGACTGCGGCGCGGACTTCCGGCTGGCCGAGGCGGCCGACTGGGAGCGGTACTACGGCTCGCCGCACGCCGGCACCTGGCCGTACGGGCTGCCCGAGCTGCCCGGGGCCCGCGAGGCGCTGCGCGGGACCCGGCGGGTCGCCGTCCCCGGGTGCTATCCGACCGCCGTCACCCTCGCGCTCTTCCCGGCGTACGCGGCGGGGCTCGTCGAGCCCGAGGCCGTGATCGTGGCCGCCTCCGGCACCTCGGGCGCCGGGCGCTCGCCCAAGCCGCACCTGCTGGGCAGCGAGGTGATGGGCGCCATGAGCCCGTACGGCGTCGGCGGCACCCACCGGCACACCCCGGAGATGATCCAGAACCTCTCCGGGGTGGCGGGGGAGCGGGTGACGGTCTCGTTCACCCCCACCCTGGCGCCGATGCCGCGCGGCATCCTCGCCACCTGCTCCGCGCGCGCCAGACCAGGCGTGACCGGCACCGCGCTGCGCGAGGCGTACGCCAAGGCGCTGGCCGCCGAGCCGTTCGTCCGGCTGCTGCCCGAGGGCCAGTGGCCCAGCACCGGAGCGGTGTCCGGGTCGAACGCCGCGCACCTCCAGGTCGCGCTCGACGAGACGGCCGGCCGCGTCGTCGCGATCAGCGCCATCGACAACCTCACCAAGGGCACCGCGGGTGGCGCGGTGCAGAGCATGAACCTCGCCCTCGGCCTCCCCGAGGATCTGGGCCTTCCCACGATCGGAGTCGCACCATGAGCGTCACGGCCGCACAGGGCTTCACCGCGGCGGGCGTCGCCGCCGGAATCAAGGAGAGCGGCGACCCGGACCTCGCGCTCGTCGTCAACCAGGGGCCGCGCCTGGACGCCGCGGGCGTCTTCACCAGCAACCGGGTGAAGGCCGCCCCCGTGGTCTGGTCCGAGACGGTGCTGGCCGGCGGCCGGGTCTCCGCCGTGGTCCTCAACTCCGGCGGCGCCAACGCCTGCACGGGACCGCTCGGCTTCCAGGACACCCATGCCACGGCCGAACGGGTGGCCGCCGCGCTCGGCCACAGCGCCGGCGAGGTCGCCGTCGCCTCGACCGGCCTGATCGGCGAGCGGCTGCCGATGGACCGGCTGCTGCCGGGCGTCGACACGGCCGCCCGGGAGCTCTCCGGGCACGGCGGCGAGAGCGCCGCCATCGCCATCAAGACCACCGACACGGTGCACAAGACCGCCGTGGTCGAGGGCGAGGGCTGGCGCGTCGGCGGCATGGCCAAGGGCGCCGGCATGCTCGCCCCGGGCCTGGCCACCATGCTGGCCGTGCTCACCACCGACGCCGACCTGGACGCCGCCGCGCTCGACCAGGCCCTGCGCGCCGCCACCCGGACCACGTTCGACCGGGTCGACTCCGACGGCTGCATGTCGACCAACGACACGGTGCTGCTGCTCGCCTCGGGCGCCGCCGGCGTGGCCCCGCCGTACGCGGAGTTCGCCGAGGCCGTCCGTGCCGTCTGCGCCGACCTCGCCCAGCAGCTGGTCCGGGACGCCGAGGGCGCCTCCAAGGACATCCGCGTCGAGGTGGTCGGCGCCGCCAGCGAGGCGGACGCCCTCGAGGTGGCCCGCTCCATCGCCAGGAACAACCTGCTCAAATGCGCCATCCACGGCGAGGACCCGAACTGGGGCCGGGTGCTGGCCGCCATCGGCACCACCGCCGCCGCCTTCGAGCCCGACCAACTGAACGTCGCGATCAACGGCGTCTGGGTCTGCAAGAACGGCTCGGTCGGCGAGGACCGGAACACGGTGGACATGCGGTTCCGCGAGGTCGGCATCACCGCCGACCTGGCCGCGGGGGAGGCGTCCGCCGTCGTCTGGACGAACGACCTCACCGCCGACTACGTCCACGAGAACAGCGCGTACTCCTCATGACGGCGACCCCGACGCGCCGGCACACGGCGCTGCCCAAGGCGCAGATCCTCATCGAGGCGCTGCCCTGGCTGACCCGCCACCACGGGAAGACCGTGGTCATCAAGTTCGGCGGCAACGCCATGGTCGACGAGGAGCTCAAGGCCGCGTTCGCCCAGGACGTCGTCTTCCTCCGGCACGCCGGCCTGCGTCCCGTCGTGGTGCACGGCGGCGGCCCGCAGATCACCGCGCAGCTCGACCGGCTCGGCCTGACCTCGGAGTTCCGCGCCGGGCTGCGCGTCACCACGCCCGAGACCATGGACGTGGTCCGGATGGTGCTCGCCGGCCAGGTGCAGCGCGAGCTCGTCGGCCTGCTGAACCGGCACGGCCCGCTCGCGGTCGGCATGACCGGCGAGGACGCCCACCTGATGACCGCGACGAAGCACTACGCCGACGTCGACGGCGAGCGGGTGGACATCGGCCGGGTCGGCGACATCACTGACATCGACATCGGCGCCGTGCGGGCGCTGCTGGACGACGGCCGGATCCCGGTCATCTCCTCCATCGCCCGGAGCACCGACGACCACCACGTCTACAACGTCAACGCGGACACCGCCGCCGCGGCGCTGGCCGCCGCCCTCGGCGCCGAGACGCTGATGGTGCTCACCGACGTCGAGGGGCTGTACGCGGACTGGCCGAACAGCGACGAGGTCATCAGCAGGCTGACCGTCAGCGAGCTGGAGAAGCTGGTGCCGGAGCTGGCCAGCGGCATGGTCCCGAAGATGCGGGGCTGCCTGCACGCCGTCAGGAACGGCGTGCGCACCGCGCGGGTCATCGACGGCCGGGTCCAGCACGCCATCCTGCTGGAGATCTTCACGGACGAGGGCGTCGGCACGATGGTCGTCCCCGACCCGTGACCGGCGCGGGCGGCAGGCGGGAACCCGGGCGCGCGGGGACCGCCGCACACGAGTACGGGGACGGGACACGGACAGGCACGAGGAGCGTGAGCTGATGAGCAACCAGGAGCTGACCACCCGCTGGCAGGGCGCCCTGATGGACAACTACGGCACCCCGCGCCTCCCGCTCACCCACGGCGAGGGCAGCCGGCTCTACGACGCCGACGGGCGCGAGTACCTGGACTTCGTCGGCGGCATCGCCGTGAACTCGCTCGGCACCGGCCACCCGGCCGTGGTGCGCGCCGTCTCCGACCAGATCGCGCAGCTCGGCCACGTCTCCAACCTCTTCGTCGCCGAGCCGCCCGTGGCGCTCGCCGAGCGGCTGCTGGCCCTGGCCGGCCGCGAGGGCCGCGTCTACTTCTCCAACTCCGGCGCGGAGGCGGTGGAGGCCGCGTTCAAGATCGGCCGGCTCACCGGCCGGGACCACATGGTCGCCACCGTCGGCGGCTTCCACGGCCGCACCATGGGCGCCCTGGCGCTCACCGGCCAGCCGGCCAAGCAGGACGGCTTCCAGCCGCTGCCCGGCCGGGTCGACCACGTGCCGTACGGCGACGTCGCGGCGCTGCGCGCGGCGGTCACCACCGACACCGCGCTGGTCATCGTCGAGCCCATCCAGGGCGAGAACGGCGTCGTCGTGCCGCCCGAGGGCTACCTCGCCGCGGCCCGGGAGATCACCCGCGCCACCGGCACCCTGCTGGTGCTCGACGAGGTGCAGACCGGCATCGGCCGGACCGGACACTGGTTCGCCGGCCAGGCGCAGGGCGTCGAGGCCGACGTCATCACGCTGGCCAAGGGACTCGGCGCCGGGCTGCCCATCGGCGCCACCATGGCCTTCGGCGACGCGGCCCTCCTGCTCACCCCCGGCCGGCACGGCTCCACCTTCGGCGGGAACCCCGTGGCCTGCGCCGCGGCTCTCGCCGTGCTGGACACCATCGCCTCCGAGGACCTGCTCCAGCGGGTCAAGGACGCGGGGGAGCGGCTGCGTGACGGAGTCTGGAGTCTGGGCCACCCGCTGGTGGACCGCGTCCGGGGTGCCGGACTGCTGCTGGGTATCGTGCTCACCGAGCCACTTGCACCGCGCGTGCAACAGGCGGCTCAGGACGCGGGACTGTTGGTGAACGCCGTCGCGCCCGACGTGGTGCGGCTCGCCCCGCCGCTGATCATCGGCGACGCGGAGGTGGACGCGTTCCTCTCGGCGCTCCCCGGCGTCCTGGACGCCGTGGATTCCGCGGCCGCGGACCGATGACCCGGAGAGGGAGCATGACAGACGAGCGGCACCACGCAGGGCCGTCCGTACCCCAGACGCGCACCGCCCGGCACCGCAGGATCGTGGAGATCCTCAACCGCCAGCCGGTGCGCTCGCAGAGCCAGTTGGCGAAGCTGCTCGCCGACGACGGGCTGAACGTCACCCAGGCGACGCTCAGCCGCGACCTGGACGACCTGGGGGCCGTGAAGATCCGGAACACCGGAGGCGAGCTGATCTACGCCGTGCCCAGCGAGGGCGGCTACCGCACCCCCAGGGCGCCGCTGGGGGAGTCGGCCAAGGAGGAGCGGATGGCGCGACTGGCCGGCGAGCTGCTGATCTCGGCGGAGGCGTCGGCCAACCTGGTGGTGGCCCGCACCCCGCCGGGCGCCGCGCAGTTCCTCGCCTCCGCGATCGACCAGGCCGAGCTGCACCACATCCTGGGCACGATCGCGGGCGACGACACCCTGCTGTTGATCAGTCGCGAGCCCACGGGCGGTCAGGCGCTCGCCGAACACCTGCTGCGTCTGGCGCAGAAGGAGAAGGAGGGCGAGGCCTGACGGCCCCGGGCGGGTCGCGGTGGTGGACGGAACGGTGGCCCGGCGGGGCCTGACGGATCCGACGGAGGGCTTGGGGCTTATGCGGTCCTGTGTGCCGACGGGCCGGGCGGGCCTGACGGGCCGGACGGGACCGACGGGCTAACGGTCGCGGCGGACGGCGAACCGGGCCAGGGCCGCGAGGCGCGCGGCCGCCGGTCCCTCGGGGCTCGCCGCGCGCAGGCAGGAGAGCGCCCGGCCGAGCTGCTCCTCGGCCATCTCCTCGGCCCACGAGCGGCCGCCGGCCTCCGCCACCAGCGCGGCGAGCAGCGCGACCTCCTCGGCCCGCGCCTGGGCGTCCTCGGGCGGCTCGGGGCGGCCGTAGAGCTCGGCGAGACGGCTCCCCGCCGCCGTGCCGGAGTCCAGCGCGGCGACCACCGGCAGCGACTTCTTCCGGCTGGACAGGTCGGCGCCGGCCGGCTTGCCGGTGACCGACGGATCGCCCCAGATGCCGAGCAGGTCGTCCGCCAGCTGGAAGGCCATGCCGAGGTGGAGGCCGAACCGGCGCAGTTCCTCGGTCTGGTCCGGCGAGCCGCCGCCCCACAGCGACCCCAGAGCGCAGGAGCAGGAGAGCAGGGCGGCGGTCTTCCGCTCGGTCATCGCCAGCGACTCGACCAGCGTGACGTGCGAGCGCTCCTCGAAGCTGAGGTCCGTCTGTTCCCCCTCGATCAGCAGGGTGGCGGCCTCGCTCAACCATCGGATGCCGGTGTCGGTGCGCGGCCAGACCGGCCGGTCGGCCAGCACCCGGCTGGCGTGGATGAGCAGCGCGTCCCCGGCGAGCAGCGCCGCGGAGGAGCCGAACACCGTCCAGGCCGTGGCCCGGTGCCGGCGGGTGGTGTCGCCGTCCAGGATGTCGTCGTGCAGCAGCGAGAAGTTGTGCACCAGTTCCACGGCGACCGCGGGGACCAGCGCGGCCTCGGCCGAGCCGCCCACCGCCTCCGCGCAGCCGAGCACCAGCGCCGGCCGCAGCGCCTTGCCGGCCGGCGCGTCGTCCGGGCGCCCGGCGCTGTCGGTCCAGCCGAAGTGGTACGAGGCGACGCGGGACACCGGGGCGGGCAGCCGGCCCACCCACTCGCGCAGCGCCGGGTCGACGAGGGCACGGGCGCGGTGCAGGGCCTCCCGCGCGGTGCCGCGCTCCCCCTGGGTCTCGGGCGCGGTGGTCATGAGCGGACCGCCCCCTCGACCGCCGTCGCGCCGTTCCCCGCCCCGGCCGGCCGCCGCGGGCCCGGCGGATCCCCGGTGTCCCCGCCACCTCCGTCCCCGCCGTCCCCTTCGCCCCCGTTCCCGCCGCCCTCGGCCTCACCGGCTCTGTCCGCGGCCTCCTCGGTCAGCCGGAGCGCCTCCTCGACGAGCGCCTCGACGATCCGGGCCTCCGGCACGGTGCGCACCGTGCGCCCGCGGACGAAGATCTGGCCCTTCCCGTTGCCCGAGGACACCCCGAGGTCCGCCTCCCGCGCCTCGCCGGGGCCGTTGACCACGCACCCCATCACCGCCACCCGCAACGGGTGGGGGAAACCGTCGAACGCGGCGGCCACCTCCTCGGTCAGCCGGTAGACGTCCACCTGGGCGCGCCCGCAGGACGGGCACGAGACGATCTCCAGCGAGCGTTCCCGCAGGCCCAGGGACGCCAGGATGCCGAGCCCCGCCTTCACCTCCTCCACCGGCGGCGCGGACAGCGAGACCCGGATGGTGTCGCCGGTGCCGTCGGTGAGTAACTGGGTGAAGGCCACCGCGGACTTGATGGAGCCCTGCAGCAGCGGCCCGGCCTCGGTGACGCCGAGGTGCAGCGGATAGTCGCACCGCTCGGCGAGCTGCCGGTACGCCGCGACGACGGTGGCCGGATCATGGTGCTTGACGGATATCTTCAGGTCGGTGAAGCCGTGTTCCTCGAAGAGCGAGCACTCCCACAGCGCGGACTCCACCAGCGCCTCCGGCGTGGCTCTGCCGTGCTTGGCCAGCAGCCGCGGGTCGAGGGAGCCGGCGTTGACGCCGATGCGGATGGGCACCCCGGCGGCCGCGGCGGCCCGGGCGATCTCCCGCACCTGGTCGTCGAAGCGCCGGATGTTGCCCGGGTTGACCCGCACCGCGGCGCAGCCGGCGTCGATGGCCGCGAAGACGTAGCGCGGCTGGAAGTGGATGTCGGCGACGACGGGGATGCGGGACCGCTCGGCGATCGCCGGCAGCGCGTCCGCGTCGTCCTGGGAGGGCACCGCGACGCGGACGATCTGACAGCCCGCCGCGGTGAGTTCGGCGATCTGCTGGAGCGTGGCGTCGACGTCGGCGGTGACGGTGGTGGTCATGGACTGCACGGAGACGGGCGCGCCCCCGCCCACGGGGACCCCACCCACCATGACGCGGCGGGTGGTGCGACGGGCGGGGGCGGGCGGGGCGGGCATGCCAAGGCTGACGGACATCGCGGGACTCCCTCGCAGGATGATCGTCCGCTCAGCTTGGCCTCCCAACGCACGTGCAGGAACGGCGCGTTCGAGTTCCGGTTCACGCCGGAGGCGCACGGCGCACGGCGCGTTGAGACGGCTCGGGGGAGCTGACCTGGCGTTACTTTCCGGCCACTGCTCGACCCGGTCGCCGCACAACCCGCGCACGGATCACCCGTGTGGGTTATCCCTCGCGGCGCAGCCACTCATCGGCGAGCACCGCCCACACCTGGAGATCGTGCCGCTCGCCCCCCATGGCGAACACGCTCCGCAGCGTCCCCTCGTGCGTCATCCCGAGGCGCCGGGCGACCGCGATGCTCGGCGCGTTCGCCGGGCTGACCAGCCACTCCACCCGGGACATCCCGCGCTGCCTGACCGCCCAGTCGGTCATCACCGAGGCGGCGCCGGTGACCAGACCCCGGCCCTGCGCCTCGGGGGCCAGCCAGGCGCCCAGCTCGCACGATCCCTGGTCGATGTCGAACAGGCGGAAGATCATCCCGCCCACCAGTTCGTCACCCAGCCAGATGCCGTAGATCCGACCGCGGTCGGCGGCCTGCCGGTCGGCGTAGCCCTGCAGGAAGGACCGGGCCGAGTCGACGTCCGTCACGGCGTGGGCCCAGGGCAGCCACGGCGTCAGGTGCTCCCGCACCCGGTCGGTGTAGGCCGCCAGCAGGGGCGCCTGCCAGGGTTCGAGGGGACGCAGTTCCGCGCCCTCACCCAGGGAAGTCGCCAGCATGTTCGCCTCCAGGATCGCTGGTCGTCCGGCTCGCGGCCGAGGGTAGATCACCGTCCTCGGCCGGCTCGCACCGGGTCCCGGCGGGGGCTGGCGGCAGCGGCAGCGGCAGTCCCGGCAGGCCGTCCATGCTCGTTGCCACGTGCGGCTTCCTGGTGAAGTAGGCGTCCAGCGACTCGTCCGTCTCGCGCGCGAAACGGGAGGCGTGCAGGGGTCGGTCGCCCCGGTAGTCCAGGAACGGCACGGCGTAGCCGCAGGTGTCACGGACCAGTTCGGCCGTGACCACGATGATCGCGCGGAGGCCGTGGCGGTAGGGCTCCTCGGCGTCGGGGAAGCGCGCGAGCAGCTCGCCGAAGCGGGCGTCGTCGCGGAACACCGGCTCGCCCCGGCCGTGCACCCGGACGATGGTGGGCGGTCCGTCGAAGGCGCACCACATCAGCGTGATGCGGCCGTTCTCCCGCAGGTGGGCGATCGTCTCGGCGTTGGAACCGGCGAAGTCGAGGTACGCCACGGTGTGCTCGTCCAGCACGACGAAGGAGCCGGTCACGCCCTTCGGCGAGAGGTTGACGGTACCGTCGCCGGACAGCGGTGCGGTGGCGGTGAAGAACACGGGCTGGCGCTCGATGAACTCCCGCAGCCTGCCGGCTATGCGTTCGTATGTTTTCCCCATCTGGGCAGTATGCGACGCTGGTCCGGGGGAGAGGCGCCTGGGGGCGGCGACCGCGGTTTGACTCGTCATGCAGAGCGCTGCATACTTATTCGCGTTCCTGCATGTTTCCCGAGGAGGCCCCGTGCCCGAGCGCGTCGTACTCGCCCACTCCGGCGGACCGGACACCACCGTCCGCGTCGGCCGGATCGCCAGCACGCGGGGCCCGGTCCGGTGAGCGACGTGCGGCACGAGGAACCCGAGGGCGGCGCGGGACCGGGCGACGTCCGGCTGTGGGGCGGACGGTTCGCGGACGGTCCGGCCGCGGCCCTGGAGGCGCTCAGCGCCTCGGTCCACTTCGACTGGCGGCTGGCCCCGTACGACATCGCGGGCTCCCGGGCGCACGCCCGGGTGCTGCACCGCGCCGGGCTGCTGACCGAGGACGAGCTGACCCGGATGCTCGCCGGGCTCGACCGGCTCGAGGCGGACGTCGCCGACGGCTCGTTCACCGGCACCGTCGCCGACGAGGACGTGCACACCGCCCTGGAGCGCGGGCTGCTGGAGCGGCTGGGCCCCGAGCTCGGCGGGAAGCTCCGCGCCGGCCGGTCGCGGAACGACCAGGTGGCCACGCTGTTCCGGATGTACCTGCGGGACCACGCCCGGATCGTCGCCGGCCTGCTCGCGGACCTCCAGGAGGCGCTGGTCGGCCTGGCCGAGGCCCACCCGGACGTGGCCATGCCGGGCCGCACCCACCTGCAGCACGCCCAGCCGGTGCTTTTCGCGCACCATGTGCTCGCGCACGTCCAGGCACTGGGGCGGGACGCGGAGCGGCTTCGGCAGTGGGACGCGCGGACCGCCGTCTCGCCGTACGGTTCCGGCGCGCTCGCCGGCTCCTCGCTGGGCCTGGACCCGGAGGCGGTCGCCGCCGACCTGGGCTTCGAGGGCGGCTCCGCGGCCAACTCGATCGACGGCACGGCGTCCCGCGACTTCGTCGCCGAGTTCGCCTTCATCACCGCGATGATCGGCGTGGACCTGTCGCGCATCGCGGAGGAGGTCATCATCTGGAGCACGAAGGAGTTCTCCTTCGTCACGCTCCACGACGCGTTCTCCACGGGCAGTTCGATCATGCCGCAGAAGAAGAACCCGGACATCGCCGAGCTGGCGCGCGGCAAGTCGGGTCGCCTGATCGGGAACCTGACGGGCCTGCTGGCGACGCTGAAGGCGCTGCCGCTGGCGTACAACCGGGACCTCCAGGAGGACAAGGAGCCGGTCTTCGACTCCTGCGACCAGCTGGAGGTGCTGCTGCCGGCCTTCACCGGCATGCTGGCCACGCTCACCGTGCACCGGGACCGGATGGGCGAGCTGGCGCCGGCCGGGTTCTCCCTGGCCACCGACGTGGCCGAATGGCTGGTGCGGGAGGGCGTGCCGTTCCGCGACGCCCACGAGATCGCGGGGGAGTGCGTCAAGGTCTGCGAGGCGGAGGGCATCGAGCTGGACCAGCTCACCGACGAGCAGTTCGCCAAGATCTCGCCCCGGCTCACCCCCGAGGTGCGCTCGGTGCTCACGGTGGCGGGCTCGCTGGCCGCGCGCTCGGCCCGCGGCGGCACGGCACCGTCCGCCGTCGCGACCCAACTCGCCGAGGTACGCGAGTCGCTGCGGGTCCAGCACGCCTGGGCGACAGCCCGGGCCTGAACGACGCCGACCGGGCGCGAAAGCCGGCTCCCCCGCTCACCGAGACAGCCCGGGCGCCGTCCCGCGCGTGCCGCTCCACCCGTACATCCCACCCCGCCGCGCCCAGCGACCCGGCCCCGAAGGGTTGCGGGGGTGGCCTGGCCGGGACGGCCCGGTGTGCGGGCCGGTTGCCTGGTGCTGCTTGGCCGACCGGCGGCCGGCCGCGGGGCCGAGAGGCAGGCGCCAGCCGCGCCCGGGCGGCACGAACGCCGGCTGGTCACGCTGGCCCTGCCGGGCGGACCCTGTGTGGCGGCCGTGCCACCGGTGATGACCTCGGCCGACGTGGCCCGGGCACGGACGCCGGCCGCCCGAGGGTCGCCCAGGCCGGGATGGTCCGGCCACGCACGCAGGCCGGGTCACGCTGGCTCCGCAGGGCGGCGCCGGCCGGGGGGGCCCCGCGCCGCTGGTGGTGGCGCTCGACGAGTGGTC
>NZ_JBDPLU010000016.1:0-211590 GCF_039871525.1 Streptomyces sp. B6B3 | reverse complement strand
TGCTCGCGATCCGCCGCACCGCCTCGGACTTCGCACCCCACCCGATCTCCAACGCGCAGAAGTACTCGGCCAGCCCGTGCGCGGTCAGATGCGCGTGCGCCACGTCGTGGTCACCCCTGCTCGCCACGGCGTGCAGGATGCCGCGCTCGTCCAGTGCCTTCAGCGCGGCCCGCGCGGCGGGCGTGGGCCGGGCCGGGTCGCCCTCGACGACGACGCCGTCCCACACGGTGTCATCCAGGTCCCAGACCAGGCACTTGATCGTCGGGGCCTGAGTGGTGCCGGTCGACATCACGTCACTCCCTCCTCAGAGGCCCCGCGGCCCGCCGGCCGGCTGGCCGGCTGGCCGTGGCGGAGTGCGAGGTCCCCGATCCGCACCTCGGCCACCTCGCGGGAGCCCTCGATGATCTGCATGATCCGCGCGTCGCGGAAATGCCTCCCGACCGCGCTGTCGGCGTCGCAGCCCGCGGAGCCGTGCAACTGCAGCGCGTCCTGGCTGACACTGGCCGCGGCCTCGGCAGCCGCGTACTTGGCCACCACCGTCTCCCCGAACGCGGCAGGCGACCGACCGTCCCGTAACCCGGCGGCGTGCGCACACATCAGCCGCGCCCCCGACGCCGCCACCCTGGCCCGACCCAACACCGCCCGCACCGCCTCATGGTCGGCGAGCCGAACACCACCCTGGGTACGGCGGCCGGCATGCTCGACCGCAAGAGCCAGACACGCCTCCGCGATACCCACACAGCCCCACGCCACCGTGTGCCGCCCATGATCGATAGCCGTCGCCGCCACATGGCTCAGCCCGAAACCCGGCGGGGCCACGAGCCGCCCGGCCGGAACCCGCACATCATCGAACGCGACATGCGCCAACCGCGCGGCACGCATCCCCAACGGATCACGCACCGGCTCCACCGCCACCCCCGGCCGATCAGCCTCAACGAGCAGGGCCACCATCCGCGCGCCCGACCCCTCATCGAGCCGGCCGATCACCAAGAAGACGTCAGCGAGTTCCCCGAACGTCACCCACACCTTGCGCCCGGTCAACCCGAACTCAGGCCCGTGCCGGACCACGCTGGCCCCCAGCGCACCAAGATCGCTGCCCGCGCCCGCCTCCGTGGCCGCGAAACCCGCAAGCCGGTCACCACCAGCCAACGCCGGCAACCACACCGCCCGCTGCTCATCCGTACCCCAACGCAACAACGCCGCGGCCACCATCCCCTGGACCGTGACCAGACCACGCAACGCGCTACACACCCCACCCAACAGAGCACAGACCTCACCAAGCGACCGCGCGCTCAGACCCGCACCCCCATACCCACGGGGCACATCAGCGGCCAGCAACCCGGCCGCCGCGACCGCCTTCACCACCTCCGCGGGCAACGCACCGGCACGATCCCAAGCGTCAGCATCACCCCGCACACCCTCCACGAAGCCGACGACGGCACCGAGTTCGGCGCCGAGTTTCGCGCCGACGGCGGGCTCGGTGGCGCCGAAGGTGGGCTCCGCGGGCTCAGCCATCGGCCAGCTCCGACTCGGGCTCCGACTCGGGCCCCGGCTCGCCGCGCTTGCGCCGGACGAACGCGGCGATGCGCCCGGCCGTGCGGAAGTTGTCGAGGTCGAGGTCCGCCACATCGACCTCGACATCGAAGAGCTGCTCAACCTGGGTCACCAACTCCAGCGCCAGTAACGAGTCGATCAACCCCTCCGCCACATAGTCCTGATCCACCGCCAGCTCCCGCCCGCCAGTGGCGGCGGACAGGAACTCCAAGATCCTGCCGGTGATCTCGTCGGTCGCTTGCTGAGGCAACGTCATGACCCCCATCTCCGTATGTCACTGAGCTCGCTGGACGGGCTGGAACCGGTCGGCTAGAGGAGCAGGGTTCCGCCACCCCCCGTACCGTGCTCGACGAGCATCGCGCTCCACGCCGCCACCGGACTCATGTTCAGCACCACCGCCAAGCCACCCTCCGGCACCTCACCACGCGCCATCGCCGTCTCCAGGTTCAACAACGCATCATTGGGGCCCAGATGGCCGTACTCCCGCAGGTTCTCGGCACACACCTGCGACACCTTCACGTCCAGCGACTCCGCGACCACCCGCAACGCCGCCAGCGACAGGTTCTGCCCCACCCAACACGCGACCTGGTCACGATCCACGCCGTTACGCTCCAACAGCCGCCGCGTCAACGACGCCACACGCTTCCGGGACTCCACCGCCAACGCAAAGGAATAACGCGGCAGGTCGGTGCACTCCTCACGCCACCGCTCCTGGGGACCCGCCCGATAATCCACCCGGAACAGGTCCCAGTAACCGCCATTGGTCTCCAACAACAGATCCCGGACACGCAACGGTCCATCCCGAGAGACCAGGACCGCCTGACCACTGTCACCGTTGACGGTCACCGGATGCCGATAACGCCGGGTGGTCACCGGCTTGCTGCCATGCGCCACCAAAACATGCGAGGCATGCGGATCAGCGGCCAGCAACCCCGACGCGGTCAGCAACGCCGGCACCACCGAAGCGCAACCAAGACCACCCACCGAGAACGCCCAAGCCCGGTCCGCACCCAACTCCGCCTGCAACCGCGTCGCCTCGGAACTGGACAGCGCCTCCGGCGCCCGGGACTCCACGAGAACCACGCCATCCACCTGGCCAGGCTCGAGACCAGCCGCGGCCAGCGCCTGCCGACCAGCGCGCGCCGCGAGGTCCACCGCCGTCAGATCCTCCGCGACCGCCACCCGTTCAATACCGAGCGCCTGGCACGCCGCGCGTTCCCGCTCGTCCTGCTCGGCGAGCTCCGGCAGATCGGCCAGAGCGACGCGACCCGGCAGGTGGGTGGCGGTGGCCCGGAGCGCGACGTTCATTCCGCCGCACCCCCGAACTGGTTCTCCAAGCGGTCGATCTGGGACTGACTCAACGAGACCAGCGGGAAGTCGGACGGCACGGCGCGCCCCGCGTCGGCGGCGACCTCGGATGTCGCGGTCGGCGTCGTGGCCGCCGCGGCGATGGCGGCGGGGGTGCGCAGCTCGAACACCTGCCGCTGGTTGATCACCACGCCGTGCCGCCGGGCATGGGCGGCCATCCGGATCGAGATCACCGAGTCGCCGCCGAGGGCGAAGAAGTCGTCATCGGCGTCCACCGTCTCCACGTCGATCAGCTCGCGGAACAGCCGGATCAGGATCTCCCGTGCGTGCGAGGCGGCGGGTGCCATGGCGGGCGTCGTCGGTTCGGGCGGCTCCGCCGGGTCCGGCGGCTCCCCCGACCGCGGGGGTGACACCGCCGGGGCCGCCGGGGCCGCCGGTGCCGCCGTCGCGTCGTCGTCGCGGGCGACCCGGCCGAGCGGACGGTCGGGGTGCGCCATGACGGTCGCGATCAGGGCCGGGAACCAGAGCGCCAGGTGCTCGGCCGTGGAGCGGTCGAAGAGCGACGTGGCGTATTCCAACTCGCCGCCCATGGCGCCGGCGCCGGCGTCCTCGATCGCGATGGTCAGGTCGAACTTGGCGGTGCCTGGGACGGTGCCGCCGACCTCGGTGTCGCGATACCGGGAGCGTTGTAGATCGCCCAGGCCCGACTCCAGCGGCGGCACGTTCTGGTAGGTGTACGTCACGTCGTACAACGGGTGCCGGGCGAGGCCGCGGGGAGCATCGGCGGCCGCGATGATCTTGTTGAGCGGCACCTCCTCGTGGTCCAGGACGCCGGCGACGGTGTTCGCGCACCGCCGGACGACCTCGTCGAACGTGAGGTCCGCGGTGACGCCGGTCCGGAAGGGCGGAAGGGCGTTGAAGTAGCCCACGAGGTCTCGGACATCGGGGTGCACACGGCCGGAGGTGGCGACGCCGACGACGACGTCGGTGTGCCCGGTCCACAGGTGCAGCATCGAGTCGAGCGCGGCGAGCATGGTGACGAAGGTGGTGACGCCGTGGCGGCGGCTGTACTCGCGCACCCGCTCGGCGTCCTCGGCGGGCACGGAGAAGGTGATCACGTCTCCCGCGTAAGACTGGGACGCCGGGCGCGGACGGTCCAGGGGCAGCTCCGGGCGGCTGAGGCCGTCGAGTTCCCGACGCCAGAACTCCAGGCCGCGCGCCAGCCGGGGCCCGGTCAGCGCTGACCGGTGCCAGGCGGCGAAATCGGCGTACTGGACAGGCAGTTCGGGCAGCCGCGGTGCGGTGCCGGTGCTCCGCGCGCGGTACAGCTCCCAGAGGTCTCGGGCGAACAGCGACTGCGACCCACCGTCGAAGACGATGTGGTGGTACGTCAGGACGAGGACGTGCTCCTCCTCGGCCAGCGTGATCAGCATTGCCCGGATCGGGGTGTGTCGGGTGAGGTCGAAGGGCGTCGAGACGGAGTCCCTGATCAGCGCGCGCACCCGACGGCCGCGCTGTTCGGCCGGCAACCGGCTGACGTTGACGACGCTCAGCAGCGGCTCGGGGGCGGTCGGCATCGCGTACGGGACGCCGTCGTCGTCGACCAGGAACAGCGTGCGCAGCGACTCGTGGCGCTCGGCCATGTCGATCAGCGCGTCCTGGAGCGCCGTCTCGTCCACGGGACCGGTCAGGTGCGTCGTGCTGGGCACGTTGTAGAGCGGGCTTCCCGGGTTGATCTGGTCGAGGTACCAGAGAGCCTCCTGCCCCGGGGACAGCGGCAGCGGGCCGTCCCGTCCGATGACCTCGATCGGCTCGGCTGACGGTGCCGTCGGGGCGTGTTGGGCGGCCAACGCGTGCAGCCGCTGAGCCAGGGACCTGACGGTGTGGTGGGCGTACAGGTCGGCGAAGGTGACCTCGACGCCGAAGCTCTGCTGGAGCCGGCGGAGCATGCCGACGCCGAGCAGGGACGTGCCGCCCAGCGTGAAGTAGTCGGAGTCGGGGCCAACATCCGGCTGTTCCAGCAGCTCCGACCAGACCTCGGCCACCCGGTCCTCGATGGCCGCGAGATCGGCCGGCGCCGACGCGGCGGCGGCACCGGCCGCGGCGGACGGGCGGCGACGGACGGGGAGCCGGCACCGGGTCGGTTCGAAGGGATAGGTCGGCACCTCGACGCGGGGGACGTCGGCGTCGCGGTAGTAGCGCTCCCAGTCGAGCGGGGCGCCGAGCGCGTACAGCCGGCCGAGCCGCCCCAGCACGTCGGCCCGCGACCCGTCGCCCGCCAAGTCGAGCAGAGTCAACTGAGGAGCTCGGGCGTGGAGTTCCCTGGCGAGGACGCCTCCGGTGCCCAGGGCGACGAGGAGGGCGCCGTCGCGCGCGAAGCCCGCGGCCACGGCCTTGAGCCGGTCGGGGTCCGGGGCGGCCGACGGGTTGGCCGCCGCGGCCTCGGCGGCGGCCTCGGCCAACGTGGTTCGGCCCCTGATGACCCGCACGGTGAAGTTGCCGGCGCCGGAGCCGACCAGGTCGACGTCGGTGAGGCCGAGCGATTCCGCGACGCGGTAGAGCGCGTACTGCCGGGCGACCAGCCGGCCGGCCGGCGCGCTCGCCGCGGCGTCGAGCTCCGCGCACTCGGCGGGGACGGGGAACGCCGCGCGCAGCCGCCGCCAGGTCTCGTCGTCCAGCGGGGCGTCACCGGAGAACAGCAGCACCAGGCGCGGCGCGTCGGCCGCCACCCGGTCGGGGACGGGCGCCTCGCGCAGCCGGCCGGCGAGTTCGCCGGTGCTGGCGGCGGTGACGGCCAGCCGGTGCGGGTGGTCGTCCCTGCCCCGGTTCAGCACGTGCGCGACGGCCCGCAGGGGCTGGCCGGTGGTCTCGGCGAAGTCGGCCAGCCGGGCGCGGTAACGGTCCAGCGCCGCGGGCGTCCTGGCCGACACCGTGACCAGTTCGACCCGTGATGCGTCGGAGGTCGTCGCGGCGGGGGTCGCCCTGTCGGGAGTCGTCGCGACGGGGGCCTGTTCCAGCACGGCGTGCACGTTGGTGCCGGTCATGCCCCAGCTGCTGAGGCCCGCCCGGCGGGGCGAGGCCGCGTCACCCGGCCAGGGCCGGGCCTCGGTGTTGACACGCACCGGGCCGTCGAAATCGATCAGCGGATTCGGGGCGGTGAAGTTGACCGCCGGGTAGAGGGTGCCGTGCCGCAGCGCCGACAGCACCGTGAACAGGCCGGCGATGCCGGCGGCGTTGCCGAGGTGGCCGATGTTCGCCTTGACGGAGCTGATCGCGCACGGCGGATCCGGCTCGCGTTCCGTCACCCCGGCGTCGGCGAACGCCCGGTGCAGCGCCTCCACCTCCACGACGTCGCCGAGCGGCGTGCCGGACCCGTGGCATTCGACGTAGCCAATGGTGGCCGGGTCCACGTCCGCGTCCCGCCACGCCTCTGTGATGACGTTCGCCTGGCCGAGCTGGCTGGGCGCGGCCATGCTGGCCGCGCGAAAGCCGTTGTGGTTGACGGCGATGCCCTTCAGTACCGCGAGCACGTGGTCGCCGTCGGCCACCGCATCGGGCAGCGGTTTCAACAGGACGACGCCGCCACCCTCGCCGCCCGCCAGGCCATTGGCGCCGGCGTCGAACGGGCGGCACCGCCCGTCGGGCGACTCCAGGTTCCGCAGGGGAATCCACTCGGACCGCCTGATCAGCTGGGAGAACACGTTGATCCCGCCGACGATCGCGAGCGGCACCTCGCGTCCGCGCAGTTGCCGCACCGCGAGGCTCAGCGCGGTCAGCCCGCTGCTGCACGCGGTGTCCACCACCAGGGCCGGCCCTCGCAGGTCGAAGGCGTAGCTGAGGCGGGCGGCAAGCGCGGCCGCGGAGGTACCGAGCATCGATTCGACATCGCGGTCGGCGTCCGGGACGGCGGCGCTCGCCTCGATCGCGGCCAGCGTGACCGAGACGGCCGTGCCGCGAAGCCGTGCCGGGGCGTAGCCGGCGGACTCGATCGCCTGGTGGGTGAGTTGTAACAACAGCCGCTGGTGGGCATCCAGTTGCTCGGCCTCGCGGGGCGACAGCCCGAACAACTCGTGGTCGAACAGGTCAACGCGGTTCAGGTACCCCATCGAGACGTAGCGTTCTCCCGGGTCCTCCTCCACGGAACGCACCCGGTCCGCGCCGGGACTGCCGACACACTCCCGGCCCGACCGCAGGCTGGTGTGTAACGCCTCGGCGTCCTCCGCGCGCGGGAAGACCCCGGCGGCGCCGATGATCGCGACATCGTCCTTCCTCATGCCTTCTCTCCGTGCTCGACAACGATCGGGGCTGGAACGGTCAGGGCGGAACGGTCGACGGGTGGAGGCGGGTGCGTGGTGGTCAGGACGCGTCGCCGTGCTCGGCGGGGGACGGGCGGCTCCTCCCGCTCCCCTCGGGGAGCCGCGTCGGATACTCCGAGTGCAGCGGCACGAACGCGGCGGCCCCGGCTCGTCCCACGGTCAGCTTCGCGACGATCATGTCTCGCCGGCGCGAAAGGCACAACATCCCGCGTACATCCGCGCTCGGCCGAATGCGAATCCTCCGGCGGGGCCCGCATTGCTACCGGTGGTGCTCGACGGCGAGTGCCTGGGAGGGGGCGGGACAGCCCGCGTAGTGGGTGCGCACGGCACCGGCCAGCGGGTCGAGGGCGAACAGTCGCTGCTCAGCGTGTGGCGGCCGGCGCTCGCGGACGGCCGGACGCGCGCCCCGCGCGGCCCGGTGGCCGACGGCGACATGCCGATGGCCTTCTACGGGGAACGTTTCGTGTCGCACGGCGGGCTCGTCTCAGGCCCAGACGGCCCTGGTCGCCCGCCGAGGCAGTCGCGGGTAGCCCGCCGGCTCTGCGGCGTGAGACCTGCATGGCACCGATGACGCTGTGGCCCGCGAGGCCTACGGCCGATGATCCGCATCGCCCGTACCCTTGGCCGTGCCGACATCGGGCTGCCGCCCGGTCGGGCGGCGTCATACGGCGGGTGCCGAAGACTGGAGGCAACATTTCATGCTGATCGCTCAGCGTCCCACTCTCACCGAAGAAGTCGTGGACGCGTACCGCTCCCGGTTCGTGATCGAGCCGTTGGAGCCGGGCTTCGGCTACACCCTCGGGAACTCCCTGCGTCGCACGCTGCTCTCCTCCATTCCCGGCGCGGCCGTGACCAGCATCCGGATCGACGGGGTGCTGCACGAGTTCTCCACCGTGCCGGGCGTCAAGGAGGACGTCACCGACCTGATCCTCAACATCAAGCAGCTCGTCGTCTCCTCGGAGCACGACGAGCCGGTCGTGATGTACCTGCGCAAGCAGGGCCCGGGCCTGGTCACCGCCGCGGACATCGCGCCGCCGGCGGGCGTCGAGGTGCACAACCCCGACCTGGTCCTGGCCTCGCTGAACGGCAAGGGCAAGCTGGAGATGGAGCTGACCGTCGAGCGCGGTCGCGGCTACGTCTCCGCGGTGCAGAACAAGGCCGTCGGCCAGGAGATCGGCCGCATCCCGGTCGACTCGATCTACAGCCCGGTGCTGAAGGTCACCTACAAGGTGGAGGCCACCCGCGTCGAGCAGCGCACCGACTTCGACAAGCTGATCGTCGACGTCGAGACCAAGGAGGCCATGCGCCCGCGCGACGCGATGGCCTCGGCCGGCAAGACCCTGGTCGAGCTGTTCGGCCTGGCCCGCGAGCTGAACGTGGACGCCGAGGGCATCGACATGGGCCCGTCCCCGACGGATGCCGCGCTGGCGGCCGACCTGGCGATCCCGATCGAGGAGCTGGAGCTCACCGTCCGGTCGTACAACTGCCTCAAGCGCGAGGGCATCCACTCCGTGGGTGAGCTCGTGATGCGCAGCGAGGCGGACCTGCTCGACATCCGCAACTTCGGCGCGAAGTCGATCGACGAGGTCAAGGAGAAGCTGGCCGGCATGGGCCTGGCGTTCAAGGACAGCCCGCCCGGATTCGACCCGCCCCCCGCGACCGCCGCCTTCGGCGAAGGCAACGACACGGGCTTCGCCGAGACCGAGCGGTACTGAACCGCTCCAATGGCATCGTCACGCAGCAGCGGCTGCGCACCGCTCGCCAGGCAATCAGCACCGGCACCATTTCGCGGGAGGTCGGGGAAGGCGATAACCGCCTCGGGCGCGGCGATGAAGCTGTAGGACTCGGGGACGACCTCCGCGTTGCCCTGTTCGGTGCGGACCGGCAGCCCGTCCTCAGGGTGTAGTGGGTGCCCCTGGACGCCCCACTGCTTCAGCCGCTGTTCCACTGTGCCGTACGGCGCGGCGGTGAAGTTCGCCAGCTCCAGCGCCGCCCGGACGCGGTCCGTGCCACCGCGTCGTCGAACGCGGGGACGGTGAACGGTCCCCGGTGGTGGCAGCTGTCGAACCATGGCGTACGTTGCGCCACTCCGAAGCGGGCGGTGCCGAACGAGCGACGACCACCTCGGCCGACGGATCATCGCTGAGCGTGCTCACTCGTGCCTGGCGGGCCCGAATCCGTGAGGGGATTCCGGCCCGCCAGGTCGGGGACGGGCGCGTCAGGTGGTGGTGCCGGTGACCGAGGTTCCCGACTTGGTCACGTGGTACGTCACGGTGGCGCCGCTCCAGTAGTGGAAGGTGAGCGTCACCCGTGCGCCGTCGTTCACCTCGTTGAAGAAAGTGGAGGTGAGGAGGGTGGTGTTGTTGCTGTGATCCGGCCTGAAGCTGGACCAGTACTCTTTGTAGGAAGTCCAGTTGGCCGGGCCGGCGTAGCTGCCGTCGTCGTACACGGCTTCCATCGTCGCCAGCACGTCGCCACGGGACTGCGTCGGGATGGCGAAGGAGTCGGTCGTCCCTGTCGCGTTCGACAGCACGGGGGTGTCGCTGCTCCTGATGAAGATCTTCCAGGGGAGGCCCTGGGAGAAGTTCGCCTGGATGGTCGCGTTGACCCCGTAGTCACGGTTGCCGACGAGCCGGGTGAGCGCGGCCGCCGTCAGCGTGAGCTGATTGCCGGAGAGGGTGTAGTCCGTGCCCTCGGCCAGCGGGGAGCCGTTGTGGCTGAGTCCCTGGAAGGTGGTGCCGTTCAGGTTCAGGGTGAGCGTCTGGTCCGTGATCGGATCGGTCCTTGAGACGAAGACCATGTCCGAGGAGGCGGTCCCCGAACGCTCGGTCCAGCTCGACTGGATCTGCGCGAACAGGTCCGGGTCGTGCGGTTCGAACGTCTGGCGGTTGATGTAGGAGTCCCAGTAGTTGAGGGTCAGGCCGTTTACGCGTGCCGCGTAGCCCACCGCCTCGAAGAACTTCAGCATCTCGCCCCGCTCCACGACGCCGGGCTTGGTGTAGTCGAGGCCGAGCAGGCCGGTCTCGCCGACGATCACCGGAATGCCCCGGTCCACGAACGTGTTGTTCAGCCCGGTGAACAGGGTGTCGATGTCCTGCTGCACCTCGTCGTTGAAGCGGGTGAAGCCGGCGATGTTCACGCTGAACGGCCAGAAGCCGTAGAAGTGCACGCTGGCGATCAGCCGCGAGTCGTTCAGCGACTGCATCGTGGCCAGCAGGGAATCCATCCGCTCCGGCGTCCCCGCGTCGCCGAGGGTCGGCATCAGCAGATAGCGGCTGGCGTTGTTGCCACCCGACCCACGCACGATGTTGTGGAAGGATCTGTTGAGCTCGTCCATCAGGTCGAGTTGCTCGGCGTCGGTGGCGCCGTCGAAGAATGCCTCGTTGACGTTCTCCAGGACCAGCTTGTCGGACTTACCCCGGAAACGCTCGGCGATCTGCTCCCAGGTCGCGTCGAAACGGGCCCGTACGTTGTCGTGGTCGACGGCCAGGTCCTTGACCCACTGCCACGAGTCGTGATGAATGTCGACGATGACGTAGAACCCGTCGGCGAGCGCCCAGTCGACGACCTCCTCGACCCGGTCCAGGAGCGCCGGGGCGATCGTGTAGGGCGCCGAAGCCTGCTGCTGGTTGCTCCAGGTCACGGGTATGCGGATGCTGTTGAAGCCCCGAGCCCGGACGGAGTCCAACAGGGCCTCAGAGATCGGGGGGTTGCCCCACGCCGTCTCGTCGGGGATGGCGTCCAACGTGTTGCTCGGCCCCCAGCCGGGCTGCATCGCGGCCACGGCATCGATCGCGTTCTTGGGGACCGGGCGGGTCGCCGGTCGCTCGGCGACGCCGGTCGCCGCGTCGACGTTGGTGGCGGCCACCGCTCCGGCACCACCGACGAGGATGCCGACGAGGGCGGCTAGGAGGGGGATGAGTCGCCATCGGCTCGTCCCTGGTAGGGCATGGCGCATGGTACCTCCGGCTCGAAGCGTCCGTGCCGGCGCGGCACGGGGTGGGAACCGGGCTCGGTGTCGTCGGCGTGGACACGATAGAAACTTTCTGGAACATGAGCCCGATAGTTTCTTTGGGGAGAGTACTCACGGCCGCCGCGGCGGGGCAACGGGCGTGCAGGAGCCGAAACAAATCGAACAAGGAGTTCGTCGTCGAACCGAGTCGAAGCGGACGGTGCCGTCCGCGGCGTACATGCCGATGGACCGGCTGGTGGAGCCACCGGCCTTCCCCGAGAGCCTCCGCCACGCCGAGCGTCAGCGCGTCGGGGTCCTCCGGTGGGCCGCCCCCGGTTTCATGAGGGCGACCGCTTGTTTCACAATCCCGTCAGAATCAGAGAATATCTATCATTGGTCCACGACACTTTCTCTGCGAGAGAACGATCCAGGCCCGCCGACGTCGGTCACAATCCCAGCGTCAGGCCCACGCTCGGGCGAGCGCCGTGCTGCTCAGCCCTTCGGCGGAGCCGTGCTGTTCCGCACCACGAGGGTGGTCGCGATCTCCACCCCGATCTGCGGAATCTGCTCTCCACGCCCCAGGGCCAACGCCAGTTCGGTGGCCGCCACCGCCATCTCGGTCAGCGGCTGGTGGACCGTGGTCAGCGGCGGATCCGCCCAGGCGACAACCGGCAGGTCGTCGAAGCCCACAACGCTCAGATCCTCCGGAATGCGCAGCCCGACCTCACGTGCGGCCTGATAGACACCGAGCGCCTGCAGATCGTTGGCGGCGAAGATCGCGGTGGGCCGATCAGGCCCCGTCAGCAGGGCACGAGCCGCGGCACGGCCGTCCTCGCGCGTGAGCGGGGCCCGGACAACCAGCTCAGCGTCCATCGGAAGCCCGGCCTCCAGCATCGCCGACCCGTAGCCGGCCAGCCGCGCGCGACAGCACAACACCTCGTCAGGCCCACCGATCATGGCGATACGACGGTGCCCCAACCCGATCAGATGCCGCGCCGCCGCATGTCCGCCCCGCCAGTTCGTCGCACCCACGAAGGGGACATCGTCGGGGAGCTCGGTGGTGGGGTCGAAGACGACGAACGGGATCCCCTTCGCCCTCAGCTGCTCACGCTCGGCTTCCGACAACTGCGCCACCGACAGCACACACTGCGGACGACGCCCGACCGTGTCGTCCATCGACATGCCGGTCGAGTCGTGGAGGCCGAACTCCGAGACCATGACGCCGACCCGACTCCTGCCGGCCACCCGCTCGACGCCACGGATGATCTCCACCGCCCACATGCTCTCCAGCTCGCGGAACACGAGCTCCACGACGTTGCTGCGGCTGCCCGGAGGCTTCTGGTACCCGTACTGGTTGATCAGCGCCTCCACGCGGGCCCGGGTGCCGTCGGACACGCCCGACCTGCCGTTGAGCACCTTCGACACGGTGGGGACCGAGACGCCCGCGGACTCCGCGATGTACGCGATGGTGACCGGCCCCCGCTCGTCCCCCTCGGGATCCCGCCCGTTCACCGACGACGCTCCCGACTGCTCGTGCGCCACGATCGTCCTCTCACCGCAGATCGGTCCCGCCGCAGTCACACGTCGTAGCAGAGACCCGGCCCGAGAACATCCCGCTGCTCCCACCCCCATTCTGGCACCTGGCACCATCACGCGGGCAGGAAAGTTTCGCGGTCGCCGGCCCCGGAGAGAACCATCGACCGCGCCGTGGGTCGAAGACACGTTCTCACCGGTCAGGAGCCTGCTCCATCACGGCGTGGCCGGACGGCCCGAGCTGCCCCCCCGTGTGGTCGAGAGGTGCGGGGACCGGCCGAGACGAGGGCCGCAACAGTGGAGGACCGACAGGAGATGGGGGTGTAACCCTGGGCGGCCGCGACGGCCTGCGGGGTACCGACCCGCGCGAGCAGGCCGCCCGCGGCGACGCCGGCGGACGAGGCCAGCAGCCTGCGGCGGCTGAGCCGGAACGATGACGACGACATGACTGCGGACCTCTCGTGGGGGTTTGACCAGCCCGCGGCTGGCGCTGGTACGGTCTTGGGGCCGAGGGCGGCGCGTCAGGCGACACTTGCCCGGCCAGGAGCTGTGATTCCGCGGGGCGCCAGGACTCCGGAGTCCGGCGGACCGTCAAGCACAGTGCCCGCTGCTTCATCGCCGCTCACTCTCCGGAGGGCCGAGTAGGCTCACTAAGCGTGATGGCCCGGAAACATAACTCGTATGATGTGTCGGGATCAAGAGGGCCGCCAACTCCAGACCCAGATACGGCCACTCACCCATTTACAGGGGAGTCGGCCCTGCAGGCGCACGCTCGGGCGCCGCGATACGTATGACGTATATTGACCCCGCGCTGCCGAGATGCCTATGATCCCAGGCATCTGAAACAGCCGGTTGGCGTTCGCTTGATCGAACGACGTTCGATTGTTCGGCCCGCGGTGCCCACGGGCTCTCATGACACGTACGCGCACGATTCGTTGTTCCGGTGAGGCCCCCACATCGTCAGGTTGCCGAACCCCTGAGGACGCAGGATGCCGCGTGGGCGAGCCGTACCGGCTGAGCCCGCCACGGAGTTCTCGATGTTCGCTTCAGCGCGTCGTTCCGCTCCACATCGCCCGCTCAAGGGTGCACCCGCCTCGCGCAGTCCGGCACCGCCGCCCGCCGCTGGACCTCCGATCATCAGCGGCCCCGGGCCGACCAGCGGGCAGCACCCGCGTGGCGTCCCCGTCCCCCCACAACCCTCCACCCCCACGTAGGAGTCACCATGTCGATACGACGCCGATCCCTCCTGGGCCTGGGCGCGGCCGGAGCCGTCGGCCTGAGCGCCGGCATGCTCCGTCCCGGACAGGCCCTCGCCGGTAGCACACCCACGCTCCCCTCCGCGCGACAGGCACCCACCGAACCGTTCGCCATCGGATGGCGGGAGTACCTCTGGACCCGCGACGGCCGCCAGCTCACCACCCACGTCTACTACCCGGCCACCGGCGCCGCCGGCGGCGATCCGGTCCGCGACGCGCCCATCGCCGACGGGGTCTTCCCCGTCGTCGAGTTCAGCCACGGGTGGGGCGGAAACGCCGACAGCTACGACGCGCAGGTCGAACCGCTGGCCGAAGCCGGGTTCATCGTCCCCTCCCCCAGCTTCCCCGGCACCGGCAGCCCGCAGGACGTCTACTACGGCAACCAGTCCAAGGACGTCTCCCAGATCATCACCAACACCCTCGCCCTCAACGACACCCCGGGTGACCCGTTCAACGGGCACCTGGACACCAGCGTCGGCGTCGGCGCCTCCGGCCACTCGCTGGGCGGCATGACCACCCACGGCCTGCTCACCGCCTGGCCGGACAGCCGGATCGCCGCCGCCGTCCCCATCGCCTGCGTGGACATGGGCACCCCAGCGCCGGAGGTCAGCGCCAACGTCCTGTTCATCCACGGCGACCAGGACGGCACCTGCCCCTACTCCTCGGCCCGCCAGGCCTACGACGAACTGCCCACGCC
Organism: Streptomyces sp. B6B3; assembly: GCF_039871525.1. NCBI lineage: Bacteria > Bacillati > Actinomycetota > Actinomycetes > Kitasatosporales > Streptomycetaceae > Streptomyces > Streptomyces sp. B6B3. Next base: position 196,974 of record NZ_JBDPLU010000016.1, on the reverse strand, counting down.
CAAGGCCTTCCTGACCCACCTCGGTCAGGGCCACGGCGAGTACCTGTACCGCGACGCCGGGACCTACCCGCAGACCACCAACACCATGCTCGACTGGTTCCGCTGGAGCCTGTACGGCGACACCGCCGCCCGCGACCGCCTCACCGCCGACGCCACCAGCCCCGGCACCGCCTGGGACTCCGCCCTGGCGTAGATCGCCTCAGCGACTCAGCGACTCAGCGACTCACCGCCCCGCCCGACGAGACATCACTCGCCGGGCGGGGCGGCAGCGACAAGGGTTACCCCCGCCACTCACCGGCCGTGCCTGGCGGACGCGGAGGCGTCGGTCGGTTGGGGGCAGCGCGGACCGCGCGGGGTGACGCCCCCAGCTCCCGGCGGCAGGACTTGTTGAATGCCTGCAGGTCGGGGATGCCGACCTGGGCGGCGATCGCGGAGATGGAGAGGGTGGACTCGCGCAGCAGGTGACGGGCCCGTTCGAGACGCCGATGCCGGATGTAGGCGATGACCGTGTCCCCGGTGGCCGCGCGGAACAGCCGGGTGAGGTGGTTGTGGGAGACCCCCGCGGCGCGGGCGATGTCCGGGATGGCGAGCGGCTCCGCCAGCCGCGACTCGATGTGGGCGATCGCGGCGTCCAGGGCCGGATGAGGGCCGGCGCGTCCGCTCTGGCGGGCGGGTGGGCTCAACTGACAGACACGCCACAGCGCGGCCCAGATCTCCGCCGTGGCACGGACCCGGGTGCTCGCCCACGCGGCGACGGCCTGGCCCATCAGCGTGGAAAGCGCGGGGAGCTCCGGGCCGGCGTCCTGCATCACGGGGACCGTACGGGGCTCGCCGGTGACCGGCAGGCGAAGGTGAGCGTACAGATGCTCTGACGGGCCCCGGTAGCGGTAGTGGCAGGTCGTGTTGGGCGGTATCACGCTGACTCGGCCCGGGCGGATCGTGTGCGGTGCTCCGTTCAGGGTGAGGTCGGCCTCATACCGGTACAGGTGCAACTGCCACAGGTCGGGCAGCCGGAACAGGTCCGCGAGCCCCGCGGTGCCGTGCACGGCTCGGCCGACCATCGTCACCACGGGCGGCTCGTCCAGGCGGACCTCGATCTCGAACACGGTGAGAATTTACCACGAATGGTGAGCCCGACCCACGCGCGGACGGCAACCGCTCCCTACGGTGGTCCCCATGACGACACCGACGATCAGGGGCAACTTGCTCAACTCAGTACAAATGGCTCATTTCGTAACACATGGTTCGCTCCGCATGGACGCCGTGGTGCCGGCTGAGATGAACGACGAGGCGATGAAGGTCCTGACATCCGACATCCCGCCAGTGCCGTACGGCACGCCGGTTGACGAGGCCTACCCGGAAGGGTCGTTCGCGCGCCGCCTCCTGGAGGTTCCGCAGGTGGCGGGCGCGCTGCACAGCCTTGTGGGGCCGCGTCCGAACGTCGACCACCACGCGGTGCACGTGAGGCAGCCGCGCGAGGGCCAGGCGCAGCCGCTGCACGCGGACGCGATCATCGACGTGCGCTCGGACGCGTTCGACGTTCAGCTCATGTACTACCCGGCCGAGGTGACGCTGGAGATGGGCGGCACGCTCAGCGTCCCCGGCAGCCACCTGCGGCGCACGAACGAGAGCGACACCGGCCGCTACCAGAACCTCAAGGGGCAGGACCGACTCGTCTGCCCGGCGGGCACCGTGGTGTTTCTACACCACGGACTCTGGCACGGAGGCCGGCGCAACGACAGCGACACCCAGCGCTACATGTTCAAGATCCGCTTCAACCCGACCGTGCGTCAGCGGCGGCTGTGGGACACCTCGGACCTGGCCGACCCGCGGGTCGTGTCGGAACTGACCACGCACTTTCCGTGGTACGAGCTCGCCACGGCCCGCCTGGAGCAGTACAACCGCGTCCTGCTGTGGCGGGCACTGACCGGCGACGCGCAGTTCGACGTCGAGCACTGGGTCACCCGTGTCTCGAACCGGCCGCAGGAGGCTGTCGCATGACCGCCACGACGCCAGCGCCGGCCACCACGACCGTCCGCCAGCAGGTCCTCGTTCTGTACCTCGGCACGTCGGCGCTGGACTCCGAGGTCATCGGCTGGGCGTGTTACGACGGGACCGGCCGCACGGCCCGGACCACGGGTGACGGCGAGGAGCCTCCCTATCCGACGGGTCTGGCCGCGCTGCGCGACGGCTGGCGCCTGATCCAGGCCTCGCAGCTCATCCCGCCCTATCCGGGACACGAGTACGACGTGTCGTTCCTGAAGCACGAGTTCCTCTTCGAGCAGCTCGTGACGCCCTGATCATCTCAAGGTGCCTTGTGCCGATTCGCCCGGCCAGCGACAGGTGCCACCCCACACCCGTCAGAGGAGACACATGGACACCCGGCCGGGGGACAGCTCAGCCACCTCCCCACCTCCCTACTACGAGGACCGCTCACCAGGCAGCGGTTGCCTGCCCGCCCGCGCCTGGTGCGCTGGCTCCGATGCCGCGCGGCTGTCGCTGAACGGGACGTGGGCGTTCCGGCTTGCGGAGACCGCCGAGGGCACCGGCACCGACCTCGTCGACGACGACGCGGACACCTCGGCATGGGGCGAGGTGACGGTCCCGGGCCACTGGGTGCTCCAGGGCCACGGCACCCCCGCCTACACCAACATCCCCTATCCGTTCCCGGTGGATCCGCCGCGGGTGCCGACGGAGAATCCCGCCGGGGACCATCGTCGGGTCTTCGATCTGCCGGACGGCTGGCCGGCGGGCGGGGAGAGCGTGTTGCGTTTCGATGGGGTGGACTCCTGTGCGCGGGTGTGGCTGAACGGGCGGGAGTTGGGCTGGTTCACCGGCTCGCGGCTGCCGCACGAGTTCGCGGTGGGCGGTCTGTTGCGCGCACGCGGGAACGTGCTGGCGGTGCGGGTGCACCAGTGGTCGGCCGGGTCCTATCTGGAGGACCAGGACATGTGGTGGCTGCCGGGCATCTTCCGTGACGTGACGCTGCTCCACCGGCCCGAGCACACACCCGCCGACGTTTTCGTGTACGCCGGTTACGACCACACCACTGGCCTGGGCAGCCTGCGGGTCGACTGTGACGTCCCCATGGGGGCACCTCCCGGGGCCCCGAGGCCCCGGGGGAGGGTCACCGTGCCCGAGCTCGGCCTGGACCTGGCGGTGGGGGAGGAGGCGCCGGCTCCTGTGGAGCCGTGGAGCGCTGAGGTGCCCCGGCTGTACGACGGGGAGTTGGCCACGCCGGGTGAGCGGATCCCGCTGCGGATCGGGTTCCGCACCGTCGGGGTGGAGGACGGGGTGTTCCGGGCCAACGGCCGCCGGATCCTTTTCCGAGGGGTCAACCGGCACGAGTTCCACCCCGAGACCGGCCGGGCGCTGGATGTCGAGACGATGCGCCGGGACGTGCTGCTGATGAAACGGCACAACATCAACGCCGTGCGCACCAGCCACTACCCACCCCACCCCGCCTTCCTGGACCTGTGCGACGAACTGGGCCTGTGGGTCATCGACGAATGCGACCTGGAGACCCACGGCTTCGGGTTCTTCCCCGGCTGGCGCGGCAACCCCGTCGCCGACGACCGCTGGATCCCGGCCCTGCTGGACCGCGCCCGGCGGATGGTCGAACGCGACAAGAACCACCCCTCGGTGGTCATCTGGTCGCTGGGCAACGAGTGCGGCACCGGCGCCGGCCTGTCCGCCATGGCCGCCTGGATCCGCGAGCGTGACCCGTCCCGCGCCGTGCACTACGAGAACGACTACTCCTACGTTGACAGCGACCTCTACTCCCGGATGTACGTCCCCCACGCCGAGGTGGAAGCCATCGGGCGCCGCGAGGAACCGCCGCTGGAGGACCCGGAGCTGGACGCCCACCGAAGCTCGCTACCGCTGCTGCTGGTGGAATACGCCCACGCGATGGGCAACGGCCCCGGCGGCCTGGCCGACTACCAGCGGCTCTTCGAGACCTACGAACGCTGCCAGGGCGGCTTCGTCTGGGAGTGGATCGACCACGGCCTGCCCAAGCAGACCGAGGACGGCCGCACCTACTTCGGCTACGGCGGAGACTTCGGCGAGGAACTCCACGACGGCAACTTCGTCTGCGACGGCCTCCTGTTCCCCGACCGCACCCCCTCCCCCGGCCTGATCGAGTACAAGAAGGTCATCGAACCCGTCCGCATCACCGGCGACGCGACGAGCGGCACCGCCACCGTCACCAACCTCCACGACGTCGCCGACCTGAGCCATCTGGCGTTCGAATGGGCCTACGAGGTCGAGGGCGAGAAGGTGGCCACCGGGCCGCTGGCCGTTCCGCCGTTGGCCCCCGGTGCCAGTGCCGACGTCACGCTGCCCGCCCCTCCCACCGCGGGTGACGACGCGGGCGAAGCCGTGTGGACCATACGGGCCGTGCTCGCCTCCGACACCGCCTGGGCGCCGCGCGGCCACGTCGTCGCCTGGGCCCAACTCCACGCCGTCCCCTGGTCGCCCCCCGCACCTCCCCGCGCGCTCGCTCCACCGAGCCGCGACGCGGACACTCTTCGCCTGGGCCCGGGCGTCTTCGACACCAGGACGGGTGAGCTGCGCGCACTCGACGAACTCAGCCTGACCCAGGGCCCGCGCCTGGACCTGTGGCGAGCACCGACCGACAACGACATGCGTGGCCCGTGGTTGGGAGAGGCCCGCCTGGGCATGCGCTGGCGCGCACTGGGCCTGAATCGTCTCCAACACCGCGTCGACGCCGTCATCGTGGGCGAGAACGAGTTGGTGGTGCGCGTCCGCGCCGCAGCAGCCGCCACCGACAGGGGCATGTACGCCGAGTACCACTGGACCGCCGATGACGATCGCCTACTGCTGACGCTCACCGTCACACCCGACGGCGAGTGGCCCACCCCGCTCCCCCGTCTGGGAGTCCTGCTGGGCCTGCCCGCCTCATACGACCACGCCACCTGGTTCGGCGGCGGCCCGGGAGAGGCCTACCCCGACACGCGCCAGGCCTCCCGCCTCGGCCGCTACACCATGACCGTCGACGGCATGCAGACGCCCTACGTCCGCCCTCAGGAGAACGGGGCCCGCGCCGACACCCGGTGGGCCGAACTCCGTGACGCCGACGGCGCTGGTCTGCGCCTCACAGCCCACTCCGCACCCCTCTGGTTCACCGCCCGACGCTGGACCAGCCACCAGCTCGACGCCGCCGACCACACCACCGATCTGGTCCCCGGGGACACCGTGTGGGTCAACCTCGACCACGCCCAACACGGCATCGGCAGTGCGTCCTGCGGCCCCGAACCACTCCCCGAGTACCACCTAGCCGCGGGTCCGGCCTCGTTCTCCGTGAGCTTCACCGCGGTGCGCGGCCGCTGAACCCACCGCCCCTACGGGCGCGACGCATGTCTCAACGATTCACCTCACTCACCACCCGCACACTGCACGAAGGGGCGCTGACGTCATGTCCAACACCAGATCTGGTCCGAGCCGGAGAAGATTCCTCGCCTCGACCGCGGTGGCGACCGCCGCGATGGGCGGCATGCCGCTGCTGTCGGCGTGCGGCAAGGGAAGCGGCGGCCAGGAGGGCCGGGTCTCCGAGGAGGAGCTGCGAACGATCCTGCCGGCCTACCGGGAGTCGGAGGTCGCCGTCGCCCCCGACATCCCCAGCAGGCACGACTCCAGTCCGGGGTTCTCGCGGTGGATCCCGCAGGACGAGCTGGGCGTCTCGGTGCCCGAGCCGCGCGGCAACGGCGGCGAGTTCACCGCCATGACCCCCCTCTGGGGCACCCCGCCCCGGCCGGGCAACGAGTTCTGGACCATGGTGGACCAGGCCATCGGCGTACGGATGCGCTGGCAGACCCAGGACGGCAACAGCTACCCGGAGAAGCTCGGAGCCACCCTCGCCGGCAGCGAGATTCCCGACCTGGTGTGCATCCCCTCATGGGACATGGTCGGTCAGATACCGCAGGCCATCAGCGGACGCTTCGCCGACCTCGGCCCCTACCTGTCCGGCGACAAGGTGCTCGACTACCCGAACCTCGCCGCCATACCCACCACGGCCTGGCAGGCATCGGTCTTCGGCGGCGCGCTGCGCGGCCTGCCCATGCCTCAGCGCCAGGTGGGTGATGACCTGCCCTTCTACCGGCAGGACATCTTCGACTCCCACGGCTGGACGACTCCGACCAGCGCCCAGGAGTTCTACGACTTCTGCCGAGACGTGACCTCCGCCCGTAACCGGGTGTGGGCCTGCGAGGACATGACCACGTTCGCCCTGAAGATGTTCGCGGTACTCCCCGGACAGCCCATGTACTGGCGCCGGGGAGACCACGGCAAGCTGGTCAACCGCGTCGAGACCGAGGAGTACGTGGAGGCGCTGGAGTGGACCCGCCGGCTGTTCGAGGCCGAGGTGGTCCACCCCGACGCCATCGCCGCCACCGGCGACGCGAGGATCCGCTTCTCGACGGGCGAGTCCCTCATGTTCGCCGACGGCGACGGTGCCTGGTACTCGACGACCGTGGAGCAACAGGGCACGAACCCCGACTTCCACATGAACGCCTTCGACTTCTTCTCACCCGACGGCGGCGAACCCCACCTGTGGGGTCGGCACGGCTCCGGCATCTGGAGCTTCATCAACAAGAACCTCCCCGAGGACCGGATCCGAGAAGCCCTGGAGATCGCAAACTTCGCCGCCGCGCCCTACGGCACGGTGGAGCAGCGGCTGAAGCAGTACGGCGTCGAAGGCGTCCACTACAGCGTCGAGGACGGCCTGCCGGCCCGCACCGAGAAGGGCAACGTCGAGGTCGTCCCGGACACCTACACGTTCATCTGCTCCCCCGCCCCCTACATCGCCCACCCCGACCTGCCGCAGGTCGTCGAAGACCTGGCGCACTGGCAACAGCGCAGCCTCCCCTACGTCCGCGATCCCCTCTTCGTCGGCCGGCAGATCCAGGAGCCGGCCCGGCTCGCCAACCTCTCCGACGGCTTCGACGACCTCCAGGCCGACGTGGTGCGCGGCCGCCAGTCCCTCAGGGACCTGCACAACGCAGTCGACGAATGGCGCCGCAACGGCGGCGACGAGCTGCGCGACTTCTACCAGCGGATACTCGACGAGGACGGAGAAACCGCCTGACCACCAGAAGCCCACCACCCACCCAACCACGGGAGTGGCGCACAGCCGCTCCGACTCCACCCCCAACCACAACGGCGTCCGTCTGGACAGCGCCGGGTCCGGGCGTCGCGGCGCGGCCAGGCCGGCCTCGTGCGGCAGAGTCACCCGCACGGGCCGCCCATCCGCCGCGGCCCACGCCCCCTCGGTGTGCGCGGTACGGAACCACCAGTCCTCGGCAAAGGATCAGCGGATCACCAGAGTCCTCATCGGTCGGTCGCCGCCCGGTCAGCCGCCGGCGACCGGGTCATCGCCGGGGGTCCGACCGGAGTTCGCTGGCGCCCCCGTCGCCACGGGGAAGTACACCGTGTACGGCTCGTCGACGACCTCGTACAGCGGACGGAAGCGGATCGAGGCCGCCTGCCCGACCGTCCGGTAACCGTGGAGCCATTGCGCCCACTGGCGCTCGTTGTCGGGAGACAGGATCGTGCCCGGCTCGTCGACATCGCCCAGGAGCAGGGACTCGACGTCCGTGAGGCCGGCGAGCACCACCGGGCCGTGGAGAAACGCGACCGTCCCCGGCTCGTCCGGAATCGGGTCGGTCGAGAGCCGGGCCGGGAGGGTGATCTCGAACTCCGTGCGTCGTCCCGCGTGTCGCAGCTCGACGAACCCGTTCACCGGCCGGACGTCGAGTGGTGCGCCGTCGCGGGCGAGCTGCGCCTCGCCGGAGACCCACGACGGGATCCGCACCCGCAGCGTCAGCTCCACGTCGCGCTCCGACTCGATGCGCAGGGCCACTCCCCAGGAGTCGGGCCGGTGTCGCGCGCCCGCCTGGCCAGCGTTGGCGTCCGGCCCGACGCGCGCCGCCGTTTCACGGCTCTCCAGGCGCACGCGGACGGGGCTGCCGTCTCGGTCGATCCGGAGGTCGGCGGGTATCAGCTGGGCCACGACGACCGCGTCGCCGTCCTCATAGAAGACGAGCGAGCTGTGCCGCGTGTGCGCCTGCACCAGCGTGCCGTGACAGCACCAGAAGTCCTCGGTCGGCGTTCCCCACCGCTTCCTGGCCCCCGCCTCGAGCGGCAGGAAGTACGTCACCATGCCGGTGCGGGGGTGCTGTTGGGCGAGAACGCCGTTGAACAGGTTCCGCTCGATGTAGTCCAGGTAGCGTGCCTCGCCGGTCCAGCGGAACAGCACGTCCGCGAGCCGAATCATGTTGTAGACGACACAGTGCTCCTGGTTCTTGTCGCCCCGGCGCGCGGCGAACTCGAACGGCGGCGTCCAGATCTCGCCCGCGGTCTGCCCGCCCGTGCAGAACGTGCCGCGTCGGTCAACCGCCCACGTCCAGTACGCGTGGACGACGTCGGCCCAGCGCGACTCGCCGGTGACCTCGAAGGCACGCGCCGCGCCGAGCACCTCGGGGATGGTGGTGTTCGCATGCATGTTGGTGAGGACATCGGTCCCGGCGACGAGACGATCGAACAGGCGCCCGCGGTAGTAGCGGCCCAGGAGATCGCGGAAGATCTCCTCGCCTGTGAGCTCGAACAGGTCGGCCCACACCTCGAGCATGCCGCCGGTCTCGACGTCCAGGATCTCGTCGAACGCCTCACGGTCGAACCGTGCGGCCCAGCGCGCGAACCAGCGTCCCGCGTTGCGTGCCACCTCAAGCGCCAGGGGGTCGGCGAGATCACGCACGGCGTCGACGAGTCCCATGAGGGTCTTGTGGATCGTGTACTGGGGCGCCCAGACCGGCCGATCATCGGCCAGGAACTCGAGATAGCGGGGAGGTACGGAGAAGACCCACTCCCCGCCGTTGGCCTGCTGGCAGCGGGCCAGCCCGCCCACCACGTCGGCGATCCGGGCGCGCAGGTGCGCGTCTCCGGTGACGGCCACCTCACGGGCTGCGGCGGACAACCAGTGGCCGACGAAGTGTCCCCGCAGCTGCCCCCCGGGCGATTCCCAGCCCCAGTGTCGCCCGACCCCGCGCTCCTCAGGGTCCTCCGACGACGGCCGCAGATGCCACAGCCGGCTCCAGATCCCCGCCTCGAGGAAGTGGTTCTGGAGGAGGTTGTCGACGGTGAGCGAGAGCAGGTACTCGCGATTGCGCTGCCGGCGCTCGTCGAAGAGTCCCGCCCTCAGCCGTACAGCGTCCAGCGGCATGGCTCGGATCGTCACCGCGGAACTCCCTTCGATGTGGTTCGAACGGCCGCCCTCCGGACCGAGGGAGCTTGACGGTCCCGACCGGAGCCCGAGGCGGCCACAAATCATCTGACTAATACCGGCGAAACCTTAGGCCCTCAGGCATCGGCACGACCACCCCGAAGCATGAGATCGCGTGCATGGGCGACGCAGGGCGGGCCCGGAACCGGCGCCCTTACGGTCCGCGCATCTCGGTCACGAGGCGACAAAGAGCGAGACAGAAAGCCTCATGCGACACGTCCGGTCGCTGCGGGTCGCCGCGATCGTTCGGGCGGCGGGGCGCCCGCTCCCGTCACCCCGCGCCCACCGGGGTGGGCGATTGAGAAACCGGAACACACACCAGCACATCTGATGAATCGATCGGCATCTCCGGCCGATCTCCCCGAGGCCGGGTCACGACCGGCGACCGGAACGACGCCGGCGTTCGGTACAGCGGCTTCTCGATGGGCGGCTTCGGCGCGCTGAAGTACGCCACCAAATACTTCGGCCCGGCGCCTCATACGACAAGCAACGCGCCCGCCTGAAACCCACGCCCGGGCCCTCCTCCGCCTCGCCCGCCAACGCATCAGCGGCCTGTTCGCCATGCTCCGAGCACCCCCCGGGCTGAGCGGGGGGGAGGGAGGACGGACGAACTCCGGCTCCCTCAGAGTTTGCCTTCCATGAGAACCGTGCGATGTCCCCCGAGCGCGCGGGAGAGACCTTCGATGAACCCGGGGCTGAAGTCGGGCCAGTCCCAGAACTCGAAACCGAGATACCCGAAGGCGAAGTAGTCATCCGACCAGGTCCACGCAGTCAGGTCACCAGGGCGCCGACAATGCGGGCAGGCGACTGCCGCGCTGCCTGTGTCGCTCCAGGCCTCGATGGCCTCACCGAAGGGTTCCCACGTACCCTCGATCTCCTCCAGCCGGTCGGTGTAGAAATCCGCCCGCCCGGCACAATGGGGACACACCGCGAACCTGGGTTCGCCCTGACCGCAGTTGAATACGGTGCGGCTGGTCTCGATCCTGAGTCCGTCGCTGGGCTCCCAGTCCTCCTGACCGACCGCCTTGGCCCACGAGGGACCGGGCGGATGCCCCGACGGCGCCCCGAGAACACAGTCGGTGAGCTCGGCCCGAACGATCCCCTCCCTGACCAGCCAGTCGAGTCCGCTGTCTGCCAGGGTGCGGGCGTCCGCATGCGTGGCGTCGAGGTCGACGACGGTCTGAAAATAGTTCCCCATGACGCAACAGTAGAAGCAGCCACCGACAGCACGTCACTGAGCCCCTTGCCAACCTCAGCTTGAGGCTGCCAGGTGGAGGGTGAGGATGGCTCTGACCAGGTCGGTGATTCGGGTGGTGCCGCACCGCGGCTTCCGCGGCAGCCGCCAGGACTTCAGGGTGGCGACGGCCTGTTCGCCAAGTGCTCGTATCCGTGCGTGGGAGCGGTTGTGGCCTTGCTGGCCGGTGGAGAGCGTCTCCCACCGACCTCGGCAGGGGACGCGGATCGTCCCGCCAGCGCCCTGATCCGCCTTGTCCGCCCAGCACGGGATGTCCTCGGTGATCAGGCCATCGATGATGCCGTGGGTGCGGGCGGCTTTGATGTCGTGGACCGCGCGGGGCAGTGCGGGTGTCTCGTGTGTCCAGGATCAAGGGTCAAGGCCCTCGGGGCTTTGGCCTACGCCTTACGGAGCCGGCCGATGATGCCGTTGATGTCGTGGGCCAGCAGTTCCTTGCGGACGTAGTGGCCGCCGGGCTCCTCGTGCGACTCGTGCGGGATGCCGGCGCCGTCGAGGAGGGCGCGGAACTCTCGCTGACCGGCGAGCACCTGGTTCTCGTTGAACACGTCGAACGGGTCGGTCGGGTCAGGGCTGGTGCCGGCCACCAGGAAGATCCGCTTGTTCCGGTAGCTCTCCAGACGCTCGACCGGATTGTCGGCGCTGATCCTGGCCTCGTCCCACGGCACGCCGTAGACCGTGGCGCCGCCCAACTCCATGGCGGCGGATGACACGTTGGCCCAGTTGACGACCGCGCCGCCGTCACGGCGCAGGCTGGCCGGGCCGGAATGGGCGCTCACCGAGGCGAAGTGGCCGAAGTATTTGGCGGCGTACTTCAGCGCGCCGAAGCCGCCCATCGAGAAGCCGCTGACCGCGCGCCCGTCGTACTCGGCGTAGGTGCGGAAGTTTGCCTCGACCCAGGGCAGCAGCTGGTTGATGTGGAAGGTTTCCCAGTTCCGGGGCCCGGTGTTCGAGCCGACCGGGTTCGAGTACCAGCCCGCGGGGCCGCCGTCGGGCATCACGACGATGAGTGGCTTGCCGGCGGTCACACCGCGGATGTCGCGCTCCGGGTCGACGTCGAACGTGGTGAAGTCTTCCAGCCCGCCGTGGAACAGGTAGAGGACCGGGTACGTGCGCCCGCTGGTGTGATAGTCGTCGGGGAGCAGCACGTTGACGCCGGGGTCCCAGTCGATCGCGTCGGTCGCGAGCCGGTAGTACCACATGCGGGCGTCGGTCTCGTCGCGTTCCACGATGTGCAGCCCGGAGCCGTCTTCGGCAGCGTGGGCCGCGGATGCCGTGGCGACGACGGCGCCGCCACCCAGCGCCATCGCGGCGGAGACTCCGCCGGCGGTCCTGAGGACATCGCGTCGGCTGGGAGGGTATTCGCTCATGTTGCCCCCTGGCATGAAGTGACGCACCGATGTGGCCGCTAACCGTGGCCCGTGGCCAGGCTAGGCAGCGCCCGGTTACACGAGCGCGCGCATCTACAGCAGCTTCGCACCTCCTCCTCGTCCACCCCGGACGGACCGCCTGTTGGTAACGCGGTGTTCGACGTTGAACGGTATGTCGGCTCGGCCAGGATCAGCTCCCCGTTGGCGTGGGGACGTCAGCCAAGGTCGAAGCGGAGCCCCAGCCGGTTGTTGACCGGTTCGTAGCCGGCGAGGTCGGGAGCGCCGTATGGGTTGGGGAGAACGGCGATGGTGCGACGGTCGCGGTCGAGGACATGGCAGACGTAGACGATGAAGTTCGTCTCGTTCGGTTTCAGCCGGGAGGCGCGTCGCACCTCGGACTCGCCGAGCACGATCTCGCCGGTGTCGCCGGCTGCCCACCGGCGAGCCCATGGATCCGGAGGCCGGACTTCCACGGGTGCTCTGCCGTCCCTCTCATGTCATGCGGCATCCCCGGCCAGACGCGTACTTCCGTCAACATCCGCGACATCGATAACCTGCTTGCGGTCGAACGATTATGCGATCATCGTCCACCAGCCCTCGACCTCTCGCCTAACGAGGAGCCCCCACATGTCCCCAACGAGATCCTTATCGACGTCCAGATCAGCCCGCGCCTTACGCCGCCTGCTGTACGGAAGCGCCACCGTGTCGACCACGGTGGCGCTTCTTGTTCTTCTCGCGCCCGCCGGCAGCGCGGCGGAGGCGGGACAGCAGACGCGGCAGGTCGAAGGGCAGGGCACGGCCGCCGCGCCCGCGGTCTACGAGTCGCGGCCCGACATCCTGCTGCAGACCTCCCTCACCACCAGCTCGACCGGGCAGCAGGACCCCAACCTGCTGCTCACCACACCAGCCAGCTTCGTGGGGCAGCCCTACGGCGGGGCGTACGGCGCCGCCGCCATCTACGACAACAACGGCCAGCCGGTGTGGTATCAGGACGGCCGCTACGCCCACCTGCGGCAGATCACCTTCCGGGGCCAGCCGGCCCTGAGCGTGTTCGACTACAACCGCGGGCAGTTCGTCATCCTGAACTCCTCCTACCAGGAGATCGCCGCGTTCGGCATGCAGGGGTACACCCCCGACTACCACCCCATGGACTTCACGGACGACGGCAGCCGCATTCTCATGACCTCCTACAACCCCGTCCAGCGCGACCTGAGCCAGTACGGCGGATCCCCCAACGCCACGGTCATGGAGATCGTCATCCAGGAGGTGGACACGGCCACCAACCAGGTCACCTTCGAGTGGAGCTCGTTCGACCACATCCCGATCGACGAGACCCACGAGCCGCTGAACCGTCCCGTCGTGGAGTACCTGCACACCAACTCGGTGGCGTACGACAACGACGGCAACATCCTCATGAGCGCCCGGCACACCAGCGCCATCTACAAGATCGACATCGACTCCGGCGAGATCATCTGGCGGTTCGGAGGTGAGGCCAACGACTTCACCTTCGCCAACCCGGCCGACATGCCGAGCTACCAGCACGACGCCACCCGCCTGCCGAACGGCAACCTCGCGGCGTTTGACAACGGCGTCGGACACTCCCCGCAGGTCTCCCGCGGCGCCGTCTGGCAGATCGACGAGCAGGCCATGACGGCCCGGCTGGTGCAGAGCATGCAGTCGCAGAACCGCTTCGCGATCGCCACCGGCTCCAACCAGCCGACCCCCAGCGGCAGCCACCTCGTCAACTACGGAACCACCGGCGCCATGGTGGAGTTCAACGGCAGCCAACAGGTGTTCACCGGCCAGTTCAGCAACGGGTACTTCACCTACTGGGCAGGCCGGACCACCAACTGGGTGGGCACCCCGGCCTCGCCGCCCGACGTCGCCGTGTCCGACCCGGACGACGACGGCGCCCTCGACGTCGCCGTGAGCTGGAACGGCGCCACCGAGGTCGACGCCTGGCGGATCGAGGCTCGCTCGGAGGACGGCGCCGGCTTCGAGCCGCTGGCGACCATCGAGAAGACCGGCTTCGAGACCGACGCCGAGGTCACCGTCCCGGACGGAGACGCCGACCGCGTGCGGGTTCGCGCCCTCGACGACAACGGCGCGGTCCTGGGCAGCCGCACCCTCACACTCGCCTGGTAACCCGCGCCGCGGCGCACCAGCGGCGTCCGCCGCCTGCCCCACACCAGGGGCAGGCGGCGGGCTCTTCCGGCAGCTGTGGCCTACCCGTCCGCCGCAGGGCCGTCCCGACGTCGCCGGGTGGTCGGAAACGGTGACCGGTCGTGCCGCCGGTGGCCCGGGCGACCCGGCAGCACGTCCTTGACATCCTCGACACGGAACCCGACCGCCACTGGCACCCGAGCGGCCTCGCCCCGCCAACTCGTCGACGTCACCCTGAGCACCATGCGCCGACAACTCGACCGATGGGCCAGCCAGGGATTCATCCACAAGGCCGGACCTGCCACCTACACCAGCCAGGACGACCTTTGCTACCAGCGCGAACACGTTAACTACCCGGCCTGGGCTCAAGGCCCTCCTCGCCGGCAGGACACCATCCGTCGCCGCGACTCCACCCGGCCACATCGGCCCGCACACCGCGCGACGAAGTCGTCAAACGTTCCTGACCAATCGTCAGTTACCTCTTCCGCCACAGCGATCAACGAGGCAGTGCCCAACACGTCACGGAGTGTCGTTGCCGTATGAGGACGTACCCGCGGGAACGAAGCGCACCTCGAAGAGGTGCGGCCACCGCTTGCCCGTAACGAGGAACGTGTCGCCCTCAGGCGCCTTGGCGATGCCGTTGAGTACGTCGGCGTGCAGCGCCTCCTCCTCCGTGAGCAGGCCAGCCGCGTCGATCTCGGCCGTGACGGCGCCTGTGCCCGGGTCGATCCGCAGGATCGTGTCCGTCTGCCAGACGTTCGCGTACACCTCGCCGTCGACGCACTCCAGCTCGTTGAGGTTCCGCACCGGTTCTCCGGCCCGGAGCACCTCGACGCTGCCGGTCTCCTCGAACGTCACCGGGTCGCGGAACGTCAGCGTGGACGAGCCGTCGCTCATTACCAGACGGTCAGCGGTCGCCTGGTGGCACAGCCCCCAGCCCTCCCCCGCGTACTCCACGGTGCGCACCTCCTCCAGCGTCTCCGGATCGCGTTCGAAGGCGATGCCGTCCTGCCAGGTGAGCTGCCACAGGGAGGTCCGGGTCAGCGCTATCCCCTCGCCGAAGAGGGGGTAGGGGAGATCGACGCGGGTGAGTTGGTCCCCGGTGGTCAGGTCGGTCGCCGACACGAACGACTGGCCTGCCAGCCCGGTGCCCTCGTAGAGCACGCCGTCGGAGATCTCCAGCCCCTGCGTGAAGGAGTCCACGTCGTGCGGCCGCGACCCGAGGACCTCCACGCGCAACTGATCCGGCGCCGGCGGCTGGCCGGCGAACGAGCGGTCCCCGGAACCGGCCAACAGCGCCGAGCACAACGCCACCACCACCGCGGCCGGCAGCACACGGGCGCGGCGGCCCGGTATGCCATGGCTCCGTCGTCGCATGACTCAGTACCCTCCACTGCGGAATCGTCGAGACGCGGCGGCCGTCGTTCACAACCTCCGCTGGCGGTTGGGCACTTCGGAACCCACCAGCGTGCGGGCCTCCGCCGACAGAGCATGCGGCGCCCGACCACGACCGTCAACCGGTGGGGTCACCGGAACTTTTCCGCCGCCTCGGGCGACGGGTCAGGGGCGCTCGGGCGTGTGGATGCCGAGCAGCGACATGCCGAGGCGCAGCGTCCGGGCCGTCAGCGCGCACAGGAAGAGGCGGTTCGCCACCGTGGCCGGGTCCTCGGCGGCCAGCACCGGGCAGTTCTCGTAGAACGCGGAGTACTGCGTGGCCAGGGTGTAGAGGTACCCGGCGAGCTTGTGCGGCTCGTACGTCTCGGCGACCGCGTCCAGCGTCTCGGCCAAGGAGTCCAGGTGCAGGCCCAGCGCCCGCTCCGCCGGGGCCAGCGGCAGCCCTGCTCTGGTCACCGGATGGATCGACGAGGTCGCCAAGGACCACACCGCAGCGCAGCGGCGGCTGAGCGCCGCTCGCGTGGCGGCGAGCGCTGACACCGTCTCGCGGGAGGACATCGCGCGGTTGATGCGCGGGACCGCCGACGCCGTGGCGGCACTTCGCCGGGTGTCGACCGCTGACAAGGCCGCGCTGTACGCGGCGCTCGACCCGCGGCTGGACTACGAACATCAGCGCCGCCACGGTGCGGGTGACAGCCACGCCCGGGGCGGCAGACGACAAATCCCCACGGGGGTCCCGTGGGGATTGGTTTGTGTCCGGAGGGGGACTTGAACCCCCACGCCCTTAGTCGGGCACTAGCACCTCAAGCTAGCGCGTCTGCCATTCCGCCACCCGGACAGGTGTGTGCGTGACGTGGTCAACGATACCAAGGCGGGGGCGGTGGTTTCACCGTAGTGCGTGGGCTCCGCAGGAGTGGCGGATGACCAGGGAGGGCCACAGTTGCACGCGGTGTACGGGGCGTTCCGCGGAGTCGGCGGCGCGGGTGAGGGCCAGTTCGGCGGCGAGGGCGCCGAGGCGGTGTTTGTCGGGGCGGACGGCGGTCAGGGGTGGGTCGGAGGCGGCGGCCACCTCGTCGTCGTAGGAGACGACGGCGAGTTCGTCGGGGACGGCGAGGCCGTGGTCGCGGGCGCGTTCGACGATGCCGACCGCCTCGCGGTCGGAGTGGACGAGCAGGGCGGTGGCGCCGCGGTCGCGGCAGTGGCGGAGCACCTCGTCGTAGGCGTCGGACCAGTCGGGGGTGCCGTAGGTGGGCACGTCGTGGTCGAGGCCGTCGTGGCGGGGCAGGGCGAGGGAGGCGACGGTCTCGCGCCAGCCGGCGCGGAGGGCGCGGCTGGTGGGGCTGGAGCGGCTGGTCACCAGGGCGATGCGGTGGTGGCCGAGGGTGACCAGGTGGCGGACGGCGAGGCCGGCGCCGAGGGCGTGCGCGGTGGTGGCGGCGTCCAGGGCGAGGGTGGGGAGTTCGGGGGGCGGGAGCCGTTCCACGAGGGTGACGGGGATGGGGAGGGCGCCGAGCCAGCGCAGCAGGTCGATGCCGGCGGTGTCGGTGGTGGTGGGGGCGACGAGGAGCGAGTGGACGCCGCGTTCCAGGAGCCGGGAGACCTGGCGGCGGTCCTCGGCGGGGTCGTAGCTGGAGGCGCGCAGCAGCAGCCGGCCGCCGGCGGCGGCGACGGTGGCCTGGGCGCCCTGGATGACGTGCGGCCAGTAGTACTCGACGGAGGGCACCACCATGCCGACCCGGGTGTGCGGGGCGGTGACCGGGCCCTGCTCGCCGGGTAGGCCGCGGTAGGGCAGGGTGATGCCGCCGTGCACGCGCAGCACCAGGCCGCGGTCGGCGAGGGCGGTGACGTCGCGGCGGACGGTCACGGCGGACACGCCGAGCCGTTCGACGAGGGTGGCCAGCCGGACGGTGCCGTGTCGGCGCACCTCGGCGAGTATCAGTTCCTGGCGGCGGGCGGCGAGCATCAGTCACGCTCCGCACGGGATCGCATCCGCATCGCAACCTTCGCAATTGATCGATTTTGATCGAATCTCTTCGTAATGATTGACTCCGAACTATCGCACAGGTTGGAGTGGCGGTCAGCCCACACGACGGAGAGGAGTGGGGGGATGGCGCATCGTCTCGCGCGACCAGGGCCCTCGCGGCGCGCGTTCCAGGGGGCGGCCGCGACGGGAGCGGCCATCCTGCCGCTGGTCATGCTCACCGACCCCGAGTTGTTCCCGGCCTACGCCCCGCTGGTTCTCGCCTTCCTCGTGCCGCAACGGGAATGGCGCTCAGGTCTGGCCACGGACGGCGTGCGGTGACGGCGGCCCCGACGGGCGGCGTGGCCGGAGGGTCGCGCCGCCCCGAGACGCTGCTGGTGATGGGCCGGGACACGCTGCGCACCCAGTTCGGCCCGGCGGAGCTGGCCCGGCTGCGGGCCGCCGCCGCGCTGGGCGAGCCGCTCGCCGTCGAGGAGTTGGGCTCCCCCACGGCCCGGCGCCGGCTGGCCGAGGCGGAGGTGCTGGTCACCTCCTGGGGCTGCCCGATGCTGGACGCGGAGGTGCTGCGCGGCGCGCCCCGGCTGCGCGCCGTGCTGCACGCGGCCGGCACGGTGCGGATGCACGTCAGCGACGCCGTCTTCGCGCGCGACGTGCTGGTGACCACGGCGGCGGACGCCAACGCCGAGCCGGTCGCGCAGTACACGCTGGCCGCGGTGCTGTGGGCGTTCAAGAAGGTGCCGTTCCTGGCGGCCGACGCCCGCAGGTACCGGGAGGACTGGAGCTACCGGGAGCGCCGCGGCGAGCTGACCGGGCGGGACCGCACGGTGGTGCTGGTCGGCTTCTCCCGGGTGGGCCGCCGGGTCGCGGAGCTGCTGGTGCGGCTCGATCTGGCGCGGGTGCTGGTGGTCGACCCGGTCGCCGACCCCGCGGCGATCGTGGCGGCGGGCGCCGAACCGGTGACGCTGGCGGAGGCGTTGCCGCGCGCGGACGTGCTGAGCCTGCACGCGCCGGCGCTGCCGGAGACGCGGCATCTGGTCGGCGCAGCGGAGTTGGCGGCGCTGCCCCCGCACGCGGTGCTGATCAACACGGCGCGCGGCGCCTTGGTGGACACGGCGGCGCTGGAGGCCGCCTGCCGCGACGGCGGGCTGCACGCGGTGCTCGACGTCACCGAACCCGAGCCGCTGCCCGCCTCGTCGCCGCTGTACGAGCTGCCGAACGTGGTGCTCACCCCGCATATCGCGGGATCGCTCGGCTCGGAGACCCGGCGGATGGCCGCCGCGGCGCTGACCGAACTGGAGCGGTACGCGGGCGGCTTGCCGCCGGTGCATCCGGTCACCCGGCAGGGACTGGCGGTGCAGGCATGAGCGGTGCCGGCATGAACAGGGCGGGCAGGAGCGGGACGGGCAGGAGCGGGACGGGCCGGGTGCACGGGCGGCCCACGAGCGAGCCGGGCGGCCCCGAGGACCGGGTGCTGTCCCCGTACACGGGCTGGACCCGCCGGCACTGGGTGGCGCTGGCCGACCGGATGCTGGCCGCGCTCGACCGCCACCGCTCCCCCGCCGGCGCCCGCGTGCACCTGCCGGGTCCGGCGAGCCGTTCGGGGCGGGACAGCGACGGCCTGGAGGGCTTCGCCCGCTCGTTCCTGCTCGCCGGGTTCCGGGTGGCGGGCGAGGGCGGGGCGGACCCGGGCGGGCTGCTGGAACGGTACGCGGACGGGCTGGCGGCCGGCACCGACCCGTTCTCCCCCGAACGCTGGCCGCGGCCCGACGAACTGGGCCAGGCCAAGGTGGAGGCCGCGTCGATCGCGCTGGTGCTCCAGCTGACCCGCCCGTGGCTGTGGGACCGGCTGCCCGAGGGCGTGCGGGAGCGGACCGTGGCCTGGCTGGGCACCGTGGTCGGCCAGCCCTACCCGCCGATCAACTGGGTGTGGTTCCGGGTGGTCGTCGAGTCGTTCCTGCGGGAGGTCGGCGGCCCGTGGTCGGCCGAGGACGTGGCCGCCGACCTCGCCGTACACGCCTCGCTGCGCCGGCCCGACGGCTGGCTGTCGGACGGCGCCGGGGAACGGGCCTACGACCACTACGTGGGCTGGGCGCTGCACCTCTACCCGCTGCTGTGGACCCGGATGTTCGACGTGACCGGCTCGCTGTGCCCGCCGGAACTGCGCGACGCCTGGGCCGCCGACCTGACCCGCTACCTCGACGACGCGGTGCGGCTGGTCGGCGCCGACGGCGCGCCGCTGCTGCAGGGGCGCAGCCTGGTCTACCGGTTCGCGGCCGCCGCGCCGCTGTGGGTCGCGGCCTACACCGGGACCGGCGACCTGCCGCCCGGACTGCTGCGCCGGGCGGCCAGCGGCATGCTGCGGCACTTCGCGGAACGCGGGGCGCCGGACGCGGACGGACTGCTCACGCTCGGCTGGTACGGCGCGTGGCCGGCGATGCGGCAGGCGTACTCGGGCCCCGGCTCGCCGTACTGGGCGGCCAAGGGCATGTTGGGCCTGGCGCTGCCCGCCGACCATCCGGTGTGGACCGCCACGGAGCGGCCGCTGCCGGTGGAGGAGGGCGACGTGGCGCGGGTGGTCGCGGCGCCCGGCTGGCTGGTGTCAGCGCGGCGCCGGGACGGCATCGCGCTGGTGGTCAACCACGGCACGGACCACGCCGCGCCGGGCGACGAGGCGACGGACGCGCCGCTGTACGCCAGGCTCGGTTACTCGACCGCGACGCTGCCGCCGCTCACCCCTTCGCCGGATCCCCTGGACAACGCGGTGGCGCTGATCGACGGGCGCGGCCGGGCCACGCACCGCGCCGGCTTCACCACGCTCTACGCGCGGGAGTTGCCTGGCGGCGTGCTGGCGGCGGCGTCGCGGGGGCCGGTGCGGTGGGTCGACGCCGACGCGGACGCGTCGCCCGATCACGGCTCCGGGCGCGTCGGCGCGGTGACGCCGGGTCCGGTGCTGACCGTGGCGTCGGTGGTGCGCGACGGGGTGGAGGTCCGGCTGGCCCGGGTGGACGGCCCGAACCCGGCGGGGTGGCGGGCGGTCCGCTTCGGCGGCTGGCCGGTGGCGTCGGACGCGCCGCCGGAGCACGGCCCCGGCGCGGTGGCCACCACGACGACGCTGCGTTCCACGCTGCGCGGCCTGCGCGGGCTGTCCGGCGGAGGCGTGGCGGTGCAACGCGACACGAGCCCGCTCGGGCGGTGGACGGCGATCCCGTGGCTCGGCACGGAGGGCTTGCCGCCGGTGGGCGTGGTGCTCGCCGCGGTCGTGTCGCTGGACCGGGTGCCGGACCCGCCGGGAACGACCCCGCTGCCGCGGATCACAGTCGCGGCCGACGAGACGACGGTCACCGTGCACTGGCCCGAAGGTCCGGACACCGAGGTCTCGTTGGGCCCACCCCCCGCTCCGGCTGCGTGACGCCCCGGCACCGGGCAGAGCGCCGGACCGGGCGGAGTGGCGGCGACGTGCCGGCGGGCGCCGCTCAGTCGCTGTGGCGGAAGTGCCGCGAGCAGCATCGGCAGTGCGCGGCGCAGCTCGCGGTGTCCGCGCGCAGCAGGGACCGCACCAGCGCCTCGTCGATCTCGGTCTCGGCGCTGGTACGGGCGCCGGTGTCGGGCCTCTCGGCTCCTTCGCCGGGTCGTCAGACGAGGTCCGGCGCGGCGGCGCCGTCCACGCCGTCGGTGCGGAGGAGCTCGAGCAGGCTGCCGGCGACGGTGCTGACCACGCGGTCGTGTTCGGGGGTCAGGTAGAAGTGGTCGCCGGGGAAGACGTGCAGGCTGAACGCGCCGCGCGTCATCTCGGCCCACGCCCGGGCCTCGTCCGGGGTGACCTTGGGGTCGGCGTCGCCGACGAGGGCCACCAGCGGGCAGCGCAGCCGGTCGGCGGGCGCCGGCACGGGCGTGGGTTCCTCCATGTAGGTCTCGATGGCCCGGTAGTCGGCCCGGACGGCCGGCAGCAGCAGGCTCACCAGGTCGGGCTCGTCGAACGCCTCGGCGCCGGGGCCGCCGAGCCCGCGCACCTCCGCGATGACGCCGGCGTCGTCCCGCAGGTGCACCGACTCGGAGCGGTTGACGGTGGGCGCGCCGTGCCCGGAGGCGAAGAACGCGGTGGCGACGAGGCCCTTGCGGCGCTCGAAGCGGCGCACCACCTCGTAGGCGACGGCGGAGCCCATGCTGTGGCCGAGGAACGCCAGCGGCAGGTCGGCCCAGGGCACCAGCGCCTCGTACGCGCCGTCGGCGAGTTCGCCGATGCTCCGCAACGGCGGCTCGACGTAACGGTCCTGACGGCCCGGGTACTGGATCGCCAGCGCCTCGATGTCGGGCGGCAGGTCCCCGGACAGCCGGTGGAAGAAGCTGGCGGAGCCGCCCGCGTGGGGCAGGCAGACGAGCCGGACGGCGGCGCCCGGGCGGGGGTGGAAGCGGCGGATCCAGGGGCTGCTGGCGGCGGTCTCGGCGTGCCGGGTCGTCACGGGGCGGGCTCCTCCCGTCGGTGTGGCGGACACGGTCGAGAGGATACGTGGCCGGGACCGCCCGCCGGTATCGCCGCTTGGACGGCCGGGCGGACGAGCCGACCGCCGTCGGCTCGTCCGGTCGCGGCCCGGCGCGACTCCCCCGGGCCCCAGGGTCCGCGGGCCGGGGAGGCGCCCGTGCGCCGGAACGAGGGAGCGAACCGGCGCACGGGGGGTTGGTCAGGAGCCGACGCGGATGATCGTCTTGACGTCGGCGCCCGTGAGGGGTTCGGTCCAGGCGCGGTGCGCCTCCTCCAGCGGCAGCGTCCGGCTGACGAGTTCGTCGGCGCGGAACCGGCCGGCCGCCAGGCCCTCGATGACGACGGGCCAGGTGAAGCGGTAGCGCATCACGCCCCGGATGTCGACCTCCCGCTCGATGACCGACGGCATCGGGACGCCGGCGTCCTGGGCGCCCACCCCGACGAAGACGGCCCGGCCGCCGGGCCGCACGTGGCCGCAGCCGTCGTGCCGCACCGCCTGGACGCCGGTGCACTCCATCAGGACGTCGAACTCGCCGGTGACCTCGTCCAGCGAGGCCGCGGTCTCGGCGCCGAATCCGGCGGCCGTCTCGCGGCGCGACGGCTGCGGTTCGACGAGCACGACCCGGCCCGCGCCCCTGGCCCGGGCGACCTGGAGGGCGAAGAGGCCGATCGGTCCGCCGCCGGTGACGAGCACGCTGTCGCCGATGGTGATCTCGCCCCGTTCGGAGGCCCACAGGGACACGGAGATCGGCTCCACCATCGCGGCGGCGGCGTCGCTGATGGCGTCGGGGACGGGGAAGGCGTTGCGCGCCGGGACGGCGACGTACTCCTGGAGGGCGCCCTCCGCCCCCGGCACGCCGTGGAACCGCTGCGTGGGGCACACGTTGTAGGCGCCCCGGGCGCAGCTGCGGCAGGCGCCGCACGGCACCAGCGGTTCGACGGAGACCCGCTCGCCGATCCTGGCGGGATCCACGCCCGCGCCCACGGCGGCGATCCGTCCGCCGAACTCGTGTCCCATGACGAACGGTTCGGTCATCACGTCGCTGCTGGCCCGGCCCTCGGAGAAGAAGTGCCGGTCCGAGCCGCACACGCCGACGGAGCCGACGGCGAGCAGCACCTCGCCGGGTCCCGGTGCGGGGACGGGGCGTTCCGTCAGGCGCAGGTCCTCCCTGCCGTGCAGCAGGAGCGCCTTCATGGTGCGGGGCGGGGGCGGGGTGTCGCGCATGGTGGTGGTACCCGATGTCTTTCTCTCGTCAGGGGCGGGCGGTGGGGTGGGCGGTGGGGTGGGGTGCGGGGTGCGGGGCGGCCTTCCCGAAGGTGCCGTCGCGGAGGCTGGCCTCGATCTCCTCCAGCGTGCGTCCCTTGGTCTCCACCATGCGGCGCAGCGCGAAGACCCAGGCGAGCACGTTGAGCAGGGCGAGGGTGGCGAAGACCAGGCCGATGCCGAGCTTGTCGGCGGCGAAGTACAGCAGCAGGGTCACCAGGAAGTTGGTGATCCACAGCACCAGCGCGGTGAGGCTGGTCCCCTTGCCGCGGACCTTCAGCGGGAAGATCTCGGCGAAGTACAGCCAGGCGACGACGGAGAGGCTGCCGCCGTTGAAGGCGAAGTACGCCAGCAGGCCGGTGATGACGACGGCCTGTTCCGCCCCGCCGAGGGACGCCTCGGTGCCGCTGGACCAGGGCAGCAGCACCGCCATCACGGTGAGCGCGACGACCGCGCCGGGCAGTCCGAGGATCACCAGCCGGCGCCGGCCCCACCGCTCCACGAGCCAGATGCCGAGGACGGTGAAGGTCGCCAGCACCACGCCCACCCCGACCGAGCCGAGGGTGGCGGCGGAGGAGCCGAAACCGGCGAGCTCCAGCAGCGAGGGCGCGTAGTAGATGATCGCGCTGATGCCGGTGATCTGGGAGAACAGCGCCACGCCCACGCCGGCGACGACGGCGGGCCGG
Organism: Streptomyces sp. B6B3; assembly: GCF_039871525.1. Taxonomy (NCBI): domain Bacteria; kingdom Bacillati; phylum Actinomycetota; class Actinomycetes; order Kitasatosporales; family Streptomycetaceae; genus Streptomyces; species Streptomyces sp. B6B3. Next base: position 173,085 of record NZ_JBDPLU010000016.1, on the reverse strand, counting down.
ACCGCGGGCTGGAGCAGGTCCCGCCAGCTTCCGCTCTCGGCGCGCACGTTCTCCCGGATGTCGGCGATCTCGGCGTCGATCTCCGCGTCTCCCGACCGCACCCGGCGCAGCACCGCCCTGGCCTCCTCCTCGCGGCCGCGGGTGAGGAGCCAGCGCGGGCTTTCCGGCAGCAGCAGCATCGCGAGGAAGAACAGCGCGGCGGGCGCGGCGGCCAGGCCGAGCATCCAGCGCCAGGCGTGGTCGGGGCCGAGGAGGTGTCCGACGAGGTACGCCAGCAGCGTGCCGATCGTGATCATGACCTGGAAGAGCGATGTCTGGGCGCCGCGCACGGCGGGCGGGGCGAGTTCGGCGATGTAGACGGGGACGATCTGCGAGGAGCCGCCGACGGCGAGCCCCAGCAGGAAACGCATCACCAGCAGCGTCGTCAGGTCGGGGGCGAGCCCGCAGCCGATGGCGAAGAGCACGAAGAGCACGGCGACGAGCAGGGTCGTCCAGCGCCGGCCGAGCCGGTCGCAGATCGGCCCGGTCGCCAGCGCCCCGAAGATGGCGCCGAGCAGCGTGATGGCGGTGACGGCCGACTGGGTGAAGGTGTCGTCGGCGATGCCCATGGGGCCCTTGAGGTGGAGCAGGGCGCTGGCGATGATCCCGGTGTCGTAGCCGTAGAGCAGGCCGCCGACGCTGGCGCTGAGGGCGATCAGCAGGGTGAAGCCCCGGGAGCCGGTCGGGGTGGCGTTCTGTCGCGCGGCGGAGGCGGTGGCGACGGGGGCGGTCACGGCTGCACCCGCACGTACTCGGCGCCGACCAGATCGGCGAGGGCCTCGATGTCGGCGGCGCGGTGGCCGACGCCCATGGCCCAGTGGTGGGTGGATCCTGAGCGGGCCCAGGCGTCGGCCCAGTCGGCGGGGTCGCAGCCGAAGTCCACGCGGGAGGTGGTGTTGCCGATCCGCAGCAGCGGGCCCGGCACCACCTCGCCCTCGGAGGCGATGAAACGCAGCCGGCCGTCGTGCAGTTCGCCGAGGGAGAACTGGGTGACCGGGCCACGGGCGATGTCCACCTCCACGGAGACGCCGCCGCCGGACTTGCCGTGGTAGACGTCCAGGCTGCGGAGCAACGGCGGGCGGGCGGTGATGGCCATGTCGGCGGCGTCGTTGTGGCCGATCTCGCAGACGCCGTCGTCGAAGTTGAGCGCCTGGCCCTCGGTGAGGGTGCCGCCGGCGCCGAACTGGTCCAGCACGTACATGGCGGCGGCGGCCCGCACCTCGTACTCGGTGACGGTGGGGATGCCGCGCGAGGAGAGCAGGGTGGCGCCGACCGCGAACCCGGCGGCGAGCCGCTGCAGCAGGGTGTCGTCCTCGCCGAAGTAGAAGTAGGCCAGGGTGGCGAGGCCGTAGTCGTCGACCAGCCGGTCGAGGGCGGCGGCGACGCGGGCCTGGAAGCGGACGTTCTCCCGGTCGGCGCCCGGGTGGATCTCGAAGACCTGCTCGACGGTGGCCAGCAGCCGGTCGGTGTCGGCGTCGGTGACCCGGTCGAAGCGCGCCTTGAGGTCGTCGAACTCCAGGATCTCGACGTGCCCGCCGACGGTGCCGGTCAGCGCGGTGATGTTGGTGGCGATGTCGAACATGCCGGGGTAGAGGTGGCCCATCATCCCGTGCCGCGCGGTGCGCAGGGCGCGGAGCACGCCGGCCGCGCGCACCCAGCGGTCGATCCTCGCCCAGGCGCGGTCGTCGGCGAGGTGGCCCGAGACGCTGCGGACGGGCAGGTTCAGCCGCTCCAGGGCGACGCCGATCTCGGGCAGGCCCGCGAAGCCGGCGTAGCCGAGCCAGTCGCCGGTGTCGAAGGTGGCGTGGTCCATGGCGGGTGCCGGCTGCAGGTTGACCAGCAGGATGGGTGCGCCGCCGTACCTGAAGACGGGCAGCACCTGCGCCGAGGTCATGTACGTGGCGACGAAGACCACGATGAGGTCGCAGTCGGCGCGGCGCAGCCGCTCGGCCGCGGCGGCGCCCTCGACGGGGTCGGAGACGAAGCCGGCGTCCTCGACGTGGGCTCCGGTGGCCGCTATGTGGTCGCGAATGTGGTCGGCGGACTTGCGCAGCGTCGGCAGCAGGTCGGGGAACTGCGGCCAGTAGTTGCCCAGGCCGCCGGAGACCAGGCCGATGCGGGCGGGCGTCAGCGGCACCCGGCTCAGCGGTGGCGGTGGGACGACGGGGGTGGTGGACATCGGGTGGTGCTCCTGTCGCGGGGGGAGTAGTCGGGGAACGGGGGCGTCCGGAATCACGGAGGGAGGGCTGGGGCCGGCTCAGAGTTCGTTGGCGCCGGTGACCAGGCGGAAGTCGAGCCCGAGCAGGTGGGCGGTGGCCTTCAGGTCCCTGGCCCGGTGGCCGGTGCACAGCGTCCAGTGGTGGCCGATCCCGGTGGCGGACCAGGCGTCGGTCCACTCCCCCGGGTCGACGCCGAAGTCCACCCGGGACGTGGTGTTGCCGATCTCCAGCAGCGGTCCCGGCACCACCTCGCCCTCGGAGGCGACGAGGACGTAGCCGCCGTCCGCCTCCTGGCCCAGGCCGAAGGTGGTGACGGGGCCGTGGGTGACGTCGAACTCGACGCTGACGCCCCAGCCGCGCTTGCCGTGGTAGACGCCGAGGCCGCGCAGCAGCGGGTCGCGGGAGCTGATGGCCAGGTGGGCGGGCCCGTCGTGGCCCATCTCCACCACGCCGTCGCGGAAGTTCAGGGCCTGGAACTCGGTGAACGAGCCGCCCGCGCCCAGGGTGTCGGCGATCAGCATGGCGAGGCTGGTGCGCAGCTCGTACTCGCCGGCGACGGGTATGCCGCGGGCGGTCAGCAGCGAGGCGCCCAGGATCATGCCGGCGCCGAGCCGCTCGTGGATCTCGCCCTCCAGGCCGCGGTGGTAGTAGGCGAGGCTGTCGAGGGCGAAGTCGTCGACGAGCCGGTCGAGGCCGACCGAGACCCGGGCGGCCCAGTCGAGGTCCGCGTCGTTGACGGAGGCGTCGAGCGCGAAGACCTTCCTGGCCTGGGCGACGCGCTCGGCGGCCTCCTCCTCGGTGACGGCGTTCACCCGCACCCGCAGGTCGTCGAACTCCAGCACCTCCAGATGCCCGCCGAGCTGCGCGGAGACCAGCGTCATGTCGGTGGAGACGTCGAGCATGCCGGGGTAGAGGTGGCCCATCAGGCCGTGCCGGCCGTGTCGCAGGGCGGCGCGGACGGCGGCGGCGTCGATCCAGCGGCGGATCCGGCGCCAGGCGTTCTCGTCGCGGAGGTGTCCGGAGACCGAGCGGAACGGGATGCCGCTGCGCCGGAAGACGTTGGCGACCTCGGGCAGCGGGCACTGGCCGCAGTAGGCCAGCCACCTGCCGGTGTCGAAGCTGGCGTGGTCCATGGCCTCGGTCGGCTGGAGGTCGATGACCAGCACCGGGGCGCCGCTGCGCTGGGCGACGGGCAGCACCATCGAGGAGGTCAGGTAGGTGGTCAGGAAGGTGACGATGATGTCGCAGTCAGCCACCCTGAGTCTCTCGGCCGCCACCGCGGCCTCCTGCGGGTCGGAGACGAAGCCGGCGTCGGCGACGTCGCAGCCCATCTCCTCGAAACGCGCGGTGACGAAGGCGGCGGACTCCTTCAGCTGCTCCAGCAGCCTGGGGAACTGTGGCCAGTAGGCCCCGAGGCCGCCGGAGACCAGGCCGACACGGGTGCGGCGGCGGGTGATGCGCTCCAGCGGCGCGGCGCCGGTGGCGGCGGCCGGGGAAACGGACAGGTCGGCCATGCGGACTTTCCCTCCCAGGGATGTTCGATTGCTGGGAGATTAAACACGGAAGTAACAGCCTGACAAGAGCCCGAATCGAGAGAATCGGCACGTTGGTCGAGGATATTACCCTTCTATGAGCGATTTGTCGGAATCGAGATCTGATCCTTTGGTGTTCGAAGTGACTGTGATCCGCGCGTGCGTGGTGGTAGAAACGGCACATGGCTGAGGACATAGGCGCGGACAGCGAGGCCCGCCGCACCGCGATCGTCACCGCCCTCCAGGAGGGCCTCCAGCGCGTGGACGACCTCGCGAGGCGCTGCGGGGTGAGCGCGATGACCATCCGCCGCGACCTGGTGCATCTGGAGGAGCAGAACCGGGTGCGCCGGGTGCGCGGCGGCGCCGTTCCGGTGGACGCGTGGACGTTCGACCATCGGATCGGGCGGTCGACGGCGGCCAAGGACGCCATCGCCTCCAAGCTGACCACCCTCGTTCCGGACACCGGCGGCATCGGCCTGGACGGCTCCACCACCGCCTTCCACCTCGCCACGCTGCTCCGCGACCGCACCCCCCGCGACCTGACGGTGGTGACCACGGGCTTCGAGTCCTTCCACCGCCTGTCGCGCGCCCCCGGCTACCGCGTCTACGCCACCGGCGGCACCGCCGACGCCCACACCGGCAGCCTGGTCGGGCCGGTCGCCGAGCAGACGCTCCGGCAGTTCGCCCTGCACACCTGCTTCCTGTCGGCGACCTACCTCGAGGAGAAGCTGGGCTCGACGGAGTTCACGGCGGACGAGGCCGCCGTCAAACGCACCATGGCCTCGGTCGCCCGGCGCACCGTCCTGGCGGTGGACTCCGGCAAGCTCGGCAAGCACGCCGTCGCCAAGTGCTTCGCGCTGGAGGAGGTGGACCTCCTCGTCACCGAGTTGGACCCCGCCCACCCCGACCTCGCCCCCTACCGCGACCGGGTCGAGCTCCTGTAGCCGCCGCGGCGCCACGCACCGGGCGGCACGGGAGCGGCGGGCGTCACGATCCGGACAACCCGCCGGTCCTGGCCGCCTCCGGGTGCCAGCATCGGCGGCGATGGCTCCGTTATCCCCGCCTCTGTCCGCTCCTCTGTCCGCTCCTCCGTTCGCCGCTTCGGCCCTCGCCGCGTTCGAGCCGGACGTCTGCGAGGGCGGCGCGAACGACTGGAGCCCGATCGCGTCCTCGGGCGCCATGAGCGCCTTCTCCGGCATCGTCGCGGGTTTCGTCTTCGCGGGCCTCGTCACGGTGATCGGCGTGAAGAACCCGCCGGCCGGGGACGGCCACGCGTCGCGGGGCCTGCGGCTGCTGCTGCCCTGCTTCTTCGGGCTGGCGGTGGTGTCGTACCTGTACGCCGTCACCGCCGGCGAACTGGTCTGCGCGCGGGCTCACACCGAGGCGCTCCTCGCGGGCGCGGCCCTCGGGGCGGACGCGATCGTGGTGGTCGTCGCGCTGGCGTGGCTGCTGCTGGCCTACCAGCGGGACCGGCACCGGGAGGTGCGCTTCTTCCGTGAGCTGGTCCATTTCGCGGCGCAGTTCTCCGCGTTCATGCTGACCGGCTCCTCGGTCGCCTTCGCCGACCTCGTGCTGGGGCCGCGGGCCTCGCCCTGGTTCGAGGCGGCGGCCTGGGCCAGCGGCGGCGCGCTGATGGTGGCGATCCTCCTCGGCTGGCGCGGGCCGCCGCCGAGCCCGCCGCCGCCGTGGGCCCCGGACCACTGGCGCTACGAGATCCACTACGACCGCCGGGTGTCGGTCTGCGCCTGGACCGTGCTGTCCCTGAGCGGCCTGTTGGCCCTGGGCAGCGGGATCGCCTCCAGCGTCCCGTACGACGCGTGGGGCCGCCCCGCGCCGTGGGTGGTCTACGCGCTGGCCGAGGCGGCGCTGCTGGCCGCCGGCACCATCCTGGTCACCGCGGTCCGGGCCGTGCCGAGGCCCCGGGGCGGCCCCGGTCCGGGCTAGGCCCGGCCGCTGAGTTCGGGGAGGCGGGCGCGGACCGCCTGGTGGATCAGCTGGGCCGTGTCGCGGTAGTCCTGGACCGGGCGACCCGCCGGATCGGGCAGGTCGAGGTGCGGGTCGAGGCAGTGGGTGCGGGACGCGCCGGCCGGCCAGAGCCGGATGATGTCGCGGCGCTGCGCCTGGGTCATGCAGTAGACGGCGTCCGCGCGGCGGCACAGCCGCGGGGTGAGGGCGCGGGAGGCGTGCCGGTCGGGCACCGCCACGCCCAACTCGCGCAGCACGATGGCGGCCTCGGCGGACAGCGGGGCGCCGGGGGAACGCACCGAGAGGCCGGCGCTGGCCACCCGGACCCGGCCGCCGGCGGGCGGCCCGCCCGACGAGCCGGCGGACAGCTCGTGGGCGGCGATGGCGGCGGCCATCGGCGACCGGCTGGTGTTCCCGCCACACACGAACAGCAGCAGCCGCGGCACCCGCCGCCGGTCGGCCCGTCCGGCGGCCAGCGCCGGCCAGCTCAGCACGACGACCGCGGCGACGACGAAGCCGAACGCGACGAGCTGGGCGTCGCCCGGCGGCGCCAGGCCCGTCACGGCGGTGAGCGCGTAGGCCGAGACCACCCCGGCGAACAGGCTGGAGCAGCGGTTGGCGGGCACCGACCACGTGTACTCGTGGGGGTCCAGGTAGATCCAGGTGCCGAAGACGAACAGCGCCTCGTAGAGCACGCCGACGAGGAACGCCGGGACGGCGGCCGGGGTGAGCAGGAAGCTGGTGAACCCCTCGCGCAGCTCCTGGCCCCACGCGCCGATCCCGACCGCCGCCGGCACCGCGCAGAGCAGCAGCAGGACCACGGGCGCCGTGACGTGCTCGTCCACGAAATAGCGCCGGTCGGTCTCCGGGTCCCCGGTCTTGGCGACCCGGCTCATGATCGTGAACCGGCCGACGTAGCCGGCGAGGTAGACGCCGACGCTGAGCGCGGCGCCGAGGCCCAGCGCGTAGCCGTCCACGTCGCCGAGCGCCACCACGACGGCGGTCAGGCTCAGCAGCAGCGCCGCCCACGAGTGGGCGTGCACCCGCCGCCGGCGCAGCAGGTCCACCACCGGCGAGAGGACCAGCACGCCGCCACGCATCAGCAGCATCATCAGCAGGATCGAGGCGCCGACGAAGGTGTAGTTCAGCGTGGTGGTGCCGATGATCAGCGCCATCCAGAAGCCGGCCCACAGCATCGTCGCGCCGGGCAGGATCACCCGCCGGCCACGGACCGTGCGGCGGCCGGCGTAGCGCCACCAGCCGATGGCCGACAGGAGGAGCGGCATCACGGCCAGCTGGCCGAGCGCCGCCGCCGGCAGCAGCACCAGGCCGCCCACGGGCTCGTCGACGCCCGGCACCTCGCCGCTGGACAGGGCCTTCACCAGGCCGCTGTACGGCACGTACCAGGCGAAGTACCCGACGGCCAGGGCCAGGATGCCGAGCCCGGCGGAGCGCGTTCGGAGCGTGGCTGCTCCCCTCCCCTGTGCTTCCACGTGCTTCCTCCGCTCCGGTCCGCCCCTGCGGGCCCCCGGACGAGAGTGACGTTCCCCGACACTCACCGGAAGTAGTGAATTAGGCGCACTCGGCGCATAAGGACGACCTGCCCTGTTTCCCGCGCACGCCCGCGTATACGGTCGGCGCATGCTGACAAGCGGAGACCCGGCGCGGAACTGGGCAGGGAACGTCACCTTCGGCGCCGAACGGGTGCACCACCCCACGTCCGTGGACGAACTGCGTCGCATCGTCGCGTCCGCGCGCCGGGTCAGGGCGCTCGGCAGCGGGCACTCGTTCAACCTCCTCGCCGACACCACGGGCGACCTGGTGCGGGTGGACGGCCTGCCGCGCCGGGTGGAGATCGACGCCGAGGGCGCGCGGGTGACGGTCGCGGGCGGTATGCGGTACGCGGAGGTGGCGGCGGCGCTGCACACCCGCGGCTTCGCCCTGGCGAACATGGCCTCGCTGCCGCATATCTCGGTCGCCGGTTCGGTCGCCACCGGCACCCACGGCTCGGGCGACGCGTGCCGGAGCCTGGCCGCCGCCGTGTCGGGCCTGGAACTCGTCGGCCCGGAGGGCGATCTGGTGCGGATGGGCCGCCGGACCACGCCCGACGCCTTTCCCGGCGCGGTGGTGAGCCTGGGCGGGCTCGGCGTCGTGGTCGCGGTGACGCTGGACATCGAGCCGGCCTTCGAGGTGGCGCAGTGGGTCTACCGCGAGGTGCCGCTGGACGCGCTGGCCGAGCGGTTCCCGGAGATCGCCGGCGCCGCCTACAGCGTCAGCGCGTTCACCGGCTGGCATGACGGGCTGGCCACCGTGGTGCTGAAGCGGCGCACCGACCGCGACGGCACGGACCATCCGGGCGAGCGCTGGCAGGGCGGCGAGCTGGCGCGCGAGCCGTGGCATCCCATCCCCGGCATGCCACCCGAGTACTGCACGGAGCAGGGCGGCGTGCCGGGTCCCTGGCACGAGCGGCTGCCGCATTTCCGTCCCGAGTTCACCCCCAGCCACGGCGAGGAGCTGCAGTCCGAGCTCTTCCTGCCGCGCGCGGCGGTCGCGGACGGCTGCGCCGCGCTGCGCGAGCTCGGCGCGCTGCTGGCGCCGGTGCTGCAGGTCTCCGAGGTGCGCACCGTCGCGGCCGACGAGATGTGGCTGAGCCCGGCGTACGGGCGGGACACGGTGGCGTTCCACTTCACCTGGGTGAAGAACGCGGAGGCGGTGCTGCCGGTGCTGGCCGCCGTCGAGGAGCGGCTGCTGCCACTGGGCGCCCGCCCGCACTGGGGCAAGCTGACCACGACGGAACCCGCGACGGTCGCGGGGCGCTACGAGCGGCTCGACGACTTCCGGCGGCTGCTCGCCGAGCACGACCCGGACGGCAGGTTCCGCAACGCCTACCTGGACGCGCTGCTCACCGGCGGGACCGACAGGACCCACCGGTGAGCGCCGGCGCCGCGGCGCGTGCTGACTCGCCTGCGTCGCGCGCCGCGGGCGCCGGGTGCGTCGCGGTCGTCGCGGTCAGGCGGTGGCGCAGGCGGCGCCGCTGAGCGTGAACGCGGTGGGCGCCGAGTTGGCGTTGCCCTTGTTCGCGGTGAAGCCGACGGAGACGGAGCCGCCGGCGCCGATGGTGGCGGTGTACGAGGCCGGGGTGACGGTCACCGCGCCGCCGCTCTGCTGGGGCGTGCCGCCCCACATGTTGGTGATGGTCTGGCCGTCGGCGAAGGAGAAGGCGAGCTCCCAGTCGGTGATGGCCGAGGTGCCGGTGTTGCGGATGGTGATCTCGCCCTGGAAGCCGCCGCCCCACTCGCCGATCACGTCGTAGGCCACCGAGCAGGCGCCGGGCGCGGCGCCCTCGTCGGTGGTGACGCTGACCGCGGCCGAGCGGACGGATCGGTTGCCGGCCGCGTCCCTGGCGTAGACGGCGAAGCTGTAGGTCGTGTCGGCGGTCAGTCCGGTGACGGTGGCGGAGTTGGTGGTGGCGGAGGCCACGGTGGTCTCCGAACCGCCGCTGATCCGGACCACGTCGTAGCGGGTCACGCCCACGTTGTCGGTGGACGCCGCCCAGCTCAGCGCCACGGAGTTGGCGGTGACGGAGGAGGCGGTCGGGGTGCCGGGGGTGCTGGGCGCCTGGTCGTCGCCGCCCGGGTTGCCGCCGCCGAAGATGGTGGCCTCCTCGGACGTCTGGGCGATCCCGTTGGCGCCGTTGAAGAACCGCTGGCCCCAGGAGGTGAGGGCGGCGGCGTTGAAGTTGGTGACCATGTCGAGGTACTCGACGCCGCCGCCGTTGCCGCTCCAGGACCAGCCGAGATAGCCGAGTCCGAGCTGCGTGGTGAGCGACATGATGGCGTCCTCGTTCGGGTCGCCGTCCGAGTGGTTGTGGCCGAACTCCCCGACCAGGATGGGCAGTCCGGCGTTGACGAAGGCGTTGAGGTAGTCCCGCACCTCGGCCTCTGTGTCGTACACGCCGTACATGTGGATCGAGAAGATGGTGTTGCCGTCCGGGTCGGCGTCGTACACGGACTGGGCGTTGGCGCGCATGGTGCCCGACCAGTCCTGGCCCCAGTTCGGCGCGTCCACCATGATCGTGTGGTCGAAGCCGGCGTTGCGCAGCTTCTGGATCGCGGCCCGGGTGTCGGCGGTCCAGCCGGCGTAGTTGTTGTTGCCGTACGGCTCGTTGCCGATGTTGAGGATGACGTAGTCCTCCTGGCCGGCCAGCGCGCTCTGGATGTCGATCCAGTAGTTGGCCGCGACGTCCAGCGACACGGCCGCGCTCTGCTCGCCGTAGCCGGTGGTGTCGTGCACCTCCAGCACGCAGATCAGCCGGTTCGCCTTGCACTGGGCGATCACGTTGGACACGTCGGCGGCGTCGTTGCGGGTCCACTGGTTCCCGCTGGAGAGGACCACCCGGACGGTATTGGCGCCCAGCGCCTTGATGTCGGCCAGCGACTGCGAGGTCCGGTCCGTGTACCAGGTGTGGGCGGCGTTCACGCCGCGGATCACGAAATCGTTGCCGGTGCTCTCGACGAGCCGGCCGTCGTCGATGTGCAGCCCGGTGGCCAACGGGGCGGGCGACTCGGCCCGCGCGGCCTGGCCGAGCCCGAGCAGCGAGGTCAGCGCCGCCAGGGCGGTCAGCAGCGCGACGAGGCGGGGGGTCGTGCGGGACGTGCGGGCGGCGTCGGATCTCTCGCGGATTCTGGATCTGGCTCTCATGACGACTCCGATCACGGTCGGTCGAGGTAGAACGTTGTAGTTCTGGGAGCGCTCCCATGAACCCACCGGTTCGACGCGCCGTCAAGAGTCCGGAACAGGAGGCCGACGGATGCCCCCGGACGGCCGGCTCGCCCCGGGGCGGAGAGGGCCCGGGGGCGAGCGGCGTGCCGGGGGTGGGTGCTGGCCGGGCCGGCGGTCAGTACGCGGCGAGCAGCCGGTCGTACTCCTCCTGGGTGACCGGGAGGACGGTGCCGTGACGAGGGCTGTCGGGCAGGTCGTAGCCGCTGGAGACGGTCCACCGGCCCGAGTCCAGGTCGGTCGTCTCGAACGGCACGTAGCCGCGCCCGCCGAACTCGTCGATGAAGAGGTACCACTTGTCCTCGGTGTTCGACCTGAACACCGCCGGGCCCTCGCCCTGGCTGATCGTTCCGGAGCCGATGCACTCGGCGACGAAGTCGTAGGACGTGTCGAGGATGGAACCCGACGTCTCCTGGGTGATGAACTTCCCGCAGGGCGAGCCGGAGCCGTTGGAGCGCTCGTCCTTGGTGAAGCGGTGGTACGCGTCGCCGTCCTGGATGAGCGTCGAGTCGATCACCGAGTAGCCGGGGTCGTGCCACACCCGGGGCTCGCTGAAGGTGCGGAAGTCCTCGGTGGTGGCGTACATCATGCGGTTGTAGGTGCTTCCGGTGTGGTCCGGGTCGTCCTCGTCGTAGATCTTGGAGGCCCAGAAGACGACGTAGGCGCCGAGCTCGGCGTCGTAGTACGCCTCGGGAGCCCAGGTGTTGCCCGCGGTCTCCGGCGCCACCTCGACCAGCCGCTGGTCCGACCAGTTCACCAGGTCGGTGGACTCCCACACGGCGATGGATCGGCTGCCGTGGCGCTGCGCGCCGTCCCAGTCGCCGTTCCCGTAGATCCGCAGGTCGGTGGCGATGAGGTAGAAACGGTCGCCCTCCGGGGCGCGGATGATGAACGGGTCGCGCACGCCGCGCTCCCCCAGCGTGGAGGACAGCACCGGATCGCCGCCGTTGAGCTCCTGCCAGTGCAGCGGGTCGTTGCCCTGGCTGAGCGCCAGGTAGACCTGCTCGCCGTCGGAGGTGCCCTCGCCGGTGAAGTAGGTGAAGAGATAGCCCGCGTACTCCGCCTGGGTCGCGGCGGCCGGTTCGGCGGCGGCATTCGCGGCTTTTGCGGGATTCGCGCTGTTCGCCGGCTCGTCGCCGGCCCGGGCGCTCGGCGTCACCGCGGCGCACAGCAGCAGCGCGGCGAGCGTCAACATCAGTCGTCGGCCGTGCATCGGGCTCTCCTGTCGGTGGGGGCGACGTCGGTGCCGAGGTCGGCGGCACGAGGGCGTGCGGGGATGCGCTTGTGAGTGTTGGGGCACGGCACGAGGCCGTCAAGCGCCCGGTCCTGTGCGACCCCTATCGAAAACTTTCGGTTATGTGCCCTGCGGCCCGCGGAGCCCGTCGGGTCAGTCCCGCACACCGTAGAAGTGGATCGGCGAGTTCGGCCGGAATCCGATGCGTGCGTACACGGGAGCCCCGGCGGCGGTCGCGTGCAGGGTGGCGCGGGTCAGGCCGGTGGCCCGGGCGCCCTCGTACAGCGCCTTGCGCGTGACCGCCTCGCCGTAGCCCCTGCGCTGCCACTCCGGGTCCGTGGCGACGAGCACGACGAAGAGGCGGCCGGCGGCCTCGACCGTGGCCGCGCACGCCACCGGGACGTCGCCGCGCAGGCCCAGGTAGGCGTGCACCTCGCGCTTCCAGAGCGTGGACCCCCCGAGCCCGTCGCGGCCGTCCTCCAGCGGGAAGCCGTAGGCGCGCGAGTTGAGGTCCGCATAGGCGAGCAGCTGCTCGGTGGTGGTCGCCCGGACGAACGTCAGGTCGGGGTGGACCGGTTCGGGGACGGGGAGCAGGTTCCCGGCCATTCCTGTGCCGGAGAAGGCGTGGTGCAGGCCCGCCCGCTCGGCCGCCGTCCGCAGCGTGGCGCGGGCCTCGTCGCCGAGCAGGTCCTCGAAGAGCCACAGGAAGCCCGGGTGCCGCTTCGAGCGCAGGATCTCCGCGGCCTGGCCGAGGCGTTGGGCGAGGAGCGTCGCGTCCACGCCCACCTCAGTGAGGGTGACGGCGTTCCAGAAGACGAACCGGCAGTCGGCCGAGCGCACGGCGATGCCCGGCAGGTCCCGCACGTCCGCGCGTGCCTCGCGGTCGAGCACCAGGGCACGCCAGCCCACGACCAGTTGCTCCACCGATTCGACGGATTCCGCGATGTCGGTCATCGTCCCCCCACTCGTCCACTGGCCGCGCCGATCCAGGCCGATCCAGGTAGTACACGACGTCCGGGCCACCGCGACGGACGGGGATCCGGTTCGCGCCATTCGTCGTTCCGCGGCGGGACTCGCCGGGAACGGGCCAGACTGGGGGTGGCGGGCGCGGACGGCGAGGGGCGGGGCATGGCGCGGGGAGGCATCGACGACTGCTGGTTCTGCGGTGCGGCGCCCGTCGGCGGCGGCTGCGTGGTGACGTTGGGCCGCCCCGACGGCGGCGCCACCGAGGCCGTCGCCGTCCCGGGTTGTGGCTCCTGCCTGCGGCGGTACGCGGCGGAGATCGCGCGACGGGAGTCGGTGGCGCGGGGGTGTCTGGGGCGGCTGGCGGCCTCCGCGCTGCCGGTGGCGCTGGCGTTGTTCGGTCTGGTCGCGGGCCCCACCAGCGCGATCGGGATCGCCCTGCTGGTCGCGGCCTGCGGCGCGGGATGGTGGTTGCTGGCCTCGCTGTCCCGGCTGCTGGCCGACCGGGACCCGACGGTCACGGCGCGGGCCGCCGCGCATCCCGCCGTCGCCGAACTGACCGCCCGGGGCTGGCGGATCCTCCCCACCCCGCCCGGCGCCGACCCGCCCTGAGCGCGTCGGGCGCCGCGACGCCTCGTCAGGTTCGCCGCCGGGTGTGGGACAGTTCCGGGCAGGGTGTTCCGCGCGTCGCGACCGTCGGGAGGGCCTCGTGTCGATGCCGCCGCAGAGTCCGGGATCGAGTCCGCACCACGCGCCACCGGAGCCGTTGCGCACCACGCCGCAGCGGCTGTACTACGAGGCGCCGACCTACTACCGGCCCCAGCCCGCCGATCCCCCGGCCGTTTTCCTGGCGGGCGGGATCACCGGGGTGGAGCGCTGGCACGATCACGCCGTCGAGGTCCTCCGGGCCGCCACGAGGCCGGTCGTCGTCCTCAACCCCAGCCGCGCCCGTTTCTCGACCGACGATCCCGGGGCGGCCTGGGAGCAGGTCAGCTGGGAACAGCATCACCTGCATCTGCCCACCGTGGTGACCCTGTTCTGGTTCCCGGCCTGCGACCCGGCGGTCACCACGCAGCCGATCGCGCTGTTCGAGCTGGGCCAGGCCCTCGGGGAACGACGCCGGATCGTGGTCGGCGCGCATCCCGGCTATCCGCGCGAGCCGGACGTCCGCATGCTCTGCCAACTGACGCGCCCCGGAACGGTGGTCCATGCCGACCTCGACCACGTGCTGGGGGCGGCGCTGTCGGAATGCGGCGGCGACCGGTGACATCGGTCGGTCGGGCGCCCGGCCGACCGGCGGGCCGCGGCCCTATCGCGTACGAACGTACACTCGCTCTCGTGTGATCCCGCGCGAGCGGGCGGCGTAGTGGAGGAGTCGATCGAGAGGACCGCCGTGGAGAGCATCACCAAGAACCGGCAGTCGCCCGCCGTGCTGCGCGCCATGATCGAGCGCGCCTACGGAGCCGATCGGACCCCGACCGGGGAGGGATGGGCGAGCGAGCTGGGACACGGCTGGTTCAACGTCGCCTACCGCATCCGCCTGCGGGACGGAGCCGACGTGGTGCTGAAGATCGCGCCGCCGGCGGGAGTCGAGGTGATGACGTACGAGCGCGGCGCCATGTCGATCGAGCTGGACACGCTCGACCTCCTGCGCAAGCACACGTCCGTGCCGGTCCCGACCGTCGACTTCGCCGACCGGAGCCACGAGCTGTGTGACGCCGACTACTTCTTCATGCCGTACGTCGACGCGGACAACCTCGGCATCATCGCCGACCAGCTCCCCGCGGCCGAACGTGAGGCCTACATGACACAGCTCGGGGCGGCCAACCGGGAGCTGAACTCCGTCCGCGGACCGGGCTTCGGGCCTCTCGCGGGTCCGGTCGATCCGAGCTGGAGGCGGGTGTTCACCGGCATGATCGAGGACGTCCTCGTCGACGGCGAGCGCCGCGGCGTCGACCTGGGGTGGGACTACGGCACCGTGCGCGCGGTGGTGGCCGAACACGCCGACAGCCTCGACGCGGTGACGGAACCGCGGCTGGTGGAGTGGGACCTGTGGGACAGCAACGTCATGGTCCGCGACGGAAGGATCGTCTGCGTCATCGACCACGAACGCGCCTTCTACGGGGATCCCCTGATCGAGGCGGGGTTCACCGGCACCCAGCTGGCCGTCTTCGGCGACGCCCGGCCCTTCATGCGCGGCTACGGCCACCCCGAGCTGACCGCGAGGCAGCGCGTGCGCCGCCGCCTGTACTGCCTCCACCTGCTGCTGATCATGGTGATCGAGACGGTGTACCGCGGGCACGCCGACACCCGGCAGTACGACTGGGCCCGCGTCCAGCTCGACGACGTCATGGCGTTGTTCGGCCGCCACCGCCGGTGAGAGGCACGCGAACCGCCTCCCCGACCGACCACACGTCCCGACTCGGCACCCGGCCGGTGGGCCCACTGCTGTGGCGCGCCTGCGTCCAGACCACGGCCTCGGTGGGCGTGTACGGGATCTACGCGCTGACCAACGCCTGGTTCGTGGGCCACGGGGTGGGCGACACCGCGATGGCCGCGGTCAACCTGATGGCCCCGCTGCTGCTGTTGCTGGGCGCGGTGTCCACCACCGTGGGCGCGGGCGGCGCCTCACTCGTCTCCCGAGCCCTGGGCGCGGGTGACCGGCGGGCGGCCGCGCGGGCGGCGGGCAACGCCTTCACCCTGTTCTGGATCTGTGCCGCCGTCGTCACCGTCCTCGGCCTGGTCCTCCTCGACCCGCTGCTGACGCTGCTCGGCGCCCAGGGGCCGCTGCGGGAGAGTGCCCGCCCCTATGCGGTGGTGCTGCTGTCCGGATCGCTGGTGGCCACGGGCTTCTCCAGCCTGGTCCGTGCCGAGGGCCGGATGGGGTACTCGACGCTGCTGTGGGTCGTGCCGGTCGCCGTGCAGATCGCCCTCGACCCGCTGCTGATCTTCGGGTTCGACATGGGAGTGCGCGGCGCCGCGCTCGGCACCGTCGGCGGCCAGCTGGTCTCCGCGGCGATGAGCCTGTGGTTCTTCTTCCTGCGGCGCGACCGCCCCTACCGCGTCGGCCTCGCGGACCTGGTTCCGAAGGGACCGACGGTGCGGGCGCTGCTCCACGTGGGCATGCCCTCGTTCCTGGCGGGCGCGGGCGTCACGCTCCTGGCCGTCCTCATCAACGCCACCCTCACCGCCGCCGGAGCGGTCACGGCCCTGGCCGCCTACGCCGTGTGCGCCCGCCTGCAGATGTTCGTCATGATGCCGCACTCCGGCATCAGCCAGGGTCTGCAGCCCATCGCGGGCTACAACGCGGGGCTCGGCCTGACCGACCGGGTCCTGCGGGCGCGTGACCTCGCGCTGCTCGGCTCGCTGCTGTACGGCCTGGTCACCGCCGCGGCCCTCGCGCTGCTGGCCGGGCCCCTGGTGGCGCTGTTCCTCAACGACCCCGAGACCACCGCCACCGCCGCCCGGGCACTGCGCGTCATGGCCCTCGGCCTGGCCTTCGCCGGGATCGCCCCGCTGGTCGCCGCCTACTTCCAGTCACTGGGCCGTCCGGCACCCGCCTACGTGATATCCATCGGCACCCTGTTGTTGATCAAGGCACCGCTGGTCGTGGCCCTCGGCCAGCTGGGCCCCACGGGCGTCTGGGCCGCCCTGACCGCCGGCGAGCTGGCCACGGCAGCCGTCGCCCTCCTGCTGCTGCGCCGGCTGCGCCACCGTCCCGGCGCCGCCGTTCCCGCGGGTCCCTGAGCCCGGCCGGGTCGCCGAGGCGGGGTGTCAGCGCGTCGTCCAGGTGCGGAGCTTCTCGGGGTTGCGCACCGCCCAGATTCGGGTGATCCGGTCGCCCGCGACGTCGACCGCCAGCACCGCGACGACCACGTCGTCCTGCCGCACCACCAGACCCGGTTGGCCGTTGACCGTGCGCGTCAGGACGGCCAGACCGGGTGCCAGCCCGAGGATCTCGACGAGGCGCCGGGCGATGGGCTCGCCGCCCGTGACCGGGTGGTACTCGGCGCTGACGAGGCCGCCGCCGTCGGCGACCGCCGTGGCGTCGGGGTCGAGGAGGCCGACCAGGGCGTCGATGTCCTTGGCCTGCCACGCCGCCTGGAAGGCCCGGACGACGTCCGAGCGCCGGTCCTGCGACGTCTCGGGCGCCCGCGACGCGCGGATCCGGCGGCGGGCGGAGGAGGCCAACTGGCGACACGCCGCCGGGGTGCGGCCGACGATCCCGGCGACCTCGTTGAAGGAGTAGCGGAAGACGTCGTGCAGGACGAACGCGACGCGCTCGGCCGGGGTCATCGACTCGAGCACGACGAGGAAGGCCATGGTGACCGACTCGTCCAGGGTGACCCGGTCGGCCGGGTCCGCGGCGCTGCCGCCCGACCGCTCGGTGGCCCATTCCGAGCGGTCGGGCAGCGGTTCGGGGATCCACGCGCCGACGTAGCGCTCGCGGCGGGCCCGGGCCGAGCCGAGGACGTCGAGGCAGACGCGGCTGGCGACCGTGGTCAGCCAGCCGCCCGGCGAGGCGATGGCGTCCCGTCGCTCCGCGGGCAGCGCGTACCAGCGGGCGTAGGTCTCCTGCACGACGTCCTCGGCCTCGGCCAGCGAGCCGAGCATCCGGTAGGCGAGGCCGATCAGCTGGCGCCGTTCGCTCATGACCGCGCCCAGAGCCGGATCGAACCGGCTCTCCGCCGGCCCCGGCCGGTCCGGTTGGCCTGGCTGGTCCGGCTCTGGCTGAGTGGTCATGGTGTGGCCCAACTCCCTCGGTCGCCTCCGCCCTCCTCCGTCCGACGAGACGCGGCACCGAAGTGTGAGGTCGGCGGTCGCCTCACATTCCCACGGGTTGTGCCGTCGAACGGGTGAGAAGGACACGTCGTCGCGCACCACCTACGAGGAGAACGCCCATGAACATCGCTCTGTGGATCGTCGCGGGGCTGCTGGCCGCGGCCTTCCTGGCCTCCGGCGCCGTCAAGCTGGTGCAGTCCCGGGAGAAGCTGGTCGCCTCCGGCATGGGAGTCGTCGAGGACCTCGACGCCGGCACCCTCAAGGTCGTCGGCGCGCTGGAGGTGCTGGCGGCCGCGGGCCTGATCCTGCCCGCCGCGTTCGACATCGCGCCGGTGCTGGTGCCGCTGGCCGCCGTCGGCGTGGTGTTGCTGATGGTGGGTGCGGTCGTCATGCACCTCCGCCGAGACGAGGCGCGGGTGATCGCGATGCCGCTGATCCTGCTGGTGCTGGGCGCCGTCGTGGCCTGGGGCCGCTTCGGCCCCGAGTCCTTCACCGGCTGACCCGGGCCACGGGTCGGGTCCATGGGGTCGGGGCGGCGGGCTCGGGGCCGCGGGCTCAGTCGACGGCGGCGGCCGCCTCGCGGAGGGACTGGGCGATCTCCTGGGGGTCGTAGGGGGCGGACTCGCCGGGGGTGTAGGTCACGGCGGTGAGGGTGCCGGTGTAGCGGAAGGTGCCGTGCCGCTCGTGCACCGGCCAGGACACCGGGGACTTGCGGTCCAGGCCGACGCTGATGCCCTGGAGCGGCGCCATGCCGATGAGCTGCCGCACCCCGTCCAGGCCGCCGGTGCGCAGGCCGTCCAGCCAGACGTCGAACGACCAGCGGATGTCCGGCAGGGCCGTGGCGGACACCTCCACCGTGTGCGCCCCGGGTCCGAACGGGCCGGCGTCGACCTCGTGGAGCTCGCCGTACTCGTTGAACGCGAGGCGCAGCCGCCCGTTCTCGACGTACAGGGCGTAGCCGCCGCCCTGGTCGCCATGCGAGACCAGCACGCCCCGGTCGTCGGCGTCGTGCCGCCGGATCGCCAGCGTGATGGTGAACGACCGGAAGGCGATCAGCCGGGAGGAGCGGTACCGCTCCAGTTCGGGGGTGCCGGGGAGCAGCGTGACCGGGCGCAGCAGGCGCTGCTCCTCGGGGCTGCGGAAGGCGAGGGCGCCGCTGGCGTCGACGAGCGGGAAGACGCCGTCGCGCCAGGCCGCGGTCTCCCAGGCGGCGGCCAGCTCCTTGACCAACACCGGGTGGTCGGCCGCCACGTCGGTGGTCTCGGTGGGGTCGCGGCGGACGTCGAAGAGCGACCACTCCCCGTCGTCGTAGGGCTCACCCGGTCGGTGTCGGGTGACCAGCTTCCAGCCGTCGCGGTGGTAGCTGCGGTTGCCCGCCGCCTCGCCGT
Source organism: Streptomyces sp. B6B3 (assembly GCF_039871525.1). NCBI lineage: Bacteria > Bacillati > Actinomycetota > Actinomycetes > Kitasatosporales > Streptomycetaceae > Streptomyces > Streptomyces sp. B6B3. The sequence goes on along the minus strand of NZ_JBDPLU010000016.1, from coordinate 154,184 downwards.
ACTGCTCGGGATGGGTGCTCGCGGCGGCGGCCTCGGCCAGCACCGGCACGAAGCTGACGCCGTCGGGCTCCTGCACCGGCCGGCCGCGGCGTTCGGTGGGGCGCCGGACGCCGGCCAGCTCCAGCAGCGTCGGCGCCAGGTCGGTGACGTACTGGAACTGGTGGCGCAGGCCGTCGTCGTCCGGCTCCCGGCGCAGCCCGGCGGGCCAGGAGACGAGGAACGGCACGCGCACGCCGCCGGCGTGGGCCTGGCCCTTGTAGAGCCGGAACGGGGTGTTGGAGGCCATGCCCCAGCCGCGCGGGTAGTGGGTCAGGCTGCGCGGGCCGCCGATCAGCTCGGGGTCGCTCCGCGCGGCGTCGGCCGCCCAGTCCTCGGGGAGGCGCGGGTGCCGGACGAAGCCGCTGAGGTAGCCGAGGGTGCACGCGGCGCCGTCGTCGCCGGTGCCGCCGCTGTCGGAGGTGAAGACGATGATGGTGTTGTCCAGCTCGCCCATCGCGTCCAGGGTGTCGGTGAGCCGGCCGAGGTTCTGGTCGATGTTGTCCACCATCGCCGCGTACACCTCCATGGAGCGGGCGTGGCGGCGGCGTTCGCCGGGCGTCAGGTCGGCCCAGGCGGGGATCCCGTCGTCGGCCTCGGGCTCCCGCCCGGGCAGTCGGGTGTCCGGGGGGAGCAGGCCGGCGGCGCGCTGGCGGTCGAACCGGGCGGTGCGCAGCGCGTCCCAGCCGTCGTCGTAGCGGCCGCGGTGCCGCGCGATGTCGGCCGGCCTGGCCTGCAGCGGGCCGTGCACGGCGTTGTGCGCCAGGTAGAGGAGGAACGGCTTGTCGGGGTCGTGCGCGCGGAGCGAGGTGACCATGGCGATGGCCTGGTCGGTGATGTCGTCCGTGTAGTAGTAGTCGTCGGGGAACGCGTCGATGTCCAGCGGGGTGTTGTCGCGGACCAGCTGGTGCGGGTGGAAGAGGCTGGTGATGCCCTCCAGCACCCCGTAGTACTGGTCGAAGCCCTTGCGCAGCGGCCAGTCGCGGCGGTCGTCCGCGGCGTTGGACGCGGCGTCGCGGGCCAGGTGCCACTTGCCCACCGCGTAGGTGGCGTAGCCCGCGTCGTGCAGGGTCTCGGCCAGCGTCGGGATGTCCTCGGCGATCTCCATGCCGTAGCCGGGGAAGCCGGGATCGACGTTGGCGACCGTGGCGTAGCCGACGCGGTGCGGGTTGAGCCCGGTGAGCATGGCGGCGCGGGCCGGCGAACACAGCGGCACGGTGTGGTAGTTGGTGAGGATCAGGCCGTCGCGCGCGAGCCGGTCCAGGGTGGGGGTGGGGATCTCCGAGCCGAACGGGCCGATGTCGGCGTAGCCCATGTCGTCCGCGAGCACGACGACGATGTTCGGGGCGAGCTGGCGCGGGCGGTGCGGGGCCGGCCACGCCGGGTCGGACTCCGCGAAGGTGCGTCCCACGATGCCGGGGAAGCCGTCGTAGGGGTTACGGCGGTGCGGCGCGGAGCGCCGCGGCCCGGGGAGCGGCCCGGGCGGCGACGCGGTCATGCCAGGCTCCGCACGGGGTCGTGCAGCAGGTCGCTCTCCGAGGCCGGGAACAGCCGGGCCAGCTCCACGGCCAGGGCGGTCAGCCGCTGCCGGCCCGGCCGGCCGTTGGCCGCGGCGAGCTGCAGCAACGAGCCGGCGCGCAGCACCACGTGGAGTTCGGCGTCCAACAGCCCCGGCAGGTGGCGGCGGATCGCGGCCACCGCCAGCGGTTCGGCGAGCAGTTCGGCCAGCGGGGTGCGCAGGTGCAGCCGGCCCTGCGGGAAGTCGTCGGCGCGCGGCACCGGCCGGCGGGCCGCCTCGGCGCGGTCCCGCTGCGCGGCGACCAGCAGATGTTCCGCGGACACCGCGGCGGGGTCCTCGGGCAGCCCGAGCCGCTGGTACTGGCTGGGCGGGGCGTCGTGCTCGCGCAGCGCCTCGACGAGCAGCCGGATCATCCGCAGCTCCGCGTCGTCGTCGACCATCGGGTTCTTCTGCTCGGGGTCGACGGCCAGGTCGAACAGCAGCGTGCCGAACCGGGCCGGGCTGAGGAACGGGGCGGTCACGGCGGGGAAGCGGAGCGTCGACACGCCCTTGGTGAAGGAGAAGGGCCCGACCAGTTCGGCGTCGGCGAGTTCCTCGGCGGTGAGCCGGCCGCGGATCCGGGTCGGCATCAGCGTGTGCTCGTACAGCGGCTCGTTGCCGTCCTGGACGCCGGCCCGCAGGTAGACGTAGCGGCCGTCGGTGATGTTCACGTGACCGCCGAAGGTGCCGAAGAGCGCCGTCTCGCGCGCGGGTCGGGCCGACGCCCTCTCCGGCGCCCCGTGCTCCGGCGCCCCGTGCTCCGGCGTCTCGTCCTCCGATGTTTTGTGCCGCGGCGCCTCGTCCTCCAGCGCCTCGCGCAGCGGCCGGCCGCGCATGTCGTCGGGTCGGGCGACGCCGAAGTACTCCAGCAGCGTCGGCGCGAGGTCGATGGTCTGGACGAGGCCGGCGTGCCGGGTGCCGTCCAGCGACGGCAGCCAGGGGTCGTGCACGAACAGCGGGGTGTGCACCAGCTCGTCGTACCAGGGCTGGACGGACGTGGCCCACCAGCCCTGCTCGCCGAGCTGGTAGCCGTGGTCCGTACACACCACGAGCAGGGTGTCGTCCCACAGGTGGTACTCGTCCATGGCGTCGAGGACGCGGCCCAGCGAGTGGTCGCACATCGACAGCAGCGCCGCGTACTCGTAGCGGGCGTGCGCGGCCTGCTCGTCGGTCTCGGTGACCCGGCAGGCGTCAGGCCAGTCGAAGTGCGGCCCCGCGTAGTCGTGCGGGTAGCGGTCCTTGAAGCGCTGGTGGGTGAAGAACGGCTCGTCCGGATCGGCCGTCTCGATCTGCAGGAACCAGCTGCTGTGCGCGTGGTTGGTGCGCAGGAACTCCAGGCCGGCGTCGAAGGTCAGCGTCTGCGGATGCTTCTCCTCGGTGTCCAGGTGCCGGCGGTTCACCCAGTCCTGGCGCCACCGCACGTCGCGGGTGGCGTGCAGGTCCTCGGGCGGGCGCGGGCTGGCCAGCTGGCCATGCCAGGGATCACCCGCCTGGCCGCGGAAGAACTCCCAGCTGTGGTACCGGGTGTGGTAGGTGCCGCCGCCGTCCTCGAAGTAGTGCTGGTTGTCGGTCACCAGGTGGGTGTAGACGCCGTGCCGCCCGAGCAGCTCGGGCGCCGAGTCGTCGAACGGCTCCAGCGGACCCCAGCCGCGGTGCAGGAAGTTGTGCCGTCCGGTGTGCAGTTCGCGGCGGGCCGGCATGCCGGACAGCGACCCGGCGTAGCAGGTGTCGAAGGTGACGGTACGCGAGGCCAGCCGGCTGAAGTTCGGGGCGTGCGTCCAGGTCGCGCCGTAGGGAGGCAGCATGTGGCGGTTGAGGCTGTCGAACATGACCATGACGGCCTTCACGAGCGGATCCCTTCCTGAGTGATGTCACGGGCCTGTGCGGTTCACGGATGGAGCACTGCGGCTCGCCGGGCCCGGGCGGCGACCGGTGCGCTGAGCGATCGATGATCAACCGTCAGCGACGGAACGCCGGCGCACGGGCGCGGCGCTGGAACGGGAACGGAACGGGAACCGGGTCGCCTGAGCGGCCGCCCCGTCCTCACGGGGCGGGACGGATCGGCGGGGGGCACGCGCTGCGGCGTGCGACGAGGTGCGGGGGTGCCCAGCGGCCGGGGCGGCGGGCGGTGCCGAGGATCAGCGGGTCAGCGAGACCGGCCGGTCAGCGGTCGGCACGGCGAATCACGCGGCACAGATCGCGCTGGCCTGCCGACGAAGGTCGACGTGCCGGCGGGACACGAGGCGCAGTTCGCGGTTCACGTGAACCAGGGTGTCAGCAACGCTCCGGGACAGTCAACACCCGTTCCACGATGGGCGACCGGCCGTCACCCACGGCTTTCCCACCGTTCCCTGGCGACGTCCCCGGTCACGGCCGGGCCGCGGCGTGAGAGCGTTCGGGGTGGGCACCGGGAGAGCCAGGACGCCCATCATTCAGAACCGCCAGCCAGAACGCTCGAACCCCCAGAACGCTCGAACCCCCAGAACGACATGGAGCACGTCACGCCATGACCACCGAGCACCCGCCCCCCTCGCAGCCCTCCGTCATCGTCATCCTCACCGACCAGCAGCGCTGGGACACCACCGGCGTGCACGGGAACCCGGCCGACGTCACGCCGGAGTTCGACCGCATGGCGCGCGCCGGCACGCATCTGGAACACGCCATCACCCCACAGCCGGTGTGCGCGCCGGCTCGCGCGGCGTTGCAGACGGGCTGCTGGCCGACCACCACGGGGGTGCACCGCAACGGGCTGCCGCTGCCGGACGACGTGCCGACCCTGGCCGGGGCGTTCGCGGACGCCGGATACGCCACGGGCTACATCGGCAAGTGGCATCTGGCCGGGCAGGGCCCGGGCGAGGGCGCGGGCCCGGTGCCGGCGGAGCGGCGCGGCGGCTACCAGCGGTGGCTGGCCAGCGAGCTGCTGGAGTTCACCTCCGACGCCTACCGGACGGTGGTGTGGGACGAGGAGGGCCGGCCGGTGCGGCTGCCCGGGTACCGCTCGGACGCCCTGTTCGACGCCGCGATCCGCTTCGTGGCCGACCACCACGACCGGCCGTTCTTCCTCTTCCTGTCGCTGCTGGAGCCACACCACCAGAACGCCACGGACGACTATCCGGCGCCGGAGGGCTACCGGGAGCGCTACGAGGGCCGCTGGCTGCCGCCGGACCTGGCGGCGCTGAGCCCGGGCGCCCCGCAGGGCGGCGCGCTGCGGCACCTGGCCGGCTACCTCGGGCAGATCAAGCGGGTGGACGAGGGCATCGGGCGGCTGCGGGACGCGCTGCACAGCCTGGACCTGACGGACCGCACCGTGCTCGCGTACACGGCCGACCACGGCTCGCACTTCCGCACCCGCAACACCGAGTACAAGCGCTCCGCGCACGACGCCTCGGTGCGGGTGCCGATGGCGCTGACCGGCCCCGGTTTCACCGGCGGCGGCCGGGTCCGGCATCCGGTGAGCACGTTGGACCTGCCGCCGACGCTGCTGGCGGCGGCCGGGGTGCCGGTGCCCGCGTCGATGCAGGGCCGGTCGTTCCTGCCGCTGCTCGGCGGGGGCACCGACCCGGGCCGTCCCGAGGAGGTCTTCGTGCAGATCAGCGAGTCGCAGGTGGGGCGGGTGGTGCGCACGGAGCGGTGGAAGTACGCCGTGGCGGCGCCGGAGGGCGAGGTCGACCCGTGGCACGACCCGGACGCGCCGCGCTACCAGGAGACCGAGCTGTACGACCTGGCGGCCGACCCGTACGAGCTGGACAACCTGGTCGGCCTGGACTCGCACCGGGCCGTCGCGGACCGGATGCGGGCGGGCCTGCTGGCCTGGCTGGAACGCGCAGGGGAGCGTCCCGCCGAGGTGGAACGGGCTCCGGCCCGCCCGGCGCGGTTGCAGCGCAGGGCGGATCCGGAGGCGCGGGAGCTGCCGTGGCAGGGCCTGCCGTTCGGCCACCGGGCGGCGGCCGGGTCGCTCAGTGCGGACGGCGAACCGGGGCGGGTAAATCGGGAGTCGCCCAGTCGATGATCTGGACGGCGGCGCCCGCGGCCTCCTGACCACGGCAGTGGTGGTGGTGTCGGCTGGCGATGTCGTCGGTGCGCAGCCGGCCGCGGAAGGCCGGCTGGCGCAGCAGCCGGCGGGCGTAGCCCCACACGTGCCGGCGGGCGGCGATCCGGTGCACCGCCTCGGCGTCCAGGTGCCAGCGGTGGATGGTGTCCAGCTGCACCAGGGTGGTCCACAGGTGCACGTCGGCGGCGGTCAGTTCGGTGCCGAGCACGAACGGGCCGCCGTCGGCGAGCGCCTCCTCCATGGCGTCGAGTCCGGCGAGCAGGCTCTCCAGGGCGCTGGCCCGGCCGCCGCTCTCGTGGTCCTCCGCCTCGGGCGCGCCCGGCGCTGGCCGGCCCTGCTGGCCGTTCGGCGCGTACTGACCGTTCGGGGACTGACCGTTCGGGGACTGGCGCGCGCGGGGGGACGCCTGACCCGCGCGCTGCGCGGCCTCGCCGATCCGCTGGTCGCAGCAGCGGACCACCCGCTCGATGGCGCCGTCCAGCCCGGCGGGGAAGAGCTCGGGCCCGTCGGCCCGGAAGCGGTTCGCCAGGTCCCGCAGGATGTGCGGCGCGTGGTTGCTGACGACGCGTCCGGTCCACCGGTCCACCAGCGCGGGCACGGCCGCCGGGCCGGCGCAGCGGTGCGCGGTCGCCTCGTACGCCGGCCGGAGCACCTCGTAGCCGCCGGCGTCGTCGGGGACGGCGGGCAGCAGGGTGAGCTCCACCCGGTCGTGGAGGCGGAGCAGGTCGTAGGTGATCGCTATGCCCAGACAGCCCGGACAGGAGAGGCTCAGATACAGCTGGTAGCGATGGGGCGCGGGATAGTACCCGCTGCTGGCGTCGGGACCGATCCGGCCCCGGAACGGGTGGGGCTGGGTCGGCGAACCGGAGGAGGACATGACGCTCCCTGGATGTCGGCAGGCACGTGGACGCGGACCGGAGTCAGCGCCGGCGCGGCGGAGGGGCGAGAAGAGGGGGGAAGAACGGGAGAAACGGGAGAGAGGAAGGGAGGAAGAGGGCAGGGGGCGCGAACGGCCGGTCAGAGGCGCCGGTCCGGGCGCCGGTTCGACACGCTCGGCGACATGCGCCGGCGTCGCCTCAGCGGAGCGAACTGATGGCGCTGCACACCCGGAGCAGGTCTATGTGGCGTCGCGAGGTCAGCAGACGCGGCCGGGGCACACCAGGAGGTGTGGCCCAGCTCGTCTGAGGACGCTCTTGCGCCGTCATGACCACCCGCCGTCCCGGGTCGTTCTCGTCAATTCCTCGGTCCCGAAGGCTACATGCCGCCATCCAAGACTTCCGTCGGATTGTCCGACTGCTCCGGTGGAGCGTCAAGGGCGTGTGCACAGTCCGGACACGCGCCGTCTCCGCCGTTCCGTGCGCCCGCGCTCGGGAGGCGTCGTCGCCCGCCCCCTCGCGGCCTGCCAATCGGCGCCCGGAAATCTTTCGGATCCCCGCAGCCCAGCAGGTCACGCACGGTCTCGTACCTCCCCCGCCGCACCGCCGGAATTCGACCGGCAACAGAGTATTGACCTGGACATCACACGTCATTAGCCTGCCCGAACCAACTTCCGGAATAGTTCCGGAAATTATCGGTCTGCGCCTGCCGCTTGGAGCAGCACGAATATGACGAGCCGCCGTACCTTCCTGGGCCTCCTTCCGATGACCGTCGCCGCGTCCACCATGACCCCCACCCTCGCCTCAGCCACCACCCGTGGCGCCGCCCACCGGCGCGCCACCTTCCTCTCCACCTCCTGGCAGCCGGGCAGTCTCCGCCTGGCCGCGCACGGCCGGGCCGCCCCGATCGTGGTCAGCTCCGCCGACCACCCGGGCGTGCTGCGGGTGGTGGACGACCTCCAGGCCGACATCCAACGGGTCACCGACATCCGCCCCGACGTGGTCCGCGGCGAGGTGCCGAGCGGTCACGAGGAGATCGTCCTCGTCGGCACCCTCGGCGTCAGCCCGCTCATCGACCAGCTGGTGGCCGACGGCAAGCTGGACGTGGACGGCATCGCCGGCGCCTGGGAGACCAGCCGGCAGCAGCTCGTCCGCGACCCGCTGCCGGGCGTGCGCCGGGCGTTCGTCATCGCGGGCAGCGACCAGCGCGGCACCATCTACGGCGTCTACGAGGCCTCCCGGCAGATGGGCGTCTCACCCTGGTACTGGTGGGACGACGTGCCGGTGCCGCACCACGACGCGCTGTACGCCCTGCCGGGCCGGTACAGCCAGGGCACCCCGGCGGTGAAGTACCGGGGCTTCTTCATCAACGACGAGAACCCGGCGCTCGGCACGTGGGCGCCGGCGTTCTTCGGCCCGGGACACGCGCCGGGCTACGAGGGCGGCTTCAACAGCGGCTTCTTCGCGGCGATCTTCGAGGTCATGCTGCGGCTGAAGGCGAACTACCTGTGGCCGGCCGTGTGGGGCCGCGCGTTCGCCGAGGACGATCCGGAGAACCACGCGACGGCCACCCGGTACGGCGTGGTCATGGGCACCTCGCACGAGGCCCCGATGATGCGCGGCATCGAGGAGTGGAACCGGCACGCGGTGCCCGCCGTGCGCGACGCGGACGGCAACATCACCACCCCCGGCGAGGACCCGTACGGCGGCACCGGCGAATGGTCCTTCCGCCGCAACGCCGACGCCGTCAAGGCCTACTGGCGGGACGGCGTGCGCCGGATGGTCGCCGAGGACTTCGAGGGCGTGGTCACCCTCGGCATGCGCGGCAACGGCGACGTCAGCCTGCCCGACGGCGACGGCATCGACCTGATGCAGTCCATTCTGGACAACCAGCGGCGGATCCTCACCGAGGAGGTCGACGGCGACATCGCGGGCGTCCCGCAGGTCTTCACCCTCTACAAGGAGGTCCAGCGCTACTGGGACCGCGGCCTGCGCCCGCCGGACGACGTCACCGTCGTCTTCTGCGACGACAACTGGGGCAACCTGCGCAAGGTCCCGGACCCCAGCCTGCCGGAGCGCCCCGGCGGCTACGGCATCTACTACCACTTCGACTACGTGGGCGGCGGCCGGAACTACAAGTGGGTGGACACCATCAACCTGGCGTCCACCTGGGAGCAGTTGCACATGGCGCACTCCTACGGCATCGACCGGCTGTGGGTGGTGAACGTCGGCGACATGAAGGCCGAGGAGCTGCCATTGCAGTTCTTCCTCGACTACGCCTGGGACCCGGAGCGCTGGGACGTCGACCAGCTGGGCGAGTGGGAGCGGCAGTACGCCGCGCAGAGCTTCCCGGAGCGGCACGCCGAGGCCATCGCCGAGGTGCTGCACGACTACGGCGTGCTCCAGGCCCGCCGCAAGCCCGAGCTGCTCAACCGGCGGATCACCCTGGACCCGGCCAAGGACCCGGCCACCGACTCCTCCGCCGTGGTCTACGACGACGAGGCCACGCCGTTCAGCCTCAGCGCCTACCGGGAGATCGAGACGGTCACCGCGGAGTGGGAGCAGCTGGACGCCCAGGTCGAGCGGATCGGCAACCGGCTGCCCGAGGAGTACCACGAGGCGTACTACCAGCTGGTGCAGTACCAGGTCGAGGCCACGGCCAACCTGTACGCGCTGCGGCTGGCGGAGTTCACCAACATCCACTACGCCGGCCAGGGCCGCGCCACCACCAACGACCTGGCGGACGCCTGCGACGCCCGGTTCGCCGACGACCAGGCCATGTCCGACTACTACAACAACACCCTCTCCGACGGGAAGTGGCAGGGCTTCCAGACGCAGCCCAAGATCGGCTACGGCGACGTCGAGCGCTACGGCCCGAACGCCCCGTGGCAGCAGCCCGAGCTGAACAACGTCGCCCTGCCGGACGAGGTGTTCCCCGCCGTGCAACGCATCGAGCTGCCCGCCCGGGCCGAGCTCGGCGTGGCGGTCGACGGCTCCGACGCCTGGTGGCCGGACGCCGAGGGCCCGGCCGAACTGCCGGTGTTCAGCCCGTACCAGACCGCCCCCGAGCAGTACATCGAGGTGTTCAACCGCGGCTCCGTGCCGTTCCACTACCGGATCGAGCCGGCCGAGGACTGGGTGACCGTCACCAGGGCCCGGGGCCGGCTGGAGAAGCAGGTGCGGTGCATCGTCCGCGTCGACTTCTCCCGGGCGCCGTCCGGCTCCAGCACCGTGCCGATCACGGTGACCGGGCCCGGCGGGTCACGCGTCGAGGTGCGGGCGCTCATCGAGAACCCGGACGTCAGGCCGCACGAGCTGGCGGGCTTCGTGGAGGCCGGCGGCTACGTGTCGATCGACGCCGCGCACCACTCCCGGGCGGTGAACAGCCACGGCGTGCGCTGGGAGCGGCTGCCGGACCTGGGCCGCACCAGTGACGGCATGACGCCGTTCCCGGTGACCGCGCCGAGCCGCACCCCGGGCGGCGGCGGGCCGCGCCTGGAGTACACGATGACGCTGTTCACCGCGGGCGAGGTGCGGGTGCTGGCCTACCTCTCGCCGCGGAACAACGTGCTGCCGACCGAGGGCCTGCGCTACGCCGTCTCGTTCGACGACGCCGAGCCGCAGACGGTGAACGTCACCGCCGTCACCGGCGCGGACGACACGTCGATGAACCGGCAGTGGGAGCGGAACACGTCGAACAACGTGAACCTGACGGTCACCAGCCACACGCTCGCCGGCCCCGGCCGGCACACGCTGAAGTTCTGGATGGTCGACCCGACGGTGGTGCTGCAGAAGCTGGTGGTGGACACGGGCGGGCTGCGCCCCAGCTACCTGGGCCCGCCGGAGAGCCTGCGCGCCCGCGACTGAGAAACCCCGTTCGGTGGGGCCCGCGAGCGGGCTGCGCCCGAGCTAACCGGGCCCGCAGGAGAACCCGCGGACCCGGGACCGAGGACCCCGTTCGGTGGGGAGTGCCTGTGCGGCCGGTTGAGGGTCGATCTTCCCGCGGATCCGACCCCGCCGGTCGCGCAGGCGCGTCGGCGTTGCCCGCCGCGTCGGACGGGCGGCCGGCTCCGCCTAGCTGGCCGCGTCCGGGCCGGGCCCGCGCGGCCTGCCTGGCTACCGCCGGCCGTCGGGGTCCCCGGCGGTGTCGGCCAGTGACGGACGGGTCGGCCGGACGGGCTGGCTACCGCGGGCCGTCGGGGTCCCCCGCGGTGCCGGCCGGGGATGGGTGGTCGGCGGGGGGCGGGGTGGGGTCGGCGGCCGTGTGGGCCCAGCGTCTGGCCAGGTAGGCGCCGACGATGAGCTGCAGCTGGTGGTAGATCATCAGCGGCACCACCGCGAGCGCCGCCTGGTCGCCGAAGATGACGCTGGCCATGGGCAGGCCGGCGGCCAGCGACTTCTTGGAGCCGGCGAACGTGATGGCGACGCGGTCCTCGCGGGAGAACCGCAGCCGGCGCGACCCGTAGCCGGTGAGCAGCAGCATGACGGCCAGCAGCACGGCGTTCACGCCGGCCACCGCGACCAGCCGCGGCCAGCTCGCCTCGCCCCAGACGCCCTGGTTCATGCCCTCGCTGAACGCCGCGTAGACGATGATCAGGATGGAGCCGCGGTCCACCAACGAGAGCACCGCCCGGTGCCGCACCACGAAGTCGCCGATCCAACGGCGCAGCAGCTGGCCCAGGACGAAGGGGGCCAGCAGCTGCCCGGCGATCTGCAGCAACGATTCCGCGGAGAAGCCGCCGCTGGCCCCGATGAACGCGGCGGCCAGCAGCGGGGTGGCCAGCACGCCGACGAGGCTGGAGAACGAGCCGGCGGCGATGGCGGCGGGCACGTTGCCGCGGGCGATGGAGGTCAGGGCGATGGACGACTGCACCGTGGAGGGCACGAGGCACAGGAACAGCAGCCCGTCGTAGAGGTCGGGCGTGACCAGCCAGGGCACCAGGCCGCGGGCGGCGAGGCCGAGCAGCGGGAAGACCACGAAGGTGGCGGTGAGGATGGTCAGGTGCAGCCGCCAGTGGCGCAGTCCTGCCACGGCCTCGTGGGTGGAGAGCCGGGCGCCGTAGAGGAAGAACAGCAGCCCGATGACGCCGGTCGCGGCGGCGTCCACGCCGTCGGCCGCGGCGCCCTCCGCCGGCAGCAGTGCGGCCAGGCCGACCGTGCCGAGCAGCAGCACGATGTAGGGGTCGATCAGCCGGGCCAGTCTGCGCACGTGCGCCATTGTGCCTCCGGGCCCGCGGGAGTGCGTGTCGGGCCCAGATCATGGACGATGGAAAATGGCCTCGCATCGACCTCGAATCGATCAGATCGAAGCAGATCCGTCTCAGAATCGGATCAGAACCGCGCAAGAACCGACGAGAAAAGGACCGGTGTTCGAACGTGAACAGCGTCCCGAACGTGACCCTCACCAACGGCGCGGAGATGCCCCAGCTGGGCTTCGGCGTCTGGCAGGTGCCCCAGGAGGAGGCTGCCGAGGCCGTCGGCCACGCCCTCGCCGCCGGGTACCGCAGCATCGACACGGCGACGATATACCGCAACGAGGAGGGTGTCGGGCAGGCGGTGGCCGACTCGGGCCTGCCCAGGGAGGAGCTGTTCGTCACCACCAAGCTGTGGAACGGCTCCTCGGAGACGTGGACGCGGGACGCGGTGCTGCGGGAGTACGACGCCTCCCTGGCACGCCTCGGCCTCGACTACGTCGACCTCTACCTGGTCCACTGGCCCCGCCCGATGCGCGACGACTACCTCACCATCCTGAGCGCCTTCGGCGAGCTCGCGGAGAGCGGCCGGGCCCGGGCGGTCGGCACGTCCAACTTCCACCCGGACCACCTGCGCCGGGTGATCGACGAGACCGGCGTGGTGCCGGCCGTCAACCAGATCGAGCTGCACCCCTACCTGCAGCAGTCCGAGCTCCGCGCGCTGCACGCCGAGCACGACATCGTCACCGAGGCCTGGTCGCCGCTCGGCCAGGGCAAGGGCCTGCTCGACGACCCGGTGCTCGGCGAGCTCGCCAGGAAGCACGACAGGTCCCCGGCCCAGGTGGTGCTCCGCTGGCACCTCCAGGTCGGCAACGTCGCCATCCCGAAGTCCGTGACGCCGTCCCGGATCAAGGAGAACATCGACGTCTTCGACTTCGACCTGGACGACGAGGACCTGACGGCGATCACCAACCTCGACTCCGGCACCCGCTTCGGCGCCAACCCGGACACCTTCGACTGGGGCTGAGTCGCGTCAGCCCGGCCGCCGGCCCGGCGCCGGTTCGCCCGGGGCGGACCCGCCCTCGGCGAGAACCGCGCCGGGCCGGCGGCCGAACCGTCAGCGTTTCGTTCTTCTTTCGCGGTACCGCGCCGGTGCCCCGATGCAGTCGAATGGTGGGGTGGACGCGAACCCCGAACCCTCCCGCCCGCGGTCGGCCCTGGTCGCCCGGGTCGGGCTCGCCGCGCTCTGCGGGCTGCTCGCGGCCGGCGCCGGGCTGGCCGCCGCCGAGTTCGCGACGGCCGCCGCACGCCCGGAGGCCAGCCCGGTCACCGCCGTCGGCGGCGTGGTCATCGACCACACCCCGGCGGCGGTGAAGGACTGGGCCATCGAGACCTTCGGCACCGCGGACAAGCTGGTGCTCAGGATCGGCATCGTGATCCTGCTCGCCCTCTACGCCGCCGGCCTGGGCCTGCTCGCCGCGGCCGGGCCGCGGGCCCGCCGGACCGCGGCGGTGGTCGGCGCGCTGCTGTTCGGCGTGGTCGGCGCGGTCGCCGCCGCCAGCCGGTCGGGCGCCGGCGCCGAGGACGCCGTGCCGTCGCTGCTGGGCGGCGCGGTCGCCGCCGGCGTGCTGGTCTGGCTGACCCGCCGGCTCGTCCCGCACGAGGACGCCGGGCCCGGCGACGCCGGCTTCGACCGGCGCGCCTTCCTGGTCGCGGCCACCTCGACGGCCGCCGCCTCGGCCGGCGTCGGGCTGCTGGGCCGCGCGCTGCGCTCGGCGGACGACGCCGCCGCGGAGGCGTCCAGGTCCGCGGTGCGGCTGCCCGCCGCCGACTCCCCCGCCGGCCCGGTCCCCGCCGGCGCGCGGCTGCGGGTGGCCGGCCTGAGCCCGTTCCGCACCCCGACCGACGACTTCTACCGCATCGACACCGCGCTGCGGGTGCCGCGGGTGGACGCCGAGACGTGGCGGCTGACGATCCGCGGCGCCGGGGTGAGCCGCCCGTTGACCCTCGGGTTCCGGCAGCTGCTCCGCCGCGAGCTGGTCGAACGGGACATCACCCTGACCTGCGTCTCCAACCTGGTCGGCGGCGACCTCGTCGGGAACGCCCGGTGGATCGGGGTGCGGCTGGCCGACCTGCTGCGCGAGGCGGGGGTGCGACCGCCGTCCGAGGGCGGCCCGGCCGACCAGCTGGTGGCGCGCTCGGTGGACGGCATGACGCTGGGCAGCCCGGTGGAGACGGTGATGGACGGCCGGGACGCGCTGCTGGCGGTCGGCATGGACGGCGAGCCACTGCCGTTCGAGCATGGCTTCCCGGTGCGCATGGTGGTGCCGGGCCTCTACGGCTACGTCTCCGCCTGCAAGTGGCTGACGGAGCTGGAGCTGACCACCTTCGCCGACTACGACGCCTACTGGGTCGGCGGCGGCTGGGCCGAGCGCGGGCCGATCAAGACCCAGTCGCGCATCGACACGCCGGACGGCTCCGCGCCCCTGCGGCCGGGCCCGGTGCCCGTCGCCGGCGTGGCCTGGGCCCAGAACACCGGCATCGAACGGGTCGAGGTCCGCGTCGACGACGGCCCCTGGCACGAGGCCCGGCTGGCCGACGAGCACTCCGTGGACACCTGGCGGCAGTGGGTGTGGGAGTGGCCGGCCACCTCGGGCTCGCACGTGCTCCGGGTGCGGGCCACCGACCGCTCGGGCGCCACCCAGACCGCGCGGTCGGCCCCGCCGGCCCCGGACGGCGCCACCGGCCACCACGAGATCCGCGTCGAGGTCGAGTAGCCCGCGCCTCGCCCTGCCGGCGCCCCGGAACACTCCGGGCGCCGGCTTCTCAGACGACGGCGACGGCGTCGATCTCGACGAGGAACCCGGGGCCCAGGCCGGCCACGACGTGGACCGTGATGGCCGGCGGCGGGTCCGCCGGGTTCCACACCTCCTGGAAGGCGGCCACGCCCTCGTCGAACGAGTGGTCCCGCACCACGGCGATGGTCCAGTGGACGATGTTCGCCAGGCTGGCCCCCTCGCTCTCCAGGACGGTCGCGAGGTTCCGGAACGCCTGCCTGGTCTGCTCCCCGACGGTGGGACCGACCACCCGACCGTCGGCGTCGACGCCGTTCTGTCCGCCGATGTAGATCGTCTTCGCCGGCTGTTCGACCACGACGGCCTGGCTGAAGGCGGGGCTGCGATGCAGCCCCTCGGGGTTGATGTGCCGTATGCCCATGGGTTGCCTCCTCCGAGAGCGAAACCGGTTATAGCGGTTCCGTACGGCACTAGTTATAGTGGTTTCATGCGAACGAACGCAACCGGACGGGTGTTGCACGATCCGAAGGGAGGGTCGTTCCGGTTCGACGCCGGCGCCCTCTGCCTGGACTTCGCCCATACCGGCGGCGAGGGCCGGTACGCGGTGTTCGAGAGTCTCCACGAGCCCGCCGACCTGGGCGCGTGGCTGGCCCAGCCGCCGCTGACCGCGGTCCTGACGGAGCCGGTGACGGCCCGCGGCCTGGCCGCGGCCAAGGCCCTGCGTCAGGCGATCTGGGACGCGGCGCACGCCCGCGCGGCGGGCCGCCCGCTGCCGGCCGAGGCGGTCGCGGCCCTCAACGAGGCGGGGGCCGCGGCACCGTTGGTCCCCGAGCTCGCCGCCGACGGCACGGCCACGGCCTGGGCGCCACCGGTGCGGGCCGCGCAGGCGCTGTCCACGATGGCGCGGGAGATGATCGAGCTGCTGTCCGGGCCGCTCGCCGGGCGCATCCGCGAGTGCGCGAGCGACAACTGCCCGCTGGTGTTCGTGGACTCGTCCCGCCCCGGCGCCCGGCGCTGGTGCGCGATGGAACGCTGCGGCAACCGCCACAAGCTCCGCGCGCTCCGCGCCCGGCGGGCCACCGACTCCTGACGCGACCCGGCGCGGATCGCGTCGACCGGGGCCCAGCCGCGCCGGGTGCGACGGGCGGAGCCGAGACGCGGGAATCCCGGTTCAACCAGGCCGAGGGCCTGCGGAAGTCGATGTCCTGCAACGCGGCACAGCGCTCAGGGGCCGCCGCCGCGGAAGGTCAGGACGCGCCGTGGGAGAGGGCCAGCTCCTCGACGCGGATGGCGAGTTGGGTGTCCAGCTCGGTCACCTTGCCGCCGACGCTGTGGGTGTTCACCGAGACGCCGAGGCGGTTGTAGGTGACGCTGAGGTCCGCGTGGTGGTTCAGCTCCTCCTGGACCGAGGCGATGTGCACCAGCATGGCGACCGCCGGCAGGTGCCCCGGGAGCGTGTACTCGCGCACCAGGCGGTCCTCCTGGAGCGACCAGCCCGGCAGGCCGCTCAGGGCCTCGGCGATCTCCAACTCGGTCAGCGGCTGCGGTGCCATGGTGTCGGGCTCCTCTCGCGGGTCCCCCGGGTCCCACCCAGCCTAGGACGTGTTTCACGGTCCCGCCTGCCCCACCCTTCGGGCGGACGGCGCTCCCCACGCGACAACCCCGAACGAGCATCCCCGCCCACGGGGACCTAGTCACGCGCGGCAAGCGCGTCCGCGCGGCGTGCCGGCTGGGCCGCGGCCTCGGCGAGCCAGCGGCGCAACACGTGGTGCACCGCCTCCGCGCCGGCCAGCTCCCCGCCGTCCGGCACCGGCGCGGACAGCGCGACCGGCGACATCAGGAACGCGCGGTTCTGTTCGCCGCCGAGGCCGCCGTGCGAGCCGATCTGGTCCTCGAACGCGTGCACCGCGCCGGTCCGCGGGTCCACCGCCGAGTTCACCATGATGTCGGCGGCGTGCCGGAAGCCGGCGACGCGGCGGACCGCCGCGGCGGCGCCGGGACCGTACGGCGCGAGCGGGTCGGCGCCGGTGACCCGGCCGGTCGCGAGGTGGTGTTCGGCGCCGCCGGCGCCCAGCGCCACGGGCCCGTGGCGCTCGTCGTGGACCAGCAGGAAGCCGATGCCCGGGTGTTCGGCGAGGGTGTCGAGCAGCCGCGGGTAGCGGAACTCGATGGCCCGGCGCCCGGCCCGGCCCAGCAGGTCGGGGAAGGAGATCAGGCCCAGGTTGCCCGAGCCGAGCACGACCGGCGCGGCGGCGGCGTCGGGCGGCGCGGCCATGGACGGCCGTTCCCTGCGGTGCAGGGCGACCCGGGCGGCGCCGCGGGCCTCGGCGCCGATCTCCTGCCGCTTCCGCGCCCGGGTCACGGGCCGGCCCGAGCCGATCCGCACCAGCTCCTCCAGCGAGTGGCCGTAGGCGGCCCGGAACGTCTCGCCGTGGCTCTGCCCGTGGTCGGAGAGCAGCACCAGATGGTATGGGCGGGGGGCGTAGGCGATGGCCCGGGCGACCACCCGCACGCACCGGTCGAGCCGCGCCAGCACCTGGTCGGTGTCCCGGCCGGCCGGGCCCGAGTGGTGCGCCACCTCGTCGTAGGCGACCAGGTCGGCGTACACCGCTCCGCGCCCGGTCAGCACGTCGCCGACGACGGCGGCGGTGACCACGTCGCGCTGCACCACCGTGGCGAAGGCCCGGATCAGCGGGTACAGCCCGCCGCGGCTCACCCGGGGGCGCTCGCCGCGCAGCCGGGCGCGGCCGGCCTGGACCAGCTCCCTGACCAGCTCGGCGACGAACGACAGGGCGGTGCGCACGGCGTGCGCCGGGTCCGAGAAGTAGGCGAAGTATCCGGCGCGCGAGCGCTGGCCGCGGCCGCGGCGAGCCGCGACCGAGAGGACCAGCGCGTTCTCCCCGGCGCCGCCGGTGAAGAGGTTGCCGCGGGAGGCGCCGTCCCCGGACAGCAGCCCCGGGCCGCCGCTGCGGGCGGCGGCCCGACGCTGGAGCTCGGCCGCGTGCGCCGGCCGGTTGCTGACCATGACCTCGCCGGTGTCCTTCTCGAACCAGCGGAACGCGGGCACGTCCTCGTTGGTGCCGTGCAGGATGGCCAGCTGGGAGGCGCCGGTCTGGCTCGACCAGTCGGTGCGCCAGGGCACCAGCCGGTGGCTGGTGCCGCACATCGCGGCCACGGTGGGCATCACCGGACGGTCCCCGGCGATGGCCTGGACCAGCCGCTCGTACCCGATGCCGTCGAGCTGGAGGAAGACGATGCCGGGCGGACGGCCGGACAGCGCGCCGCCGGGCCGTCCACCCGGCAGGGTCCGGCGCCAGTTCGACGGCCTCGGGGGCGCGCCCATGCCCGCCATCCGGCGCAGCCGACGCGCCTCGGCCCCCGGATCCCTGACGGCCAGCAGCGTCGAGGTGGACGAGGAGGCCAGCGACATGACGGCGGCCACCACCACCGCGGTCTCCGGGGTGGCCTCGCCCTGCCCGTCCGGTACCGCGCTGAGCGCGAGCCACAGCAGCGAGCCGTCGAGCAGGAACACCAGCGACGCCAGCGCGAGCGCCGGCACCAGCAGCAGCGCGCGCACCAGCCACGGCCACACCAGGGCGTGCAGCAGGCCGAACGCGCCGGCGCCGAGCGCCGCGGTGAGCCCGATACGGGAGAGGCTCTCACCGTCCGCCGACTGGAGCCGGAAGTCCGGCAGCAGCAGGGCCAGCAGCAGCATGGTCACGGTGCTCGCCGCCCACACCGCCAGCACCCGCAGCAGTGCCGCCCCGCCGCTGCGCCACGCCGTCACCCGCACCGAACCGCCCTTCGTCGTTCATCGCACCGATCGTCCACTGATCGTCCCTGATCGCCTCGTCGCTCCGATTCTCCCCTTCCGTCACCGAACGCTCCGCTCGCGGCCGGCGGGCGGCCCGGCGCGCGTACGCTGCTCCCAGGCCACCCTGGACCGCGACGAGACGCCACGAGACGTCACGAGACGCCACGAGAGGAGTGCCGGTGCCGGTGGAGATCACCTGGTGGGGCCATGCCACCGCGACGGTGCGCGATTCGGGGACCACCGTGCTGACCGATCCACTGTTCACCCGGCGCTGCGCGCACCTGCGCCGGCGACGCGGTCCGGTACCGCCAGTCTGGGCGCGTTCGCCCGACGCCGCGCTGGTTTCGCACCTGCACGCCGATCATCTGCACCCGCGCTCCCTGGCCCGGCTCCCACGCGGCACGGTGCTGGTCGTGCCGCGCGGCGCGCTCCGCGCGGTGCGCCCGTTGCGCCGGCTGGCGGGCCGGCTGGAGCTGTGCGAGCTGGCCGCCGGCGAGAAGCTTCCGGTGGGCGGCGTGACCGTGCGCGCGGTGCCGGCGCTGCACGACGGGCGGCGGCTGCCGTTCGGCGCGCACCGGGTGCCGGCGCTGGGGTACGTGGTGGAGGGCGAGGGCCGGACGTACTACGCGGGCGACACGGACCTGTTCGAGTCGATGGAGCGGGAGACGGGTCCGGTGGACGTCGCGCTGCTGCCGGTCGGCGGCTGGGGCCCGCGGCTCGGGCACGGCCATCTGAACGCGGAGCGGGCGGCCGAGGCCCTGGTCCGGCTGCGGCCGCGGAGCGCCGTGCCGGTGCACTACGGGACGTACTGGCCGGTCGGCATGACCGGGGTCAGGCCGCACGAGTTCCACGCCCCCGGGGACGAGTTCGTCCGGCACGCCGCCCGGCTGGCCCCCTCGGTGCGGGTGCACCGGCTGCGGCACGGGGAGAGCGTGCTGCTGGCGGTGCGCGGATGACCGGAGCCGTGGCGGCGGGCGCGGGCTGCGCGCTGGCCGCCTCCGGCGCGGTGACCGCCGCCACCGCGGCCACCACGGAGTCGGGAGAGTCGGCGCAGCAGGCGATCGGCTATCCCTCGCTCTTCCTGCTGGTGCTCGTCGGGGCGCTGGTGCCGGTGGTGCCGACCGGCGCGGTGGTCAGCTCGGCGGCGGCGGTGGCGTTCCACCACAGCGATCCGGCGCTGGCCTCGTCGCTGGTGTTCGCGCTGGCCACCACGGCGGCGTTCGCCGGGGACGCGCTGCTGTACTGGCTGGGGCGGCGCGGGGTGCGGTCGCGGAGCGGCTCCAGGTGGCTGGCCTGGATGCACCGGCAGGTGGCGCCCGAGCGGTTGGAGCGCGCCACGGACCGGCTGGAGCGGCACGGCGTCGCGGTGCTGGTGGTCTCCCGGCTGCTGCCGGCGGGCCGGATCCCGGCGATGCTCGCCTGTCTGCTGGCCGAGCTGCCGTTCGTCGCCTACCTGCGCGGCAACCTGCCGGCGGTGCTGGCCTGGACCGCCACCTACCAGGTGATCGGCCTGGTGGGCGGCGCGCTGTTCCCACACCCCTGGCAGGGCGCGGCCGCGGCGGCGGCCCTCACCCTCCTCATCGCCGCGGCCCCGGCGGTCTGGCGCCGCGTCGCCGCCTCCCACTAACCGCTCGCCGCTCGCCGCGGACCCGCGTGCGGGTGGCCCGGCCGGACCGCTGCTCGTGGTGCCTTCCACGGCCTCTCGCGCACCCGGGTGCTCGTGGCCGGGCCGGCGCCGCCGATGCCGTGGTCGCCGCCGTGTGCGCGGACGGCGTGCGTGCGGACGGCGTGCGTGCGGAGCGGCGTGCGCGCGGCCCGGGCTCCGCGACGCTGACGAACGCTCCTCGTCAGCGGGTCGTGGGGACCCCCGCCAGCGGTCTCGTGCCGTCGCCCCCGGGCTGGGACGGCTCGGGCGTGGTCCGGGGGAAGGCGCGGCGGTAGTGGCTCGGTGTCACGCCGATCTGCCTGAGGAAGTGGTGGCGGAGGTTGTTCGCCGTGCCGAGGCCGCTCAGCTCCCCCACCTTCTCGACGGGCAGGTCGGTCGATTCCAGCAGGCTCTGGGCCCGGATCAGGCGCTGGTTGAGGAGCCACCGCAGCGGCGTCGTCCCGGTGGCGGCCTGGAGCCGCCGGTGCAGGGTCCGTGGGCTCATCGCCGCGCGCCGGGCCAGGTCCTCGACCGTCAGCGGCTGGTCCAGACGCGCCCGGGCCCAGTCCAGCACGGGTCCCAGGCCCGCGTCGTCGGTGGTGGGCACGGACAGGTCGATGAACTGCGCCTGGCCGCCGGGGCGGTGGGCGGGCACCACCATCCGGCGGGCCAGCTGGTTGGCGACGTGGGCGCCCAGGTCGCGGCGCACCAGATGGAGGCAGAGGTCGAGCCCGGCGGTCAGCCCGGCGCTGGTGAGCACGTCGCCGTCGTCCACGTACAGCACCGACGCGTCGACCCGCACCTTCGGGTAGCGCTCGGCCAGTTGGGCCGTGTGCATCCAGTGGGCGGTGGCGCGCCGTCCGTCGAGCAGCCCCGCCTCGGCGAGCGCGAAGGCGCCGGTGCACAGCGAGACCATGCGGGCGCCCGCGTCGTGGGCCCGGCGCAGGGCCGTGATCAGCGCCCGCGGCAGCGGCCTGCCCTCGTCGACGCAGGGGTCGGGCACCGAGGGCACGATGACCGTGTCGGCGTCGACGAGGTCGTCGAGGCCGTGCCGGGTGCGCAGCGACAGCCCGGCTCCGGCCGGGGAGTCGTCCCGCCGCCCCTCCCCCGTGCCGCAGAGCCGCAGGTCGTACCAGGGGTCGGCCAGGTCGGGCTGCGGCTTGCCGAAGACGGTGCACGGGATGCTCAACTCGTACAGATCCCAGGAGGGGACCCCGATGTCCTCGGTCACCACGACGGCGACGGAACCAGGATTCATGCCCCGAAGGGTATGGCAGGAATTTGGTGATCGCCGGCACCAGTGTCACTGGTCCGGGCCGCCGCCCGCTGCGATCTTGGTCGTCACGTGACCAACCGACGACCAACCGCCGCAGGCGGAGGTACAGGGAGTAGTGACATGGGTTCAGATCGCCCGGCCGTGACCGTCCTGGGAACGGGCTCGATGGGCTCGGCGCTGGCCGCCGTCCTGATGGAACGGGGCCACGAGACCACCGTGTGGAACCGCTCGGCGCAGCGGGCCCGGCCGCTGGTCGAGCGGGGTGCCCGCCTGGCCGCCACGCCGGAGGAGGCGGTCGCGGCGAGCCCGCTGGTCATCGCCTGCGTGCTGGACTACGCGGCGCTGCACGCCGTTCTCGACCCCGTCGTCGGCGCCCTGGCGGACCGGGTGCTGGTCAACCTCACCTCCGGTTCTCCCGAACAGGCCCACGAGGCCGCCGCGTGGGCCCGGTCGCACGCCGCCGACTACCTCGACGGCGCGATCATGACCACGCCGCCCGGGGTCGGCAGCCCCGAGATGATGTTCCTCTACAGCGGCTCCCAGGCCGCCTTCGAGGCCCACCGTCCGACCCTGGCGTCCCTGGGCGATCCCCTGTTCCTGGGCTCCGATCCGGGCCTGGCGTCCCTCTACGACGCGGCCCTGCTCGGCCTGATGTGGTCCACCATGACCGGCTGGCTGCACGGCACCGCGCTGGTCGGCGCGGAGAAGACACCCGCCACGGACTTCACGCCGGTCGCGATCCGCTGGCTGACCGCCGTGGCCGGCTTCCTGACCACGTACGCCCCGCAGGTGGACGCCGGCCGCTATCCGGGCGACGACGCCACCGTCGACGTGCAGATCGCGGCCATCGACCATCTCCTCCACGCGGCGGCGGCCCGCGGCATCGACAACGCCCTGCCCGAACTGCTGAAGTCCGCCATGGAACGGACCAGCGCCGCGGGCCACGGCTCCGACAGCTACGCGAGCGTGATCGAGGTCCTCAGGCACGCGCCGGGCGGCGCGAGCGCCTGAACGAGAGAGCCCTCGGAGTCCCAGGAGTCCGAATAGTGGCACGGAATTGCCCGGATGGCGAGACGGAGGGAGGGTGGCGGAATGTCGGATGCCGTATACACGCACGGGCATCACGAGTCCGTGCTGCGTTCCCACCGCTGGCGTACCGCGGAGAACTCCGCCGCGTACCTGCTGCCCGAGCTGCGGCCCGGGCTCTCGCTGCTCGACGTCGGGTGCGGGCCCGGCACCCTCACCGCCGACCTGGCGGAGCGGGTGGCGCCGGGTCCCGTCACGGCCGTGGACCAGGTCGAGGACATCCTGGCCGAGGCCCGGCGCGAGGCCGCCGCGCGCGGCCTGACCGGGGTGCGCTTCGCCCGGGCGGACGCGCTCGCCCTGGACTTCCCCGACGACTCCTTCGACGTGGTGCACGCCCACCAGCTGCTGCAGCACCTCGGCGACCCGGTCGGCGCGCTGCGCGAGATGCGGCGGGTGTGCCGGCCGGGCGGCGTGGTGGCGGTGCGGGACGCGGACATGACGGCCATGACCTTCCATCCGCGCTCGCCCGGGATGGACGCCTGGCTCCGGCTCTACGAGCGGGTGGCCAGGGCCAACGGCGGCGAGCCGACCGCCGGCCGGCAGCTGCATGCCTGGGCCCGGCAGGCCGGCTTCGCCGAGGTCGCCCCCTCCGCCTCGGTGTGGTGCTTCGCCACCCCGGAGGAGCGGGGCTGGTGGAGCGAGCTGTGGGCGGACCGCACGGTCGCCTCCTCCTACGCGGAGACCGCGGTGGCCGGCGGACACGCCACCGAGGCGGAGTTGGCGGCGATCGCCGACGCGTGGCGCGCCTGGGGCGCCGACCCGGACGGCTGGTTCTGCGTGCTGCACGGCGAGGCGCGCTGCCGCGCCTAGGCCCTGTCCGGTCGATCTTGCCGGGCCCGCGACTCCCCCAGACTCCGTCCGGGAGGTGCCCCCATTCGTACGAGTGGCGATCCGGTGCCTTGCGACGCACGGCGTCATGGGGGCACCTCCCAGGCCTCAAGGGCCTGGGAGCCGCGGGCTGATCCTCCCCCAGCTTGGAAAGCTGGGAGGTGCCCCATCGATCCACCGGACAGGACCTAAGCGGGCGCGGCGCGCGCCGGCGCCTCGGTCAGCTCGCCACGCCCTCCTCCTGCTCCTCCTGGCCGCGTGACCGCTGCGCGCCGGTGCCGCGGTCACCGGCGTCCCGCGCCGGCACGTGCCCGGCCACCGGTCCGCGCGGGGGCGCGGGCGGGGCGGGCCGCGTCCGGTGCACGACCGCGACCAGGACCAGCGTCAGCACCAGCAGCCCGGCCCAGATGACCCACTGCTCCGGCCACGGCTCCGGCGACGGCGCCGCGTTCGGATCGGGGTCGCGGCCGCCGTCCGTGCCGGAGACGATCACGGCCAGCAGGCCCAGGATCGTGGCCACGACGGCGAGCCGCCCGGCCAGCCGCGTGGTCAGCGGCAGCGGCCGGGACTCGCGGCCGGCACCGCGCAGGCGCAGCCGTTCGCTGGGGCGCGCGGGTGCGAGCAGGCGCGTGAGCAACAGGCCAGCGAGCGGCATCTGCAGCGCCCACACCAGCGTGCGGAACGAACCGTCGTACCAGACGTTGGTGCCGTAGAGCAGGGTGTGCCAGACGCTCAACACGTAGACCACGATGATGAAGCGGTGCAGGGCCAGCCACATCCGGGATCCGGTGGTCTGCCGCAGGTAGAACGCCAGGCCCAGCGGGATGGCCAGGTAGAACGCCAGCAGCCCGATGAGGATGGCGATCCGGCCGGTGCCCGAGTCGTACCAGCCGGGCACGAAGGAGTCGGCGAACGCGCCGCCCACCCGGCCGCCCCACGACGACGAGTCGGAGTGGTTCGTCCGGACGAACTCGGCGAACAGCATGAACGCGTGCATGAACATCAGCCCGAGCGTGGTCAGGCTCGTGGTGCGGTGCCACTTCTCCACCCGCGCGCCGGACAGCCAGCCCCAGCCGGGCCGCGGGCCCGACCGCAGCAGGCCGAAGACGATCGTGACGTAGGCCCAGAGCAGTCCCGACCAGCCGAACGCCTGGCACATCCAGTACATCCAGTACCGGGGCGCGTCGGTGAGCATCGGCATGACCTGCGTGGTCGCGGAACTGCCGTTCTCCACACGGGCGTAGAGCCACCAGAAGATCAGCAGCGTGGCGACCAACGCCATGCTCGCGTCGGGTATCGCACCCCGCAGGTCGGCGCGGAGGCCGCCCCAGTCGAAGCGCCGCTGTCTCGCGGCTCTTCGCTTCTCCTCAACTCCTGCTCGGGTCATGGCAAGACACCACCTTCTGCACGGCTCGGCAACGGGTCAGCCCAAGGCGCCCCGCGCGCCAACAGATGTTGGTCTCCCACGCCCGTTCAGGAGAGGTTAGCTTCGAATCCGTTGTCAAACGAGAGTGCGTGGTTCCGGATCGCGCTCCGATCGCCCGGTTCGCTTCAGCGGTCGCGGCCCCACAGGTACAGGCCGAGGCCGACCAGCAGCAGGGAGAGCGAACTGAAGCCGGCGCGCGCCGTGTTCCACGCCGTCCAGCGCGGCGAGAAGTCCGCCCACAGCCGGGCCGCGTGCTCGGGGCTGTCGGGGGTGCCGGCGGCGTTCAGCGTGTCGTTCATCGGGACGTTGACGACCATGGTGGGCAGGAAGGCGCCGAACACGTACACGCCGGCGGCCAGCAGGAACGCCACGCCCGCGCCCCGGTGACCGAGTGCCAGCAGCAGCCCGCCGGTGGCGCCCGCGGCGACCGGCACGCCGACGAAGGCGACGAGGAACACGGGGTTCTGGATCCGGTCGTTGATGCTCTGCATGGCCGCGACCGCCCGTCCGGGGTCGACGGCGTCCAGTCCCAGCATCACGGACACCGAGAAGGCGAAGAACACGCCGGCCATCAGGCCGGTGAGGAGCAGGGTGAGAGTCGCGGTGAGCGCGGTGAGGTTCGTCATGCGCTCAGTCAAATGCTTCGCGGGCCGCACGCCCATGAGCCGGCGGCTCATGGTCATACGCGCGCGTCTACGCCGGCTCCCCGCGGATCCCCGCGGATCCCCGCTACGCCGCCCAGTGCGCGGGCCGGCGCAGGGTGCCGGGCAGCCGGGTGGCCGCGTCGCCCCTGGCCGCGTCGAGCTGGGGCTGGGTGAGGAAGACGCTGCCGCGCAGGTCGGCGCCGCCCAGCCGGGCGTCCCTGAGGTCGGCCCCGATCAGCTCGGCCGAGCGCAGGTCCACGCGCCGCAGATCCGCCGCGATCAGGCACGCGCCGCGCAGGCTGGCCGCCCGCAGGTCCGCGTCGCGCAGCTCGACCCCGATCAGCATCGCGCCCCGCAGGTTGGCCCGCCGGAGGTCGGCGCCCCGGAGCCGGCGCCGGCTGAGATCGGCGTCGCGCAGCTCGGCCCCCGCCATCTTCGGGCCACGGTGCTGGCGCCGACCCTCGGGCGTCACGGACCGCACCAGCTCCCCGGCCCGCACCAGCAGCGCGTTGACCCGAGCCCGGACGGCCGCGACGTCGAGCGCGGCGAGGGCGTCCGCGTCGGCATGTGTGAGGCGCTCGGTCTCGTCGTACGCGCGCCGCAGCTCGTCGCGGAGCGCCGTCCCGATCCGCGGCAGCTCCAGCGCCTCGGCCAGGTACCACAGCAGCTCGTGCAGCTGCCGCATGACGGGGAAGACGTCGACCATCCGCCGGGCGGCGTCCGGATCCGCCCGCCAGTCCCGCCCGCCGAACGTGTCCTGCGTCACCCGCTGCCCGGCACCGAAGCAGTCGAAGACGGTGCAGCCGCGGAAGCCCGCGTCGCGCAGCCGCGCGTGGATGCCGCAGCGGAAGTCCGTGCCGAGGTGGCCGCACGGCTCCCCCGCCGCCTTGTCCACGGCGAAGTCCGCCGAGGCGGCGAACGGCAACACGACGCAGCACAGCCCCGCGCACCGCGCGCAGTCCGCCCGCAACGCCGACCCCTCCACCGACACCAGCCGCACCTCCCCCACCAGCCTACGGCGCGTACCGCACCCCCCTCACGCCCCGGCCGGGTCGCCGGCGCGGTTGCTAGGATGGGCGTCATGGCACGAGGTATCTGGTCGCAGAAGGTGCGAGCCGCCCGCTGACGGCGGCGCCTTCTCCCCCTTCCCCTTCTCTCCGTCGAGTCTCTTCTCTCCGTCGAGTCTCTTCCGTTGAGTTTCCGCTGAGTTCGCGCTCGCCGTTCCGGTTCCCGCCGGGCGGCCGCTGCCTGCTGCCCGGCTCCACTGCGAGCTGCGGAGCATCCGTTGAACCTCACGCCCACCCCCGAACCCGTCTCCCTGCCCGTCGAGGCGGGCGGTAGCGCACATCTGCGCGCCGAGGGCGTCACCGTCACCCGCGGGTCCCGGCGCGTCCTGCGGGACGTCTCGGTCACCGTCTCCGCCCGGTCCCGGATCGCCGTCGTCGGCGAGAACGGCCGCGGCAAGACGACGCTGCTGCACGTACTCGCCGGGCTGATCGCGCCCGACGCGGGCACCGTGCACCGGGCCGGCACGATCGGCCTGGCCCGCCAGGAGCTGTCCGCGCGGGACGGTGCGACCGTCGGCACCCTGACCTCCGAGGCGCTGGCCGCGTCGCTCGCGGCGCTCGCCGCGCTGGACGAGGCGACCCGCGCCATGGCCGCGGGCGGCGACCCCGCCGCCGACGACCGTTACGCCGTCGCCCTGGAGGCCGCCACCCGGCTCGACGCGTGGGACGCCGAACGGCGCGTCGAGGTCGCCCTGGAGGCCCTCGGCGCCTGCACCGACCGCGATCGCCCGCTGGCGGCGCTGTCGGTCGGGCAGCGCTACCGGGTCCGGCTGGCCTGCCTGCTCGGCGCGCGGCACGACGTGCTGCTGCTCGACGAGCCGACCAACCATCTCGACGCCGGCGGCCTGGACTTCCTGACCCGCAGGCTGCGCGAGCACGACGGCGGTCTGGCCGTCGTCAGCCACGACCGGGCGCTGCTGCGCGACGTCGCGGACCGGTTCCTCGACCTCGACCCGACCCGCGACGGGCGGCCGCGCGTGCACGCCGGCGGCTACGACGCCTGGCAGGACGCCCGGCGGCGCGAGCGCGAGCGCTGGGAGCAGGACCACGAGGAGCAGCAGGCCGAGCACCGGCGGCTGCAGGACGCGGTGTCGAAGGCCCGCGACCGGCTCTCCACCGGCTGGCGCCCGGACAAGGGGACCGGAAAGCACCAGCGGCAGTCCCGCGCGCCCGGCGTGGTGCAGGCGCTGAAGCGGCAGCGGGAGGTGCTGGAGGCGCACCGGATCGACGTGCCGGAGCCGCCGCCGCGGCTGCGGTGGCCGGACCTGGGCGTCCGGGCCGGCGCGCCGCAGCTGCGGGCGCACGGCGTCGCGGTCGGCGGACGGCTGGCCCGCCCGGTCGACCTCACCCTCGATGGCGGCGACCGGCTGCTGGTCACGGGGCCGAACGGGGCCGGCAAGTCCACGCTGCTCGCGGTGCTGGCCGGCGCGCTCGAACCCACCGAGGGGCAGGTCCGCCCGGCGCGGGGGGCACGGATCGTCCGGGTGACGCAGGAGACCGCCGAGCAGGACCCCGGGCTCACCGCCCGCGAGGTGTACACCCGCCACGTGGGACGGCTGGTGGCCGGCCGGGTGCTGCGCGACGCCGACGCCGTGCCGCTCGGCTCGCTCGGCCTGCTGGGCTCCGACGCGCTGCGCACCCCGGTCGGGCGGATGTCGCAGGGGCAGCAGCGGCGTCTCGACCTGGCGCTGGCGCTGGCCGGGCGGCCCGGGCTGATCCTGCTCGACGAGCCGACCAACCACCTGTCGTCGGCGCTGGTCGACGAGCTGACGGACGCGATCCGCGACACCGGCGCCGCGGTCGTCGTCGCGACACACGACCGGCAGCTGCTCCACGACCTCGCCGACTGGCCCCGCCTGGAACTGGAGCCGGGGTAGAAGTTGGCGTCGAAGTTGGAGCCGGGGTCGATCCGACGGCGCTCGTGACCCCTCTCGGGCGCCGGGGGCTACGGTCGCGCCGGATGTCTCGTGGGGTCGGTGGTGCCGTGTGGCCGGGCCCGGTGAGGCGACGAATTCGCAGAGGTCCGAAGAGGGAGGACAGCCCTGTGACACCTACCCGCTTGTCCCGTCTCACGCCGCGAGGGCGAGGGCGGCTGCCGTTGGCGGCCGCCCTCGTGGTCGCCGGCACGGCGGCGTTGGTCGTGCCGGGGGCCGCGCAGGCGGCCGACGAGCAGATCACGGTGGCCGCCGGCGACGTCACCGCCAGTACCAGTGACGAGAACGAGCCGGCGAACGTCGTGGACGGCGACCTGAGCACCCGCTGGTCCGGCGAGGGCGACGGCGCCTGGCTGCAACTGGACCTCGGCGCCACCCGGACCGTCAACGAGGTCCGACTCGCCGTGCACCAGGGCACCACCCGGCAGAACGTCTTCGAACTCCAGGCCTGGACCGGAACGACCTGGCAGACCGTCCACGACGGCGAGACCAGCGGCACCAGCACCGCCCTGGAGTCCTTCACCTTCGACCCCGTCGAGACCTCCCGGATCCGCTACCTCGGCCACGGCTACACCGGCGACGGCGAGGGCGACTGGAACAGCCTCACCGAGGTCGAGATCTGGCACACCGACGACGACCCCGACGACCCGCCGGGCGGCGCCGAACTGCCCTCCGAGGTGCTGGACCTGAGCGACTGGAAGGTGACACTGCCGATCGGGGACGACGAGGAGCCGACCGAGATCTTCCAGCCGGACCTGGCCGACTACTCCCACGACCCGTTCTTCACGGTCACCGAGGCCGGGGACGCGGTGCAGTTCCGCTCGCCGGTCAACGGCGTGACCACCGGCGGCTCCAGCTATCCGCGCTCGGAGCTGCGGGAGATGGAGCCCGGCGGCGGCGACGAGACCGAGTGGTCCTCGACGTCCGGCACCCACACGATGACGGTGGAGGAGGCGTTCACCCACCTGCCCGAGGACAAGCCGGAGGTGGTCGGCGCGCAGATCCACGGCGGCGACGACGACGTCACCGCGCTGCGCCTGGAGGGCTCGGAGCTCTGGATCACCGAGGGCGACGAGACCAACCACCACCTGATCACCGACGAGTACGAGCTCGGAACGGTCTTCGAGCTGCGGTACGTGGTCAGCGGTGGCGAGATCGAGATCTACTACAACGGCGAGTTGCAGACCACGCTGGACCACTCCGACTCGACCAACTACTTCAAGGCCGGCGCCTACACCCAGGCCAACTGCGAGAACTCCTCGCCGTGCAGCGACGACAACTACGGCGAGACCAACATCTACGCCGTGGAGGTCACGCACGGCGACGGCGGCGACGGCGGTGACGGCGGTTCCGACGGGACCGAGGCCGCCGTGCTGTACGACTGGGGCGAACCGCTGCCGATCTCCGACGAGTTCGACTACACCGGACCGGTCGACCCCACCAAGTGGGGGGTGCCGAGCGGTGAGGTCGGCGGCACCGAGGGCTGCTGGGAGGGGCACGACGAGAACGGCCGCCGGTGCGCGAAGAACAGCACGGTCGAGGACGGCATCATGACGATGACCGGCCAGGCCAACGGCGACACCGGGTGGCTCAGGCAGGACTACGAGACCCAGTACGGCCGGTGGGAGATCCGGTCCCGCTCGGAGAACACCGGGGACAGCGGCGGCCTCTACCACCCGCTGCACCTGATCTGGCCGACCGAGGACAACCGCCTGGAGAACGGCGAGTACGACTGGATCGAGTACACCAACCCCGACGCCCAGTGCGTCGGCGCGTGGATCCACTACCCACAGAGCCCGACGGACGAGAAGGAACACCACGAGCTCTGCGGCGTGGACATGACCGAGTGGCACAACTTCGCGTTCGAGTGGACGCCCGACGCGCTGGTCGGCTACGTCGACGGCGAGGAGTGGTTCCGGATGTCGGACGGCGCGAACGACGAGCGCGGCGACGTCCAGGACATGCCCTCGGGCCATCTCAACATCCAGCTCGACAACTTCACCGGCTCCAGCGGGCTACGTCCCGCCATCTTCCAGGTGGACTGGGTCCGCACGTACGACGTGTGAGCTAGACGTGTGAGCTAGCGGAGATCCCGGAAGAGAACAGCGTGGCGGGGGGGGGGGGGGGGGCCGCCGCGCCACGCGTGCGTGAGGTGGGGGAAGGTGCGTGCGGGTCAGCTCATGGTGATCTCGGAGCTGCCGCTGCTCTGGTAGCCCTCGGTCGCCATGATCATGTAGTAGTTGAAGCTGCCGAGCTGCATGCCGGCCTGGGCCCACGCGTCGAAGTGCGTGCCGGTGTTGAGGCTGCCGCTGCTCCGGTGGCTCTGCCGGACGCTCCAGAACTGCGGGAAGGTCTGGGTGCCCTCCACCGACGGGGCGTTGTACCGCATGGAGTGGACGATGGTGTACGTGCCACCGTCGGCGGTGAACGTGCCGCGGGTCTCGCCGCCGCTGCTGGGGTTGTACGGGCCGTGGGACTCCACGATGTAGTACTCCACCAGCGGGTTGGACGTCCAGCCGTAGAGCGCCAGGTAGCCGTTGCTGCCGTGGTTGACGCTACCGCTGAAGTTCACGGTCCGACGGCTGCCGTTGCTCCAGCCCTTGCCGCCGACCCAGTTGTTGGTGCCGTTCCAGGAGCTGCTGTAGCTCCCGCCCGACTTCAGGGTCATCGAGCACGTGCCGGGGCTGTCGGTCCAGAACGAGTAGTAGTAGCCCTCGTGGGTGCCGGTCGCGTTCTGCGTGAGGGTCACGTCGGCGCGGGCGATACCGGGCAGCGCCAGAGCGGACGCACCGCCCACGGCCAGGGCGCCGGCGCCGCCGAGCAGACTCCTGCGGCTGAACGGACGGAAGGGTGGGGGGTTGTCATCTTTGTGCATGCATCCTCCTCGAGCGGGCTGGCGGGAGGCCAGACAGCCTGATTCGACGCCGGAGGGCGTGTGGGGGTGAGATGTCGACCGAACGTCGGCGTCGTCCAACGCCTCGGCGGTCGACCGGTCGCTGTGTGGGGCGACGACCGGAACGCAGGTCACACACGGCGACCCGATCGACAGTGGTGCGGGTCTGTCGATGGTTCGACAGTGTTGAACCGGCACCACGCGATGTCAACGGTTCTCGCAACGATTCCGGAACGTTCGAGCCCGCCAGCGGCTCCTCAGGTCCACATCATTCCTGGTCAGCGACGCTTGCCAAGAGGTCGTGTTGAAAATAGCGCCGCTGTGAAGATCATTGTCCGATCCACTTCACTGAAAATTACCGGAAGCCTTCCGGGCCGCTCGGAGCTGCGTGTCGTCCACCGGACGCCGGCGGCTTCCGTCAGGCGACGGCCCCGGCGAGCAGTTCGATCTGGTCGAGTCCGGAGCCGGTGGGGACGAAGATGAGCTCGTCGCAGCCGCTGGCCTCGAAGGCGGCGGCATAGGACGTGACCATGTCCGGGCTCACCGCGGCGCTCGCGGCGACCTGGCTGGCGACGTCGCCGAGGAAACCGTAGTAGTCCAGGAGGTAGGCGTCGGCCTGCGCGCGGGCGTCGGGGCCGAGCGCGAAATAGGCCAGTGACAGCTTGCGTGGCGTGCCCGGGCGCCCGGCGTCCCGCCAGGCGGCGTCGACCGCGGCCGCGGCCTGGGCGAACATCTCCGGCGTGCCGCCACCCATGATCCAGCCGTCGCCCAGTTCGGCCACCCGCCGGAAACTGGCCTCGGAGCCGCCGCCCAGGATCAGCTCGGGCCCACCGTCGCGCACGGTCCTCGGCCCGATCGCCCCGGCGAATCCGCGTTCCTCCCCCGACCAGACGCGCTTCATCTCCCGGAGCTGCTCCTCGAACCGGCGCCCTCTGCCCCTGGTGGACAGCCCGCTCGCGGTGAAGTCGTCATCGCGTCCGCCGAGCCCCACCCCGAGCACGAACCGTCCGGCGGAGACCCGGTCGAGGGACGCCGCCTGCTTGGCCAGCAGGGCGGCGTTGGCGTGCAGCGGCGCGAGGAGCACACTCGTCGTCAGCCGGATCCTGCTGGTGACCGCGGCGGCCGCGGTGAGCGCGATCAGCTCCTCGTAGCCCGGGTACACCAGCCGGCCGATCGTCCCCAGGGTGCTGAACCCCGCCTCCTCCGCCTGCCGGGCCCAGTCCAGCAGCCTCGGTGGTTCGGTGCCGGGAACCGTGTTGGGCAGGCCGATTCCGATGTCCATCCGTTCCTCCGGACGTAGGAAACCCACTCAGAACCCATCATGCACACAGACACCGCACAGGCGACCGCAGTGACATCAGCCCGCCACGGTGCCGACGCCGTGTGGGAGAACGCCTGCCGGTTGGGAATGCCGGTTGGGAATGCGGACCAGGAACTCCCGTCCTACGCTCCCCGTATGTCCGATTTCCTCGCCGCCGGTGCCTCAGCCGACGACCTTCCCGCACCGGCCGAGGGCCTGCTGGTCACGCACTTCCTCACGGTCGGCGACGTTCCTCGCTCGCGGGCGTTCTATGTCGACGTGCTGGGCGGAAAGGTGGTGCTGGAGGAGAACCCGTGCATCATCAAGGTCGCCAACAGCTGGATCATCATGAACCCCGGCGGCGGGCCCACCGATGACAAACCCGACGTCGTCCTGCGCCCGCCGGAGGACCGCCACACCGTCTCCAGTTTCCTGAACGTACGGGTGGCGGATATCCACGTTTTCCACGCGGCAGCCCGCGACAAGGGAGCCGAGTTCCTCACCCCGCCCATCGACCGGCGTGCCGAGTTGCGCTGCTACATGCGCGACCCGGATGGCTACCTCATCGAGGTCGGCCAGTCCACGGGCCTGCTCAAGGGCATCCTGGCGCGCACCGACGCCGAAGCCTGACCACCGCACCGCGCCCCGCTGGTGACCGGACTGGTCAGACGCGACGGACCGGGTCGGTGATTCCACCGGGGCACGCGCTCGCCGCGATGTCCCATTCGGCGCGTCCGGCCCCGGCCTGGTAGGCGCTCTCGTAGAAGGCGAGCGCGGCGGCACGTGGATCGGCCTCGTCGCGGGCCGCGTCGTAGGGCAGCACGGCCAGGTGGCTGTCGCCGGCCACGACCCACCGCGCGGACGCCGGGCTGAGCGGCGCTTCGGCCAGACCGGCGGGCTCGGGGGCGGTGTACGAGTAGAACGCGGGCTC
Source organism: Streptomyces sp. B6B3 (assembly GCF_039871525.1). Classification (NCBI taxonomy): domain Bacteria; kingdom Bacillati; phylum Actinomycetota; class Actinomycetes; order Kitasatosporales; family Streptomycetaceae; genus Streptomyces; species Streptomyces sp. B6B3. The sequence goes on along the minus strand of NZ_JBDPLU010000016.1, from coordinate 120,833 downwards.
GCCGAAGGTGTCGTCGCCGAACCAGAACCCGAAGCTGATCACTTCCGCGGAGTACGCCTCCCGGGTGACGGGGTCGACCCGTCCGGGCTGGTCGACCCGCCGCCCGGAGAAGCGGCTGTGGGCGATGTCGAAGGTGTGCCAGAAGTGGTGCACCGGGCTGGCCTTTCCCGAGAAGCCCGCCGCGAACTCCTCCAGCACGGACGCCACCTGGCTCAGCACCCGCCAGTAGCGGTTTCCGGCCACCGGGTCGTAGGTCGCGTGCTCGGTGTCCTCGGCGAACGGCCGGTCGCTGTCGGGCAGACCGAAGGGCCTGGGAATGGCGATGTCCGCCCGGACGCCCAGCGCGGCCAGAGCGGCCAGGGTCTGGTCGTGGAACGACGCGACGGACTGGCCGGGAAGCGGAAAGGATCGCGTCGCGCCCTCCAGCGTCATGACGACGAGCCGGTGGTCGACGAAGTCGAAGTCGATCGTGAAGATCGGATTGCCGTCGACCTGACCCATCGGACGGGTGGTGATTCCGCGCCCGGTGACGTGGAACGGGACGTTCCACCAGTGGTTGCGCCGGGTGCTCGCGGCCAGGCGGATCTTGCCGACGATCTGCGTGAAGCGGTGCAGCGTCTCCTTGGTGTCCCGCCACTCCACCAGCGGCATCGGCGGGAAGAACTCCATCGCTGCCCCTTCCCGCCCGGCACGTCCGTGGCGGCCGGGCAGTCTCATCATGGCATAGCGGTAGAAATCCCTCATATCGCCGAGAGGGCGGTTCGGTCCGGGGTCGCCGCCGCGAGTGATCCGGAAGAGTTCCGAAAATTTTCAGGGAGGGGAGCTGTCGATCTTGAGAGACCGCGCGAGCCCGACACGGAGGTCCGGGCGTTGACCAGTGGTTATGAGGATTCAAAGGGCGTATGACGAGGACGAGTTTCCCGAGAACCTTGCGGAAACTGTTGACAACTTAACAGGTCCCTCCCAGCATGGTCATGACATCGACAGATCCCCCTCACCGCACTCCCACGTCACACGTCACACCTGTCGATCCGGGTCACCCACGCGATCTGGCCCTCCGGTCGTGAGCCGCACGCTGACCGGCCAGCTCCCGCTGTGCTGCGACAACGCCGACGTTCGGTCGGCGGCCTCGCCCTGGTCATCGACGGATCTGTCGGGTCGCACCACGTGTCTGGCCTCCGCCAGTCCTAACAAGGAGGAAGCATGACCATGGAGAACAACCCCGCGCCGATGTTCGGCCGCAGACGTCTGCTCGGCGGTGCCGGCGCGGTGGCCCTCGGTGGCGCGGCCGCTCTGGCGCTGCCCGGCACCGCCCGCGCCGACGTGACCCTCACGCAGAACTCGACCGGCACCCACGAGGGCTACTACTACTCGTTCTGGACCGACAGCCCCGGCCGGGCCACGATGACCCTGAAGTCGGGCGGCCGCTACAGCAGTTCCTGGAACGGTGCCAACAACTGGGTCGGCGGCAAGGGCTGGAGCAACGGCAGCCGCCGGACCGTGAACTACAGCGGCTGGGTGAACCACGGCAGCAACGGCTACCTGGCGCTCTACGGCTGGACGTCCAACCCGCTGGTGGAGTACTACATCGTCGAGTCCCACGGACCGTGGAACCCCAGCAGCGGTGGTACGAACCGCGGCACGGTCTACGCCGACGGCAGCAACTACACCATCGTCCACTCCATGCGGTACAACGCCCCGTCCGTCGAGGGCACCAAGACCTTCCCGCAGTTCTGGAGCGTCCGGCAGAACCTCCGCAGCAGCGGAAGCCTCAACACCGCCACGCACTTCGACGCGTGGGCCCGCGCCGGCATGCAGCTCGGCAACTTCAACTACTACATGATCATGGCGACCGAGGGCTACCAGAGCAGCGGCAGCTCCGAGATCACCATGAGCTGACGACCGCGCCCACCGCTCAGTAGGACCAGGTAGGGATCCGGGGCTGTGGAGGCCAATGCCACAGCCCCGGTTTCATGCCCGAATCACGCGACGTGCGCGACGAACGCCCGCCAGGCGCTGGCGGGCACGACGAGAGCGGCGCCCTCGGGACGCTTGCTGTCCCGGACGGGAACGACGCCGGGGAAGCCGTCGGCTATCTCGACGCAGTCGCCCCCGTCCTGGTTGGAGTAGCTGGACTTGCGCCATGGAGCGGCGGTCAGGTCGGGTCGGGTGGCTCGCATGTGTCGCGGTCCTCCATCAGCTTCTCGACGAACTCCACGGATTTCCGTGGCGACAAGGCCAAGTCTCGCAGGCGATCGTATGCCAATCGAAGGTGCTCGACGTCCTCCGGGTCCTCCAGGAGTTCGCCCGAATATCCGGTCTCGATGTAGGCGGCCGAGGTCCCGTCCGGCTGCCACATCGTGATCGTGTGTGTATTGGTCAGGCCGTGCAAGCCGACGGCCAGAGGGAGCAACTGGATAGCGACGTTGGGGAGCGACTGCAGTTCGACCAGGTGCGCCAGTTGAGCATGCCAGGCCTTCGGATCCTTGAGGGGCCTGCGTAGCACCGCCTCGTCGATGACGGCACGGAAGTCGATCGGGTTGGCACCCACCAGTCTCCTCTGTCGATCCATCCGGACGGTGATCTGATCTTCGAGGTCGTCCCCGGAACGAGCTTCCTGGAGCAGTTCCCGGGCATATGCCTCGGTCTGGAGCAGCCCGGGAACCACACTCGGGGTGTACTGCTGTGTGGACGTCGCGCTGCTCGCCAACTCCATGTACCGCTTGTACTTGTCGGCGAACGCGTCCTCCTTCGCGAGCGTCCAGAGGTTCTGGAGGTGCCGGCCGGTGCCGTACACCGCGTCCAGGACCTCGGCGTTGCGGCGTTCGCCGAGGCGTTCGCCGCGTTCCAGGCGGTTCAGGTGGGTCCGGTCCAGCGCGGACTTCTCACCGAGTTCGGCCAGCGACCAGCCGGCCTCTTCGCGCAGCCTCCTGAGTTCCTCGGCGTAGAGGCGCCGCGCGTGCGGCAACCGGTTCGTCTTCTCCTCACTCGGCGGCATACGCCCCACTCCCTCTCCCCGAATTCGAATAGGCGCTCGATGCCAATCGCGGTCAGCAACGCGAGCCTCTATCAGCGGTTATCCGCCGCGCCGCAAGCTTGGGTCAGACAACGCACGCAGCACAAGAGGGAAATTGGTGGCACGGAATGACACGCCGACTTCGACCCGTGGACATGCTGACCGCCCGTCAGGACGCCGTGGAAACGGCTCGCGCATTGCGGGCGGCCCTTGCGCGGCACGAGATCGTACTGCCGTCGCTGGACGTGGATCTCGTCTCGTACGCGCACTTCGCGGGGCGTCCGCTCATCGAGCTGGGGCGCGTCAACAACGTGACGGTGAATGCACTCGTTCGCGTGCTGAACAGCGCGCCGGTGGGAAAGCGGTGAGCGCGTCCGTTCCCGCCACGCCTCCCGCTCAGCAGCCGGGACAACAGGCGAGCGGGAGCCCGGAGCAGCGCCGCGAGGAGTTAAGCCGCCAGAAGCTAAGGAAAAGGCTCCGGAAGATCAACCAGCAGAGCACGACGAACCTGCGGTTCCACAGCGGGAGGTGACCGGGAGATGCCGCGCAAGCCGATGCCCGAGATTCCGAGGGAGGACGCCGTGGCGCGCTATCGCGACAAGCAGCCGATGGCTTCTCTCGCGCGCCGCTACGGCGTCTCCGCCGGCTGGTTGACCGAGCGTTTCCGGGAATGGGGCGAGCCGATACGCGGGCATGCTGAGGCCCATCGGGAACGCCGAGGGCTGTCCCCCACCGAATGGCGCCTGCGCTTCGAGGACGAAGACGCGTAGTGAGAGGTGCCGTTAACGAGCGGCGCACCAGGTGACAAGTAGCCGAATGAGACCGTGGCGGGCCGACCATGCTACGAGTGCCGGTCGCGCTCGGTGCGCATCTCACTGGCCGACCCGTTCGTCGATCTGGACGCGCAACTCGGCCACGGCGTTGTCCAGCAGGTCGAGGAAGGCGACGACAGCGGGTGGTTTGGACAGCCCACGCGGGGTGGCGGCGTAAACAGCGCGGACCGGTGCGTCGTCGGGATGCAGCGCGGCGAGCACGACGTCGGGGCGGGTGGCGGCGACGGCGAGCGACGGGATGAGCGTGATGCCCAGGCCCGCCGCGACCAGTCCCTGCCTGGCGATCCACTCGCCGGCCACCAGCTCGACGCGAGGCCGGAACCCGACGCGTAGGCTCGCGCTGATCAAGGTGTCCTCGATGCGGCCGCTGCCCGCGACCCAGCGTTCCTCGGCCAGCTCGGCGAGCCGGAGTACGCGCCGGTGGGCGAGTGGATGGATGGTCGGCAGCGCGACGAACATGTGATCGTCGATCAGGTGCCTGAGATCCAGCCGATCGGTATCGAACGGCCGGCTCGGTGCCGTGCTCAGGACCGCGACGTCTACCGCACCCGCGTGGAGGCCGGCCACGTGGTCAGGTGTGAAGCCCTCCGAGAGCGCGAGGGTGACCTTGGGGTAGGCCGCGTGGAAAGCGGCCATCGCGTGGGGAACGAGCATGGCGTCCGCGGTGCCGAACGCGCCCACTCGCAGATGCCCACCGGCGAGGTCGCGGAGCGCGGCCAGGTCGTCTCGGGCGGCACCGAGCCGGTCGAGTATCGCCTCGGCATGGGTGAGGAGGCACCGCCCTTCGGCCGTGAGACGCACGCCACGGGGCAGCCGGTCGAACAACGTGGCACCGGTCGCGCCTTCCAGCGCCGAGACCTGTCGCGAGATCGCCGACTGGGTGTAGCCCATCGCCTGAGCCGCGGCGGTGAACGATCCGCGCCGGACAACCTCGCGGAAGACCTCCAGCCAGCCGATGTCCATCACGCCCCCTGCCATGCGAGATATGCATGTTATCCCTGCGAGATCATCGCTGGTCGCATCGATCACGACGGGCCTAGCCTGGCGACGAAGCCGACTCGTTTGGAGGAGGCCTCACGCCGCAACGCCCTTTCTGGACTTGGGCGTCCTGGACTGGCGCGCTGTAGGACGTCAGCCGCACAACCGAGAGGGAGACCAGAGACATGCCCAGACGAGAGACCGTTGTTCCCGAGGACATGAAGGACGTTCATGAGCGGTTTCGTTATTCGCCTGGTGTGAAGGCTGGGCCTCTCCTGTTCATGGCTGGTCAACTGGGGCGCGACGAACATCTGAACGCGGTCGAAGACAAGGAGGAGCAGTTCACTCAGGCGTTCGAGAACGTCGAGAAGGTGCTGAGTGCGGCTGGAGCCACGCTCGATGATGTCGTGGACATGGTGACATACCACACGGACATGCGAGACCTGCAGCTCTTCATCACAGTGAAGGACCGGTTCTTCACGAATCTGGAGCGGCTGCCGGCCTGGACCGCGATCGGCGTGGCCGCCCTGGCCATGCCGGGACTGTTCGCCGAGATCAAATGCACGGCGCTTCTCCCTGATTGATCAGAAGGCGGAGCCAGACGAAGATGCCCGGCGAGGCCGGCGGCTGCTAAATCGTCCAAAAGGCCACCAGGGCCCGGTCCCAGTTCAAGCCGAGCCGAGCCGAGCCGGGCGAACACCTCGTTGAACTTCTCGTCTGGAATGCGGCGCGGAGCCCATCAGCCGGAATCACGGGGGCGCGGGGTCACCAGGCCGGACTCGTAGGCCAGGACCACGAGTTGGGCACGGTCGCGGGCGTGGAGCTTGGTCATGGCCCGGTTGATGTGGGTCTTCGCGGTCATCGGGGTGATCACCATGCGGTCGGCGATCTGGTCGTTGGACAGGCCCTGCGCGACCAGGGCGACGGCCTCGCGTTCGCGGTTGGTCAGCTCCGCCAGGCCCGCGCCGAGGGCGCCGGGGTGGAGCGGCTGGGTGACGTACCGGTTGATGAGCTTGCGGGTGATGGAGGGGGCGAGCAGGGCGTCGCCGCGCGCGGCGACCCGTACGGCGTGCAGGAAGTCCTCCGGCACGATGTCCTTGACCAGGAAGCCGGCGGCGCCGGCGCGCAGTGCGTCGAAGACGTACTCGTCCAGGCCGTAGTTGGTCAGGATGACGACGTGCACCCGGGCCAGGGCCGGATCCGCGGCGATGCGCCGGGTCGCCTCGATGCCGTCGAGGACCGGCATCCGGATGTCGAGCAGGGCGATGTCCGGCAGATGCTCCCTGGCCAGGGCCAGGCCCTCCCGCCCGTCGCCTGCCTCGGCCACGACCTCGATGTCGTCCTCCAGGTCGAGGAGCGCGCGGAACCCGCTGCGCAGCAGCGGCTGGTCGTCGACCAGCAGGACGCGGATCACGACGACCGGTCCACGGGGAGTTCGGCCCGGACGGTGAAGCCGCCCTCGCCACGCGGGGCGGCGCTCAGCCGGCCGCCGAGGGCGGTGACCCGCTCACGCATGCCGAGCAGGCCGACGCCGGGCGTCGGGGAGGTGGTGGGCGTGGCCCTGCCGTCGTCGTCGACGCGTATCGCGAGGGAGTCGGGACGGCAGTCGATCCGGACCGACGCCGTGGCGGCGTCCGCGTGCCGGGCGATGTTGGTGAGCGACTCCTGGACGATGCGGTAGACGGTCCGGCCCACCGCGGCCGGCACGTCGTGGCGTTGTCCCTCGATGGTCAGCGTCGCGTCCAGGCCGACGCCGCGGGCCCGTTCCACGAGTTCCGGTACGTGGTCGAGGCCCCGTGGCGGGGTCGTGTCGTCGTCGCGCAGCGCCTCCAGGGTCGCCCGCAGCTCCCGGTTCGCCTCGCGTCCGGCCTCCTGGATCGCCAGCAGCGCCTCGGGCACCGGTTCGCCCCGCCGGCGGGCCACGTGGACGGCGACCTCGGCCTGCACCTTGATGATCGAGATCTGGTGGGTGAGCGAGTCGTGCAGTTCCCGGGCGATGTGCAGCCGTTCCTCGTCGGCGCGGTGCCGCGCGGTCTCCTCCCGGGTGCGCTCCGCCTCGTCCGCCCGCCGCTCGGCCTGCCGCAGGGCCTCGCCCGCGGCTCCGGCGGCGACCAACCAGGCGATCTCCAGGGCGCCTCGGGCCTGGGCGAACGCCTCGCCGGTGTCGTGCGGGCCCGAGGCCCAGGCCGCGAGGGGCAGTGCCGCCAGCATGGCCACGCTCGCCGCCACCGTGACGGTGCGGTGCCCCGCCCGCACGGCCGCGTAGACCGCGAACAGGTACGCGACGGCGGGCACGTCGAAACCGGCCGTCTGGTAGCCGACCGCACACAGTCCGGTGACGGCCAGGACGGGAACCGGCGCGCGGCGGCGCGCGACGAGTGCCAGGCCGCCGGCCGCCAGCAGCGCGTGGCCGAGCAGGTCGGGGAGCGCGGCGGACCGTTGCGCGGACAGCCCGGTGACCAGCAGCGTCGCCGCCACGCCCGCGGCGATCGCCCCGTCTCGGACATCGGCTCGTCCCCACCTCATGTCGCGCACCCTAGCCCGCCGCCCCCGGCGGGCGAGTCCTGCGCGCGGACGACCGGTCGGCTACCGCGGACGCGGTAGTTCCGCGGCTCGTGCGGCGCCCGCGGCAGCGCGAACTGTCCGCGGCGGCGGGACGACCGGCGGCGGGTCCGGCGGACAGGATCGGGCTGCGTCCCGTCGTCGCAGGAGAAGGAGCACCGCCATGTCCGCCATCCCAGCCATGCCAGTCATGCCGGTCGGAACCGTGCTTGCCGCACCGACCGCCGCCAGCGTCTCCACCATGAGCTCCGGGCGGCTCGCGGCCGTCGTGGCCGGGCTGGTGGCGTTGTTCGGCGTGGTGGCCGGTGGGTTGGCCCTGGTCCGCGCCAACCGCCGAGGCGGCACCGGCTCGGGTACCGGCTCCTCGCGCAGCCGGGCCGTGGTGGCCCTGGCCGCGGGCCTGTTCGGCGTAGCCCTCGGCGGCCTGGTCGTGGCCACCGCTGACGGCGGCCTCGGCACCGGCAACGGGCTGGGCGGGGGCGTCGTGGCCCTGGTGGTCGGGCTGCTCGGCATGGCCCTCGGCGGGCTGGCCCTGGTCCGCGACCGCCGCACCGGGCGAGCGTCCGGTCTAGAGTGACCTGGTGGAGACGCTGGAACTGCCGCATCCGTGGCTGCCGCGGCCGGCCGTGCCGGAGCCCGACCCCGGCGTGCTCGCCGAGTTCGACCGGCTCTTGGCCGGGCTCGCGCCGGGTGCCGAGGACGGCCCGGTGCCGACCATCGACTACCGGCTGTCGGCGCCGAAATGGCAGTTCCTGTGTCATGCCGTCGACCACGGCGGCCTGCTGCTGCACGGCAGCGGCGATCCGGAGATCCGGCTGCTGGAGCCGCGGCAGCCCGAGGACGACTCCGAGATGGGCAGTCGTCCCGGCGTCTACGCGGCGGCGGACGGCGTGTGGCCGATGTTCTTCGCCACGGTCGACCGGGCCAGGTACCGCTTCCTGATGAGCAGCATGAGCGTGCGGCCGGGAACCCTCGGGCCGCCGGCCCGCTCCTACTACTTCTTCTCGCTCACCGCCGAGGTGCTGGCCCGCCGGCCCTGGCGCGCCGGCAGCGTCTATCTGCTCCCGGCCCACGGCTTCGAGCTCCAGGCCCCGGTGGTGGCCCGCGGTGTGCGGGTCCGGCCGGCCCAGGCGATCAGCCCGGGGCCGGTCCGGCCGCTGGCGCGACTGCGGGTGGAGCCGGCCGACTTCCCGTACCTGGAGCAGGTGCGGCCGCACGACGACGAGCGGTTGCTGTCGCTGGCGGCGGCCGAGCCGCTGGGCTTCCCGTGGCTGCGTGACTGAGCCGGCGAGCGCTCAGTCGTGGTCGTGCCCGAGCGGGATGACCGTCGGCAGTTCGGCGAGGCGGAGGCGGGCGCAGCCGTAGGGGACGAGGGAGACGTCCATGAGGGGTGCGTTGACCGCGACCGGGCTGTCCGGGGGCGGGGCCGCCGAATTGGCCGCGATGTGCCAGGCATAGACCCGGGCCGCCTGGCCGCGGATGGTGACCGGGGCGGCGCTGGCGCCGAACGGCGCCTCCGGAACCGGAGTGCGCTCCACGGGCCAGTGCTCCAGGCCGCCGAGGCCGCGCGCGTGCAGGCCCCAGTTCCAGGAGGACAGCGGCAGCACCTCCCATTCGCCGAGGCCGCGCTGCTCCGGCAGGGGTCGCCAGGACTCCTTCACCGGGACGACCATGACGAGCGGGCCGAGGCGGACGCCGACGGCGTTGCGCTCGCGCCGGATCCGACGAATCGCCATGGGCAGGCGGAGTTCGAGCGCGTCGCCGGTCTGCCAGGTCCGGTCGACGACCGCGTAGCCGTCCTCGCCCGGTTCCAGCGCGACGTCCCACCCGTTGAGTCGGAGCGTCGGTTCCTCGCACCATGCGGGGATCCGCAGCCGCAGGTCGAACCGGGTCGGTGCGGAGAGCGTGAGCGCGAAGCGGACGGTGTCCTCGAAGGGGTAGTCGGTGCTCTCCTCGATGGTGACGTCGGCGCCGCGGAGCCGGGTGCGGAGCGTGCTCGGCGCGTAGGCGAACACCGCCAGCCCGTCGCGGTCGCCCTCGCCGTCGGCGACCCGCATCCACAGCGACGCGGCGAACTTGGGCCAGCCCTGGTGGAGGTTGGCCAGGCAGCAGCCGAAATGCGGTTCCAGGCCGAAGATGTTGGCGTCGTCGGAGCTCATCGTCCAGTCGCGCTCGGCGACGGTCGCGGAGATCTGGTTGGCCTGCTGGTGGTACTGGTGGGCCAGCATCCGCGGGTCGCAGCTCGCCGCGAGCTGGTTGAACGCGGCCTCCTCGGCCAGGTCGCCGAGGGCGCCCTCGCCGAAGGCCAGCGCGGACTGTTCGAGGGTGAAGAGGTACTCGACGACCTGACAGGTCTCGATGCCGGCGGACGCCTCGCGGCCGCCCAGCCACTCGTCGCCGGAGAACATGCCGTGCACCTGGCCGTGCCAGCGGTCCAGGGCGGCGAGGCAGGCCCGCAGATCGTCGTAGTGCTTCGCCGCCTGCCCGGCGGCGTCGTCCTGGCCGTCGCGGAGGGCGCGGACGGCGGGGACCTTCAGGCCCATCGCGACGTTCGGGCCGTGGGTGAGGTGGTTCCACACCATGGCGCGCCCGGTGATGAGGTCGCCGGTCAGGTACCCCACCCAGTCGGCGTTCTGCTCCATCAGCAGGTCGGCGAGGCGCAGCCAGCGCGGGTCCGGGTCCCTGCGATGCAGCCACAGCGCCGCCAGCACGTTCTCGGTGGCGCGGTGCGCGCCCCAGCTGCTCAGCGGCCGGTCGGGCAGGTGGGCGAGCTGGTACGCGAAGTAGCGGGCCAGGAAGCCGGGCACCCGGTCGTCCCCGGTGGCGTCGGCGTGCTGGGTGAGGACCTTGAGGGCGACCATCCGCGGCCACCAGTCGTCGTTGGTCTCCGGGCCGAACTGGCCGTCGGGGCGCTGGCTGGCGAGCATCCACTCGATCCACGCCTCGGCCCTGTCCAGCAGCTTCTCGTCGTTCAGCACATGCGCCAGCGGCACCAGGCCGTCCAGGTAGTACGGGCCGCGCTCCCAGTCCTCCCCGTCGCCGCCCAGCCATCCGGAGTCCGGGCCGAGGTCGGGCCAGACCTCCTCCACCTGGCCGGTCAGGCCCGCGGCCTGGAGTTCGAGTTGCCGGCGCAGCCAGCCGTCGGGGCGTATCTCGCCGAGGCGGACCGGTTCGTAACGCTTGCCCATGGTGCGGACCATGTTCCTTTCGTGCTGGTCGTGCTGGTCGTGCTGGTCGTGCTGGTCATGCTGGTCGTGCCGGTGTGGCGCGGGTGGGGGTCGGGGTGCCGGTCGGATCGGTCGGATTGGTCGGATCGGTCAGATCGGTCGGGCGTCAGTCGTCGGCGATGGTCGAGCCGCGCACGACCAGCCGGGGCGGGATCAGTTCGAGGCCGGGCGCGGCGCCGTCGGCCGGCCCCTCGCCGTCCGCGTCGGAGTCGGCGTCGGAGTCGGCGTCGGCGGTGATCGCCGCCAGCAGGCGTTCGGCCGCGCGCCGGCCCAGATGCTCCAGCTCCATGTCCACCGTGGTCAGGGGCGGCCGGCTGGCCTCCCACATGACCTCCCAGTTGTCGTAGCCGGTGACCGCGACGTCGTGCGGCACCCGCAGGCCACGCTCCCTGAGCCGGTCGCCGACCGCGCGGGCGAGCTGGTCGGAGGCGCAGACGATGGCGGTGACCGGCGCCGTGCCCGGATCCGACTCGCGCAGCAGGACGTCCACGGCCTGCCGCCCCCAGCTCTCGCTCCACGCGCCGAACAGCGGCTCCCCCACCAACTCCATGCCGGCCTTCGGCAGGGCGCCGCGCAGGGACTCCCAACGGACCTGCGAGGTGCGCTGGTCGGCGCGCCCGCCGACGTGCGCCACCCGGCGGTGGCCCAGCGTGCGGAGGTGGTCGACGACCAGCCGCATGCCGGCCGCGTCGTCCGGCACCACCGACATGTCCTCGGCGCGGGCCGAGGGCGCCAGGGCGTAGACCACGGGAACGGACACGTCCAGCGGCTCGCGGTGGTCGGTGGCCTTGCCGGTGACGATGATGCCGTCCACGCGGCGGGCGAGGAGCGTGCGGAGATGGTGCTGCTCGCGCACCGAGTCGCGCCGGGCGGTGGCGAGCAGGGTGGAGATCTCGCCGACGGTCAGCGCGTTCTCCGCGCCGAGCATCACGGGCAGGCTGAACCGGCCGACGTCGTCGGTGCTGAGCAGGCCCACGATGAACGTCCGCCGCATCGACAGGGCGCGGGCGCCGGCGTCGGAGACGAACCCGAGCCGATCGGCGACGGCGCGGACCCGCTCCCGGGTGTCGGGCCGCAGCGATCCCGAGCCGTTGAGCGCCTTGGAGACGGTGCTCGCCGAGACCCCGGCGGCCCGGGCCACGTCGACGATGCGCACGGGCCGGCCGTCCTGCTTCATGGTTCCCCTCCCGTTTTCCTTCCGTTCCTGAGCACCCTAACAGCGATCAGCTCGGGGCAGCCATGGTGTTCATGCCACGAAGAAAGCGTGGTCACGAAGGGTTGACTGCCCGAAAGGGCACTCCTAGGGTCTGCGGACAACGGTTTCCTGGAGTTTCCGCAGCAGGCGGGAGCGGCGGGCCGGGCACGGACGATTGGGGCACGACGATGGGGCTGACTCGGGGCCGATTCCTGTCGCTGATGGGGGCGGGCGCGGCCGGCGTGCTACTCGGCGGCTGCGCCAAGTCGCCCCCGCCGATCGACGTGACGGCGTCCCGGTTCGACGCGCCGGCCCGCGGCACGTTCAGCCTGTGGTGTCGCGGCGGCATGTCGCCGGTGAGCCAGTGGCTGGTGGACCGCTTCCACGCCGCGCAGGACCAGGTGCGCGTCGACCTCACGCCCGTGCCGGACGGGCAGTACGTCACCAAGCTGGCCACCGCCATCCGCGGCGGCCGGGTGCCGGACCTGGTGGACATCGACGACATCAACTCCGCGGCCTTCATCCACCGCGGCGTCTTCGCCGACCTCACGCCGCTCATCGAGGAGTTGCCGTTCCGCGACCGGCTCAGCCCCGGCCATCTGGCCCTCGCGGAGCGGAACGGGCGCTACCACGGCGTTCCCGCCCTCGCGGACAACTCGGCGCTGTGGTGCAACCTCGACCTGCTGGACCGGGCCGGCGTCGGGATCGACGACGCGACCGGCTCCTTCGAGGGCTACCTGGAGGCGGCCCGCGCCGTCTCCGCGCTCGGCGACGACATCCACGGCTGGTCCTATCCCGGCAACGGCAGCGGGGCGTTGGCCTTCACCGTGCAGCCGCACTTCTGGGCGGCGGACGCCGACCTCATCGCCGGCGAGATCGGCGACCAGCGGGCCACCATCCGGGACAACGACGCGCTGCGCCGCACCCTGCGTTTCCTGCACACGCTGTGGGACGAGGGCCTGGTGCCTTCGAACGCCGACTCCGACGACGGGGCGCTGTGGGCCGCCGGCTTCCACGAGGAGAAGGTGGCGATGATCCCCAACGGCTACGGCATCATCAGCCGCGACGCGCCGGACGGGCTGCTCGACCACACCGCCGTCCGGCTGCTCAGCGGCCCCGACGGCGGCGGCTCGTTCTTCGACGGCGGCAACAACTTCTGCCTGCCCAACGGCTCCGAGAACCCGGTGGCCGCCTGGGAGTTCGTGCGGTTCTGCCTGGAGGTCGAACAGCAGGCCGCGCTGCCGGAGAGCGGCTACATACCGGTCCGCTCGGACGCCGCGACCGCCGACTACCGCGAGCGGTTCCCGCTCGCGCTGCCCACCCTGCTCGACATCGACGCCGGACACGCGCCGCTGTCGCTGGCCTACAACCGCATCTACAACCAGAACGACGGACCGTGGCTGGCCATGTTCCGGCGGGCGGTCTTCGGCGGCGACGTCGACGGCGCCATGGCCGACGCCCAGCAACGCTTCGACGAGATCCTGCGCCAGGGGGACGCATGAGCGCCACCGCCACCCGATCCGCCGGCCGACCAGCCGAACGCCCCGCCGCCCGACGGCGCCGGGGGTCGCTCACCAACCCGCCGTCCACCGGGCTCGCGCTGGTGATGCCGGCCGTGCTCTTCGTCATCGTGTTCGTCTTCACGCCGCTGGTCGTCGCGGTCTACGTCTCACTGACGGACTTCCCGCTCATCGGCGACTACGAGTTCGTCGGACTCGACAACTACTCGTTGGCGCTGTCCGATCCGGTCTTCCGGCACTCCCTGCTCTACACCCTGACCTACACGGCGATCGTCACCGTGCCCATCCTGGCCCTGGGCTACGGGCTGGCCGTCCTGGTCCGCGCCAACCGGCGCGGCTCCACCCTGCTGCGCACCGTCTTCTTCCTGCCGTTCATCATCGGGCTGACCACCATCAGCTTCGTGATGCTGCTGGAGGCCCAGCCGAACAGCGGCGCGCTCAACGTGCTGCTGAAGTCCCTGGGCATCACCGACGGCACGACGGCCTGGCTGGTGGACGGCCCGCTGGCCACCGGCCTCATCTGCGTCCTGGTGATCTGGGGCACCTCGGGCCTGACGATGGTGCTGCTGCTGTCCAGCATGCAGGCCATCCCCCGGGAGATCTACGAGTCCGCCGAGATGGACGGCGCCGGCTGGTGGCGCACCGAACGCGACGTCACCCTGCCGATGGTGCGCCGCACCATCGCGTTCAGCACCGTGATCTCGGTCATCGGCTCGTTCCTGGCCTTCACCCAGTTCCTCATCCTCACCCAGGGCGGGCCCGGCTCTGAGACCACGACGGTGGTCATGTCGATCTATCGACGCGCCTTCGTCGACCTCCAGTTGGGCGCCGCCACCGCGATGTCGCTGATCCTCGTGCTCGTCATCGCCGTCATCGCCGCCACCCAGCTCTGGCTGCTCCGCGAAAAGGACTGAAGCCCATGGCCACCACCACCGTCAACCGCTCGGCGCGCGGCCGGAGCGAGGACCGTGTCAAGATCCTGCTCTACGCGCTGGGCGGCGGGGGCGCCGCGCTCGTCTTCGCCGTGCCGCTGGCGTTCGCGCTGGTCCGCTCGCTCCAGTCGAACGACGTGATCATCGGCGCGCCCAGCTGGTCCACCTTCTTCGACTGGTCCACGGCCAACTTCACGGACCTCTTCTCCCAGGGCTCGCTGGCCCGCCCGGTGCTGAACAGCCTCATCGTGTCGCTGTCCACGGCGGCGCTCACCGCGCTGCTGTCGACGCTGGCCGGGTACGGCTTCGCGCGCTACCGGTTCGGCGGTCGCGGCGTGCTGTTCAGCGTGCTGGTGCTGACCATGATGGTGCCCTTCCAGGCCATCCTGACCCCGCTCTACCTGCAGATGAACACGATGGGCCTGACCGACTCGCTGTTCGGCCTGGTGCTCTTCTACACGACGCTCAACCTGCCGTTCGGCGTCTTCGTGATGCGCAACGCCTTCGCCGCCGTGCCCGGCGAACTGGAGGACTCGGCGCACATGGACGGCGCCGGCACGCTGCGGATGCTGCTGTCGGTGATGCGGCCGCTGGTCACGCCGGGCGCGGCGACCGTGGCGCTCTACGCGTTCCTGGCGTCGTGGACGGAGTTCCTCGGCGCGCTGACGTTCCTCACCGACCAGGACCTCTACACGCTTCCGGTCACGCTGGCCAACCTCCAGCAGGGCACCTACGGCACCGTCGACTTCGGCCTCCTCGCCGCCGGCGCGGTGATCGCGATGATCCCGTGCGTGGTGCTGTACGTGGCGCTGCAGCGCTTCTACGTGGCCGGTCTCACCGCCGGCTCCGTCAAGGGGTGACGTCAGGGGACGAGCGCGTCGAGGGTGCGGAGCCTGACCGTGAACGCCAGCCGCTGGCCGGCGGGCGCGGTCCAGCGCACGACGGCGGTGTCGGCCGACGCGTCCGACGCCACCAGGGTCGGGGCGGGCCAGTCCGCCGGGGGCGCGCCGCTCGCGGAGCCGAACGCGTCGAGGAGCCGGGCCGCCGCGGCCCAGGGCACGGCGGCTCCCGGTCCGGTGCCGGTCCCCGTTCCGGTCCTGGTGAAGCCCTGTTCGAGGATCCACCGGGCCGCCCTGCCGCCGGTGTCCGCGAGGGCGACCTCGGCGCGCAGGATGGTGGCGCCGGCGCCGAGGGGCAGCGTGCACAGGTCGGTGCCGCCGCCCGCGGTGATCGAGCCCGTCGTCTGGGTCTCCCGCTCCGCGGCCTGGACCAGCCCGGTGCTGGTGTCGTAGGCGAAGACCCAGTCCCTGGTCCCCTGCCACTGGGTCAACCCGGCGTCGGTGGTGGAGACGGCGCCGCCGACGAACGACACGAGCGGCGCCTGGTGGGGCAGCGTCCAGGGGATCGGCGCCGGGGCGGCGGCCGGCCTGCTCTTGCGGCCGCCGATGATCCGCACCGGATGCGGCACGGTCTCGCCGGAGAGCACGAACACCGACGTCGCGTCGGGGCTGGACCAGAAGTCGCAGTTGACGAAGGTGTAGTTGCTGTGGAAGTTGTCCGCGCCGCCGAGGCTGTTGTGCGAGCTGTCGATGATGACGCACGGGCACCGGGTGGTGTCGCTTCGGTTCGTGTCGAGGGTGCAGCTCTCCAGCACCAGATGGCTCAGCAGCGAGGTCATCACCGCGGCCTGCCACCTCCGCTCCTCGGGCGGCACCAGCGGAACGTTCTCCGAGCTGATCGCGATGCTCACGCCGTGGAACGAGCCGTAGGACGCCGAGGAGGTCAGGAGCACGGGCACGATCGAGCGCTGGTTGCCGATGTACCAGTCCCGCGCGAAGATCCCGATGTCTCCCGTGGCCACGAAGTCGTACTGGGCGCCGCGGCACTGGAACCGTTTGACGTTGACCAGCGCGGTGTTGCCGCTCAGCTGGAGCCCGAGGCGGTCGGCGGCCACGTCGACGTGTTCGAACTCGGCGAGGTAGGACTGGCCGCGGAAGCGGATGCCGTCCCGGGCCGCCGACACCTTGACGCGGTCGAGGACGGCCGGCGCGAGCTGACCGTAGACGCCCGTGCCCTGCGGGGACTGGAAGCCGAGGTCCCGCACCGCCGGCGTGGCGTAGCTGGGGATCCCGTCGAAGTGGTGCGGCAGGTAGACCAGCACCGGCGCCGCTCCCGGCGGCCGGCCGTACCAGGTGTAGCCGACGGTGAAGACGTCGACGTCGCGGTCGAAGTTGACCAGCAGCCGGGTGTCGCCGTTGCTCGCGTTGTCGGTGGGGAACTTGGCGGTCGGCGCGGTGAACGGCGCGGTCCTGGTGGCCCGGGCGGAGATCCGGA
This sequence comes from Streptomyces sp. B6B3, assembly GCF_039871525.1. NCBI lineage: Bacteria > Bacillati > Actinomycetota > Actinomycetes > Kitasatosporales > Streptomycetaceae > Streptomyces > Streptomyces sp. B6B3. Next base: position 104,236 of record NZ_JBDPLU010000016.1, on the reverse strand, counting down.
GGGAGTCGATCCGGCCGGGGAACGCCCTGCGCACCGGGTGGTACTCGGGCCAGGAGGCCGCGCTGTAGAGGCCGAGGTAGACCCCCTCCTCGACGGCCTGGGTCAGCGGCCCGCCCGCCTCCCCGTCCGCCGTCTCCTTCATGACGGTCGTCGTCCCCGGCGCCCCGGCGAACAGCCGGAGCCGGTCGCCGTCGTAGGTGAGCGCGAGGTGCGTGGTGACGCCGACGGGCACGGCCCCGGGCAACCGCAGGGTCGCCTCCCGCCCGCCGACGGTCACGGTGGCGGAGAGCGTGAGCGCCGCGGCCCCGGCGACCGTCACCAGGAACAACGTGAAGGCGTGGTGCTGCGGATCCCGCGCGTTCCGCCGCCCGGAACTGGAGATGACGGCCATGGTCCCGGCCGGCGTGCCGTCGACCCGGACGGTGCACTCCACCGAGAACGCGCCGAGCCCGTCCAGGTCGAGAGCCGCGCTGTCGCGGAGATCCAGCGTGTCGAGGCGCCCCGGGTCCAGCGCGCCGGCCCGGCCCGGTCCTGACAGCAGGGCCTCCCCGGTGGGCAGCGGCCCCACCTCGGCCGGGCAGACGCACAGGGCCGGGCCGTGGTCGCCGGTGTTGAACCGGATCACGCTCGTCTCCCGGCTCTCGCCCCGCAGTTCGATGCCGGGCAGGCCGCTGACGAGCAGCGGGCGGCCGATGTTGTAGAAGCCCGGCGGGAAGTACACCGTGCCGGTCCCCGTGGTGCCCATCAACGACGCGATGGCCGCGGTGATCGCGACCCAGTCGTCCGTCCTGGCGTCCGCCCTGGCGCCGAAGTCCAGCACGTTGGCGAGACCGTGCCGCGCGGCCACGGTCAGCACGCCCAGCGCGTCGCACGTGCCGACCGTCCAGGAGTCCTCCTGGAGCGGGACCTGCCGCACCGCCCGCGCCGACGCGTCCACCACGACGGTGCAGGCCGGCCCCGCCGGCAGCCCGCTCGTCGCGGCGGGCACCCGCTCGCCGGCGGCGAAGTACGTCACCGCGGTGCCGGCCACCGCCGGCTGGGCGGCGACCCCGGTCACCGTCGTCCCGGCGGCGAGCGCCGCGGGGACGGCCTTCGTCAGCTTCTCCGGTTCCAGGGGATCCCTGGCCGAACAGAGCACGTCCCCCACGGCGACGTCCACCGCGACCACCGCTGTTGCCATCGCCCGCTCCCGCCTGCCGCGCGGCCACCCGGCCCGTCCGGCCGTGAGCCGAGCGAAGCCCACCGCCGGGGCCGACACCGGCCCCGCCGCCCAGATTCACCCGATCGTGGGACACGCACCGGCCGGCCGCCGGCTCAGGCCTCCGCCTCAGCCGCCGGCCGGGGCGGGCTCCGTCGCGCCACGGTGAGCAGCGGCGCGGCGACCAGGGCGGCGGCCACGAGGATGCCGAACGCGACGGTCAGGGCCGAGGTGTAGCCGTGCACCGAGGCCGCGGTGCGCGCGGCCGGCCCGTGCGACACCAGGTACGACGCGGTGGCGCTGGCCGCGACGGTGTTGAGCAGCGCGGTGCCGAGGGCCGCCCCGAGCTGCTGGGCGGCGTTGTAGGCCGCCGACGCCGCCCCGATGTCGTGCCCGTGCATTCCGGCGGTGGCCAGTCCGGCGGTCGGCGGCAGGACACAGCCGAGGCCCAGCCCGGTGAGCAGCAGCGCGGGCGTCAGGTAGAGCGGCAGGACGTCGGTGCTGTCCGCCGTCAGCCGGGTCAGCAGGAGAACGCCGAGGGCCGCGGCGAGCAGTCCCGGCAGGATCAGCGCGGCGGGGGCGACGCGGCCGTGCAGCCTGCCGGCGATCAGCGTCGCGCCGACCAGGGCGGCCAGCGCGTTGATGATCAGCGTGAGGCCCGCCTGGATCGGCGAGTAGCCGAGGACCGTCTGGGTGTAGTAGCTCATGAAGAGGTAGAAGCCGAACATCGCGACGAACATCCAGGTGATCGCGAGGAACGCCCCGCCGCGCACGCGGTGCAGGAGGACCCGCATCGGCAGCAGGGGGTGGGCGGTGCGGAGTTCGACGGCGACGAACGCGGCCAGCAGCAGGCCGCCGCCCAGCAGCAGCGCCAGCACCGGCGGCGATCCCCAACCGCGCGGCTCGGCCTCGTTGAAGCCGTACACGAGCGCGGCGAAGCCGGCGGCGCTGAGCAGCGCGCCGGGAACGTCGAGGCCTCCGGCGCCGCGGATCGGTCGGTCCCGGGGCACGAACGCCGTGCCGAGCGCCGCGAGGAGCGCGACCGGGACGTTGACGTAGAGGCACCACCGCCAGCCGGCGTACTCGGTCAGCAGACCGCCGGCGATCAGGCCGACGGCCGAGCCCGCGGCGCCGACGGCGGCGAACACCCCGAGCGCCCGGCCGCGTTCGCGCGTCTCGGTGAACGTGGTCGTCAGCAGGGCCAGCCCGGCGGGCGCGAGGGCCGCGGCGAAGGCGCCCTGCAACGCCCGCGCCGCGAACAGCACGCCGGGTCCGGTGGCGGCCCCGCCCAGCGCCGACGCCGCGGCGAAGCCGAGCAGGCCGACGAGGAAGGTGCGGCGATGGCCGAACGAGCCGCTGATCCGGCCGCCGATCAGCAGCAGCCCGCCGAAGGCCAGCGCGTACGCGGTGATCGCCCACTGGCGGCTGGCGTCGGTCATCCCGAGCGCGGCCTGGGCGGAGGGCAACGCGATGTTCACGATCGTCCCGTCCAGCACCACCAGGAGCTGGGCGGCGCTCACCGCCAGCAGCGTCCACCGTCGCCGCCGCGCGGCGACGAGGTCGGGAGGCCCCACGGAACCGGTCGTCTCGCGCTGGGTCGTCTCTGGTTCGGTCATCCGCCGCTCTTCTCTAACGTGGTTCGAATCTCCCTAACAATGTTAGGGACGGCGAACAACGTACTACACTGCTGGCACCGGTCAGGGTGATCAGGACAGGAGGTGGCGATGGCCAGGCAGCGCGAGCAGGGTGACGTCCGGAGCGTCTGGCTGCGACCGCGTCGACCGTCCCGCGGCGAGCCTCCGTTGACGCTGACCCGCATCGTCGACGCGGCCGTCGCCCTGCTCGACGAGGAGGGAATCGACCGCCTCACCATGCGGCGGCTCGCCGAGCGTCTCGACGTCGTCGCACCGTCGCTGTACTGGCATGTGGACACCAAGGACGACGTCATCGACCTGGCCGTCGACGCGATCTTCGGCCGATCCGCGCCCCCGGCGGTCGGCGCGTCCCCCTGGCGCGACGCCGTCACCACGGTGCTGACGGTCTGGCGGACGGCGCTGCTCCGCCACCCGTGGGCCGCCGCCGTCCCGGCCCGACGGCGCCCGACCATCGGTCCGAACTTCCTCGCCTGGATGGAGCTGCTGCAGGCGACGCTCGTTCGCGCCGGATTCACCGGCAAGGGCCTCCCGGCGGCCACCTGGGCGCTCTACAACCACGTCATGGGCTCCGCGTCGGCCGAGACCGCCCTGCACATCACCGACGAGGAACGACGCGTGGGCCAGGAGCGGCTGCGAGCCGACCGGGCCCGCTACCCGACCCTGGCGGCCAACGGCTACCTCTACGACGACGACTGGGACGGCAGCTTCACCACGGGCCTGGACTATCTGTTGGACGGCCTCCAGGCACAGCTCGACCGCGCCGAGTAGCCCGTACCGGCCCTGGCCGCCGGGTCGTGGGGGCGTTCACATGGGAGGGCGTACACGTGGGGAGCGTTTCACGCGTGGGGCGTCCAGCCGGTCGTGGCGGCCCAGGACTCGGCGACCGTGATCACGAGGTCCACGACCGGGTCCTTGACGTCGGTGTAGACGCCCGTGTCGTCGACGGCGTCCGCGAGGACGCTCTTGAAGCGGGCATAGGCGGGGATCGCCTCGGGGTGCACCCGGAACCAGTCGCGGAACAGCAGCGCGAGCCGCTCGTTGGGCGAGCCCAGGACGCGCACGTGCAGGTTGACGTCCTCGTCCGGCCGCCCGGAGCGTGACCACAGCCGCTTCGTCCAGCGCTCCGGGTCGTCGTCGCATCCGGCGGGGACGTGGTCGTGCCGATGGCGGCTCCGCTCGAACCCCAGGTCGGCCAGGGGCCCGTCGAAGGCGCGCGCGGCGTCGTCGAGATCGTGGACGCTGACCTGCAGGTCGAGGATCGGTTTGGCGGCCATGCCGGGGATTCCGGTGCTCCCGATGTGCTCGACGCGCAGGGCCGACGGCGCGAGAGCGGAGCGCAGTTCGTCGGCGAGGGCGAGCCCTCGCCGGTGCCAGGTGGGGTCATGGTCGACGACGAGGGGCGCGAGCATCGGGTTCCTGGGCATTCGGCCCACCTTACGGGACCGGGCCGCGGCCGCGCTCGGCGCGGCGGGTCAGGGTGCGGGGGAGGCGGCGGGCACCGGCAGCAGCGGGGGCGTGGGGTGGGTGTCCGGGGGTTGTTGGGTCGCCGTGTCGTCGGTCGGGTGGCGGGTCAGGGCGAGTTGGGAGATCGCGTTGGTCAGCGAGATCGTTCCGTCGGCGGCCTCCGTGAGCTGCCAGCGCTGGGTGCGGTCGTCCGCCGCGCAGGGCTCCACGGTGAGCACCGCCCCGGCCTCCAGCGGCGCGCCCAGGTAGTGGGTGCCGCGGACCACGTCCAGGCAGCGCTGAGTGCCGGCGGCGCGGAGGCGGTAGTAGCCGTCGTCGGTCGGGGTCAGTTCCCAGGTCGCCGCCGAGTCGCCGGCGAACACCGCCTCCGAACCGGCGACGGCCAGCCGTTCGGCGTCGGAGCCCGGGACGGTGAGCGCGTAGCCGCCGGCGGGCAGCGGCCGGCGGTCCACGTTCCGCCAGCCCGGGGCGTGCCCGACGCGTTCCGCGAGCGCGGCGAACGCGGCGTACGTGTCGGCCGGCCGCGGACTCCCCCAGGTCGCCTGGGCGATGAAGCGCAGCGGCAGGAACGCGGCGGCCTCCACCTCGTTCTCCGTCTCGGCCGACGCCGAGTCCGGCCACAGGGTGATCTTGGCGCCGGTCACGCCCGGCTGTTCCCCGGTCAGCGTCTCGCCCTCGAAGACCAGCGGCGTCCAGCCGCTCTCGTAGAGCTGCTCGGTGTCCATGTGGAAGCCGCCGCGCACCAGGTAGAGCGCGTAGGCGGCGTTCATCACCCGGTGCCCGTCCGCGAGCAACGAGGAGGGCCGCTGGCCCGGTTCGGCGAGCCAGTACTCGACCTGGATGTCGTCGTCGACCGGGATGGTGTGCTCGCCGGTCAGCCCGTCGTTCCAGATCCGCAGCGTCCTGCCGTCCCCGCGCACATGCGCGTTGACGCGGTTGACGAAGTCCACGAAGGCGTCCTGCGGCATGGCGTCCGGTCCGAAGCGGTCCTCCGCGTAGGCGGCGATCTGCGGGTAGTTCGCGTACTGCGAGCCGAGCATGTACTCGTCCGCGCCCATGTGCCAGTAGGGCGTGTCCCACACGGTCAGGGCCTCGTCCAGCAGGCCGGTGTAGAAGTCGAACGCCGCCTGTTCGGTGATGTCGAGGCGGCTCGGGGAGCGTTCGCCGGCGGTGTCGGTGAGCTGGAGCTCGGGGTGGTTCTCCAGGTACGGGTCCATGTGGCCTGGGGAGTTGATCTCCGGGACGAGGGTGATGTGGTACTTCCGGGCCATCGCCGACAGCTGCCGCACCTCGTCCCGGGTGTAGTAGCCCCAGAACCGGGTCCTCGGGTACGCGTCGCTGGCGACCTTCGCCTCGATCCACAGCTGGTTCAGCTTGTGGTACGCCATGTCCCGCATCAGCCGCTCGAACCACTCCAGCGACACGTGGATGTAGCAGGCGCAGACGCCCACGCCCCGCTCCGGGTATGCGGGTTGGTCGACGGTGCTGCCGCGCGGGAGCGTCTCGCCGCCGGACAGCATCTGGAGGACGGTGCGGGTGCCGTAGAAGGCGCCGTCGTCGGTCGCCCCGGTCACGCGCACGGCGTCGTCGACGGCGAGTTCGTAGCCCTCCGCGCCGAGGGCGGCGCGGCGGGACGGGTCGAGCGTGAGCACCACGTCGCCGGGCCGCACGTCACCGGCGCTGTCGGTCAGGACGGGCAGCCGGAGGCCGGTGGCGTCCGCGAGGTCCGCGGCGAAGGTGTCGGCGTCGGCGCGGAGTTCCTCGTCCGGTACCAGGATGCGGGAGGCGGGGGTGAGGCGGAGGCTGCCGGAGCCGGCGGTCCAGTCCGCCAGCGCGGGCAGCGCCTCGGGGACGGCGGCCGGGGCCGGCGCCTGGCGGGGCGGTGCGGACGCCCCGGCGGCGGGTGGCGCGAGCAGGGCCAGGGCCACCAGGAGCACCCAGACCGTGCGGCTCACCGACCGGCTAACCGAACGAAACAGCCGCATGATCGACCACCTCTCACCACTTCCGCCCGAGAACGACCGCTGACTACCCTCTCCCTAGCTGTCCCGAACCTGTCAAGATTGGCGGCGCGGTCATGTCCAACTCCCGCTCCATCTCCCGCAGAGAGGTGCTCGCCGCGATGGCGGCGACCGGGATGGCGACCGGCGCCGGGGCCGGCACGGCCGCGGCGGCCGGTGGTTCGGCAGGTGCGGCGGTCGGTGCCCCGGCGGGTGCGGCGGTCGGCCGGGCCGCCGTGGAGCCCGCGCCCGTGCTGCCCGTCGACCCGTCCGACACCCCGGCCCGCATCCTGGAGAAGGCCGCGAACATCGTGCCCCGCCCGTCCCAGGTCGCCTGGCAGCGGCGGGAGATCATCGCGTTCACCCACTTCGGGATGAACACCTTCACCGACCGCGAGTGGGGCTCGGGCATGGAGGCGGAGTCCCGGTTCGCCCCGACCTCCGTGGACGTGGCGCAGTGGATGCGCGCCTACCGGGCGATGGGCGCCGAACAGGTCATCTTCACCGCCAAGCACCACGACGGCTTCACGCTCTACCCGACGCGTTACACCTGCCACTCCGTCGTCGCCAGCCCCTGGTGGGTGCGCGCCGAGGGCTGCGAGGACGCGGACGCCGTGGCCCGCGCCCGCGCCGAGGCGGAGGAGCGGCGGGGCGCCGACCCGTCCGCGTACTGGCAGGTCAGGAACGCCGGCTGCGGCAACCCCGACGGCGACCTGCTGGGCGTCGTCGTGCGCGCGGCCCGGGAGGCCGGGCTCCGCGTCGGGGTCTACCTCTCGCCCTCGGACGGCGCGGAGTTGCCGCACCGGTGGCACGCCGACACGTACCTTCCCTACGTCCGCGCGATGCCGGAGTCCGAGCGCGGGTACGCCGAGCGGGCGACGTTGGAGGACGCCCCGGCACCGCCAGCCGGGCACGGCCGCTTCGGCAACGGCAGCGCCGCGACGCCCCGCACCATCCCGACGCTGGTACCGGGCGACGACCGCGCCGAGGCCGTGGCCGACGGCCGGCTGCCGTCCTTCGACGTGACGCTCGACGACTACGACGCCTACTACCTCAACCAGGTCTACGAGTTGTTCACCGAGTACGGCCCGATCGACGAGCTGTGGCTGGACGGCGCCAACCCGTGGGCCGGATCAGGGATCACCCAGGAGTACGACTTCACCACCTGGTTCCGGGTGATCCGGGCCCTCTCCCCCGACACCGTGGTCTTCGCGGGGCCCCAGGGAACGCGCTGGGTGGGCAACGAGGACGGCGTCGCCCGCACCACCGAGTGGAGCGTCGTCCCGGCGACGGCCGACCCGGACACCGCGCACAACGAGGGCCTGATCCCCGGCGGCGCGCAGGCCGGGGACATCGGCTCCCGGTCCGTGCTGACAGGACCCGACGTGCGGTACCTCCAGTGGTTCCCGGCGGAGGCGGACTTCTCCATCCGGCCCGGCTGGTTCTACCACCCGGACGAGACGCCGAAGACGCCCGCCCAACTCGTCGACCGGTACCTGACGTCCGTGGGCCGCAACGCCGTGATGCTGCTCAACGTCCCGCCCGCCCCGAGCGGCCGGCTCGACCGGGCCGACGTGGACGCGCTCACCGGTTTCGCCGCGACGATCCGCGCCACCTACGGCACCAACCTGCTGGCCGCCGCGGCCGACCAGGACCCGCTGATCGCCGCCCTGACGGACGACGCGCTGGACACCGGTTGGACCCCCGCGGACGAGGCGACGACCGGCACCCTGGAGCTCCGCCTGCCGCACCCGGTGACGTTCGACCGGATCCGCCTCGGCGAGGACATCACGCGCGGCCAGCGCGTCGAGGACTTCGCCGTGGACGCCCGGACCGGCACGTCCTGGTCCACCGTCGGCACCGGCACCACCATCGGCTACAGCCGCATCCTGACGCTCCCCACCCCCCTCACGACCACCCGCCTCCGCCTCCACATCCGCATCACCCGCGCCACCCCCCACCTCGCCTTCGCCGGGCTCTACCTGGCCCGCGGGGCGTAGGTCGGCTCGCTCGGGCGTTCACCCGACTGGCCCAGCGGGGCACCGCCGTGGGCACGTTTCCGGGTGCCCGGGTGGGGCCCCGCGGCTAGCCTCGGAGGGCACGGTGTGTGACTGTCCGGCGGAAGGAGCGTGGTCAGTGTGGCCCGGACCCGCCGGCTGATCCTGAGTCCGCCGTCCACGGTCTGGGGCCTGCTGTCCGACGGCCGTCGGTACGGGGAGTGGGTGACGGGCACGCAGCGGGTCCTCGCGGCGGACCCGAACTGGCCGGACGTGGGCGCCCGGCTGCGCGTCCGGGTCGGCGTCGGCCGGCTGACCCTCGACGACGCCTGCGTCGTGCGCATCTGCGAACCGGAGCGCCGTCTTGAGCTGGAGGCGAAGGCGGACCGCTTCGGCGCGGCCCGGATCGCCATGAACCTGATCCCCTGGGACGAGCACACCCTGTTCGTCCTCGACTGGCACCCGTTGCGCGGCCCCGGAACCCGGATGCACGGGCTCCCCGTGGACTACGTCGTCGCGGTCCGCAACGGCATGATGCTGACGAAGCTGGCCCGGATCGCGGTGCGCGAGCAGCGCCGGACTACTCCGTTTGCGGGAGCCACGAACCAGTCACACGATGACCGGGAAGGAGACACTCCCTAGGGAAAGGGGTCGGAGTCATGCCTGCTCAGTGGTTCCCGGAAGCCACCAAGAACGACCTCGGCGACCACGCGCCGTGCGAACAGGACAAGCCGCCCAAGGCGATCGCCCATATCACCGCGGACGAGGAGGCCACCGCCTCGCGGCCCCTGCCCCTGAAGCCGTTCGCCGACCTCAAGAGCTTCTTCACCGGAAGCGGGAGGGGCTCGGCACCGCACATCCTGTGGGATCCCTTCACCGGCAAGTTCGCCCAGTTCTTCCCGGCCACCTCCCGCTGCAAGGCGCTGGCCGACCCGCCGGGCGGCATCAAGCCCAACCGCACGGGCAAGGTGGTCATCCAGATCGAGGCCCTCTTCTTCCCGCACTGCCGGGTCGGGAACAAGGTGTTCGCGAAGCTGACCGACACCCCGCTCAGGGGCTGGGACGAGTTGCACGCGTGGGTGCGCTCGTGGGGCGTGCCGGACAGGTGGCCGATGGGACGGCCGACCTCCCTCACCGTGAAGACCGCGCCGCTGTCCGTGTGGAACTCCAAGCCCGGCTGGTACGCCCACGCCAACGCTCCGGAGAACGACCACAGGGATCCGGGCACCTGGCCCAAGCTCGCCTGAGCCTGAGTGCTGTGGTGGCCCGGGCCGCCCGTCTCAGGGCTTGAAGGCGACGCCGACCCAGAGGCTGACCTCGGCGTCCGTCGGGGTCTCGCGGGCGCTCCCCTCGGGTGTGTCCGGGCGCCAGCGGTGGGCCACCTCGATGCCGGGCTCCACCAGGTCGAGGCCGGCGAAGAAGCGTTCCACCTCCTGCTTCGTGCGGACCTGCGCGGGGGTGCCGCTGGCCCGGTAGATCTCCACGGCCCGCGCCGTGGCCTCCGGGTCGAAGTCCGGGGTGGCGTGGCTCATCTGCAGCGCGGAGCCGGACGGGAGGGCGTCCAGCAGCCGCCCGATCAGGCCGTGCGGGTCCCGCTCGTCGGGGAGGAAGTGCACGATGGCGTTGAGGCTGAGCGCCACCGGCCGGCTGAGGTCGAGCGTGGCGGTCAGCTCGGGCGCGGAGAGGATCTGCTCCGGCTGGTTGGCGTCCGCCCTGATGTAGGCGGTGCGCCCCTCGGGGGAGCTGTCCAGCAGCGCCTGGGCGTGGACGAGCACCAGCGGGTCGTTGTCGACGTACACCACCCGGGACTCGGGCCCGACGCCCTGCGCCACCTCGTGCAGGTTGGGCCGGGTGGGGATGCCCGTGCCGATGTCGAGGAACTGCCGGATGCCGTGCTCGGCGAGCATCCGGGTCGCCCGGTGCATGAACGCGCGGTTCTCCCTGGCCAGCACGACGATGCCGGGATACACCGTCACCGCCCGTGCCGCCGCCTCGCGGTCGGCCTCGTAGTTGGTCTTGCCGCCGAGGAAGTGGTCGTACATCCGGGCGGAATGCGGCCGGTCCAGGCGCAGATCCTCCAGCGTCACCTCCGAAGCCGCCCCCGCGGCGGGCTGGTTGTCGCGCATGCTGAGCCTCTCGTCGCCTCTCGCCGTCTCACCTTACGATCAGTCAGATTAACTGCGCGGGGCACCGGTTTCGTTCCGGCCGGCGTGAAGATCCGGCGGAGCCGACCCCGCGAACGCGCGGGGTCGGCCGGCCGTCGGGCTCATCCGGTCACGGCAGGACCACGATCTTGCGGCCGAGGCCGGCGGCGAAGCGGTCGAGGGCGGCGGGGTACTCGGTCAGGGGGAGGCGGTCGCTGATGAAGACCTGGGGGTCGAGGATGCCGCTGGCGAAGAGTTCGGCCGCGCGTTCGTAGCTGTGCAACACCGCCATCGAGCCGGTGATGGTGATCTCCCGGTTGTAGATCTTGTACGGCTCGATGGTGGCCGTCGCCGCGTAGTCCGAGACGCCGAACTGGAGGAAGGTGCCGGCCTTGGCGACCCGGCCCAGGCCGTCCTGGATGGCCGCGGCGTTGCCGGTGGCGTCGATGACCACCTCCCAGCCCTCCGGGCGGTCGAACTCGTCGGCGCCGGTCGCCGTGCGGGAGCAGCCGAGCGTGCGGGCCGTGACCAGCCGGTCGGCGTTGATGTCCACCACGTCCACGCCGGCGGCGCCGGTGCGCTTGGCCAGTTCCAGCATCATCAGCCCCATCGTGCCCGAGCCGTAGATCAGCACCCGGGCGCCGAGCGTGGAGCGCAGCACGTCGTAGCCGCGCACCGCGCAGGACAGCGGCTCGATCAGCGCCGCGTCCTGGAGGCCGACGTGGTCGGGCAGCCGGACGCAGTTGGCGACCGGCGCCACCGCGTACTCGGCCGCGCCGCCGGACACCGACACCCCGATGGCGGCCCAGCGGTCGCAGAGGTTGGCGTGCCCGGTCCGGCAGTAGCGGCACTCGTGGCAGTAGAGCGAGGGGTCCACCGCGACCCGGTCCCCCACCGTCAGCTCGGTGACCTCGGCGCCGACCCCCACCACCTCGCCGGCGAACTCGTGGCCCGGCACGATCGGCAGCCGGGGCGCGAACTCGCCCTGCAGGATGTGCAGGTCGGTGCCGCACAGGCCGCAGGCGGCGACGTCCACCACCACCTCGCGCGGCCCGGGGGCCGGGTCGGGAACCGTGGTGAGGGAGACCGTGCCGACGGATTCGATGAGGGCGGCTTTCACTTGACTGCTCCTAGCGACAGGCCCTGGACCAGCTTGTCCTGGGCGGCGAACCCCGCGGCGAGCACCGGCAGGGAGATGGCGATCGAGGCGGCGGACACCTGGGCCAGGAAAAGGCCCTGGCTGGTGATGAAGCTGGTCAGGAACACCGGGGAGGTCTCGGCGATCACGCCGGTGAGCACCCGCGCGAAGAGCATCTCGTTCCAGCTGAAGATGAAGCAGATCAGCGCGGTGGCGGCGATGCCGGGGAGGACGATCGGGGCGATCACCCGGCCGAGGATGACGGGCAGCCGGGCGCCGTCGAGATGGGCCGCCTCGATGACCGAGACCGGCACCTCGGCGAGGAAGGACTGGAGCATCCACACCGCGATCGGCAGGTTCATCGAGGTGTAGAGCAGGACCAGCAGCCAGACGTTGTCCAGGAAGCCGGTGTTCTTGGCGAAGAGGTAGATCGGCAGCAGGCCCGCCACCACCGGCAGCATCTTCGTGGAGAGGAAGAAGAAGAGGACGTCGGTCCACTTGCGCACGGGCCGGATGGACAGCGCGTACGCGGCGGGCAGCGCCAGCAGCAACACCAGCAGCGTCGAGCAGACGGACGCGGTGGTGGAGTTGATCAGCGGCGGCCACGGGTTGCTGCCGAAGAACTCTCGGTAGCTGCCGAGCGTGAGCGGGGCGGTGAGGTCGGGCGGATTGCTGGCCGCGTCCGACTCGGCGTGGAACGAGGTCAGCAGCATGTAGGCCACGGGCAGGAAGAAGACCAGGCCGGCGAGCCAGGCCAGCAGGCCGAGCGCCGAGGCGCGCACGTTCCGGCGCGGTCCGGCCGAGCGGGGCCCGGTCGAGCGGGACCTGGTCGAGGCGGCGGTCGAGGTCGCGGTCGCGGTGCTCATGAGCGGCTCCCCTCCTCACGGAAGAGCGAGGACACCACGCGCAGCGCGAAGGTCGCGATGACGAGGGAGCCGATGACCACCAGCACCCCGGCCGCCGACGCCACCCCGTACTCCTGCGCCTGGTAGAACTCCTGGTAGATCGAGTAGGGAAGGTTCGCGGTGTCCAGGCCGCCGGCGGTGATGGTGAAGACCGCGTCGAAGTTCTGGACGATGTAGATCGAGCCGAGCAGCGCGCCGAGCTCCAGGTAGCGCCGCAGATGCGGGAGCGTCAGATGGCGGAAGATCTGCCAGCCGCTGGCGCCGTCCATCCGGGCGGCCTCCAGGGTCTCCTCCGACCGGCTCTGCAGCCCGGCCAGCAGGATGAGCATCATGAACGGCGTCCACTGCCAGATCAGCGCCACCTCGACGGCGGCCAGCGGCATGTCGGACACCCAGTCGGGCTGCGGCGCGGTGAAGCCGAAGAGGTCGCCGAACCAGGCGAGCCCGCCGTTGAGCAGCCCGTACTCGGGGTTGAAGAGCACGTGCTTCCACAGCAACGCGGCGGCCACCGGGACGATCAGGAACGGGGTGATCGCCATGGTCCGCACCAGGCCACGGCCGCGGAACCTCCGGTCGAGCAGGAGCGCGAGGAGCATGCCGAGCACCAGGCTGACCAGCACCACGGTCGCGGTGAGCAGCGCGGTGGTGACGACGGACTCGCGCAGGGCCTCGTCCTCGAGCACCGTCGTGTAGTTGTCGAAGCCCGAGAACGCCCGCTCGTCGGGATAGAGCGCGTTCCAGTCGAAGAGCGATATCACCAGCGTGACCGCGAACGGCAGCTGGGTCACCACGATCAGAAAGACCAGGGCGGGCATCAACGGCGCCCGGGTGGCCCAGGCACGGGCCCGGGAGGAGGAGGCGTTGCGCGCGGCGCTCGCGGGGGGTGCGGGGCGGCGCGCGGCCGGTGCGGGGTCGGCCGTCACGGGCGGGGACTGCGGCGGGGGATTCGTCGAGGTACTCATCGGTCCTGGTACTCCTCCGCGATCTCCTGGGCCATGTCCTGGGCTTTCTCCAGTGCCTCCCGCACGCTCTGGCGTCCCGCGATGGCCTCGCTGATCTCGTGGGAGACCCGGGTGCCGAGGTCCGCGAACTCGGGGATGCCGACGAACTGGATGCCCGGGGCGGGCCGTTCCTGGAGACCAGGGTTGACCGGATCGGCCTCGGCGATGGCGTCCCTGGTCACCTCGGCGAAGGCGGAGGCGGCCCGCTGGTAGGCGGGGTTGTCGTAGGTGGAGGAACGCTTGCCGGCCGGCACGTCGGTCCAGCTGACGGTCTCGCCGACCAGTTCCTCGTAGCCCTTGCTGGACGCCCAGCTGATGAACTCCCAGGCGGCGTCGGGGTTTCCCGACGCCTGCTGGATGCCCCAGGCCCAGGTGTAGAGCCATCCGGAGCTGTCGGTCTCCTGGACCGGAGCGGGCACGTAGCCGATCTTCCCGGCGACCGGGGAGTCGTCGGCCTCCAGGGAGCCGGCGCCGGCGGTGGCGTCGTACCACATGGCGGTGTTGCCCTGGACCATGTTGTTGAGGCACTCCGCGTAGCCGGACTGGGCGGCGCCAGCCTCGCCGTGCTCGCGCACCAGGTTCACGTAGAACTCGGTGGCCTCGACGAACTCGGGGTCGGTGAGCCGGGCCTCCCAGTCGGCGTCGAACCAGGTGCCGCCGAAGGTGTTGACGACCGTGGTCAGCGGGGCGAGGACCTCGCCCCAGCCGGGCAGCCCGCGCAGGCAGATGCCCTTCATGTCGTCCTCGGCCTCGTCCACCTGGGCCGCCAGGTCGGCGACCTGCTGCCAGGTGGGGCGGTCCGGCATGGTTAGGCCGTGCTCCTGGAAGACGTCCTCGCGGTACATCAGGAAGGACGACTCGCCGTAGAACGGCTGGGCGTAGAGCTGCCCGTCCTCCCCGGTCAGCGAGAGCCGGATGGGCGGCAGCACGTCCTCGGCGTCGTAGTCGGTGTCCTGGTTGACGTACGGGTCGAGGGCGTGCAGCCAGCCGTTGGCCGCGAAGATCGGGGTCTCGTAGTTGCTGATGGTGGCCACGTCGTACTGGCCGGCCTGGTTCGCGAAGTCCTGGCTGATCTTGTCCCTGACCTCGTTCTCCGGCAGCACCGTGAAGTTCACCTCGATGCCGGTGCGTTCGGTGAAGTGCTCCTCGGTGAGGCGCTGGAGTTGAGTCATCTGCGGGTTGTTGACCATCAGGACGTTGATGCTGTCGCCCCCCGAGCCGATCTCGCCGGCTCCGGCGCAGGCGGTGAGCACCGCGCCGGCCGCTACGGCGGCGATGAGGGAGCGCATGGTGCGTCGACGCTGACCGCGCATGCTGGGGACTCCTGGGTGGATGAGATGTGAGCGGGCGCGCGAGGGCGCCCGGGACTGACGATGTCGTCGCGGTGGACGTGGTTGTCGGAGCTGTGAGAGCTGCGGGTGGGGAGGAAGGGGTCGCCGCGGGTCAGACCCGGATGACCTGGGGTCCCTGGAGGGAGTACCGGTGCGCCTCGGCGGCGCCGAGTCTGGTGCTGGTCACGATCGCGTCCAGGTCGGAGACGGCCGCGAACCGGCAGAAGCTGGCCACGCCGAACTTCGTGTGCACGCCCACGAACACCCGGCGCCTGGCCGCCAGCACCGCCCGCTGCTTGACCTCGCTGACCGCCGGATCCGGGGTGGTCAGCCCGTGCTCGCGGGAGATGCCGTTGGCCCCGATGAAGGCCAGGTCGATGACGAATCCGGAGAGCATCCGGGTCACCCAGTGGTCCACGGTGGCCAGCGTGCCGCCGCGCACCCGGCCGCCGAGCAGCAGCACGGTGAAGCCGTCGACGGCGGCCAGGGTGCCGGCCACCGCCAGGGAGGCGGTGACCACGGTCAGCGGCCGGTTCCTCGGCAGGGACTCGGCGATGAGCAGCGGGGTGAAGCCCTCGTCGACGAAGATCGTCTCGGCGTCCCCGGTCAGCTCGGCCGCGGCGGTCGCGATCCGCCGCTTGTCCGGGACGTGCATGGTGGAGCGGAAGGCGAGCGTGGTCTCGAAGCCCGCGCTCTCCACGGGGTAGGCGCCGCCATGCGTGCGGCGGAGCAGGCCGTGCGCCTCCAGCGCGCGCAGGTCGCGGCGCACCGTCTCCTTGGCGACGCCGAGCTCCCTGGCGAGCTCGGTGACCTCGACGGACCCGGCGGCCCGGGCGGCGCCGACGATCGCGCGCTGTCGCTCCTCCGCGGTCATGGTGTCCCCCTTCGCTCTCCGCCTGCTGCCGTCTGCTGCCGTCTGCTGCGTGTGCTGCCCGTTCGGGCGTGACAGGGAAGTTCTACCGCCGGCAAACGGTACCGAACAGGCTCAAGGTGAGGATTATCGTGCCCGGATGTGCCCGAGTCCCGGGCCCGCCCGATGCGGCGCGGCGTGCGGGGAAGGCACTTTCTCCCGATCGCGACGATGCCCGGTCGGGCGTCCGGCTCGCCCGTTTGCCGCCCGTTCTCGCCCGAGGCCGGTCATGGCCGGGCCCGACGCGCCGGTTGGCCGGGTCGGTGATGGGTATGTTTGTCCCGATACTCCGGCGCCCCTGCTCACCGGGAGGTCCGCCCATGTCCGACTCCCCCACCGGCGGCCCGCTCGGCGGCCCTCCCGACGGCCCTGTCGACGGCTCGGACGCCCGCGGGTCGGCCGACGTGATCGTCGTCGGCGCCGGTCCCGCCGGCTCCGCCGCCGCGTACCACCTGGCCAGGCACGGCCTCGACGTGCTGCTGCTGGAGAAGTCCACGTTCCCCCGCGACAAGGTCTGCGGCGACGGGCTCGGCCCGCGCGCCGTCCACCAGCTGCGCCGGATGGGCGTCGACGTCACGGGACCCGGCTGGCACCGCAACCGGGGCGTGCGGCTGGTCTTCGGCGGGCGCGGCGCCGAGGTCGACTGGCCGGAGAGCACCCGCTACCCCGACCACGGCCTGACCCGTTCCCGGCACGACTTCGACGACCTGCTGGCCCACCGGGCGGTCGACGCTGGGGCGCGGCTGTGGACCTCGGCGCGGGTCACCGAGCCCGTCCTGGACCGGGACGGCCGGGCGCGCGGGGTCCGGGCGGTGGTGGGACCCGAGGAACGGCAGGTGACCTGCGAGGCGCCCGTGGTCGTCGCGGCGGACGGCGTGTCCGCCCGGCTGGCCGTGGCGCTCGGCGTGCAGCGCCTCGGGCGGCGCCCGGTGGCCACCGCGATCCGCCGGTACCACCGCTCGCCGGCCCGGCACGACGACGGCTATCTGGAGATCTGGCCGGAGCTGCGGGCCGGCCCGGGCCAGCCCCTGCTGCCGGGCTACGCCTGGGTCTTCCCGCTGGGCGACGGGCGGGTCAACGTGGGCCTCGGCCTGATCAGCCAGCGCGGCGCCGAGCGCCGGGACAGCCGCCGGCTGCTGGACCTGTGGCTGGCCCGAACGCCCGAGGAGTGGGGGCTGAGCGACCCCGGCGGGGCCGCCGGGCCGGTGCGCGGCGCGGCCCTGGGCATGGGCTTCAACCGGCTGCCGCACTACGTCCGCGGCGTGCTCCTGGCGGGCGATTCGGGCGGCATGATCAGCCCGTGGAACGGCGAGGGCATCTCCTACGCGATGGAGGCGGGCGAGCTGGCCGCCGAGCTGACGGCCGACGCCCTGGCCCGCGGGGCGGCGTCCCGGCGCGAGGCGCTGCTGCGGCGCTACCCCCGGGAGCTGCACCAGCGGCACGCCCGCTACTACCGGCTGGGCACGGCGTTCGCGCGGCTGCTGGGCAGGCCGGCCTTCGTGTCCTCGCTCGGGCGCGGACTGGTGGCCTCGCCGGCGGTGCGGCGCGTCGGCCTGCGGCTGCTGGCCAACGTGCGGGACGAGCGCGGCGGCGACGCCCTCGACCGGGTCCTCGCCCCGCTCATCCGCGCGGTGCCCGCCCGGCTGCCCCGCGCCCGCTCCTGACCGCGGGCGCCTTGCCGGCGGGCTCGGCGGCGGGCTCAGCGCGGTGGACGGCGGGCCAGGTACACGCCGCACAGTGCCCCGATCACCGCGGTGCCCAGCAGGGCGAACCACAGCGGCATGGTGACCTCGGGGATGAGCAGCCGGATCTTGGTCCGCTGGTTGTTCTCGAAGATGAAGACGAGTGTCAGGGCCGCGATCACCATCAGGACGATGCGGCCCGGCGTGAAGAACTCGCCGCTGGGGCCTTTCGGATTCCGCTGGCCTCGCTGGCCCGGCGACCTGGTACTCATGTCTCCAGCATGCGAGCCCGCGCCGGATCCCGCGCGTCAGGCGCGGGATCCGGCGCGGGGCAATGGGGCCGGAGTCGGTCAGCCGTCAGGCGTTCGCGTAGATGTGCTCGGCGAACTCCCCCACCTGCTGATCGGGCAGGTGTCGGGCCAGGTCGGCCTCGCTGATCATCCCCACGAGTCGCTTGTTCTCGTCGATGACCGGCAGCCGCCGGATGCGGTGGCTCTCCATCTCCTCCAGCACCTCGTCGGCGGTCGCGTCGCTACTGATCCATCGCGGGGTGCCCTTGCAGATCTCGCCGCACGTGACGCGGGAGGGGTCGTGGCCGGCCGCCACGCACTCCACCACGATGTCGCGGTCGGTGACGATGCCGCACATGCGCTCGTCCGGATCGTTGACGTCGCTGACCGGCAGCGCCCCCACGTCGAGTTCGCGCATCAGCTGAGCGGCCCGGTCGAGCGTCTCGGTGGAGGGGATCCACTGCGGGCCGGGGCTCATGATGTCGGCTGCGGTGGTCATGGTTCGTGCCTCCTGGGTTGCGGAGTCAGTCGTGCTCGGCGGCACCCACGCGCGGGCGGAAACCGCCGACCCCGGGCGGGTGACCGGTGTGCGCCGATTTATGCAGGGCGATCCGGGACGATTCCCCGCGGGCGCGGGTGCCGGCCGGCCGGCACCCGCGATGTCCGGCGACCGGGTGCCCGCCGACGACCGGCGCGGCCGGCAGCGGGGCGCCCCTCCAGCGACTGCGCCCCCGGCGCCCGGCCAGCGATGCCGGGGCCCTCCGCCTCGCCCCGCTGGCGAGACGCCAGCCCAGCCCGCCCGCCGGCGGGCCGGCCGCGCCCGCGGGGGCGTCGCTCCTTGTGCGGCTGAGCGGCGCAGCGACCCGGTAGCGGAGGGGCAGGGCAGACGTGCCCCGTGGGCCCAGTCGGGCGGCGCGGGGCTCGCCGACGACCGCGCCCCGGCCACCAGCGGGCGGCCGCTCGCACCCGGCTGAACCCACAGCGGCCCAGCGACGCGGGGTCCGGGGCCGGCGGCCCCGGGCTCGCCACCGACCGCGCGGCGGTAGGTGGCCGGGCGCCGCGCAGCGGCTCAGTGGCGGAGGGGGAGGGTGGGGAGGTCGGGGCGGGTGAAGGTGAAGGCGTGGGCGTAGAGGGCGAGTTCCGCCTCGACGGCGCGGACGATGTGCTCGGCGCGGCGGAAGCCGTGGCCCTCGCCGGGGAACGCCAGATACGCGTGCGGCACGCCGCGGCCGGCGGTCAGCGCCAGCAGGCCCTCGGCCTGCACGGGCGGGCAGATCACGTCGTCCATGCCCTGGAGCAGCAGGAACGGCGCGGAAAGCCGGTCCGCGTGGGTGATCGGGGACCGCTCGCGGTAGCGCGCGGGCACCTCGTCCGGCCGGCCGACCAGCGACTCCAGGTAGCGGGACTCGAAGTCGTGGGTGTCGTCGTCCAGCCAGCCGGCCAGGTCCAGGATCGGGTACTTGATGGTGCCGCACGCGTACAGCCCCGCCGTGTCCTCGGACAGCAGGGAGGCCGCGGTGGTGAAGCCACCGGCGCTGCCGCCGCGCACGGCGATCCGGTCCGGGTCGCAGACGCCGTCGGCGGCCAGCGCCCGGGCCACCGCGGCGCAGTCCTCGACGTCCACCACGCCCCACGCCTCGCGCAGCCGGTTCCGGTAGGCGCGGCCGTGTCCGGTGGACCCGCCGTAGTTGACCTCGGCGACGCCGATGCCGCGGGAGGTGAAGTAGGCGATCTCCAGGTCGAGGACGAGCGCGGCCCGGGAGGTGGGGCCGCCGTGCGCCCAGATCACGTACGGCGGCGGCCGGTCGGCCGGCGGCGTGACGTCGGGGTTCCGCGGCGGGTACACCGTGGCGTGGATGTCGCGTCCGTCGGGCCCGGCGACGACCCGGGTGACCGGCTCCGGGTAGTAGGCGGGGTCCACGGCGTCGTGGTGCGGTTCGGCCAGCACCCGGCAGTGGCCGGTGGCGGTGTCGAGCTGCACGATCTCGTGTTCGCGTTCGGGCCCCGCGGCGATGCCGGTGACCCGGGTGCCCTGCACGGCCAGGCAGGGCGACCACTCGGTCCACGGCCCCGGCACGTCCGCCAGCCGGCCGGTGTCCGGGTCGAGTATGCCGAGGCGCAGCGCGCCGCGGCCGTGCAGCACCGCGACCGAGCCGTCGTCCAGCGGCGCGAACCACTGCCAGCCGACGCGCCACAGGGCGTCGGCGAACTCCTCGTCGGCCGGGTGCAGGTTGGCTGGCGGGCCGGCCGGGTCCGCCGGATCGAGGCGGTACGGGTTCCACCAGCCGGTGCGGTCGGTGACCGCCAGCAGCGTGCCGTCGGGGGCCCAGTCCACCTGCGCCACGGCCTCGTCGGGCCCGCCGGCGACGGTGCGCGCCCCGGTGAGCCGCGGCGGGTCGCCGGTGACGTCGGCGAGCCTGAGCTCGGTGCCGTCCCAGGGCATGGCCGGATGGTCCCAGGCCAGCCAGGCGGCGTGCCGGCCGTCGGGCGAGAGCCGGGGTCCGGTGACGAACCGGTGCCGGTCGTCGGTCAGCTCCCGGACGGCGGAGCGGTCCTCCGCGGCCGCGCCGTCCAGCGGGACCGCGACCAGCAGCCGGCGCACCGCGGTGGCCCCGGGCCCGGTGAACTCCTCCAGCACGCACCAGACCTCGCCCAGTTCCGGCCTGATCACCGGATCGCACCAGCGCAGGCCGCCACCGACCCCGGACACCGGGGTCAACGGGGTGGGCACGGCGCCGCCGCCCCCGACGTCCGGCTCGACGGCGTACAGGCGCTGGTCGAGGAAGTGGCTGAAGACGATCAGCGGCCCTCCGGACGGACGCGGCAGTCCGGCCCAGGGCCGGCCGCCGTACTCGATGACCCGGTTGCGGACGTGCCACGGCGGGGGCAGCACGCTGACCGGCTCGGTCGCGCCGGGCCGGAGCCGGAGCAGCGCGCGGCGCCCGGCCTCGGCCGGGCGCGGCGCGGTCCACCACAGCTCCTCGCCGACCGCGCCGAGGAACTCGGGGCCGCCGTCGCGCGCGGCCACCAGGGCGGCGTCGATCGGGGACGGCCAGGCGCCGTACGGGACGGTGTCCCCCGGCGTGCTCGGAGGCGCGCTCGGGGACGTGGTCGAAGGCGTGCGCGGGGGCGTGCTCATCCGGACTCCTAGAGCGCGAGCAGGGCGCGGTCGAGGACGCGGGTGCCGAAGTGCAGGGCGTCCACCGGCACCCGCTCGTCCACGCCGTGGAACATCGCCTGGTAGTCGAAGCCGGGGGGCAGCCGCAGCGGCGTGAACCCGTAGCCGGTGATGCCGAGCCGGGAGAACTGCTTGGCGTCGGTGCCGCCCGACATGCAGTACGGGACGACGTGCGCGTCCGGGTCGAACCGCAGCAGCGCCTCGCGCAGCACGGCGAACGACGGGCCGTCCGCCGGCGCGGACAGCGGGATCTCGTGGTGCGCGTAGTCCCAGTCCACGTCGGGCCCGGTCAGCCGGTCCAGGGTGGCGGCGAACTCGTCCTCGCCGCCCGGCACCACCCGGCCGTCCACCCCGGCCGTGGCCTCTCCGGGAATGACGTTCAGCTTGTACCCGGCCTCCAGCATCGTCGGGTTGGCGCTGTTGCGGACGGTGGCGGCGACGAAGGCGGCGGCCGGACCGAGGCGGTCGAGCAGCGCGTCCACGGCCTCGCCGAGCCGGTCCCGGTCGGTCTCGTCCAGACCGGCGGCGTCGAGTCCGTAGAGCGCGGCGAGCTCGCCGAGCGCGGCGCGCACGGTCGGGGTGAGCCGCACCGGCCAGGAGTGCTCGCCGATCCGGGTGACGGCGGCGGTCAGCCGGGTGACGGCGTTGGCGGGGTTGATGCGGGAGCCGTGCCCGGCCCGGCCGCGCGCGGTGAGCCTGACCCAGGCGGTGCCGCGCTCCCCCGCGCCCACCGGGTACAGCCGGCGGCCGTCGCCCGGGTGGAAGGTGAAGGCGCCGGACTCGCCGAGCGCCTCGGTGCAGCCGTCGAACAGCTCGGGGTGCTGGCCGACCAGGAACCCGGCGCCGTACTGGGCGGTGTCCTCCTCGTCCGCGGTGAAGGCCAGCACGATGTCCCGCCGGGGCCGGACCCCGGCCCGGGCCCAGGCGCGCACCACGGCCAGCACCATGGCGTCGGCGTCCTTCATGTCGATGGCGCCGCGTCCCCAGACCACGCCGTCCGTGATCTCGCCGGAGAAGGGGTGCACCCGCCAGTCGTCGGCCCTGGCCGGCACCACGTCGAGGTGGCCGTGCACCAGCAGGGCGTCGGCGCCCGGGTCGGTGCCGGCGACCCGGGCCACCACGTTGGTCCGGCCCGGCGCCTTCTCCAGCAGCGTCGGCTCCAGGCCGGCCTCGGCCAGGCGCGCCGCGACGTACTCGGCCGCCTCGCGCTCCCGGCCCTCCCCCTGGCCCCGGTTGGTGGTGTCGAAGCGGATCAGGTCCGACGTGAAGCGGACCGACTCGGCGAGCGCGGTCTCGTCGACATGCGACGTCGCCCACTCCGCCCGGGACTCACCGGCGCTCTCGACCGGGCTCACTGACTCAGCCATACCATTCCTCCACGGCGGCCGAGACCAGGGTGGTGACGGCCTTGAAGCAGCGGATGCCCGCGACCATGCTGGGGGCGTCGTACGACACCCGGCGCGGGCCCGTCTGGGTCACGCCGGGCACCGTGGTGGCGGCGCCGGCGAGGTGCTCGGCGTCGAACTCGACCTCCACGGTGCGGAGCCGCGGCGCGGCGGGCTCGTGCCGCACCGCGAGCGCCGCGGCCCGGGCCGCGGCGGCGCGGATGTCGGCGGCGGTGCGGCCCGGGGTGCGGCAGACCGCCGCGTAGCGCGAGACGTAGTCCTTGACGGCCACGGCCGGGGCGTCGGGCGCGTAGCCGCGGGCGTCCGCGCAGGTCCGGTCGTCGCCGGTGACCAGTACCACGGGGGTGCCGAACTCGGCGACCACCAGGGAGTTCAGCAGGCCCTCGCTGGCCCGGGTGCCGTCCACGAAGACCCCGGTGATGGAGTTGCCGAGGTAGGTGTGGGCGAGCACGCCCTCGTCGCCGGCTCCGGTGTGGTAGCCGACGAAGGCGATGCCGTCGACGTCACCCCGTTGCACGCCCTCGACCATGCTGAGCTCCTTGTGCCGGCCGGTGAGCATGGCGACCCGGTCGTCGAGCTTCTCCAGCAGCAGGTTGCGCATGGTCATATGCGCCTCGTTCACGACCACCTCGTCGGCGCCGCCGTCGAAGAAACCCCGGATCGCGGCGTTCACGTCGGAGGTGAAGAGGTGTCGGCAGCGCTGCCACTCCGGGGTGCCGGGCAGGCAGTCGGCCGGCCACGTGACGCCGGTGGCGCCCTCCATGTCGGCGCTGATCAGGATCTTGGTCATGGCCCGTCACGGTACCCGCTCGGATCCCCACGGGCACGTGGGCAGCTGCGCGGAGCCGGGTGAGGGTCCGCCACGCGCCGCGCGTCCCGCGGGGTACCTCCGGGGCCCAGGGCCCGGGAGGAGGCACGACCGCGCCGGTCGTGCCTCCGGACCGTCCCGAGCCCGGGTGCCGATGGTCCGGCGTGTCGCTCACGCGGGCGTGACGGGCACCCGGTGTTGGCGGCTGAAGTCCAGGACGGGGCAGCCGAGCCGGAGCACCTGGTCGGCGACGGCGGCGCGTTCCGCCGCGCTCATGTCGGGCAGTGCCTCGGGCAGCCGTCTGGCCAACTCCTCGGCCCGCGCGAGCTCGGCGTGCCCGGCGAATCCGGGCGCCAGCCGGGGCATCTCGTGCCGGACCGCGGCCACGGCGGCCAACCGGCCGGCGTCCGCGGCCAGCAGCAGCATCCGGGCGCCGCCGGGGCCGAGCAGCGGGTAGGCCCACCACAGCACGTCGCGCGGCCCGCGCTCGCCCGACCACTCCTGGGTCCAGTACCGGCCGGCGGTGGGCCGGGTCAGCTCGGTGGTGTCGGAGCCGAACAGGAACTCCACCCGGCCCTCGGGGTCGAGCGGGCCGAGCTCGGGATCGGCGCCCTCGCGGGCGCCGCCGTGTTCGGCGTCGAGGTCGTCCGCCCCCGAGACCGGGAGGATGTCCACCGCCTGCCGCCCCTCGGCCTCCTGACGGCCGACCCCGAACAGGGTGCCGGCGCCGGCGCTCCAGTGCGTGATCCGTCCCGCGCCGTCCACGACGACCACGGCGAGCGGGGTGCGGCCATGGGGGTCTCCCCAGACGGAGTCCGGGGGAGCGTCGGCGACGGGCTGGACGGCGCCCGGGCGGTCGCCGGGCTGCCGGCCGATCGTGCCGTCGGGCGTGCTGTCGGGTGTGCCCTCGGGCTGCTCGCCAAGGCGTTCGCCGAGGTGTTCGAGGTGATGGGCGTCGGGGTGGGGGCGCGGATGATCCGGCTCAACGGCCACCGTCTCTCCTTCCGGGGGGAGCGCATCAACGGTACGCCCCGGCCGGGGCGGGACGGGAGGCCGTGGCCAACGAGGGCGTACGCCCGCGCGCATACGCGCCACGCCGGTCGCGCTCCGTGCCCGACCGGCGGCGGGCGGGCGCGGACCGCGCCGGCTCCCTGAGCTGCGGCCGGTCCGCACGTCCGGGTGGCGGGGCGGCCTCGGGCCGCCCCACCGGACGGAGCTCCGGATCAGCGCTTGTCCATTTCGGCCGCGAGATTGGCCAGGATTCGCTGGTACACGGCCTGGAGTGCGCGGGGCGCGAAGAGGCGTTCGAAGAAACCGCCGATCCCGCCGGCTCCCTCCCAGGTGGTCCTGATGGTCACCCGGGCGCCACCCGTCAGCTCCTCGGAGGGCACCACGGTGTAGCTGGTGACCAGGGTGGAGTTCCGGTCGGTCTCCACCAGCCGGTCCTTGTCCGGCTCGGTGATGTCGGCCAGCACCTCCCGGATCCGCCGGGACGTGGCGTGGAACCGGAAGAAGAGGACGGTGCCCTCGCCGTCACCTCCCTCGCGCACCTCGTAGTCGGTGAACTGCTCGGGGAGGAGCCTCCTGTGGAAGTCCTCGTAGTCCGCGAGCGCGTCGAACACGTCGTCAGGCTTCGCCGCGACGTCTCGCGCCGCGACGACCTCGACCTGCGCCATTGCGTTCCTCCTGGCGTCGGATGGCCCGGGACCGGGCCCGGACCAAGCCAATCACCGAAGGCGCCTCGGCCCGACACCAGGGCGACGGGTTGACAGGACAGCTTGCGAACAGATGTTCTATTCTTCGTGCGTCCCCGGTCCGGCGGGCCGACACGACGGCGAAGGAGGGTCCCATGCGCTGGAACAACCTGACCGACTCGGCGGCGGACGCCCCACCCGCGCTCTTCGGCACCGACGTCGTGACCAGGACGTTCGACACCCCGGAGTTCCGCGGGATCACCTTCCACGAGGTGCGGGCGCGGTCCATCGTCAACCGGGTGCCGAACGGCTCGCGGATGGCGTTCACCTGGACCGTCAATCCGTACCGCGGCTGCTCGCACGCCTGCGTCTACTGTTTCGCCCGAAAGAGTCACAGCTATCTCGATCTGGACACCGGCGCCGATTTCGACTCGCAGATCGTGGTCAAGGTGAACGCGCCGCAGCTGCTGCGCCGGGAGCTGGGCGGGCGGCGCTGGACGGGCGAGCACATCGCCATGGGCACCAACGTCGACTGCTATCAGCGGGCCGAGGGCAGGTACCAGCTGATGCCGGGGATCATCTCGGCGCTGCGCGACCACGCGAACCCGTTCTCCATCCTCACCAAGGGCACGCTGATCCTGCGCGACCTGGTCCTGCTGCGGCAGGCCGCGGACGTCACCGACGTCGGGATCTCGGTGTCGGTCGGCTTCGTCGACGAGGCGCTGTGGCGCACGGTCGAGCCGGGCACCCCGGCGCCGGCGCGGCGCCTCGACGTGGTGCGGCGGCTGACCGAGGTCGGCATCCCGTGCGGGGTGCTGATGGCCCCGGTGCTGCCGTACCTCACCGACACCCCGGAGCAGCTGCGGGCCACGGTGCGGGCGATCGCGGGGGCGGGCGCGACCTCGGTGACGCCGCTGGCGCTGCACCTGCGGCCCGGCGCCCGCGAGTGGTACCTGGCCTGGCTGGACCGGCACCACCCGGGCCTGGTGCGGCGGTACCAGACGCTGTACCGGGACGGGGCCTACGCGCCGCGCTGGTACCAGCGCCGGATCACCGGGCAGGTGCACGACCTGGCCGCCGAGTACGGAATGGGGCCGACCCCGCGGCCCGGCGCGCACCGGGCGCTGCCCGAACCGGAACCGGAACCGGAACCGGAGCACCGGCGGGGCGCCGCCGCGGCGGACGGCGCCCGCGCCCGACCGAGCCACGCGCCGGACGGGACGCAGCTCACCCTGCTGTGACCCGACCGCTGGGCCGACCGGCCCGGCCACGGGACTCCCCGCCGGCGCCGACTGGGGCGCGGCGCCGGCGGGGACGGGCTCAGCCGGTGACCGGCGCGAGTTCGACGCGGTCGATGTTCGGGGCGTAGCCGTCCGCGTTGGCGAACGTCAGCGTGTTGCTGCCGGCCCGGAGCTCGACCGGGACGGCCAGGCTCCAGAAGTTGCCCCAGGACCAGGTGTTGCGGAACATCACCTGCTGCGCCTCGCCGCCGTTGACCCGGATGTCGGCGGGGCGGGAGATGATGTTGGTGTTGTAGTCGTGCTCGCTCTCCGACCGGTCGTCGTTGGCGTAGTGCACGACGAGCAGGTGGGCGCCGGCCTGTTCGGCGTCCACGGTGAACTCGGCGGAGGTGCCGGAGCCGCCGAGCCGGCCGATGTAGCTGCCGCCCGAGGCGTGCGGGCTCTGCTCCAGCACGGCCTCGCCGGTCAGCACCGCCTCGGTGTCCTGGTACTCGGCCAGCCCCGCGGTGTCGCCCGCGCCGGAGACCTCCAGCGCGTCCAGGGTGGCCCGGCCGGTCGCCGTGACGCGGTTGTTGCCCGCGGTCAGCAGCAGCCGCACCGTCTCGCCGGGGGCGGCGGTGACCTCGGCGTTGTGCACCGCCAGCATCAGGTCGCCGCCGGTGTGCCGCGGGGCCAGCGTGTAGTAGCCGTGGCGCGGGGCGTAGACGTCGAACACCGCGCCGTCGTCGCCCCCGTCGAGCACCAGCGCGCCGGTGCCGGTGCCCGCCGAGCTGGTGTAGTCGTAGGCCGGGTCGCCGGTGGTGTCGGCGAGGGTGGCCTCGTACGCGGTGTGCGGCTCATCGGTCGCGGCGGTCAGGTCGATCTTGTCCAGGGTGGCCTCGCCGGTGTCGTGCGCCAGGGTGAGGGTGTGGCGGCCGGCGGTCAGCTCCAGCGGGACGCTGGCGGTGCCGTAGTGCGTCCAGTTCAGGGTGGCGGGGTAGTCGACCGTGGTGGCGGCGCCGCCGTCCACGGTGAGCCGCTGGCTCGACGGCTCGCCGGTCTGGTTGCCGTAGGTGATGTCGAGCGTGTAGTCCCCGTCCTCGGGGACGTCCACGGTGAACGCGACCCGCGCGTCGGCCTCGTTGAGCGAGCCGACGTCCCGGGTGCCGGAGGCGGCGTAGCCGTTGGCGTTCTCGACGGTGCCCTGGGTGAAGACCTCCCCGCCGGTGATCGCGGCGTCCTCGGCCTCGTACGTCGCGGTCCACGGCACCCGCGGCTGGTCGGGGGCGCCGGCGCCGGCGGGGGTGAGCACGACGCGGTAGGCGGACATCCGGTCCATGTCGGTCAGCGGCACGGTCACGGTGCCGTCCTCGGCCACCTCGACCGTGCCGCGGGCGAGCACCTGGGGCGCCGGGTGCGGGCCCTCGTATCCGGACCACTCGGCCTCGGCGACGCTGACGGTGACGGCGTCGCCGAAGAGCGCCGGGTCCACGTCGCGGAAGACGACGTCGGAGTCGCCGTCGGTGCCGCCGACGAGGGCCTGCGCCTGGCGCCGGTCCGCGTCCAGGGAGGCGAGGCCCTGCAGCGTGTCGATGGCGTTCGCCCGCGGCGGGGTGACCCGCACGGACTGGCCGGTCATCGCGGCGTACCAGCGGAAGAACCACCAGCCGCCGTTGGGGATGGACGTCTGCACGACGTTGCCGGAGAGGTTGCCGGCGGCGTTCCAGTACGCCTGGTTGGCGTAGACCTTGTTCCGCTCGAACATGCCGACCCACTGGACGAGCTGTCCCGGCACGGACAGGTCGCGGCGGTTGGCGTACTCGTCGATGTTCACCGGCAGCGGGCCGAAGCCGAGGTCCTCCTCCAGGGCGCGGTAGTGGTCGTAGTTGCCCTGGAAGTTGGCGAGCGACTGGGCGGACAGCTCGTGCCAGGTGGTGACGTCGGGCAGCACGTCGTTCTCGAGCGCGTAGGCGTAGTAGTCCGCCAGGAACCGGCGGTCGTAGCCCGCCGTGTTCGGCCCGGCGATCCTGATGTCGGGGGCGATGGAGCGGATCCGCTCGTAGACGGTGGTCCAGTCGGCGAGGTAGTGGGCCAGGGCCTGCTCGTACTCCGCCTGGTCGTCGGCGTTGATGCCGTCGTACCAGATGTAGTCCGGCTCGTTGAACGGCACCAGCACGAAGCGGTCGCTGTCCGGGTGGGCGGCGATCTCGCTGACCATCGGGTCGATCTTGTTCAGGTAGTCCTCGAGGCCCAGGTTCTCGTACGGCCACTGCGTGTAGATGTCCTGCATCAGCACGTAGACGTCGCCGCCGCCGTTGCGGAAGAACGAGTCGGAGACGGTGAGGGCGTCGCCGTTGGGGTGCTGCAGGCCGCCCTCCGGCTTCTGCGAGGTGGAGGTGAGCTTCAACGGCGCCAGCGCCGCGTCGCCCGGCACGCCGTCGTCGCTCAGCCCGTAGAGCGCTCCGTTGGCGCCGTACAGCATCTCGCCCTGGGGCTGGGCGAGGTCGACGGTGAGCTGGGCGGCGGCCGTGGTCTCCTGACGCATCGTGTCCTCCTGTGCCGCGGCGGTCAGGTTCGCCCCGGCCAGCGCCGCGGCACCCGCGACGGCGACCACGGTGACGGACCTGACCTGCCGGAAGTGCCTTCTCCTGTGGTGCGTGAGCTCGTTCATGTGGGGGTCCCTTCGGAATTACTTGACGGCTCCGCTGGTGATTCCGGAAACGATCCTTCGCTGGGCGACCAGGAAGATCGCGACCATGGGCAGGCTCATCACGACCACGTAGGCGAAGATGAGGTGCCAGTTGTTCAGGTAGAGCTCGGCGCTGGCCACCTGGTAGAGGTTGATCGGCAGCGTGGCGGCGTCGCCCCCGCCGAGCACGAAGAACGCGTAGAAGATGTCGCTCCAGGCGTAGAGCATCACCATGATCGTCGCGGTGGCGATGACCGGCCGGAGCAGCGGCAGGACGATCCGCAGGAAGACCCGCGCCGGGGTGGCGCCGTCGATCCGCGCGGCCTCCTCCAGCTCGTACGGGATGGCGCGGATGAAGCCGGTCATGAAGAAGATGGACGTGGACAGGTACATCGCGGTGTAGACCGCGATCATGCCGGGGCGGGTGCCGGCCAGGTCGAGCTGGCGCAGCTGCAGCACGATGGTGATGATGGCCGGGGGCAGCAGCAGGCCGCTGATGCACACCGCGTAGGCGCCGGCGACCAGCCGGCCCTTGCGGCGCGCGAACACCCAGGCGGCCGCGGCGCCGAGGAACAGCACCAGCACCACGGACGGCACGATCACCAGCAGGCTGTTGCCGAAGCCGCGCAGCATCTCGCCCTGGCTGACCGCGTCGGCGTAGTTGGTCGAGGGCTGCCACTGCTCGGGCGGGTCGAGGTTGGGGCGGACCGCCTCGCCCTGCGGCTTGGCCGAGGTGGCCAGCACCAGCCACAGCGGAACGCCGACGGCCACCAGCGCCAGCACCACGACGATGGCCGGCCGGGCCCAGCGCCAGACCCGCGCTCCCGTTCCCGGTCGGCTCACAGCAGCTGCTCCCTCCGGCGCAGGCCGGTCACCAGCGGGATCGCCATGGCGACCACGACCAGGAAGAGCACCAGGCTCATCGCGGACGCCTGGGCGTAGAGGCCCTGTCCGAAGACCCGGAACATGTAGATGTTCATCACCTCGGTCGAGGCGGCCGGGCCGCCTCCCGTGGTGGCCTGGACGATGTCGAAGGTGTTCATCGAGCCGAGCAGCGAGGTGGTGACGTTGAAGGTGACGGCCGGGGCGAGCATGGGGAAGCGCACCGACCAGAACATCCGCCAGGGTCCGGCGCCGTCCGCCCGGGCGGCCTCGGTCACGTCGGTCGGGATGCCCTTCAGCCCGGCCAGGTAGATGAGCATGGCCAGGCCCATCCACTTCCACCCGTGCACGACGGCGACCAGCAGGATGGTCCAGGTGGTCGAGCCCAGCCACGGGACGTCCGTGCCGAGCGCCTCGTTGACCGCGCCGTCGGTGTCGAGCAGCGCCTGGAAGACGTAGCCGACGGCCAGCGCGGAGATCAGCACCGGCAGGAAGAACAGCGCGCGGAAGCAGCGGTTGAACGCGGTGTCCCGCTCCAGCAGCAGCGCCAGCAGCAGCCCGAAGAGGTTCTGGAAGAAGGCCGCCAGCAGCGCGTACACCAGGGTGACGCGGATGGCTTGCCCCAGCGTGCCGTCGTCGATGATCTCGCGGAAGTTGGCCAGGCCGATGAACGAGATCTCGCTGTGGTACCCGGACCAGTTGGTGAACGGGTAGTAGAAGTTCAGCAGGTTCGGCAGCAGGAAGAAGCCGCCGAAGATCACGACGGCGGGGAGCGCGAACCACCACGGGTGGTGCACGGCGGCCCGGGACATCCGCCCCGGCGGCCGTCCGGCGGCCACGCCGGCCGGCGGACGGCCCCGGGTCCTCACGGCGGTGCCGGCCACTAGAAGCCCTCGGCGCCCTGCGCCCTGGCGATATCGTCGAACTGGTTCTCGACGAACTCCGCCACCTCCTGCGGGCTCTTCTCGCCGTAGATCATGTCGGCGAGCGCCACGTGCAGCTCCGGGGCGACGATCGCCCGGGCCTGGAACACTCCGTGCGCGTCCGGCAGCGCCTCGACCTGATCGACGGCGGTCTGCGGCATGCCCTCGGGGCTGGGCACGTCGGGCTGGACCGAGGGGATCTTCCGGTCGTCGATGAAGTCGGCGTAGTCGGGCCCGAGCCAGAAGGCGAGGAACTGCCGGGCGGCGTTCTGCCGTTCCTCGTCACCCGTGGCGAACGCCACCACGCCGTTGGTCTGGTCGGGCGAGTAGAGGCCGCGCGCCTCGGAGTTGGCTATCGGGAACCAGCCGATGCGCTCGTCGATCTCCGCGGTGCCGTGCTCCGCCTGGAGTTGGGACTGGAAGGAGGTGACGTTGAGCGCCATCGCCGACGAGCCGTCCCACAGGGCCTCGGCCTGCCCGGTGAAGGTGCCCGTCCGGTACCCGTCCTGGGCGAGGCCCGCGCCGAGCAGTTCCTCGTCGTACTTCGTGATGGCGTCCACCACGGCCGGGTCGGTCCAGGACTCCTCGTTCCGGTTCAGCCCGTCCCACCAGGCGTCGGGCTGGTCGGTGAGCTGCACCTGCACCTGCCACTGGAGCGGCCACTGGTCGCCGCCGACCTCGTAGAACGCCGAGGCGTCGGTCTCGTCCCGGATCGTCGCGCCGAGGTCCAGGAGCTCGTCGTAGCTCCGGGGGAAGTCCGCCTCCGTGACGCCGGCCTCGGCGAACACGTCCTTGTTGTAGTAGACGCCGAGCATCGCCGGGCTGGTGACGATCGCGGCGTAGCGGGTGCCGTCGATCACGCCGAGGGACTGTTCGGTGCTGCCGAGGTCGGACACCCAGGGCTCGTCGTCCAGCGGCAGCAGGTTCCGCGCCGGCTGGACGAACGGCAGCGTGGAGATGCTGGGCTGCCAGAACATCAGGTCGGGACGGTCGCCGGAGGCCAGCCGGGTGGGCACGTTCTGCTCGTACAGGTCGGGTATGGCCTCGGTGCTGACGGTGGCGCCCGTGGCCTCCTCGAACGCCTCGATGACCTGGTCGGCGGCGTGTGCCGTGTTCTGCGCCGTCCAGAAGGTCAGTTCGACGCCGTCCAGGCTGGCCGTCGGGTCCACCGGGTCTCCGGCCGCACCGGTGCCCCCGGCGCCGGTCTGCCCGGCCGTGTCGTCGCTGCACGCGCTCAACGCCAGCGCTGCGACACACGTCAGGGCCACTGCCGTGGCTTTCGTCTTCATCGCGGCTCCGTGGTGACTCGGGTGACTCGTTTCGGGTCCGGAGCGCCCGCGGGGAGCGCTCCGCGCTTCATGGCGCGCCGGTCGGCCCGGCCGGACCGCCGGCGGCAGGACCGGTGCTCTCCCGGACGATCAGGCGCGGCGCCGCCACCGGATGCGGGGCGACCGGGTCGCCCTGCTCCACCAGCCCGTGCAGCAGGGCGAAGCAGGCCCGCCCCACCCCGCCGAAGTCGAGCCGG
Source organism: Streptomyces sp. B6B3 (assembly GCF_039871525.1). Taxonomy (NCBI): domain Bacteria; kingdom Bacillati; phylum Actinomycetota; class Actinomycetes; order Kitasatosporales; family Streptomycetaceae; genus Streptomyces; species Streptomyces sp. B6B3. The sequence goes on along the minus strand of NZ_JBDPLU010000016.1, from coordinate 72,196 downwards.
ACGGTGGTCAACGCGGGGCTGAGGAACGCCGAGTGCGGGGCGTCGTCGAAGCCGGCCACGCTGATCTCTCCCGGCACGTCGCGGCCGGCCTCGCGCAGGGCGCGCAGCACGCCGAGGGCGAGGTCGTCGTTCCCGCAGAGCACCGCGCTGACCTCCGGATCGCGGGCCAGCCGCGCCCCGGCCGCGTGGCCGTCGGCCGGCTCCCAGCCGCCGGACAGCGGTTCGGGCACCGGCGCGCCCGCCTCGCGCAGCGCGTCCCGCCAGCCGGCCGCGCGCTGGCTGGTGCCGGGCGCGCGGGTGCTGGACGGTATGGCCAGGTAGTGGACCGTCGGATGGCCGAGCCCCAGCAGGTGCCGGGTGGCCGCGTGGGCCGCGGCCCGGTCGTCGGTCCACACCCACGGGCTGCCCTCGGGCGGGGGTTCCGCGGGGGTCTCGACCGCGGCCACCAGCGGCACGTTGTCCGGGACCAGTTCCAGGGCGCGCACCCCGGGACGGTCGTAGGCGATCACGATCAGGCCACCGCCGCCGTCGGTGGCGCGGCGCAGCGCGAGCTCCACCTCGGCGTCGTCGTCGGAGTCCAGCACCACCACGCCGACGCCGAACCCGGCGGCGCGGGCGGCCTCCTCGACGCCCTGGAGGGCGGCGGCGTAGCCGAAGTGCGTGGTGTTGGAGGTCAGCACGGTCACGGTGCGGGACCGGCCGCTGGCCAGCGCGTGCGCGGTGACGCTGCGCCGGAAGCCGAGCTCGGCGATGGCGGCCTCCACCCGGGCGCGAGTGGACTCCTTCACGCTGGGATGCCGGTTGATGACCCGCGAGACGGTCTGATGGGACACCCCGGCCGCGGCGGCGACGTCGCGGATGCTCGCCGGACGGTCGGCACCCCGGTTCCTTGTGTGACCGGTCACATGCATTGCAGGAGTGTGACCGGTCACACAAGGGCAGTCAAGAGAGCGAACCAGGAAGTCCACGAGAGGCGCCACCGTTGTCCGCACGCACCGCCACCCCGGCGACCGACTCCTCCGAGCCCGTTCGTTGGGGCCACTCCGCGCTGACGGCGGAGTTCGCTCCGGCCGACGACGGAACCCTCCGCGCGGTCCGGCTGGGGCCGCCCGGCCTACCCGCGGCGCCCGTGGCGGCGGCCACCCGCGCGGTCGAGCTGCTGCTGCTCGGCGAGGGCCGCGGCTGGTCGGGGCAGCGGTCCCTGGAGACCGCGGCGGGTGCTCGGCTACGACTGCGCGGGCACGGGAGCGACCGGGACGGCGACTGGCACCGGCTGCGGCTCGACCTGCACGACCCCACCACGGGACTGGCCGCGGAGCTGCTGCTCGACTCCCCCGACGGCATCCCGGTGGTGCGCGCCCGGGTCCGGATCAGCAACGAGGGCGACGCGCCGCGCACGTTGCTCGCCGTCTCCTCGCTGACGCTGGGCGGGCTGCCCGCGCCCGACGCGCTGGACCTGCACTGGGCCGACAACGACTGGCTGGCGGAGTGCCGTTGGCGCCAGGAACCGCTGCGGGCGCGGCTGCCCGCGCTGCACCCGGGGCACGGCCCCGACGGCCGCGGCCGGACCGGCTACGCCAGCCGCGGCAGCTGGTCCACCGACGGCCACCTGCCGATGGGCGCGCTCACCGACGCGGGCTCCGGGTTCGCCTGGTTGTGGCAGCTGGAGTCCGCCAACGGCTGGGCGTGGGAGGTGGGCGAGCGGCGGCAGGGCACGTATCTGGCGCTGCACGGCCCGACCGACACCGAGCACCAGTGGTCGCAGACGCTGGCTCCCGGCGAGTCGTTCAGCACCGTGCCGGTCGCGCTGTCGGTCGTCGCGGGCGATCTGACCGAGGCGATGGGCGCGCTCACCGGGTACCGCCGGGCGCTGCGCCGCCCGCACGCCGACCACCGGACGCTGCCGGTGATCTTCAACGACTACATGAACACGCTGAAGGGCGACCCGACCACCGAGAAGCTGCTGCCGCTGGTCGACGCGGCGGCGGCGACGGGCGCCGAGTACTTCGTGATCGACGCCGGCTGGTACGACGACGACGCGGCCGGCTGGTGGGACAGCGTCGGCGCCTGGCAGCCGGCGGCCAGCCGCTTCCCGGGCGAACGCGGCCTGCACGAGGTGCTCGACCGGATCCGCTCGCACGGCATGGTGCCCGGGCTGTGGCTGGAGCCCGAGGTGATCGGGGTGCGCAGCCCGGTCGCGACGTCACTGCCGGACGCCGCGTTCTTCCGACGGGGCGGGGCGCGGGTGCGCGAGCACGGCCGCTACCACCTCGACCTCCGGCATCCGGCGGCGGTGCGGCACCTGGACGAGACGGTGGACCGGATCGTCGGGGACTGGGGCGTGGGCTACCTCAAGCTGGACTACAACATCAGCGTGCCACCCGGCACCGACACCGGCGGCACCGGCAGCCCCGGCGCCGGCCTGCTCGGGCACGCCCGCGCCTACCAGGACTGGCTGGCCGCCGTGCTGGACCGGCATCCCGACCTGGTCCTGGAGAACTGCGCCTCGGGCGGCATGCGGATGGACGGCGCGATGCTGCGGCTGCTCCAGCTCCAGTCCACCAGCGACCAGGAGGACTTCCGCAGGTATCCGGCGATCTCGGCCGCCGCGCCGACGGCCGTGCCGCCGGAGCAGGGCGCCGTGTGGGCGTACGTGCAGCCGGAGTTCGACGACGACGAGAACGCGTTCATCCTGGCCGGCGCGCTGCTGGGCCGAGTGCACCTGTCGGGGCACCTGAACCGGATGGCGCCGGAGCAGCTCGCGCTGGTGCGCGACGCGTTGGCGGTGTACCGGTCGATCCGGGGCGACGTGGCGCGCGGCGTGCCGTTCTGGCCGCTGGGGCTGCCCGGCTGGACGGACCCGTGGCTGGCGCTGGGGCTGCGCGCCGGCGAGACCCGGTACCTGACGGTCTGGCACCGGGAGGGCGGGCCCGCGGAGCGGGCGCTGCCGCTGCCGGAACTGCGCGGCCGGGACCTGGCGGTGGAGGTACTGCATCCGGCCCTGCCGGCCGGCGAGGCCACCTGGTCGGCCGGGTCCGGCGAGCTCTCGGTCGCGCTGCCCCGCACCCCGACGGCGGTGCTGCTGCGGCTGACGCCGGAGCGCTGACGGGCCGGCGGGTCGACGAGGGTCGTCGGCTCAGCGGTCGCGCGCTGAGACGGCGACCGCCAGCACGGAGGCCAGCGACAGGATGCCGCAGCCGCCGGCCAGCAGCGGATAGCCGGCGGCTGCGACGACCAGACCCGAGGCCGTACCGCCGACGGCGCCCGCGAGGGCGATGGAGAGGTCGACCAGGCCCTGGGTCCTGGCCCGGGTGGCCAACGGGACGGTGTCGGTGATGATCGCGGTGCCGCTGACGAGACCGAGATTCCAGCCCATGCCGAGCAACCCGAGAGCCACCGCGAGCCCTGCGGTCGAACCGCCGGGTGTCTCGGCGGCGATGATCCCGGCGGCCAGCAGGACCACGGCGGAGGCGGAGGCGACCGTGGACCGGCCGTAGCGGTCGACGAGCCAGCCGGACAGGGGCGCGGGCAGATACATCGCCCCGATGTGGACGGCGATGACGAGGCCGGTGGCGGCGGTGCCCTGGCCGTGGTCGTGCATGTGGACCGGCGTCATCGTCATGATCGCCACCATCACCAGCTGGGTGAGCACCATGACCAGCGCACCCAGCAGGATGCCGGCGCGGCGCCGTCCGCCCGCCGGCCCCGCGTGGCCGGCGGCGTCGTCTGGACCCGCGACCGCCGTGGTGGCCCGCTCCGCCTCCCACGTGCGGGCCAGCAGCAGCGGGTCGGGACGCAGCCAGACGATCAGAACCAGGGCGGCTGTCGCGTATGCGGCGCCGGAGAGGAGGAAGAGCCCGGCCAGGCGGGGAACGCCGACGGCCTGCGCGAGGTCGCCCGTGGGCGCCGCGAGTACGGGGCCGACCACCCCGCCCAGAGTGGTGGCGACCAGCACGGTGGACACGGCGCGGGCGCGGTGTTCGGGAGCCGCCAGGTCGGCACCGGCGTAGCGGGCCAGGAGGTTCGTGGCGGCGCCCGCGCCGTAGACGAACATCATGACGAACAGCAGCACGGAGCTGCCAGCGAGGGCGGCGACGACGACGCCCGCGCTGCCCAGGGCACCGGCCAGGTACCCGGCGGCGAGGCCGGGGCGCCGCCCCCGCGCCTGGGAGAGACGCCCGACCACGAGGGCCGCCAGCGCGGAACCGGCGATGGACACGGCACTGAGCAGGCCGGCCAGGCCCGTGGAGCCGAGCATGTCCTGCGCGAGGAGGGCGCCGACGGTCACCCCCGCCGCCAGTCCGGCACCGCTGAGCACCTGAGCGGCGGTCAGCACGACCAGCACGCGGCGCTGCGCCCGAGGCCGCGGGAGATCCTCGATCCGATGGGGCACGGCAGTCGTCACGAACGGGCACCTTCGCTGGTCATGGCCCGCCGGACGGCGTTCCGGCGGTTCCGGCGGGGTGGGAGCGGACGCGCGGTCAACCCCGGTCGCCCAGGTCCAGCCGGCCCAGCAGCCCGGCGTCGGTGAAGGCGGCGACCAGCTCGTCACGGCCCTCGGTGAAGTGCGCCCAGCTGTCGTAGTGGGCGGGAACCACGCGGCGGGCGCCCAGGATCCGGGCGGCGACGGCGGCCTGCGCGCTGTCCAGGACGATCAGCGCGCCGTCGAAGAGAGCGGGGAAGCGGGGAGCCCCGGCGAACAGGATCGCGGTGTCCACCGGGCCGAACCGTTCGGCGATCTCCCTGACCGCGTCGAGCGAGGCGTTGTCGCCGCTGACGTAGACCGTGGGCAGGCCCGCACCGGTCAGCACGAATCCGACGACCTGGCCGGTGACCGGTTCGACCTCGTCACGCGCTCCGGGCCCATGGACCGCGGGCACCCCCGTGACGGTGATCGCGCCGCCGCCGGGGCGGTCCAGCTCGATCGACTCCCAGTCGGCCAGCCCTCTGGCGGCCGCCCCCAGTCGCTGCCCACCCCCCGGTGTGGTCAGGATCAGCGGAACGTCGGCGAGCAGGGCCCGACCCGAGTGGTCGAGGTTGTCCGGGTGCTCGTCGTGGGAGAGCAGGACCACGTCGACGGGACCGAGGTCGGCCGGCGTTCCGGCGGCGGGCGCCGTCTTGGTCAGACCGCCGCCCGGCACGTGGTAGTCGCCGGGCGCGTCGAAGGTCGGGTCGGTCAGGAAGCGCAGGCCGCCGTACACGAAGAGGGTGGTCGGGCCGCCGAAGACGCGGACGGGTATCCGCTCAGTGCTCGCACTGGTACCAGCCATAGAAACCTCACGGATAGAGAGCCGTTTATCCGTGACGGATACTAGGGTTGCCTCACGGTTGAACGCAAGCCGTACCATGACAACCATGAGCGAGCCCGCGACCGTCGAATCGGTGCCACCGCCCGCGCCGGGGGCGGAGGAGTATCTCGCCCTCGCCTTCGTCAACAGCGCCGTGGCGCTGCCCGGAGGGCACTTCGTCGATCTCCTCGGCTCCCCCGAGGCCGCGAACCGGTGGCTCACCGAACACGGCCTCGCGCCGGCGGACGCCGGGGTGCGGGAGATGTGCGCGGCGCAGCTGCGCTCGCTCCGCGAACACCTCAGGTCGCTTTTCGCCGCCCGCGTCGCCGGCCTGGCCGCCCTGCCCGCGCCCCTCGCCGCCGTCAACGACGCGCTGAGCAGAGCCCCCACCGCGGCCCTGCTGTACTGGGACGCGAAGAACGGCCCCTACCGCGCGGCGCCGTGCCCCACCAACGAGATCCTGGACCGCGCCCTCGCGACCCTCGCGGCCAACGCGGCCGACCTTCTCACCGGGCCCGAGGCCGACCGCCTCACCGGCTGCGGTTCGCCCCCCTGCAACCGCTACCTGCTGCGCCACGGCCGCCGCCACTGGTGCTCCACCCGCTGCGGCGACCGCGCCCGTGCCGCCCGCGCCTACGCCCGACGCACCCAGGCGAAGGCGGACTGACGAACCCCCGCCGCCGGCCGCCCCGCCCACCCCCGACGCAGCGGCCCGGTCGGCGGTTCGACCGGGTGGCGGCCCGGTCAGAGCGCCGGGTTGGCGGACACCACCTCGCGCAGCGCGTCGAGGCCGTGCCGCACCAGCGGGTGCTCGCGGCTGCCCTTCCGGACGCAGGTCAGGATCCGCCGGTGCAGCGCGATCTCGCCGACCACCGGCACCCGCACCGCCGCGTGCGTCGGGTTGATGTGGCTGAGCCGCGGGAAGAGCGAGACGCCCATGCCGTTGCAGATCATCGCGGAGATGGCGGACCACTCCTTGACGTGGTGGGTGACCCGGGGGGTGAAGCCGGCGAGCGCGCAGAACACCATGACCCGGTTGTGGTGGTCGCACGTGCCGGGCGCGGGCAGCACCCAGTCCTCGTCGGCGACGTCCTCCAGCCGGGCCTCGGACCGCTCGGCGAGCGGATGCGTCGCGGGCACCAGCAGGTCCAGCGGCTCGTCCAGCAGCGGCGCCAGGTCGAAGCGGGCGTCGCCGGAGTGCGGGAAGTCCTCGGACGGCGCGAGCACCGCGATGTCCGCGTCGCTGGACATCAGCAGGTCGAAGCCGTGGGTCGTCTCGGCCTCCGAGACCTCCACCCGCAGGCCCGGGTGGGTCTTGCGCAGCACCATCGTCGCCGGGGCGATGAGCCCGGTGACGGCGCTGGGGTACCCGCAGATCCGCAGCAGCCCGGCCTCGCCGTCGCGATACGCCTCCAGCGCGGCGTCCGCCTCCTCCCAGCGGGCCAGCAGCGCCTCGCCGTGTTCGATGACCAGGTGGGCGGCGCCGGTGAGCCGGATCCGGCGGCCCTGCGGCTCGATCAGCTGCACCTTCAACTCGCGTGCCAGCTCACGTAGTTGGTGGGAGACGGCGGAGGGGGTGAGATGCAGGGCGGCGGCCGCGGCGGTGACCGTGCCGTGGTGGTGCACCGCGCGAAGCACCTGGAGGCGACGCAGATCAATCATGTAATCATTCTGCACGATGAAGGCCGGAAACGTGCAATGGACGCGCACGGTCCTTCGGGTCGACACTTCAGGTATGACCTCGACAACGCACACGAACCCGGACAGGACAACTCACCCGACGCCCGAAACCACGGGCCCCAGCGCGGCGCCGACGACCGCCCCCGGGCAGTCCCGGGAGGTCTCCCGAAACCGCACCAGCCGAGGCGCCGTCGTGTGGAGCCGCTGCTCCTGCGGCCGACTGCGGATGGTCTACACGCCGGACTCGATCGACGAACGGCAGCTCCTCGCCGGCGGGCGCACCCCCGGCTGCCCCGACTGCCTGTGACGGCCGAGCGCCGCGGTCAGACGGGCGGCCTGAGGCCCGCCAGCAGCGCCGGCAGCTCGGACAGGCAGGCGATCCGGTGCGGCCCACCCGAGGCGGTGGGCCGCACACCGCTGTCGGCCTGGTCCGTGCGGCCCGTGCCGTTCGCGCGGTCGAGCCAGACCCCGTGCAGGCCGGCCGCGTGCGCGGCGGCGGCGTCCGTGTCCGGCTGGTCGCCGACGTAGGCGACCTCGTCCGGCGGCAGCCCCAGCGCCGCGCAGGCGGCGAGGAAAGCCTCCGGCGCCGGCTTGGCGAAGCCCAGTTCGTCCGAGCAGAGCAGCACCTCGAAACGCTCCCGGACCCCCAACGTCCGGAGCCTGCGGTCCTGCTGCGGCCCGTTGGAGTTGGACAGCAGCCCGAAGCGGTAGCCGCCCGCCAGCGCGTCCAGCGCCGGCAGCACGTCGGGGAAGAGCGCGTCCGTCCCCTCGCGGCACGCCAGGTAGCCGGCGAACCAGCGGTCCGCGTCGGCGTCGTTCACCGACTCGCCGAGGAAGGTGCGGACCCGGACCCGCCGCATGGCGACGAAGCTCAGCTCGCCGGCGAGGAAACGGGGGTACGTCGCGCGCATCACCGCGTCCCAGCGCGCGAACGCCGCCTCCGGCGAGGCGAACCGCGCCAGCAGGCCCACCGCCTCGAAATAGCGGAGCGCGGCCGTCCGGTCCGAGCCGGTGTAGTCGTACAGCGTGTCGTCGATGTCCCAGACGACGGCCCGAATGCTCATCCGCTCGCCACCAACGCTCGCTCCCTCAGCGCGTTTCCCTGTTTCCTTGTTTCCTTGTCTCCTTCCGTGGACCGTAGCAGCGCGACCCGGACGCTCTCCCGCGGAATCCGGCGCTGCGGTCCGCCCCGACCGGCATCCCACGGGTGGGCACCCCCGCACGATCTTCGTACACTTGTACAGGTGCCGTCCCCCGCCCCGTCCCCCGCCCTGCTGCCCGTCCGGCTCCCGTCGCCCGTGCTGACGCTGTCCGAGCCGCGGCTGGAGCGGGCCGGAGTGGAGTTGCGGCTGAAGCGGGACGACGTCATCCATCCGATGGTGCCGGGCAACAAGTGGCGCAAGCTCGTCCCGAACCTGCGGGCGGCCCTCGCCGAGGGGCACACCCGGCTGCTCACCTTCGGCGGCGCCTACTCCAACCACGTCCGCGCCGTCGCCGCGGCGGCGGCCGCGTGCGGGCTGTCCAGCGTGGGCGTCATCCGCGGCGACGAGCTGGCGCACGCGCCGCGCAACTGGTCCCTGAGGCAGGCCGAGGACCACGGCATGGACCTGGTCTTCCTGGACCGGACCTCCTACCGCGGGATGCTGGACACCCTCGACGAACCCGACACCCGCCGACGGCTGGCCGCCGGATGGGGCCGCTGCTACGTGCTCCCGGAGGGCGGATCCAACGCGCTGGCGGCCCGGGGCGCGGCCGAGATCGCCGCCGAGCTGAGGACCGACACGGGACCGCGCGACGTGGTGTGCTGCGCCGTCGGGACGGGCGGCACGCTCGCCGGCATCGCCGCGGGTCTGCACCCGGGAGGCCGAGCCCTCGGCATAGCCGTGCTCCGCGGCGCGAGCTACCTGGACGGCGCGGTGGACCGCGTCCACGACCTGGGGTGGCGGCGGCGTTTCGGGAACTGGCGGATCGACCACGCCCACCACGGCGGCGGCTACGGCCGCGTCCCGGCGGACCTGGAGGCGTTCGCGGCGGACTTCGAGGACCGCCACGGCCTCCGCATAGAGCGTCGTTACGTGGCGAAGATGCTCCGGGCCGTCCACGACCTGGCCGGCACCGCGACCCTCCCCCCGGGCACCCGCGTCACGGCCGTCATCACCGGTCCCCCGGATCCGGTCGGCCCGGTGCACGAAGGTCCTGACCGACGAGAAGGGTGACCCCGCCGAGCCGTTGTTCGGCGGGCGACCTGCCGCACGGCGAGATGAGTCAGCGCAGCGCCGCGGCGAAGACGGGCCGGTGGGCGGCCGTATGGCCGTGTTCGCGCAGGGACCAGGCGATCCGGTCGAGGATCTGCTCGCGGTCGGCCACGCGTGGTTCGGGGGCGTCGAGGTGCCCTCGCCACCAGTCCGCGTTGCGGGCCTGGCGGTCGAGCATGGCGTCGACCAGGCCCGCCCGGTCGGCGGCGTCGAGACCGTAGGCGTCGGCGAGAACCCGCACCTGGGCGGCCTGGGCGCGGGCGGGCGGAGCCGTTGCCCTGGAGGAGACGCACCAGGTCCAGGCCATGTACCCGAGGTCCTCGAGCGGGTGTCCTGGCGCGGCCATGTCGAAGTCGATGAGGGCCGCGGGCCGGTCGTCGCGGAAGACCACGTTGTTCGGGCCCGGGTCGTGGTGGCACACCACCGGACGCGGTCCGGCGAGCCGGCTGCCGCGGGTGGCCTCGTGGAACGATCGCAGCAGCGCGCCGGCGGCGGCGACCTGGTCCCGGCGCCAGGGCTGGAACCGGGTCGGTACGTGTCCGGGCAGATAGCTGAACGTGTCGCGGCCGGCGTCGTCGACACCGAGATGGCGCGGCGCGCCGGCGAACCCGCGCCGTTCGAGGAGGCCGAGCAGTTCGGCGACGAACCCCGACGCGGCGGTCACGGGCCGGCGGACGGTGTCCCCCACCCGCACGACGCCCGCGGTGATCCGCCCACCGGTCAACGGCACTTCGCCCTCTGCTCCCTGCATGGCTCCAGTGTCCCGTTCGCCCGGCCATCCCACGAGCCACCCGCGGGGTAGGGCTCCGAGGCCGTGCCGACCGGATCTCCCGCTGTGGCGGTTCTGTGACGTGTTCCGCGGCGGCCGGCGGCCGGCCCGTGGTTAGCGTCGGGCACATGATCGTATGGCTCAACGGCACCCATGGCGCGGGCAAGACGACGACCAGCGCGCTCGTGCAGCGGCTCCTCCCGGATGCACGGGTGTTCAACGCCGAGAAGGTCGGCGAGACTCTCATGGACATCACGCCGGGGCTGCCCGGGACGGACAACTTCCAGCACTGGCCGCCGTGGCGGCCGCTCGTCGTCGAGACCGCCCGCCGCGTGCTCGACTACACCGGGGGCACTCTCGTGATGCCCATGACCGTCCTGGTCGAGCCGTACTGGCGCGAGATCAGCACGGGCCTCGCCCATCACGACATCCCGGTGCGGCACTTCGTCCTCCACGCCGACCAGGACACCCTCCGCGGGCGCATCGCGAACGACACCGTTCTCGGCCCCAACTCCCCGTTCCGCCTCCAGTACCTCGAGCCCTACGCCGAGGCGGCCCGCACGTGGCTGCACGCCGAGGCCGAGGTCGTCGACACCACGCACCTCACGCCCGACCAGACCGCCCTGCGGATCGCCGAAGCGGTCAAGGGATGAGGTCTGTCCGCCACGCGGAATCCGCCGGAGGATGGGGCCATGGCGTTGTCGACGGCGTTCACGGAGATGTTCGGCGTGCGGCACCCGATCGCGTTGGCGCCGATGGGTGGGTCGGCCGGTGGTGCGTTGGCCGCGGCGGTCTCCCGCGGTGGCGGGTTCGGCATGTTGGGCGGCGCGTTCGGGGATCCGGAGTGGCTGGCCCGTGAGGTGCCGACCGTCGCGGACGCCGGAGGGTCGTGGGGTGTCGGGTTCCTGACCTGGGGCATCGATCTCGGCGCGGTGGAGTTGGCGCTGGGTTACGGACCCGGCGCCGTGATGCTGTCCTTCGGCGATCCGAGCCCGTACGCGGAGCCCGTCCGCCGGGCGGGAGCCGCGTTGATCCTCCAGGTCACGGATCTGGAGGAGGCCAGGCGGGCCGCCGATCTGGGCGCCGACGTGATCGTGGCGCAGGGCACGGAGAGCGGGGGGCACGGAGCCGCGCGCGGGCGGTCCACCCTGCCGTTCGTGCCCGCGGTGGTGGATCTCGTGGCTCCGGTGCCGGTGCTGGCGGCGGGCGGCATCGCCGATGGGCGCGGTGTGGCGGCGGCCCTCGTGCTCGGCGCCGCCGGAGCGCTCGTCGGCACCCGTTTCCAGGCCACGGCGGAGGCCCTGGTCGATCCGTCGATCGCCAGGGCGATCGTCGAGGGGCGGGGGGAGGACACCGAGCGCAGCACCGTGCTGGACATCGCGCGCGGCTCCCGGTGGCCGTCGAAGTACCCCGCCCGCACCCTCGGGCACCCCCACCTCGACCGCTGGCGCGGCCGGGAGGCCGAACTCGCCGCCGATCCCCGGGCCCGTCAGGCGTACGAGGACGACGTGGCGCGGGGCGTCGTGCCCCCGCTGCCGGTCTGGGCCGGCGAGGCCGTCGACCTCATCACCGACCTGCCCTCGGCCGAGGACCTGGTGACCGCCATGGCCGCCCAGGCCCAGGACGCGCTGGCCCGAGCGGGTCGCCCCTGAACGTCGTCGGGTGATATTCGGTTGAGCGCGGTGGTGCGGGCGGGCCAGGATCGCGTCCCATGTCGGACAACGCGCCCACCCGTCCCCCCAGTCGCCGACGCGTCGCGCTCGTCACCGGTGCGGGGGGCCGCACGATCAACATCGGCGCCGCCGTGGCCCGCCGGCTCGCCGAGACCGGCTGGGACGTGGCGTTCACCTACTGGCGCCCCTACGACGACGACAAGCCCTGGGCGCCCGAACCCGAGGCACCCGCCGCGCTGGGCCGCGAGCTGGCGGGCCTGGGCGCCCGGTGCACCGCCGTGGAGGCGGACCTCGCGGATCCGGCCGTCCCGGCGACCGTGTTCGACGCCGCCGAGCACGACCTCGGGCCGGTGCACGCCCTGGTGATGTGCCACTGCGAGCAGCGCGACCTGAACCTGCTCACCACGACCGTGGAGAGCTTCGACCGGCACTTCGCCGTGAACGCCCGCGCCCCGTGGCTGCTCATCCGCGAGTTCGGGCGGCGCTTCGCGGGCGCGGCCGACGACAGCGATCCTGGGCGGATCATCGCCTTCACCGGCGACCACGTCGTCGGCAACCTCCCGTACGGCGCCAGCAAGGGCGCGTTGGACCGCATCACGCTCGCCGCCGCCCACGAGTTCGCCGCGCTCGGCGTCCGCGCCAACGTCATCAACCCCGGCCCCGTCGACACCGGATGGATGACGGACGAGGTCCGCCCGTCGGGCAGCGACCGGACGCCCGCCGGGCGCCTCGCCGGTCCCGAGGAGCCCGCCAACCTCGTCGCCTTCCTCTGCTCCCCGCAGGGCCAGTGGATCAACGGCCAGCTCCTCTACAGCAACGGCGGCTTCCGCACCGCGCTCTGAGGTTCACCAGGCGGTCGCCTCGACCACATGCGCGGCGATCTCCTGGACCGACCGGCCGTCCGTCGGGATCCGGGCCGTGCCGGGCGGCGCCTCGTCGTCCAGCTTCCGCGCCATGAAAAGGCTCCGCTCGATATGGGGGACGAGCTGGGACCCGATCTCCCGCTGGGCGAGCCGCTGACGAACGGTGGTCTCCTCGGCCGTGAGCAGGACGTGGGTGACCCTGACCCCGTCGGCCTCGTTGCCGCGGTTGCCGCGGTTGCCGCCCATGGCGCGGCTGATCATCGGGCCTTCGAGGATGCTGACCGTGTTGGAGTAGATCAGCCGGTGCTGGCCGAGGGCCGCGTAGTTCGCCCAGACCGCGGCGATGTTCCGTTCGGTGATCGCCGAGCGGTACGGGTCGCCGTCGGGGGCGGGATGGATCTGGTCCATGAAGTCGCCCTCGATCAGGCAGTGCGCCGTCTCCCTCTCCTGCAGGGCTATGGACACCTCCCAGGCGACGGACGTCTTCCCGACGCCCGCACCGCCACCGATGAGCAACAGTTCGTAGGCAGTCATGGCCGGCCAGCCTGACAGAGCCCGGACGGGCGGGCACGGGATTTTCGCTCGGGCCTACCGCGCCCGCAGGAAGCGCCGCAGGTGTGCGCGAACGGCGTCGGGCTGTTCGAGCCACGGTTCGTGGCCCGCGTCCGCGACCCGGGTCAGCGGAACGCCGAGCCTGCGCGCGAGCGCGTCCAGCGCCGAAAGCGGCCGCGGATCCTCGGCGCCGCCCAGGAGTTCCACCCGCTCGGGCCGGCACGCGCGCAGCGCGTCGACATGCCGGTCGAGCGGGTCCGCACGTCCCTCCGCACCGAGCTCCCGGTTCATGTCCCAGTTGACGGGACGGCGCCTCCGGGCGGCCCGCGCGGCCCACTGCCAACCGCGTTCGGGGTCGGCGTGGTCGGTGAACCAGGACAGCGTCAGCAGCTCGACCTCCTGCTCCTCCGTCCGCGGCGCCGCCTCCGCCAGCTCGCGGAGTCGCTCCCACTGCGCCGCCGACATGCGGCGGGCCCGTGCCGCGCGGTCCCCGGCGCGCCAGTCACGGACGAACGGCCCGCACATGAGCAGCATCGCCACCACCCGGCCGGGATGGGCCAGGCAGAACCGGCTGGCCAGGTCGGCGCCGTAGGAGTGCCCGATCAGCACCGCCTCCGGCGCGTCCCACGCGTCGAGCAGCTCGGCCAGATCGTCGACCTGCCGGGCCAACGTGTGGCGGCCCCGCCATCCGGAGCCGCCCGTGCCGCGCTGGTCGTAGCGGTACACGGGCACGAGGTCCGCGATCATGGCGGCGACATCGCCCAGATAGTCGGGCAGGCCGGGCCCACCGTGCAGCAGCACCACGGGCGCCCGCCGCCGTGTCGGCACGCCACCCAGCGCCACCCAACGTATCCCCGCCCCGTCACCCATCGACGCGACGCCCTCGATCTCCCGCACACCCACCACCAAAAACCTAACGCCACCGCCAGGACCCCGCCAGCCACGGTCGCCCACGGCCCCGGCCCCGGCGCCGTCTCCTGGGCAGGGTGGCGGCGCCGGGCGTGAATCGGTCAGCTCGCGGGAATCCAGACATGACCGTTGTGCATGAAGTCGAGCTCCAGCGGCCCGTTCGTCATTCCGTCGGCGAAGACGAATCCGTAGGCGTCGTAGGTGACGCCGGTGGTGCGATTCCACGGGCTGCGCACCGTGGCCCAGCCGTCGAGGTCGTCGAATTCCACGGTCTCGGTCGTGGAACTCTCGTCCTCACCGCCCTCGACGTTGGTGGTGACCGTCAGCGGCTCGGGACTTCCGGCCTCGCTCCGCACCCGGACGGCCGAGGCGACCTTGTAGCCCTGGTCGTCCTTCTGGATGTCGTAACACTCCCAGACCGCGACCTCGCCGCCCTCGACGCCGAAGTACGTGGCCCCGCTGATCCAGCAGTTCTGGATGCCCAACTCCGGTTCGTACGCCGCCTCGACCGGCGCGGCCTGGGCGGCCGTGCCCATCCCGAGAAGCGCCAGCGAGCCTGCGGCGGCTAATGCGCGCCGTGCGAATCTTCCCCGCATCTGAATCCTCTCCCGAACGTCGCCTCGGAGGGGAGGTTCTCACCGAGCGGCATCCGCAAAACCTTGCCGACCCTTATTCGTTCGGAAATGCGGGCCCGGCTGAAAAGAATGGGGCGAACCAAGTAACCAATATCGGACCGTATCGCCATTCCCATTCCAGTTGTCCAACCAATGGCGCCGCACCGTAAAACGCTCCCCGGGCGTCCGCGACCAGGGTTCACGGCTCATCGCCGGGGCTGACCGAGAAACAACGGCATGAGCGGAGCCAAGGAGGAGAGCGTCAGTGCGGGATACCGTCGGTGATCGTCCACGCCTGCACCGCTCACTCGGGTGGACTGCCCATCCGGTACATGGCCAGGTACTGATCTTCGTTGAAGCCCGCTCTGCGGTACATGTCGAGGCCGTCTGGTGCCGCGTGCAGTTCCAGTCGGGCAACACCGCGCGTGGCGAGCCATTCGACCAGGCTGTTGAAGATACTGCTGCCGTGGCCGCGGCGGCGGGCGCCGGGGCGGGTGCACATGAAGCCGATGTAGCCGCGGCGGCCGTCCGGGGCGGCTGGCCCGGGCAGCTGCTCGATCAGCCAGGCCGCGCCGCACGCGTCCAGCGGGCCCCCGGGTGGACCGACAACCCGGAGGGCCCACTCCTCCGGCCGGGCCAGCCGCTCGCTGAACCAGACAGCGGCCTGTTTCCTCCACGGCGCGCCCTCGCCGCCGGGGTCCTGGCCGAGGCTGGACAGCATCACGGAGCGCAGGCGAGTGAGTTCAGTGATGTCGGCGGCTGTCGCGGCTCGCGACCGGTTGTCTGCGGCGATGGCATCGCTCGTTACCGGCACCGTACGTGCCGTCTCGCGGTCGGTCATGCCTCCAGTCAAGGCAGCGTGATGTTGTCAGCGCGTATGGCGTCTTCGATATGCGGACGAAATGGCCCGCTCGGAGCCTGGAGAGCATCCCGGCCGCCGGGGGGCGTCCGGGACCGCATCCGCCACGACCACGAGGCAGCTCGACGTCGCCCCGGCGGTCGGCACGTCTCCGGTTGCCACAGCCCTGACGCGGCCCTCCGAGCAGGGTGACGGCGCCGGATGGGAGCCGCCGTTCTGGCATCACCTGGCCGCCACCTGCACGTCGGCCCGGCAGCTAGCGGAGTCGTCCGTCGCAGCGACCGCTGGCCCCTGCCCGACCCGTCGGGCGGCTGACGGAGGAACGCGGCGGCCGGCGCGGCGGCCGGCGGAGTGGGTCGCAGAGCTGACACACCGTCTGGAAATTGATTTCCGCAGGGGTCTGGTCGGACATCAGCTGCGGATGTCAGACTTGGGCCAACCAGAGTTGAATCCATTCAATGCCCGACGGTATGTCGGGAACGAGCCAGTTGCGATGGGTACGACAGGGCGTCATCGCCCAGAGGGAGCACCGCATGACTCGTTCGGGAAGTCACAGACAACGACGCGGGCGGATGCTGGTCGCCGGGGTCGCGGCGCTCGGCCTGTGTGCCGGCGCGGCGCCGGTCGCCGGTTCCGCGGCCGCCGCCGAGGGCGAGGGCGAGCAGCTGCTCGCCTTCCCCGGGGCCGAGGGATTCGGCCGTTACGCCACCGGCGGCCGGGGCGGCACCGTCTACCACGTCACCAACCTCGACGACAGCGGCCCGGGTTCGTTCCGGGACGCGGTGAGCCAGCCGCACCGCACCGTGGTCTTCGACGTCGGCGGCATCATCGAGATCGAGGAACGCGTCCAGGTGGCGCCGTACATCACCATCGCCGGGCAGACCGCGCCCGGCGAGGGGATCACCATCTACGGCAACGGGCTGTCCTTCACCGACGCGAACAGCACCATCGCCCGACACTTCCGGGTCCGCCAGGGCGTCCAGGGGACCCCCGAGACCGACGCCATCACCATCGTGACCGGCGACAACATGATCTTCGACCATCTCTCCGTGACCTGGGGCCGCGACGAGGTGTTCTCCATCAGCAACGGCGACCCGGCCGCGGGCGCCAGCCGCATCACCGTCCAGGACTCGATCATCGGCCAGGGGCTCGACACGCACTCGGCCGGCGGGCTCATCGAGACCGCCGGCGGCGTGAGCCTGCTGCGGAACCTCTACATCGACAACGACATCCGCAACCCCAAGGTCAAGGGCGTCAACCAGTACGTCAACAACGTCGTCTACAACTGGCGGCGGGAGGCGTACATCCTCGGCGGCTCGCAGTACACCTCCGAGGCCAACGTGCAGAACAACTACTTCATCGCCGGGCCGAGCACCGAGACGGGCCCGTTCACCCGCGGCAACGAGAACTTCCACCTGTTCGCCGAGCAGAACTACCACGACCCCGACCGCGACGGCGTGCTGGACGGCTACGACGTGCCGCGCGAGGAGTACACGACGGTCACCTGGATGGACACGCCGTACCCGTACCCGGCCGTCGAGGACCTGATGAGCCCGACGGAGGCGTACGCGTACGTCATCGAGAACGCCGGGGCGTCCCTGGACCGGGACCGCGTCGACCGGCTGCTCGTCAACGAGGTCACCTCGCTCGGCGCGGACGGCGCCGTGATCAGCGACGAGAACGACGCGCCCGTCAACGGGCCCGGGCCGGTCCACGGCGGCCCCGCCCCGCGGGACACCGACCGCGACGGCATGCCGGACTGGTGGGAGCTGGTGCACGGCCTCGACCCCGCGGCGGCGGGCAACAACGCCGACGGGGACGGCGACGGCTACAGCGACCTCGAGGAGTACCTCAACTGGCTGGCCCGGTGAGCGCGACGCTCCCGGACGTGGAGTCGAACCCCGACTGACCTGTTGTCCCCAAGGAGAGCGGTCCCTTGCGCTCTCCAGTTGTCTGACGTGTGTTGTCTGCCGTCGAACGACGAGACCGCGAAAGAGAGAGCACAGACATGACCACCACCGTTCCGAGAGACGCCCGGGGCCCCGCCTCCGGGCACGTCCCCACCGTCGGCGCGGTCACATGAAAACGGACGTCCCCCAACGCGCCCCCCAGCGTGTCCCGCAACGCGACCAACCCCGCGGCCGCAGCCCGGTGGCGAAGCGCGAGGGCCGTGCCGCCTACCTGTTCCTGGCCCCCTGGTTCGTCGGCATGGCGGTCATCACCATCGGCCCGATCCTGGCCTCGCTGTACCTCTCGTTCACCGACTACAGCCTGCTCCAGCCGCCGGAGTGGCTCGGCCTGGACAACTACCAGCGGATGCTGGACGACGAGCGGCTGCACAAGGCGCTGCGCGTGACGTTCACCTACGTGCTCGTGTCGGTGCCGCTGCAGCTCGCCGCCGCCCTGGCGCTGGCGCTCTTCCTCGACCGAGGGGTGCGCGGACTGGCCATCTACCGGTCCATCTACTACCTGCCGTCGCTGCTGGGCGGCAGCGTCGCCATCGCGATCCTGTGGCGGCAGATCTTCGGCACCGAGGGGCTCATCAACCAGCTGCTCGACCTCGTCGGCATCCAGGGCGAGGGGTGGGTGTCCCATCCGGACTACGCGCTGGGCACGCTGATCACGCTCAACGTGTGGACGTTCGGCTCGCCCATGGTGATCTTCCTGGCCGGGCTGCGGCAGATCCCTGCCATGTACTACGAGGCGGCGGAGGTGGACGGCGCCGGCACGTTCACGAAGTTCTGGCGGATCACCGTCCCGCTGCTCACGCCGATCATCTTCTTCAACCTGGTGCTGCAGATCATCGGGTCGTTCCAGACGTTCACGCAGGCGTTCATCGTCAGCGGCGGCACCGGCGGCCCGGCGGACTCCACGCTCTTCTACACGCTCTACACCTACGACCGCGGCTTCGGCTCGTTCGAGATGGGCTACGCGTCGGCGTTGGCCTGGGTGCTGCTGGTCATCATCGCCGGCTTCACGGCGGTGAACTTCCTGATGGCGAAGAGGTGGGTGCACTATGGCGACTGACCTCGGACCCGCGGTCGGCGGCGCGGCCACGGACGACGGCGCGCGACAGGAGAGCGAACGGCGGTACGGGCGCCACAGCAGCCGGCAGCGGCGGCTGCTCAAGCACGTCGTGCTGATCGTCTTCGGCTTCGCGATGCTCTACCCGCTGCTGTGGATGGTGTCGAGTTCGTTCAAACCCTCGGACCAGATCTTCCGCGACCCGTCGATCATCCCGAGCGAGTTCGACTTCAGCAACTACACCGAAGGCTGGACGGCGCTCACCCACCCGTTCCACCACTACCTGATCAACTCCGCGATCATCGTGGGCTTCTCCGTGGTGGGCAACCTGCTCACCTGCGCGATGGCGGCCTACGCGTTCGCCCGGCTGGAGTTCCGCGGCCGGCGACTGTTCTTCACCGCGATGCTCGGCACGATCATGCTGCCGGTGCACGTCGTGATCGTGCCGCAGTACGTGCTGTTCTCGGAGCTGGACTGGATCAACACCTACTACCCGCTGATCGTCCCGAAGTTCCTGGCCACCGACGCGTTCTTCATCTTCCTCATGGTCCAGTTCATCCGCGGGCTGCCCCGGGAGCTGGACGACGCCGCGCGCATCGACGGCTGCGGCCACGCGCGCATCTTCTGGCGGATCATCATGCCGCTGAGCCTGCCGGCGCTGGCCACGACCGCCATCTTCACCTTCATAGCGGTGTGGAACGACTTCTACAGCCAGCTGATCTTCGTGACCGACCCCGATCTCTACACGGTCCCGGTGGCGTTGCGCACCTTCGTCGACTCGCAGGGCGAGTCCGCCTGGGGCCCGTTGTTCGCGATGTCCCTGGTGGCGCTCGGCCCGATCTTCGGGTTCTTCCTCGCCGGGCAGCGCTACCTGATGCGCGGCATCTCCACGACCGGCATCAAATGACGAAAGGAACACCCGTCCTCATGCGAAACAGAACCCTCCGCGCCCTCGCCACGGCCGTGCCGGCCGCCGCGCTGCTGCTCACGGCCTGCGGCGGCGGCTCCGGCGACGACGACGGCGTGGTCGAGCTGCGCTACGCGTTCTGGGGCAGCGACGAGCGGGCGCAGATGACCCAGGACATGATCGACACGTTCGAGGCGGAGAACCCGGGCATCCGGGTGGAGATCGACTACGCGGACTTCGGCGCCTACTTCGACCGGCTGGCCACCAGCGTGGCCTCCGGCGACGCCCCCGACATCATGACCATGGGCGGCGCGTACCACAGCGAGTACGCCGGGCGCGGCGCGCTGCTCGACCTGGCCCAGGTGGGGGACGTCATCCGCACCGACGAGATCCCTGACGACCTCCTGGCCCACGGCACGTTCGACGAGGCGCTCTACGCCATCCCGACCGGCGTCGTCGGCTACGCCATGGTGGCGAACCCGGCCGTCTTCGACCAGGCCGGTCTGGAACTGCCGGACGACACCGCCTGGACCTGGGACGACTTCGCGGGGCTGTGCACCGAGATCGGCACCGCGCTCGGCGACGACGGCTACGGCGCCCAGGACCTCACCAACCACAACACCCTGTCGCTGTGGGCCCGGCAGCACGGCGAGGAGCTCTACACCGACGACGGCGAGGTGGGGGTGTCGGCCGGCACGCTCACCGACTGGTGGGACTTCGCGACCGGGCTGCGCGACTCCGGGTGCACGCCGTCGGCGACGCTGAGCGAGGAACTGGCCAGCATGGCGGCGCCGGAACAGACCCTCATCGGCACCAACAAGGCGGGCATGTCGCTGGTCTGGTCGAACGCGCTGGAGGCGCTGAGCACGGCGTCGGGTGAGCAGCTCGAACTCCTCATCCCGCCGGGCGAGAGCGAGGGCGAACACGGCATGTGGCTCGGGCCCTCGATGTACTACACGATCTCGTCCGGCTCCGACCACCCCGAGGAGGCCGCCCGGCTGATCGACTTCATGCTCAACGAGCCGGCGGCGGCGGAGGCGTTCCTCACCGACCGCGGCCTGCCGGTCAACCCCAGCGTGCGCGAGGCGATCACGGACCAGCTCACCCCGGTGCAGCAGGCCGAGGCGGAGTACATCGGCCGGCTCGAGAACGCGCTGGGCGCCCCGGGGTCGCCGGATCCGGTCGGCTCCACCGAGACCGCCGACATCGTGACCCGGCTGAACAGCGAGGTGCTCTTCGACCGTACGTCGCCCGAGGACGCCGCGGAACAGATGATCTCCGAGGTCGGGACGGCGATCAGCCAGTGAGCATCCGATGAGCATCGACCGGCGCGCCCTGGTGTCCCGGCACGCGGTCGAGGTGACGGAGCCGGACGGGCGTTCCCCGCTGTCGGTCGGCAACGGCGAGTTCTGCTTCACCGTCGACGTCACCGGGCTGCAGACCTTCCCCGACCGCTACCCGGTGGCGTCCAGGGACGGCACCCCGGCGGCGACGCTGCTGGGCACCCAGGCCCAGTGGGGCTGGCACTCCGTCCCGGCCGGCGAGGCCGGTGACGGCGGTGACGGCTTCCGGCTGGAGGACGTGCTCGTCACCTACGACACGCCCCGCGGCCCGGTGCCGTACGCCGACATGACCGGCAGCATCGGTGCGGGCGGCGACCGCACCGACTCCCCCGCCGAGCTGTGGCTGCGGTCCAACCCGCACCGCCTCGACCTCGGCCGCATCGGCCTGGCGGGCGTGGCCGCCGACGACGTCGCCGGCGTGCGGCAGGTGCTCGACCTGTGGCACGGCGTCGTGGACAGCTCCTTCACGCTGCGGGGCGAGCCGGTCCGGGTGCGGACGGTGTGCCATCCGGACGCCGACGTCGTGGCGATCCGGATCGTCTCCGAGGCGGTGCGGGCCGGGCGGCTCGCGGTGCGGATGGCGTTCCCCTACGGTTCGGAGCGGTGGCACGACGCCGCCGACTGGACCCGTCCGGACGCGCATCGCACCGCGCTCCGGGAGATCGACGGCGGCTGGCGCGTCGACCGGGAGCTCGACGACGCGCGGTACGCCGTCGTGGTCGGCGCGACCCCGGGACTGGCGCTGGTCCGGGCCGGCGAGCACGAGTTCCGGGTCACCGGCGACACC
Source organism: Streptomyces sp. B6B3 (assembly GCF_039871525.1). Classification (NCBI taxonomy): domain Bacteria; kingdom Bacillati; phylum Actinomycetota; class Actinomycetes; order Kitasatosporales; family Streptomycetaceae; genus Streptomyces; species Streptomyces sp. B6B3. Next base: position 50,673 of record NZ_JBDPLU010000016.1, on the reverse strand, counting down.
GCCACGCTGGACCTGGTCGTCGGCTTCGCCCCCGACCCCGCGGCGCTGCCGTCGCCGCCGCCCGCCTTCGACGAGGTGCGGGCGGCGGCCGCCGAGCACTGGCCGGCGTTCTGGTCCGACGGGGGCGCGGTGCGGCTCTCCGGCAGCGCCGACGAGCGGGCCGCGGAGCTCGAACGGCGCGTCGTGCTGTCGCAGTACCTGACCGCCGTGAACTGCGCCGGCTCCCTGCCGCCGCAGGAGACGGGGCTGGTGTGCAACTCCTGGCGGGGCCGGTTCCACCTGGAGATGCACTGGTGGCACGCGGCCCACTTCGCCCTGTGGGGGCGGCCCGAGCTGCTCCGGCGTGGGCTGCGCTGGTACCACGCGGCGTTGCGGCCGGCCCGGGCGACGGCGCGGATGCAGGGCTACCGGGGCGCGCGGTGGCCCAAACAGGTCGGCCCGGACGCGCGGGAGAGCCCGAGCCCGATCGGCGCGTTCCTGATCTGGCAGCAGCCGCACCCGATCCACCTCGCGGAGCTGCTGTACCGGGCCGCGCCCAGCCCGGCCCTCGGCCGGGAGGTGGTCGACGAGTTCGCCGACATCGTCTTCGAGACCGCCGAGTTCATGGCCGACTTCGCCGTTCCGACGGACCGTGGGTACCAGCTGGGACCGCCGGTGATCCCGGCGCAGGAGTCGTACGGGTCCCTCCGCGCCCGGGCCACCAACCCGACGTTCGAGCTGGCGTACTGGCACTGGGCCCTGGAGACGGCGCAGCGGTGGCGGCGACGCGCCGGCCTGCCGCGACACGAGGGGTGGAGCGCGGTGGCGGCGGGACTGGCGCCGCCGCACGTGCGCGACGGCGTGTACACGGCCATCGACGTCGAGCCGTACACCATCCGCACCGACCACCCGTCCATGCTGTGCGGGCTCGGCTTCCTGCCGAGGACGCCGCTGATCGACCCGTCGACCATGCGGGCCACGCTGCACGACGTGCTGGGCGACTGGGCCTGGGACACCACCTGGGGCTGGGACTACCCCGTCATCGCCATGACGGCCGCGCGGGTCGGCGAACCCGAGCTCGCGGTGGCGGCGCTGACGATGCCGGCGGACAAGAACGAGTTCCTCCCGAACGGCCACAACCGGCAGACGCCGTCGCTGCCGCTCTACCTGCCCGGCAACGGCGGCCTGCTGGCGGCCGTCGCCCTGATGGCCGGCGGCTGGGACGACGCGCCCGGCGGGCGGGCGGCACCGGGTTTCCCGGACGACGGCCGCTGGCACGTCGAGGCGGAGGGCCTGGTCCCCGCCCCCTGACCCCGCCGGCCGCACCCCACCGCCCACCGCCCACCGCCCACCGCCCACCGCCCGCGGCGGGCGGTGGGGCCCTAGCATCGATCCCGTGCGGGTGATGACGTGGAATCTCTGGTGGCGGTTCGGGCCCTGGGAGCGGCGGCGGGAGGCGATCCTGGAGGTGCTTCGGGCCGAGCGGCCCGACGTCCTGGGGCTGCAGGAGGTGTGGGAGCGCCCCGGGGAGAACCTCGCCGAGTGGCTCGCGGCGGAGCTGGGCATGCACTGGGCCTGGGCGCCGGGCGAGGTGCTGCCGCACTGGCGGGAGAGAGTCGGGGGGGACGACCCGTTCGGGGTGGGCAACGCGGTGCTCAGCCGCTGGCCGATCGCGGAGACCGCGGTGCTGAGGCTGCCGACCGCGGGCGGTCCCGCGGAGGTGCGCACCGCGCTGTTCGCGCTGCTGGCCGCGGATCCGGAGCCGGTGCCGTTCTTCACCACGCATCTGCACTCCGGCGTCGCGGGCTCGGCGGTGCGGTGCGAACAGGTCCGCGCGCTGGCCGGGTTCGTGGCGGAGCAGCGCCGCGAGCTGCCGTTTCCGGCGGTGCTGACGGGCGACTTCAACGCCGAACCGGACTCCGACGAGATCCGGCTGCTCGGCGGCTGGCTCACCGAGCCGGCCGTGCCCGGGCAGGTGCTGGTGGACGCCTGGCGCTTCGCCGAGCCCGGGCAGCCATGGGCGACCTGGGACGGCGGCAACCCGTACATCGCGGACGCCGCCTGGTTCGACGCCCGCATCGACTACGTGCACGTCGGGCTGCCGGGTCGTCCCGTGCTCGGACGGGTGCGCGGGGTGCGCCGGGCCGGGGACGGCCCGGTGGCGGGCGTGTGGCCGTCGGACCACGCGGCGGTGCTGGCCGAGCTCCAGGAAGGGTGAGCAGGGGGCAGCAGCGGGGTCAGCAGTCGAAGTGCTCGGTGAAGAGCTGGTCGCGCGGGATGCCCCGCGCCCGCAGCCGTCCCGTGGTGGACTCGACGAAGCCCGGGCTGCCGCAGATGAAGTAACGGGCGCTGCGGTCGAGTCGGAGCCGGTCGGAGTAACGGGTGCCGAGGCGGCGGCGCAGTTCGTCGCCGAAGACGGCCTCGGCGGGGACCGAGACGATGTGGGTCAGCGACATGTGCGGCCCGGCGTGCCGGTGCACCAGCTCGACGAACGGGGTGACGCCGATGCCGCCGGCGACCAGCACCGCGGGGCGCCGGTCGTCGCGGGCCTGGCGGGTGAACGTGCCGTAGGGCCCGTCGAGGCGGAGGATCGTGCCCGGCGGCAGCGCGCTCAGCCGGGCGGTGAACGGGCCCGCCTGCTTCACCGCGAAGGTGAGCGTGCCGTCGTCGCCGAGCCGGACCACGCTGAACGGGTGCGCCCGGGACAGCGGATGGCGGCGCAGATAGCAGAACTGCCCGGGACGCGGCCGCAGTCCCCGGCCGAGCGGGGAGAGCGTGTACTGGGTGACGGTGGGCGACAGCGGCACCGCCGTGACCAGGCGGTAGCGGCGCGACCAGAGCGGCACGGCGAGCCGCCAGAGCACCACCAGGGCGAGGCAGCCGGCCAGGGTCAGCCAGTAGGCGCGCAGCCACGGCAGGTCGAGCAGGAACGAGCCGATGCCGTAGGCGTGCAGGAACACCAGCCCGGTCAGCGGGTAGGAGAGGTAGTGCACCCGGCGCCAGGCGCGGTGCCGGAGCGCGCCGCGCAGCAGGGTGCTGGTCAGCCACAGCGCGAGGAAGAGCAGCAGCGCGATCCGGCCGATGGTGGTGTACGTGGACTCGACCCAGGTGAAGTCGACGATCACCAGATACGACAGGTCCCGGTGGGCGGCGATCATCTCCAGCAGCGGGTGCAGCAGCACCAGGAACGCGCCGCAGCCGCCGAGCCAGCGGTGCAGCGCGACGACCGCCAGCCGGTCCCGGCAGAGCCGCTCGGAGACCTGGCGGACGCCCAGCACCACCTGCCACCACAGCGCGAGCGCGCCGGCCAGTCCGACCACGTTGGCGGTCTCCCCCACGCTGTGCATCCGCCCCAGCAGGGGCGTGAACGGCAGCGCGGACAGGGTCATCAGCGTCAGCAGGCGGATCATGCCGGGGACTCCAACGGCAGGTCGGGGGACGTGCGCACCGCTCCGTCGCGGTCCACGGTGAGCCAGCCGGCGGCCGGGTCCTGGCCGGCCAGCCAGCCGGGTCCCTCGGCGGTGCCGAGGATCGTCAGACAGGTGGCGTAGACCTCGGCGGCGGCCAGGTCCCGGGTCAGCACGGTGGCCTGGAGGCAGTCGGAGTCGGCCGGCGCGCCGGTGCGCGGGTCGACGATGTGGTGCAGCCGGGTGCCGGCGGCGTCCCGCCAGCCGCGGCGCACGACGCTGCTGGTCGCCACGGCGACCGAGCCGGATAACGCCAGGGTGCCGGCCGGTTCGGGCGCCAGCGGGTGCTCGACGCCGACCCGCCACGGCGGGTCCGCGGGGCCGGTCCTGGCGACCAGGTCGCCGCCGGCGTCGATGAGGCAGCGCGGCGCGGACACGGCGTCGGCGGCGGCCTGCACGCTCCAGCCCTTGACGAAGCCGCCGAGGTCGACGGCGACGCCCGGGGGCAGCAGGACCGTTCCGGCGTCGTGGTCGAGGTGGACCCGGGGCGGGTTCTGGCCGGCGGTGGGAGAGCCGGCGGCGGGAGCGACGGTCACGGGCGCCGGCGGGTCGGAGCGGACGAGCTGGTCGAAGTCGACCCCGTAGCCGAGCCGGACGAGTTCGGCGCCGAGGAACGGGCTGAACAGGCCGCCGGTCCGCGCCTGGTAGCGGCACGCCTCGTCCAGGACCTTCAGGAACAGCGCGGACACGGCCACGCCCGCCGCGCCGTCGCCCGCGTTGGCCCGCGAGGTGTCGCTGTCGGGGAGGAACCTGCTGAAGACCCGCTCCACCTCGCGCAGCCAGCCGAGCACGTCGGCGCCCTCGCGGGGCGGCAGGACCAGCAGCAGTTCGGTGCCCATGACCCGTTCGCGGATGGCCCGCACGGTCAGGAGCCCCGGGTGTAGGTGGTGACGTCGTCCGGATCGAGCGGTTCGCCGGGCGCGAAGCTGGCGCCGACGTCCGCTACCATCTCCGGCTCGTCACCGGCCTCCGCCGGCAGGAACTCCACGGTGGCCTGGGAACTGCTGGGCTCGGTGCCCACCTCGATGGTCCCGGTGAACAGCACGCGGGCCTCCCAGTACACGTTGCCCTCGACCCGGTAGGTGTACCGGCCGGGCTTCACCGGGGTGCCGTTGCTGTCGGTGCCGTCCCAGTAGAGGGTGTGCCGGCCGCTGTCCTGGGCGGGGCGGCTGGCGGACTCCCGCTCCTCGTCGGACGCCGACTCCCAGCCCGCGGTCTCGCGCCACAGCGGCAGCGACTCGGGGCGCCGGTCGTAGCCGCCCTCCGCGGTGAAGCTGGTCGCGAAGAGCGTGCGGACGTAGGCGCCGGACTCGTCCTCGATCCAGACGGCGATCTGGTTGCTGGCGTGCGTGTCCAGCCGGTTGAGCTGGTAGGAGACGCTGACCAGGCCCAGGCTCTCGGCCGTGGGCGCCAGCGTCGCGGTCGTCGCCGGAACGTGTCGTTCCCGCTCCGCGGCCACGGCGGGCGGGTCGGGCAGCTGCTGGAGGTAGGTGCCGGTGGCGGTCACCGCGACGCCCGTGAGGACGACGACCGGAACGATCAGCCGGCTGGCGCGGTCCGGCATGTTTCCCCTCCCTCGACACCCTCTCGACCATTCGTTATCTTATAAGCATAAGAAGACGAATAACAAGGTCCGCCCAAGCCTTCGTAAACGGAGTCCCTCCCCGTGCCGGAGGCGGCGATACTGGGGTCTGCACGCGTCTGAGCCTCGTGGCGGAAGGGTTCTTTGTGCGTCCACAGGCGACAGCGAGACCCTGAACCGGGAAGCACTGTGAGCGAACTTTCCATCGATGAGCGCATCGGGCACCACATCAAGCGCGTGGAGCAACACCTGATCGCGGCCAAGCATTCGGCCGTGCAGGCGTTCGGCCTCAACGTTCCGCAGTACACGGTGCTGTTGGTGCTGTCCACGGAGCCCGGGCTGACCGGCGCCGGCCTGGCGCGGCGCTGTCTGGTGACGCCGCAGACCATGTCGGCCGTGCTCGGCACAATGGAGCGCGAGGGTCTCATCGAGCGCCTCCCGCACCCGACGCACCACCACGTCCTGGAGACGCAGCTCACCCCGCTGGGCTGGGGGCGGCTGCGCAAGGCGGACGAGGCCGCGGTCGCCGTGGAGCGGCGGCTCGGAGAGTTGTTCACCCCGGAGGAACGCGAGTCCTTCCTGGAGTATCTCGGCCGCTGCTCCACGGCGCTGGAGAACTGAGCCGGCTCACGCCGGGCTCAGTCCGCCAGCCCGCGACCGGCGCCTGGCCGGCGCCTCAGTAGAGGGCGAGCGCCCTGACCTGGCCGCCGAAGCCGCCGCGGTGCTTGGGCGCCCCGACGATCAGCAGCGCGCCCTTGTCGGGAACGGTGTCGAGCGCGGCCATGTTCTCGATCCCGTACTTGCCCACGGGCAGCAGCGTCTGGTGCGTCAGCGGGACGGCGGCCACGCCTCCGTCGAGGCTGCTGGTGTCCACCCCCGCGCCGACCACGTTCCGCTCCGTGACGAGGAACGCCGCCGCCTCGGGGCTGATGCCCGGGAACCGGAACACGCCGTCGGCGCCCTCGTTGAGGTGCGCGCCCGGGGTGCGCACCCGGGTCCACCATCCGGCGTCCACCGCCACGAACGCCCGGTCGGGCAGCCGGCCGTTGCGGCTCTCCCAACGCTGGATGTCGCGGACGGTCAGCAGCGTCTCCGGGTCCTGGGCGGCCCGGTCGGCGATCCGGATGACGGCGAGCGGGACCACCAGCAGTTCGGCCGACAGCTGTTCCACCGTGGGCGCGCCCACGCCGAAGTGGCCCGGCACGTCGATGTGGGTGCCGGCGTGCTCGTTGATGGTCAGCTGGTTCGCGTTGAAGCCGTCGATGTCCAGGTCGCGGACCTGCTCGAACACGGGCTGGTCGACGAGCGGGTAGAAGACCGGGAAGTCCTCGCCGAGCTCGTGGGTGAGGTCGGCGACCCGGTGCCCACCGCGGCCCAGGGTCGACGCCATGGTGTCGGCGCTGGCGACGCCGCTCATGGCGGCGCCGGCGGCGATGGTCGCCGTGCTGGCGGCGGACAGCCGGAACAGCGCCCGCCGGCCCACCCGGCGCGGCCGGGAACGCCCGGCGGTCGGCTCCGCCAGCTCGGCGTCGGGGTGCGGGTGGCCGTGCTCGGCGTGCCGCGCGGCGACCTGGTGGGACACGTCGGACGTGTCCGGGTCCGCCTGCTCCCCCACCACACCGCCGTGGACGACGTGCTGGTAGGCGGGCATGTCAACGTGACGCATCAGTGCGGGACTGCACATGAGTGTTTCCTCAGCTCAGGGTGGCCGGCGCGGCGGCCGGTTCGGGAACGGACGGGGACTCGGAGCCGGTCTCGGACTCGGACTCGGACTCGGACCGGGATTCGGACTGGGACAGCAGGCGCCACACCACGGCGGCCCCGGCGACGGAGAGCCCGGCCACCGTCCACAGGACGACGGCGAGCGCTCCGGTGTAGTCGGTGGCGAGCCCATCCGCGGACTCGCCACGCAGCAGGGCGGCGGACGCGTCGCCGATCCTGGAGTTCAGCAGCGTGGCCAGCGCGGCGCCCACGGCCGCGATGCCGACGGCCTCGCCGGTCAGCCGCACGGTGTTGAAGAGGCCGGCGGCCATGCCGCTGCGCCCGGGCTCCACCACGGAGACCGCGGTGCCGTCCAGGACGGCCAGCGACAGGCCGAACCCGGCGCCCACCAGGGCGACGGCGCCCGGGTGGAAGCCGGTCGCGAGCCAGCCGGCGCCGAGCGCCTGGGCGGCGAGCGAGAGCACCAGGATGGTGCGGGCGGACAGCCGCCTGGCCAGCAGCCCGGCGAACATGGGCACGACGAGCGCCGGGGCGGTCATCATCGCCAGGGACAGGCCGATCTCGCCCGAGTCGGCGCCCTCCACGGACTCCAGGTAGGGCGGCAGCACCACGAGCAGGGCGACGAAGCCGAAGGCCAGCACCGTGGGCACCACGCACACCGCCAGGAACTTCGGCAGGGCGAAGAGCGACACGTCGAACAGCGGCTCCGGCCGGCGGCGTTCGAGCACGGCGAACGCCACCAGCAGCGCCGCTCCGACGGCCGCGGCGCCGAGCACCACGGGGCTCGTCCAGCCCCGCTGCTGGGCCTCGACCAGGGTGAAGATCAGCGCGGACAGGCCGGACGTGAACGTCAGACCGCCGCCCCAGTCGATCTCGGCGGCCGGCCCCCGCGACTCCCGCAGGATCAGCGGGCTCACCAGCAGCACGACGGTGGCGACGGCCGCGATGGTGGCGAACAGCGTCCGCCAGTCGCCCAGGGCGATCAACGCCCCGCCGACCAGCGGCCCGCAGGCGAGCCCGAGGCCGAACGAGGTGCCCAGCATGGCGAACGCCCGGTCGCGGCGCGGCCCGCTGTAGGTGTGGGCCAGGATGGCGCTGCCGGCGGTCACCACGCTCGCGGCCCCGGCGCCGGCGAGCGCCCTGGCCAGGTCGACCACCAGCACCGAGGGGCCGGCGGCGGCGACGAAGCCCGCGACCGCGAAGGTCGCGAGCCCGCCGAGGAACATCCGGCGCCGGCCGATCCGGTCGGCCAGCGAACCGGTCACGGCCATGAACGCCGCGAACGTGAGCATGTAGGCGTTGGCCACCCACTGGGTGGCGGCGACGCCGCTGTCGAACTCGGAGCCGACGTTCGGCGCCGCCAGCGCGCCGCCCGTCAGCGAGATCGGCAGCAGCGAGGCCGCGAGGCACACCACCACGGCCACCCGCCACGACTCGTGCGGCGCACCGTCGAGCGCGCCGTCCGGCGCACCGTCGGGTGTGTCGGACGCCGTGTCGGGTGCCGTGTCCGGTGCGGTTTCAGATGCCGCGTCCGGTGCGGCGTCCGGTGCGGTGTCTGCCGCGTCGGGTGCTGTTTCGTGTGGTGCGTCGGGTGGGGTGTCGGCGTCTCGCCGGCGGCGCGAGACGGCGCTGGTCGGAACCATGGGAAGAACCTCGACAATTCTGTGGAGGACGTCGGCTGGGGGACGTCGGGGAGTCAGCCGGCGACGCCGGCCGCCTGATACCGCGCCACGCCGTCGTGGTCGCGGGCCGGTCGCGCGTGCCGGGTGCGGCCCCAGCGGACGAGGGCGGAGCCGATGGCCATCCCGCCGCCGAACGCGGACAGCAGCACCGTGTCGCCCTCCGTCAGTTCGCGGCGCCGGTGCACCACGTCCAGGGCGATGGGCACCGACGCGGCCCCGGTGTTGCCGTGCAGTTCGACGGTGAGCTGGAGCGCGGCGTTGACCAGCTTCAGCTCGGGCCACACCTCGCGCAGCATCACGCCGTTCGCCTGGTGCGGGACGAAGTGCCGCACCTCCTCGGCGTCCACGCCGGCGCGGTGCAGCAGGTCGTGCACCGCCTGCGGCAGGTTCTCCTGCACGAAGCTGCGCACCCCGCGACCGTCCATCTGGAAGAAGTGCGAGCCCTCGCGCACGGTGTGCGCGGTCGCCGGCATCCGGCTGCCGCCGGCGGGCACCCCGATGAGGCGGTGCTGGTCGCCCCTGCTGACCAGGCTGGTCGAGAGGATGCCGGAACCCGTGCCGTCTTCGGGCGTCGTCGCGCCGAGCACCACGGCGCCCGCGCCGTCCCCGAAGAGGATCGCCGTCCTGCGGTCCGAGTAGTCCAGGATGCGGGAGTAGATGTCCGCGCCGATGACCAGTCCGTACCGCCGCTCGGCCGCCGGATCCGTCCGGAGCAGCCGCTCCACCAGCGACAGCGCGTAGACGAACCCGCTGCACACGGCGTTGACGTCGAACACGGCGGCGTTGACCGCGCCGATCAGGTGCTGCACGAAGCTGGCGGTGGGTGGCTGCGGCTGGTCGGGCGTGGAGGTGGCCAGCACGATGTACGCCACCTCCTCGGGGCGCACCCCCGCCTGGCGCAGCGCCCGTTCGGCGGCGACCGCGGCCAGGTCCGAGGTGGCCTGGTGCGCCTCCGCCCTGCGCCGCTCGCGGATGCCGGTCTTCCGGGTGATCCACTCCTCGGTCACGCCGACGCCGCGGGCGATCTCGTCGTTGGTGACGACCACGCTGGGCAGCAGCGATCCGGTGCCCAGGATTCCTATCGCGTTCACACCGTCTCCAGTTCCGCGAGTTCCGACTCGTCGTCACCGGCCGGCAGACGCCGCCAACCGGCCCGTTCCGCATGAGCGTTGAGTGCGGGGTCGGCGCCCACCACCACGGGGTGGCCGACCGCCCTGAGCAGGTCCAGATCGCTGATGTGATCCCCGTACGCGGTGCAGGCCGCGAGGTCCGCGCCGCGCACGGCGGCCGCGGCGTGCGCCGCCCGGCCCTTGGTGGCACCGATCATCGGCACCACCACCTCGCCGGTGAGGCGGCCCCGCCGGATCACCGGCCGGGTGCCGATGGCCCAGTCGGCGCCCGTCGCCTCGGCGATCGGGTCCAGGCAGGCGAAGAAGGATCCGGAGACGAGGACGATCGGTTCGCCCGCCTCCCGATGCCCGGCGAGCGCGCGCCGCACCGCCGGAACGTAGAGTCCGTGCTCCGTCTCGTGGGCGTACCACTCCCGGCCCACGGCGGCCAGTTGTTTCGCCTCCTCGCCGGCGTAGTAGCGGTAGTAGCGGCGGTTGATCTCCTGCCGCGGCAGGCCGCGGTCGGCGCCGCGCCGCATCTCGCCGACCAGTCGGTCGTAGGTGTCCGCCGGCTCGCCCCGTCGTGCCAGGTAGAAGTCGAGAAAGCGGAACATGCTCTTGACCCGGATGAGGGTCTCGTCCACATCCGAGAACGTCATCGAGGTGATCATGAAGGTGCCGCCCGTCAGCCGGCCGCTACGCGGGTGAGAGTGAGGTCGACGGTGCACAGCAGCTCGTCACGCTGCCGCGCCTCGACCCGGACAGGAACCTGCTCCAGCAGGGCGTGCTCCCCGGACGCTCCCCGTTCCCCGTCGGGAGCGCGCAGTTCGAGCACGCCGCCCTGCGTGTAGTAGACGCCGTCGTCGTCGGGCTCGAAGCGGACCAGCTCGCCGGTCCGCGCGGTGAGCAGCGTCTCGTCCTCCAGCTCCCCGAAGCGGAGGAAGTCCACGCTGACGTCCGTGGGGAACACCTTGGCCGTGGACATGCCGCACACGTCGAGGGCGGTGAAGAGCGCCAGCTGGCGCGCGCCCTCGCCGATCACCATGCCCGGCAGGTGGTCCTGCGGGTGGTCGAACATGCTCGGGTGGCCCACGGGGATCCGCAGGGTCGCCCGGCTGCTGGTGCCCGAGGTGCTGGCGTTGGTCAGCACGACGTTCTCCGGGGCCGCCCGGCCCACCAGATACGGGGCCACCGGGGTGCCCGCGGTGGTCTCCGGGTGGGTCGCCGACGACGGCAGGGCGAGGCCGCCGCGGTTCTTCAGACGGAGCGTCAGGTAGTCCGTCGGCGACTTGAACCGCAGACCCATCTCGGCGGTGCCGAGCACGCCGCCCTCGGTGTACAGCTCGAGGGCGTAGTCGAGTCCGGTCACCCGGCCGTCCCGCACCCGGCGGTTGGTCACCCGGACGCGCATGGCCAGCGAGAACGGCGACGAACCCACCTGCAGCAGACGCGGGTTGACCAGGTGCAGGCGCAGGTGCGTGAGGATGAACTTGTGGTCCTCGGCGACCTCGTAGAACCGGTGGGCGCCGGCCAGGGTGGCCTGCCGGCAGGCCTCCAGCAGCAACACCGGGTCGTGGTAGCTGGGACGCAGCAGGTGGTCGCCGTAGTAGGCGTGCGAGCGCGGCAGTTGCGCGGCGGCGGCGTAGCTCTCCGCGTCGATCGGCCGCAGATCGGTCAGGAACACCTCGCCCAGCGCGTCCCGGTGCACCAGAAGGCGGTCCACCGTGCGGCTGTAGTCGAGCTCCGGTCCGTCCGGTAGGGCGGTGGGGAGCGCGGACGATCTGATGGTGGTGCTCATGAGACAGGCCCTTCGTGAGGTGGTCAGTCCTTTGCTTCTCTTGCTCGCCGACACCGCCGGATGGGCAGGCGTGGGGCTGGGATGCGGGACGGCGACGGGAACGCGGTGGCCGGTTCGACGGCGAAGCGGGCCACGGCTGTCCCCGAGGCATCGCGAGACGGGGAATGCCACGTAGCGGCTGGGACCGCGGTACGGATGAAGCGGAGGCCCGTGGGCCACCGTTGACCGCGACGTCTACGGGGCCGGCTGGTCCGACGAGACCGGGGACATCCCGGCTGCCGGGCCCGGCCGTGTGACGGGCGGGTTCAGATCCACGGCGTGGGTGGCGCCGACGGCACCCCTCCCCGTTCCGGAGCTGTGTCCGGTCCGAGTGTGGTCAGGGACGGCCGTGCTGCGACGCGGTCGGTCATCGAAGACATCCCCCGAAGTCAGGCTCTGGTCTAAGCCATCGATCTCGCATATGCTTTCGTAGGACCATAAGAGATCTGATACACGTCGTCAATCGGATGGGAGTCAAGGGTATGCAAAGTGCTGAGGTTGCGGCGCGGTCCGGCGCCGACGAGCACGCGTACGACGTCCTCATCGTCGGCGCCGGACCGGTCGGGATGATGGCCGGCTGCGAACTGCTGCGCCGCGGCCTCCGGGTGCGGATCATCGACCGGGCGCCCGAGCCGTCGCCGTTCCCCAAGGCGCTGCTGCTGTGGCCGCGCAGTCTCGATCTCTTCGAGGACCTGGGCGCGCTGGACGAGCTGCGCGAGGCGGGGTTGGCGATCAACGCGTTCAGCTACTACTCGGACCGCGAGCACCTGGCCACCTTCGACTTCCCCGGGCCGCTGGTCCCCGTGTGCCTGCCGCAGAACGGGACCGAACTGATCCTCCGCGGCTGCCTGGAGCGGCTGGGCGGCACCGTGGAGCGTGGCGTCCGGCTGCTCAACTTCGACCGGCTGGACTTCTCCGGGCGGATCGACGCGGTGGACGGCGTGACCGCGATACTCGAACACGCCGACGGCCGGATCGAGCGGACCAGGGCCCCGTTCGTCATCGGCGCCGACGGGGCCGGCAGCACCGTGCGCTGCCTGCTCGGCACCGGCTTCAGCGGCAGCACCTACGAGGCCGCGTTCGCCCTGGTCGACGCGCACATCGAGGGCTCGCTGCCGGAGGACCGCGCGCTGTACTACCAGTCCCCCGCCGGCGCGTTGGTGGTGGTGGCGCTGCCCGACGGCGTCTTCCGCTTCTTCAGCAGCCTCACCCCCGGCGAGCCGGTGAGCGTCGCCAGCATGCAGCGGATCGTGGACGAGCGGGGGCCGAAGGGCGTCCGGATCACCGACCCGGTCTGGGAGAGCGTCTTCCGGGTGCACGCCCGGCACGCCAACGACTTCCAGCTCGGCCGGGTGTTCATCGCCGGCGACGCCGCGCACATCCACAGCCCCGCCGGCGGCCAGGGCCTCAACACCGGCATCCAGGACGCGCACAACCTGGCCTGGAAGCTGGCCGCGGTGATCCGCGGCGAGGCCCCGTCCGACCTGCTGCTCAGCTACGGTCCCGAACGCGCCGCCGTGGCCCGCCAGGTGGTGCGGGACACCGACATCCAGACCCGGGCGTGGATGGTGAAGGGGCGCGCCGAGGTCGCGGTCCGGGACGCCGCCTTCCGCATCGCCGACCGCACCGGGGCGATGTCGCGCTACTACGCCCCGGTCATGGCCGGCCGCCGGATCGCCTATCCCCCGGTCCGCGACACCCAGCGGCCCGGCGGACGCCCGGCCTGCCGGCTGCGGAACCGGCTGCCGGGCGGGCTTCGGGTCGGGGCCGTCTTCCCCCGGGAGCTGGCCGTGCCGCTGGGCGTCGCCGGCCCGGACGCCGACCCGATGGGCTGGAGCCTGGTCGCCGTCGGCCAGGGCGGCGGCACCGGATGGCACGCCCGGCTCGACGCGCTGGCGGCGGGCTGGGGCCAACTGACCCTGCTGGACCTGCCGGTGCGCGAGGCCCGCCCGGCGACCGGCTGCGGACAGCAGGGCTACTACCTGGTCCGGCCGGACGGCCATATCGCCGCGCACGGGCACACCGGCGACCTGGCCCGACTGCGGGCCGAGCTGACCGCCGTGCTCGGGGAGCCGGCGGCGCCGGGACAGACGCGGCGCGGCCGCCCCGTCGGACTGCCCGCCGTGGAGGCGCTCAGCGCCTGAGCCGAGCACCTCCACCAACCGGGCCTCCGTGCTCCAGACCTCCGCCGACCGGAAACGACCCGCATCGCCCGGCGCACCACCAGACGCGCCGGGCGGGCCCGGCCGTGCCGTCGTGACATGGCTCCCGGCCGCCCACCGACGTGCCGTGAGCAACCCACCCTCCAGTCCCTGTGCACCGGGAGCCCACGCCTCACTCCACCCGCTCGGTGACCAGCAGCGGGGGTTCCTCGTGCGCGCCGGCGTGCAGCCGGTCGACGGCGACCACCTGAAAGGACTCGGAGTGCTCGGCGATCGCCGGATCCAGGGCCAGATGCCCGCTCAGCACCTGGTACCTGATCCACTCCCGGGTGTACTGGTCGTCGGGGACCCCGTCGGCCAGGCAGACCCGGAGCTCCAGGTGCTCGTCATCCCCACCCGAGGGGATCACCACCACCTGGGCGGCGGTCACGTCGCGGTTCTCCAGGGCGAGGTCCACGAGTTCCCTGGCCCAGATCGGATGGCCCTGGAAGACGACGGACGGCTCGATCGGACCCAGAACGCGAAGGGCCCGCCCGGACCGACCGCAGCAGCAGTCGGCCGGCGCTCCCCGGTCGCCGATCAGGTACCGGATCAGTGGCGGCGCCCGGTGCACCTCGGTCGTCGTGACCAGGATGCGGTCCCCGTCGATCTCGGCGTACTGGTGCGGCAGCAGATGGAAGACGTCCTCCTCGCAGCCCGGCCCGCGGTGGCCGACCATCCACGCCTCGGCGGAGCCGTACAACTGCCAGACCTGCACGCCGGGCAGCCGGTGGGCGATCTCCCGCTCCGGGGTGGGGTCGTGGAACGCCCCGCCGATCAGCAGCTTCCGCAGCCACCACGGCGGTCGGCCCGAGCCGCCGTACCGGCGCAGCAGTTGGCGGACGACGCTGGGTGGCGCGGCGATCGCGTTCACCCCGTATTCCTCGCAGAAGGTCAGCCAGCGATCAAACTGGCCGTCCTGGAGGTCGCCCACGGGCAGCGCGGAGGCACCGCAGCGGGCGGCCAGCCGGTTGTAGAACGCGTGCGTCGGCCATGACCGGCCGGCCGGGAAGAAGTTGGCCAGCACGTCGCCGGGTTGCAGCGCGTGCCAGACCCCCCTGACCTCCTCCACGAACATGTCCTCGGGCAATAAGCTGATACTCGGCCTGGTGAGAGTGCCGCCCCCGGCGTATATGACGGATCCGTCCTCCGGTCGTCTCTGCCGAAGCAACTCGCCGGTAGCAACGGACAACTCCCGCGAAGTCAAGACGGGTAGTTCCTTCAGCCGCAACGGACGGCGCGAATCGTCGAGGTTGCTCAGATATTTCCGGTAGAGCGAGGGGATGTGCCGCACCCTGCGGAGTATCCGCCGCAGGGCCCCGTGAGACAGCTCCGCCTTGGCATCATGCAGTGGTTGCTTCGTGAACGACATTACTAGTGAGACCTCCACCACAGACGAGTGTGTGTATCGGCCAGGGACTGGTTGCCGTGCTGTGCCCCCCAGCTACCAGGGAAACATACCGTCCGGAAGGCTTCCTTGGGGTTTCCACAAGTCGCACACGGATGACTATCGGGCGACGTTGCCCCTCGTCGAGCGGAGGTGACGTTCGGTCAGCGAAGTGGAATATCCCGTATCCCCTCTGAGGGATATCGCACTCCCGTGATTACGGTCATATACTGACAGAAGATCACGCTGCGGCGCGACCGAAGGAAGCGATCAGGGCTCCAGATTGCCTCCGGTTACCTTCCCGTTAAAATTTCTGAGCCGGGTTGCGCGAGGGCAGGAGTTTCCCTCCTCGCTCCGTGGTCGTCACGCCCCATGCGCCCACTCGAAAGGGACCGAGGTGAGCGAAGTACGCCCCCGCAGTGAATCCGCCGACCGGGGTCGGAGACCCGCCCCCAGGCAGGAGCGGGCCATCCGCACCAGGGACCAGATCCTGCTGGCCGCGGGAGAGTTGTTCGCCGAGCGGGGGTACCGAGCGACGTCGGTGACCGAGGTGGCGCGCCGCGCCCGGCTGACCAAGGGGGCGGTCTACTTCCACTTCCCCTCCAAGGAGCGACTCGCCGTGGCCCTGGCCGAGGAGCATCACGCCCGCTGGTCGACCATGGTCGGCGCGGCGCAGGAGCGCGGCCTGAGCCCGATGGAGACCGTCGAGGCGATGCTGGAGGAGGCGTGCGTGGCGTTCCAGAGCGACCAGATGACCCAGGCGGTGTGCCGGCTCCAGCTCGAACGCCCCCGCCTCGACTGGCTGCCCACCCCCTACCTGCACTGGACCACGCTGCTGACCTCCCTGTTAACCGTGGCCAGCGCCGCCGGCGAACTCCGGCCCGGAGTGGACCCGGAGGCGGCGGCCCGCTGTCTCGTCGCCGCCTTCTTCGGCACGCAGCGCGTCTCCGACGCCCTCACCGGCCGGGAGGATCTCCCCCACCGGTGGCGGGAGACCCGCGACCTGCTGTTCCCCGCCCTGTGCGTATGAGGGGCGAGCCCGGGGCCCGCCCGCGCCCCCGCGCCGGTCGGGCCCTGCCCCGCCGGACCTAGTCCGCGTGCGCCGCGACCGTCCCGCCGTCCAGCACCTCCAGGCAGCGGTCCAGATATCCGAGGAACCGCCCCGCCTCTCCCGGTGTGAAGGCGTCGATCAACTTCCGTTCAACCCGCGTCACTTCCGCATCGGCCCGGCCGAGCAGTTCGCGACCGGAAACGGTCAACCGGCTCTCGAGAACGTGTTGGTGCAGCGGGTGCGGCGTGCGCTCCACCAGCCCGCGGTCCCCGAGCGTGCCCAGCACCGACGACATGGTCTGCGGAGTCACCATGCACCGGCGGGCGAGCGCGGCACCGGACAGCCCAGGCTCCCGGGCCAGCGCCAGAAGCACGTGGTACTGCGCCACGTTGATCTTGAAGAGGCGCAGAACGGAGTGCTTGGCCGAGACCAACTCCTGTTCGACCCGCTTGATGCGATGTCCTATGCGCTCGTGAACGGGGAGGGGCATGTCCACCACGGTAATGAGAGGGTTACCCGCGGGACAAGGCCGCGAAGCGTACGCCGAGCGCCCGGCGCCGCGGGTGGGAGTGACAGGGGCAACACAAAGCGTATCAACTCGACGGCGGATGACCAGGTCAGGCCGTCTCGTTCACAGGTCGACCACCATGTCGGAGCGGGCCACCGCCAGCGGTCCGGCGAAATGCTCGGCCGCCGCCCGGAGCGCCGCCTCCGGCGGGGTGCCGGGCCAGAGGTGATGCAACACCAGCCGCCGCGCGCCCGCCCGGGTGGCCTGCCGGGCCGCGTCCCCGGCGCTGGTCAGGAAGGCGGCGTCCGGCTCCGGCACCCGCTCCGGGTAGGTGGCCTCGGCCAGCAGCACCTCGGCGTCCCGGCCGAGTTCCACGACGCGCTCGCTCGGCCCCGTGTCGCCGGTGTACGCGAGCACCGCGCCGCCGGCGGACAGCCGGTAGCCGGCGTTGGGCCAGTGGTGCGGCAGATCGACCGTCGCGACCGCGAACGGGCCGACGCGGAACGCGGCGCCCGGCGTGAACTCCCGCAGCCGGTACGCCGACTCCAGCATGCCGGGCCGGTCGAGGGCGAGCACCGCGGTGAGCGCGTCGCGCGGCGCGTACACCGGGAGCGGCGGCGGTGGCCGCTCGGCCAGGGCCCGGGCGCGGAGCAGCGGGTTCAGGTCGGCACAGTGGTCCGGATGCCCGTGGGTGACCAGCACGGCGTCGAGCGCCGTGGCCGGCAGCCGCCGGAGCAGCCGAGGGAACGTCGCGTACCCCACGTCCAGCAACAGGCGGAAGCCGTCCCGCTCGACCAGGTACCCGCTGCACGCCTGGTCCGCCTCGGGCCAGGCGCCGCAGGCGCCGAGCACGGTGACCCGCACGGCGCGACTCAGACGACCGGGGCGGTGGGCCCGTCGGGGCGCTCCTGGCGACCCTGGAGCACCGGGGCGGTCAGCTCGGCCACCGACGCGTCGGGCAACCGGCGGAAGCCCTCCTCGGTGACCAGGGTGACCATCGGGTACAGGCGGCGGGTGAGATCGGGGCCGCCGGTCGCGGTGTCCTCCTCGGCCGCGTCGTACAGCGCCTGGAGCACCGCGGTGACGACCTCGTGCTCCGCCATGTCGGGGCGGTACAGCTTCTTCAGCGCGTTCCTGGCGAAGATCGATCCCGAGCCGGACCCGGCGACGTCCCGCTCCTCGTGGTACCCGCCGGTGACGTCGTAGGAGAAGATCCGACCGCGGCCGCCGGCCACGTCGTAGCCGGCGAACAGCGGGACGACGGCGAGACCCTGCATCGCCATGCCCAGGTTGTCCCGGATCATGGTGCTCAGCCGGTTGGCCTTGCCGACCAGCGACAGCGGGGTGCCCTCGACCTTCTCGTAGTGCTCGAGCTCCAGCTGGAACAGCCGGGTCATCTCCAGGGCCGGTCCCAGGCTGCCGGCTATCGCGACCACCGAGAACTCGTCCGCGGGAAACACCTTCTCGGCCTCCCGGTGGGCGATCATGCCGCCCGCCGTCACCCGCCGGTCGCCGGCCATCAGCACGCCGTCGGCGTACCGGGCGGCGATGATCGTCGTCCCGTGCGGGATGGTGTCGGCGGCCGGGACGGCGGCCGACGGACGGCTCGAGGGCAGCAGGTCGGGGGCCTGTTCGGCCAGGAAGTCCAGGAACGAGGACGAGCCGGGGGCGAGGAACGCCGGCGGCAACTCCCCCCAACCGGAGACGTCGACGGACACGGCTCTCCCCTTCCTTCCGCCCTCCTCAGGTGGACGGCGGCTCGCCGCCCATCGTAGGCGAGCACCCCGCTCCGCCGGGATGGGGCGGGAGGGTCGGGGCGGCCTAGAGGCCGACCGGCACCTCGGGCAGGTGCTCCCAGACCTGGCGCAGCGAGGTGTACGAGCGGTCGGGCAGCCGCCCGAGCAGTTCGCCCACCTCGGGGCGGGTGCCGGCGACCGCGGCGAGCATCGCCGGCCGGTCCACGACGCCGTGTTCGAAGAGCGGGCCGAGATGTTCCGCGATCTCCACCCGGGTGACGTCAGTCGTCATCGCTCGTACCTTCGGTCGAGGGGCGCGCGGCGCGCGCCGGCAGGCCCGGCAGGCCCATCAAGCCAGCCCTCGGCGTCGCGCTCGTGACGGGCGGGTGGCCGGCGCCGGGCGGCCCGGTGACCGCCCGTCGCCGGCGCCCGCCACGGGAGTGACGGCCGGGCGTGGGCCGGGCGGCGGGCCGGTCAACGGATGCGCGGAGGCGACGGGCCATGCAGTACGTTCCCTGCATGGCACAACCCGTGAAGTCCGTCCGCCCGCAGTCCTCGACGCAGCGCCTGAAGATGCGCCGCCAGTTGGCGGCCGCGGCGATGGAGCTTTTCGCGACGCGGGGGTACGCGGCCACCACGGTCGACGACATCGCGGCCGCCGCCGGGGTCGCCAGGCGCACCTTCTTCCGGCACTTCCGGTCCAAGGAGGAGGCGATCTTCCCGGACCACGACGACACCCTGGAGCGCGCGGAAGCGGTGCTGAGCGCCGCCCCGGACCACGAGAACCCCATCGACACGGTGTGCCGGGGCATCAAGGAGGTCATGAAGATGTACGCGGCCTCCCCCGCCGTCTCGGTGGAGCGGTACAAGCTGACCCGCGAGGTGCCCGCGCTGCGGGAGCGGGAGATCGCCTCGGTGGCCCGCTACGAGCGGCTGTTCACCCGCTATCTGCTGGCCCAGTTCGACGAGAGCTCGCACAACGGCGACGAACCGCTGCTCGCCGAGGTCGCCGCCTCCGCCGTGGTCACCGCGCACAACCACGTGCTGCGCCGCTGGCTGCGCCGCGACGGGCAGGGCGACGTGGAGGCCGAGCTCGACCACGCCTTCGCCATCGTCCGGCGCACCTTCGGCACGGTCCCCGCGTTGGCCGGCCGCACCCCCGTCCCGGCGGCCGTCGCCTCCTCGCACGGCGAGGTTCTGGTGACCGTGGCGCGCACCGACGCGCCGTTGAGCGAGGTCATGCGCACCATCGAGCGGGCGCTGCACGGCGGCTGAGCCGGCGACCCGGCCGGCCGCCGCGTCGAGGCGCTCCGCACCGCCCCACCGGCTCACCCCCAGGAGGATCGGCCCCGTGAACGACCCCGACCCCACGCCCGTCCCCGGTACCGTCCGTGCGGCGCGCCCCCGCCGCTCCTGCCTGGCGGTGCCCGGCAGCAACCCCCGGTTCCTGGAGAAGGCCCAGGGGCTGCCCGCCGACCAGGTCTTCCTCGACCTGGAGGACGCGGTCGCCCCGCTGGCCAAGGAGGACGCCCGGCGCGCGGTGGTCGAGGCGCTCAACGAGGGCGAGTGGGGCGCGAGGACCCGGGTGGTGCGGGTGAACGACTGGACCACCGCCTGGACCTACCGGGACGTCATCGCCGTCGTCGAGGGCGCCGGGGCGAACCTGGACTGCCTGATGCTGCCCAAGGTGCGGGACGCCGCCCAGATCCGCGCCCTCGACCTGCTGGTGACCCAGCTGGAGCGGGCCAACGGCCTGCCCGTCGGCCGGATCGGCGTGGAGGCGCAGATCGAGAGCGCCGCGGGACTGGTGCACGTGGACGAGATCGCCGCGGCCTCGCCCCGGCTGGAGACCATCGTGTTCGGCCCCGCCGACCTCATGGCGTCGATCAACATGCGCACGCTGGTCGTCGGCGAGCAGCCGCCCGGCTATCCGGCCGACGCCTACCACTACGTTCTGATGCGGATTCTGATGGCCGCCCGCGCGCACGACCTGCAGGCCATCGACGGGCCCTATCTCCGGGTCAGGGACGTGGAGGGGTTCCGCACGGCGGCCCGCCGCTCCGCCGCGCTCGGCTTCGACGGCAAGTGGGTGCTGCACCCGGACCAGATCGCCGCGGCCAACGAGGTCTACTCGCCCACGCAGGAGGACTACGACCGCGCCGAGCAGATCCTCGACGCCTACGCGCACGCGACCTCCGCGGCGGGCGGTTCGGTCGGGGCGGCGATGCTCGGCGACGAGATGATCGACGAGGCCAGCCGCAAGATGGCGCTGGTGATCGCCGGAAAGGGACGCGCCGCGGGGCTGCGCCGCGGCACCGCTCCGCCGACTCCCCCGGACCCGCCGGCGGCCGGAGCCGGAAAGTGATCATCGCGCGAAGGCCGTTGAGGTAGTACCGTGGCATGAACTGAATAGGCACGAATGTCCGCTCGGGGCATGTCCGGCTTTGGCCCCACCCTTCCTGGCATATGCCCCGCCCGGAGCACGGATCCGAAGGACCCCGCCCAGGTCACAAGTGGTGGGCAGTTGTGGCCGTGACCGGCCCGCTGGCTTGCCGAGTTGCGCCCTGGCACCTATAGCATTCCCGTAGCCGCCCCGCTGCGTAAGGTGCGGTTTCCCCGCTACGAAGGTCTCCCATGCCACACCGCTCATCTCCCCTACCCGGCGGCCGGGTGCGGCTGGCCCGCGGTGCCTCACCGTGGCTGCTGCCCACCGTGGCCGCCGCCGGCCTCAGCCTGGCCCGCGCCCGTCGCTCCGGGCGCTGGGCCGCGGCCGCCGTCCCCACCACCGCGCTGGCCGCAGCCATGCTGTGGTTCTTCCGCGACCCCGAGCGCGAGATCGGCCTGGGCAGAGTCATCTCGCCGGCCGACGGCGTGGTGCAGAGCATCATGCCGTGGCAGGACGGACGCACCCGGGTGGCGATCTTCATGAGCCCGCTCAACGTCCACGTGAACCGCGCCCCGGTGGCGGGCACGGTGACCTCCGTCGAGCACGTCCCCGGCGGGTACGTGCCGGCGTTCGACAAGGAGAGCGAGAACAACGAGCGGGTCGTCTGGCGCCTGGACAGCGAGCTCGGCGAGCTGGAGATGGTGCAGATCGCCGGCGCGGTGGCCCGGCGCATCGTCCCCTACGTGACGCAGGGCACCAAGGTCGAGCAGGGCGACCGGATCGGCCTGATCCGCTTCGGCTCGCGCGTCGACGTCTACCTCCCGCAGGGCGTCGAGCCCGCGGTCGAGGTCGGCGAACACACGACGGCGGGGGTGACGCGCCTTGACCGTGATTGACCGCAAGCTCGGCCGCACGGCCCGCTCGCTCTGGGCGTCGGAGGCGGGCCGGGCGGACGACTACGACGATCTCGACGACTTCGACGACCAGGACGACGACGGCGACCTGCCGCTGTCCATGCGGCTGTCGATAGCGGACACGCTCACCCTGTCCAACGCGACCTGCGGCTTCCTGGCCGTCTACTTCACCACCACCGGCGTGCTCATCCCGCACCTGACCGACAGCGGCGACGCCGGCGTGGTCAGGAACAACGCGGCCACCGCCGTGCTGCTGATGCTGCTGGCGTCGGTCTTCGACCTGTTCGACGGCCTGGTCGCGCGCAAGCTGCGCAGCTCAGCCATGGGCGCCGAGCTGGACAACCTCTCCGACCTGATCAGCTTCGGCCTGGCCCCCGCGTACTTCGTGCTGGTGTGGGGGATGGTGGTCGGCGACGTGCACGAGCCGCTCTCCGCCCTCGCCGCGATCATGGTCCTGTTGGCCGTCGTGCTGCGGCTCGCGAGATTCTCCTGCGTGTCCACGCCCGACGGGGTCTTCCAGGGCATGCCGAGCCCGTTCGGGGCGCTGACGGTGGTGTCCATCGTGCTGCTCGAGCTGCCCTTCACGCCGACGCTGCTGGCGATCCTCGGGGTGGCCTGGCTGATGGTGAGCCGCGTGGAGTACCCCAAGCCGCGCGGCCCGCTGGCCGGCGCCATGCTCGGCTGGATCCTGCTCAGCATGGCCCTCCTGGCGGCCTGGGCCTTCGACGCACCGGGCGGCGAGCTGCTGCTGCAGACCGGCTGCTCGCTCCAGCTGGTGCTGGGCGCGGTGATCCCGCTGTTCGCGACGGCCCGCCGGGTCAACGCCTTCCGCGACCACCGCCGCGAGCTGCGGGCCGGCGCCGAGTCCTGACGGGGCTCGCGACGGGTCCGGCGGGGCCTGGCGGGTCCGGACGGCGCGGGCGCCGGGCCCGGGGCGTGGGCCCCGGCCGGTTTGTCGGCGGTCCGTAGCAGAATGAGCGGCATGGAGTTCACGAAGCAGGGACACTCCTGCGTCCGGCTCACCAAGGGTGGGCGAAGCCTGGTCATCGACCCCGGCGCGTTCAGCGAGGAGACGGCCGCGGCCGGCGCCGAGGCCGTGCTGGTCACCCACGAGCACCCGGACCACTGGGACGAGGGGCGGGTGCGGGCCGCCCTGGACGCCGATCCGGCGGCCGAGCTCTGGGCGCCGGCCAGCGTCGCCGAGCAGGTCTCCGCCGCGTATCCGGGCCGGGTCCACGTGGTCGGCGACGGGGACACCTTCGAGGCCGCGGGCTTCGACGTCGAGGTGCACGGCGAGCTGCACGCGGTGATCCATCCCGACCTGCCGCGCATCGCCAACGTCGGGTTCGCGGTGGACGCCGGCGCGCTCTTCCATCCCGGGGACGCCCTCACCGACCCCGGCCGCCCCGTGCACACCCTGCTGCTCCCCGTGCACGCTCCGTGGAACAAGTTCTCCGAGATCGTGGACTACGTCCGGCAGCTCGCCCCGCGGCGGGCCCTGGCCATCCACGACGCCCTGCTCTCCGACGTCGGCCACCTCGTCTACGGTCGTAACCTCGGCCCCCAGGGGCCGGGGCTCGGCGACGCGGAGTTCGCGCGGCTGGTCCCCGGCGAGTCCACCACCCTCTGACCTCCCACGGCGCCCGCCCCGGGCCCGAGAACGCGCGAGCCGAGAAGAGACCGTCATGCGCATCGCCACCTGGAACATCAACTCGATACTGGTTCGGCTCCCCCGACTGCTGGCCTGGCTGGAGCGCACCGAGACCGACGTGCTCTGCCTCCAGGAGCTCAAGTGCGGCCCCGAGGCGTTCCCGGCCGAGCCGCTGCGCGAGGCCGGATACGAGGCGGCCGTGCACGCCGCCGGCCGGTGGAACGGCGTGGCGGTGCTCTCCCGGGTCGGGCTGGAGTCGGTCGAGACCGGCCTGCTCGACACCCCGGCGTACGACGACGCCGTCGAGCCGCGGGCGGTGGCCGCCACCTGCGGCGGCGTCCGGGTCTGGTCGGTGTACGTGCCGAACGGCCGGGAGGTGGGCCACCCGCACTACGCGTACAAGCTGCGCTGGTTCTCCGCGCTCTCCGCCACGGTGGCCAAGGACGCCGCGGGGAACGCGCCCTTCGCGGTGCTCGGCGACTTCAACGTGGCGCCCACCGACGACGACGTCTGGGACCTGGCGCAGTTCGCCGAGTCCACCCACGTCACCGAGGCCGAGCGCGCGGCGCTGGCCGCGCTGCGCGACACCGGACTGACCGACGTCGTGCCCCGACCGCTGAAGTACGCGCACCCGTTCACCTACTGGGACTACCGGCAGCTCTGCTTCCCGAAGAACCGCGGCATGCGCATCGACCTGGTCTACGGCAACGAGCCGTTCGCCGAGGCGGTCAGGGACGCCTACGTGGATCGCGAGGAGCGCAAGGGCAAGGGCGCCTCCGACCACGCCCCCGTCGTGGTGGATCTCGACGTGTGAACGTGGGATGTCCGGGGCAGCGGCGTTGATGAACGCAACATGGCCACACGTTGCCCCCGGTTGCCGCGTGCCTGTGGTGCACGGGGGGTGTGGGATGGGAGCCTGGACCTATGAACATCCCTTTCCTGGACAACTGGCGCAAGCGGCCCGACGACAGCGCGAGCGACGCTTGGCCGGATCCCGAAGGGGTGGCCCAGCTGCTCTCCGAGTGCGAACTGCTGCGCACTCGCGCGCACAGTGCCGGCGTGGAACTGGACGACACGGCCGACTCCCTGGACGCCCTGGACCAGTTGCAGCCACGCTGGCGGGACGATCCCGAGGAGCTGCCCTGGCTGGGCAACGACGCCGGTCTGTACCTGGGCACCGTGATCATGCACACCGTGCCGGGCTCGCGCTGGGGCCCCGGACCTGACGGCCCGGTCGTGGTGATGGCCTCGGGCCGGGAGGTCGACGTGGTCGCGATGGGTCAGGAGTGGGCGGACACCGGCGCTCCCCAGCTGTCCCAGGTGTACGCGGAGGTCGCCGAGTTCTAGGGCGCCGAGCTTCAGGGGCCGAGCTCCAGGAGCCGAACTCCGGGGCGCCGCGACCGGGGCCTAGCCGCCCAGGTCGATCGCGTACTCCAGCCGCCAGCGGTCGCCGAGCACCACCGTGTCGGAGGTCTCCACCGGGCGGTCGTGGCCGTCGTAGTGGGTGCGCTCGACGGCGGTGACGCACTGGCCCGCCGAGCAGCCGAGCGCCTCGGCTTCCGGGCTGGTGGCCGGCCGCGAGCCGACGACCTCGCGCGCCCTGACGACCCGGATGCCGATCGCCGCGAACCGCCCGCGCACCCCCTGCCGGGCGTAGGGGCCGCGTTCCGGAAAGACCACCTCGGTCCCCTCGGTGAGCGCCAACGGCTCCCAGCTGGTGGCCAGTTGGAGAGGACGCCGATCGGCCAGGTACTCGTACTGGGTGCACATCACCCGCTCCCCGGGGCGGACGCCGAGCCGCTCGGCGATCAGCGGCGGCGCCACGGTGGAGGTGGAGGTGGCCTCCCAGGCCAGCTCCGGCTGGCCGTTGAGCTGGTGGTGGAGACGTATCCGGGCGGCCAGGGGCGAGTCCACGGCGCCGGAGGACCGCACCAGCGCGCCGAGCGGCGCCCGGTCGCTGACGAACACCCCGCGGCCGAACTGCCCCGTGGCGTACCCGGCGGCCTTCAACACCCGCACGGCCCGGTCCACCGTCTGATCGCTCGCCGCGTACGTCCGCTTCAACTCGGCCCGGGACGGTATCCGCGCCCCGACCCCGATCATCCCCTCGTCGATCTGCTGTCGTAGGTCGTCGGCGATCCTCTGGTACACCGGCCGGGTGTCGCCCATCCCGTCTCCTCTCCGTACGCTCCCACTCGTACGTACCCCGGGACCAGGCTACGTCACTCGGTGTCAAATATCCTTACTCGTGGTGAGCTTTGGCTGAGGGGTGGTGGCGGTCCGTGTCACGTCCTTCACCAGTTCCACCACATCCGGTCCGTACGCCTGGGAGTTGACCACCTTCAGCAGCAGGCAGAAGTTGCCGTGCGAACCGTGCTTGCGGGCCAGCCTGGTGTGATGCTTCGCGAGGTACCGCGCGGCGGCCTGCTGGGTGATGGACCGCTGCCCGCAGGCCAGGAAGACCGGCCGGCCCTGCTGTCCCGCGGTGAGCCGGGCCAGCAGCACGTGCTCCTCGGAACCGTTGACCAGCCGGTAGCGCTCGCTGCCGATCACGAACGCGCCCCGGTCGGGACCGGGGTCGGCGTCGGTGTTGACCGAGACGCCCGGCAGCAGCGAGTGCAGATGGGCGGCCATCCGCCGGTTCGCGACCGGGCCGCCGACGCAGAACTCGGTCCGCTCGCCGAAGCTCTGCTGGGCGCTCTCCCCGGATATCACCTGGGCCTTCGCCCGGCAGTACTTGATCACCGCGGACAGTTCGAGCAGCGCGAAGACGTCGTTGCGCGCCACCGAGCCGTCGGTGCCGGTGTCCCGGCTGACGACCAGCACACACTCGGAGTTGTCGGGCAGGCCGAAGAACTCCTGGAGGCGGCGCAACGAGCGCTCCGAGAAGTAGCTGCGGGCGAACCAGCCGAGGGCCATCGCGGCCACGGCGGTGGCCACCACGGCGATGAGAAGCGTGCGCAGGTCTTCGTCCATGGCCGGGGAGCCTACCGGCGCCGGCAGACACCGCACAGTGCCCGGCAGGTTCCCGGGGCCGCCCCGACCCGGCCCGCCGGCTCGGCCAAACGCCGGATCAGCCGCCGGAGCCGAAGCCGTCCACCGTCGCGTCGATCGCGTCGGCCAGCGGCAGATCCGCGTCGGTGACGGCGCGCACCGAGCGGGTGTGCAGCACGAAGGTGACCTCGCCGGGGCCGACCCGGTACTCGAACCGGCCCAGGCCCCGGGTGTCGCGGCGCATCCGGCGCAGCAGCGGGACGATGCGGTCCGCCGGGAGCCGGACAGTGCGGGCGATCCCGCGGAGGTCGCCGGCCCAGTCGGGTCGGTCGCGCAGCGCCCGGCGCAGCTCGTCGTCGGTCAGCGGGGCCGGCGCGGGGGTGTCCGGGTGCCGGCGGGCGGGGTCCGCGGCCGGCACAGCGGCGAACAGCTCGGCGAGGTCCCGCGGCAGGTGGCCGCGGAGCTCGTCCGTGACCCCCGGCTCGGCGGAGCGCAGCGTGCCCAGCACCGTGCCGGCCAGATAGCGGGCCCGTTCGGGCGGCGCGTCCAGATGGGTGCCGACGTCCCTGAGGAACTCGGCCGCGCCCCCGTCCCGGCGCGGCCCGACGGCGAAGGCGGCGTCCCGGTCGGCGGGCGGCAGCACCCGTTCCAGGCGGCCCCGGTCCGCCGGGGCGAGCCGCAGCGTGAGGTCCGCCAGCACGGTCCTGGCCACGTGGTCGGCCTCCTTGGCCCGGCCGAGCCCAGCCCGGTCGGCGACGGTTTCCACCAGCCACTCGTGCCTGATCATGGCCGCCGAGTGCCCGACGGACCCGAACGGAAAACCCGTCGCGCGCCGATGCCGGGCGCGGGGTCGGCGGCCGGGTAGTCAGGTGTCATGCCCGAGGTACTGATCGCGGGGGTGTGGGGGGCGGTGGCCGGCTCGGCGCTCCTGCTGGGCGCGCTGGTCGGCTACGCCGTGCGGGTGCCGCAGTGGCTGGTCGCGGCGGTGATGGCGTTCGGGGCCGGCGTGCTGTTCTCCGCGGTGTCCTTCGAGCTGGTCGCCGAGGCGTACGACCAGGCCGGGATCGGCCCGGCGGTGCTCGGCACGGTCGTCGGCGCGCTGGCCTACACGGCGGGGAACGCCGTGCTGGTGCGGCGGGGCGCGGGGCACCGGAAGCGGTCGGGGCGGGGCACCGGCGGCGCCCAGGCCTCGGAGTCGCAGCAGGCCGGGTCCGGGCTGGCGCTGGCGCTGGGCGCGCTGCTGGACGGGGTGCCCGAGTCGGCGGTGATCGGCGTCAGCCTGCTGGACGGCGGCGTGGTCAGCCTGGTGACGGTGCTGGCGGTGTTCCTCAGCAACGTGCCGGAGGGTCTGTCCAGCTCCGCCGGCATGCGCGCCGCCGGGCGCCCCGGCGGCTACGTCTTCGGCGTCTGGGGCACGATCGCGGCCGCCGGCACCGGCTCCGCCGTGCTCGGCTACGCCGTCGTCGGCGAGCTGCCGCTCTCGGTCCAGGCGGCGGTGACCGCGGCCGCCGCGGGCGCCATCATCGCCATGATCACGGACACCATGATCCCGGAGGCGGTCGCCGAGTCGCGCCTCGCCATCGGGCTGGTCGTCGTGTGCGGCTATCTGGTGTCCTTCGCCCTCTCGCACGCCTGAGCCCGCGCGTTCAGAGGCCTGAACGCGCGGCGCCATCGCGCGCCTACGCCCGGTAAGCGCTTTCGGTAAATCCTGGAAATGTTGCAGCACGTCAGAGGGTTGACCCGCCCCCGGCCCACTTCTACTGTGCTGACGGTTTATGCAGATGAAGACGATTCATGTATTTGAACGGAGCCGCGATGTCGAGATCGCCTTCCGCCCGGGTCCCTGCGGCCGTGCTGGCCACCGTCGCGCTCCTGGGCGGCCTGACCGCCTGCGGATCGGACGACGAGGGGTCGGGTGACGGTGGCGGCGCGCTCGAGGTGTGGACGCGCAGCGCCGACGCCCCGGCAGCGACGTACGAGAAGGTCTTCGAGGCCTTCACCGAACAGACCGGCATCGAGGTGAACTACCAGCCGGTCGTCGAGTTCGACACCCAGATCCAGGGCCGGGCGGCCGACCGCGACCTGCCCGACGTCTTCATCAACGACAGCGGCGCCCTGGGCACCTACGTCTCGCAGGGCTGGGTGGTGCCGGTCGAGCGCGAGTCCATAGCCGGCAACGCCGACATATCCGACGCCAACTGGCAGGCCACCCAGGGCCTGGACGGCGAGTACTACGGCGTGCCGTTCTCCCGGCAGGCGTTCGTGACGATGGTGCGCAAGGACTGGCGCGAGAGCCTCGGCATGGAGGTGCCCGAGACCTGGGAGGAGCTGACCGCGCTGGCCGACGCCTTCGCCACCCAGGACCCCGACGGGAACGGCGAGGACGACACGTACGGCATGGTGGTGCCGGGCACCACCGAGCGCGGCTACCTGTCCTGGTGGGGCTCCAGCTACATCTGGCAGGGCGGCGGCGACTTCGTCACCGAGGCCGGCGACGGCACCTTCGAGCCCGCCTTCGACTCGCCGGGGACGATCGAGGCGGTCGAGTGGATCAAGGAGCAGTTCTGCACGCCGGGGCACGTCCAGCCGAACGCGCTGACCTCGACCACCCTGGACTCTCGCCAGTTCAACAACGGTGAGGCCGGGATCTACCTGACCGGCCCCTACAACATGGCCGCCTACGACCAGGAGCCGGGCGAGGACGTCTACGAGGTGATCCCCACCCCGGCGGGCCCGGCCGGCACCACCACCCTGGCCGAGGGCGAGAACATCTACCTCGCCGCAGGCTCCGACCAGACGGACGCGCAGCGGCAGCTGGCCGAGTTCCTGATCTCGCCCGAGGCCCAGGAGATCGCGATGGCCCTGGACGAGCAGACCGAGCCGGTGGTCCGGCTGCCCGTCAACACCACCATGGACGCCGGCGAACTGCGCGACGACGAGCGCTGGGACCTGGTGCAGCAGCAGTACGACGAGAACTCGAAGGTCTTCCCCTCGGCCATCGACTTCACCCCGATCCGTCAGGTGACCGCCGAGGGCCTCAACGCGATCATGTCGGACTGCGACAGCGACGTGGCCGAGGGCGTGGCCGGGATCGAGGAGGACATCGCCAGCGAGCTCGAGGCGCAGGACCTCCTGCCGTGAGCTCACCCACCGTCGAACGCCCCCCGGCCAAGCAGGCGCCGCCACGCGCGGCCACGAGTGCCCCGCCCCGCTGGCGGCGCCTGCGCCGGGCGGGCGTCCCGTGGCTGTTCCTGGCGCCCGGGCTGCTGCTGGCGCTGTGCTTCAAGTTCATCCCCATGATCGAGGGGATCAGGCTCAGCCTGCACGAGGTGCAGCCCTTCCTCGGCGACCAGTGGGTGGGCCTGGACAACTACGAGCAGGTGGTGACCGACGACCGCTTCCAGGAGGCGATGGGCCACACCCTGCTGCTCGGCATCGGCCAGACCTTCGGCGCGATCGTCGTGGGCTTCCTGCTGGCGCTGCTGCTGGAGGGGCAGGCCAGGTCGCTGTGGCTGATCCGCACGGCCGTCTTCCTGCCGGTCGTCACCGCGCTGGCCATCGTCGGCGAGATCTGGCGGCTGCTCTACCTGCCGACCGACGACGGCTTCGTCAACTCGGTGCTCGGCTTCCTCGGCTTCGGCCCGCAGCCGTTCCTGGACAGCCCGGACACCGCGCTGTGGTCGGTGATGGTCGTCGGCGTCTGGATCGGCGCCCCGTACAACATGGTCATCATCCTGGCCGGCCTGGCCGGCGTGGAGCGGTCGCTGTACGAGGCGGCGGCCGTGGACGGGGTGACGGTGTGGCAGCGGCTGCGGTACATCACGCTGCCCGCGCTGCGGCCCGCGATCGCCATCGTGCTGACCCTGGCCGCCATCCGCGGTCTGCGCATCTTCACCGAGGTGTACGTGCTCACCGGCGGCGGACCCGCCGGCGCCACGGAGGTGTGGATGACCCGGGTCTTCTCCCTCGGCTTCGAGCGCAACGACATCGGCGTGGCCTCGGCGGGCTCGATGCTGCTGCTCGCCGTCACGCTGCTGCTGACCGTCGCCGTCCGCCTCCTGACCCGAAGGAACGACCGATGAGCACCGCGCTCAAGGGAGCCGGCCGCGCGCCGCGGCGGACCGGCCGCCACACCAGCGCCACCCGGTTCGACACGGCCCTGGCCTGGTCGCCGAAGCCGGGACCCGGGATGGTGCTGCGGGTCCTGCTGTGCGCCCTGGCGCTGTTCGTCTTCGCCGCGCCGTTCCTGCTCATCCTCAGCGGGGCGTTCAGCGCGAACGCCAAGGCGTCGCAGCTGTCGCTCATCCCCGGCGAGTCCACGCTGGAGAACTTCCGGGTGGCCACCGACCGGGGAGTCTGGGACTACTTCGCGAACTCGCTGGTCATCGCCGGCGGCGGCCTGCTGCTCCAGATGACGGTGTCGGTGCTGGCCGCGTACGCGCTGGCCCGCCGCCGGTTCCGCGGCCGGGCTGTTGTGATGGGCCTGTTCCTGCTCACCATGATGCTGCCCGAGGAGATCATCGCGGTGCCGCTGTCCGTGGTGCTCGGCGACGTTCCGGTGCTCGGCCTCGACCTCAAGGGCACCGTGTTCGGGGTGATCCTGCCGATCGGCGCCTGGGGGTTCTCCGTGCTGGTCATGACGGAGTTCATGAAGGAGGTGCCGACGGAGATCGAGGAGTCCGCGCGGCTGGACGGCGTCGGCGAGTTCCGGATGCTCTGGCAGATCATCCTGCCGCTGTGCCGGCCCGCGCTCGGCGTGATCGGCATCTTCGGCTACCTGATGATCTGGGACCAGTACCTGCTGCCGATCATCGCCGCCAAGGGGCCCGACGACTACACGCTGACGGTCGCCCTGTCCATCCTGCGCGCCGACGTGCAGGTGGGGTCCGGCGTGGTGCTGGCCGGAGCGTTGGTGGCCCTCGTGCCCAGCCTCATCGTCTACTTCTGCCTCCAGGGCTCACTCGTCCGAGGCATCACCGCAGGCGCGACCAAGGGATGACTGCCATGACCGCCCTGGACTTCAAGGGAATCCTGTTCTTCCCCGTCACCCCCTTCGGGGCCGACGGGGAGGTCGAGACGGACCTGCTGGCCCGGCACGTCACGAGCGGCGTCGAGGCCGGGGCGGGCGGCGTCTTCGTCGCCTGCGGCACCGGTGAGTTCCACGCGCTGTCGGCGGACGAACTGGCCGCCTGCGCCCGGGTGGCGGTCACCGCCGTCGCCGGCCGGGTTCCGGTGGTGGCCGCGGCCGGCGGCCCGTTGCCGCTGGTGCGCCAGCAGGTCGAGGGACTGGAGCGGGCCGGCGTGGACGGCCTGCTGCTGCTCCCGCCGTACCTCGTGAACGGGCCGCAGCAGGGGCTGGTGGACTATGTCAGGGAGGTGACCGCGGCCACCTCGCTGCCGGTCATCGTCTACCAGCGCGCCAACGCCGTGCCCACGCCCGACACGGCGGCCGAACTGGCCACGCTGCCCGGCGTCGTGGGCCTGAAGGACGGGGTCGGCGACGTCGAGTTGCTGCACCGCACGGTGCGCCGGGTGCGCGGCGCGCGGGGCGCGTCCGCGGAGCCGTTCCACTTCTTCAACGGGCTGCCGACCGCGGAGATGACCGTGCACGCCTACCGCGGCCTCGGCATCTCGCTGTACTCCTCGGCCGTCTTCGCCTTCGCGCCGGAGATCGCGCTGGCCTTCCACCGGGCGGTCGGCGCGGGCGACGAGGACACCGCGGCGCTGCTGCTCGACGAGTTCTACGTGCCGCTCGTGGCGCTGCGCAACGAGCGTCCTGGCTACGCGGTGTCCCTGGTCAAGGCCGGCGTCCGGCTCCGCGGCCTGCCGGTGGGCGGGGTCCGGGCGCCGCTGCTGGACCCGACCCCCGAACATCTGGACCGGCTGGCGAAGCTCATCGACCACGGTCTGGGTGTCGTGGCGTGAACGCCGGGGCGTGAGCGCCAGTGGCGTGGCCTCGGTCAGCCGCAGCCCCAGAACGGGGCGACCTGGGGCCACGCCTCGACGCCGTCCGGCGTGACGACGTAGGCGCGTTGCGCGTCGGCCGAGAGCCACAGCTCCCAGTCGAGCCCGGTCAGCCGGTAGCCCGTGTCGTTGGCGTCGTCCGGCAGGGTCACGTCCGCCCGGCAGGCGGAGGTGAGCATGTTCGACGGCAGCGTGTCGTCCGGGTCCGGGCCGGGCCGGCGCCCCCGCCCGGCAGCAGGGACACGACGACCGCCGCCGCGACGACCGGAGCCACCAGCACCGCCGCAGCCAACCCGCCGGCTCGCCTCCCGCGCATGCCCGCTTCCCTCGTCCGGCGTACCCGTAGGACGAGGGGGAAAGCGGCCGGTTCCTGGTGTGCCCGGACCACGCGCGGCGCGCCGGGTCAGCGGGGTCGGGCTCGTCCGGGCCGGCTCAGCGAACGTCCGAGAGGGAGGCGGCCCTCCCGTTGCCTGCGCCGCGGCATGCGGCTGGCTGAGGCGGGCTCGGTAGTTTAAGGTAGATTCAATCTACGTAATATCGAATCTACCTTTTGCACTCCAGAGTGAGGTGACCCCGTGAGCGGCTTCAAGGGCAGATCGCTCGACCTGGAGCGGCTGGACCGCCAGTTGGGTTTGGTGGCCCAGGGGGCAGGGGGCACGCGCGGTCAGGCTGTGATCATGACGGGGCGGCGGCGCGTCGGGAAATCGCGGTTGGTGCAGGAGTTCTGTGATCGATCCGGGTTGCCGTATGTGGTCTTCCAAGCTACTCGGGGTCGTAATCCGGTGGCCGAGCGGGCGGATTTTGCCGCCACGCTGGCGCAGTCGCCGCTGCCCGGGGCCAGTCTGGTGGCGGGGCTGCAGGCAGGCGACTGGAACCAGGCGCTGCGGTCCCTGGCTGTGGCGTTGCCCGACGACGCCCCGAGTGTCGCGGTGATCGACGAGGTGCCGTGGCTGGTGGAACAGGACGGTGAGTTCGAGGGTGCGCTGCAGACCGTCTGGGACCGGCACCTGTCGGCCAAGCCGGTTTTGCTGATCCTGGTGGGAAGCGATATCTCGGTGATGGAGGCGCTGCGATCCCACGGTCGCCCGTTCTTCGGGCGGGCGGCGAAGATGACGGTCAATCCGCTGCATCTGGGGGACGTGCAGACCGCCGTCGGCCTGGGTGCGGCCGAGGCGGTGGACGCCCTGCTGATCACCGGGGGATTCCCGGAGATCGTTCAGTCCTGGCGGCGGGGCATGAGCCGCACCGCGTTCCTGACCGAGGCGGTGGCCAACCCTCTCTCGCCGCTCCTGGCGGCGGGCGAGTTGTCGTTGCTGGGCGAGTTCCCAGAGGCGTCACACGCCCGCGCAGTGCTGGAGGCGGTCGGCAGCGGTGAGCGGACGTTCACGACCATCGCCGCCCAGGCCGGCGGTGCCAGCGCACTGCCTTCCGGGGTTTTGACTCCGCTGCTGAACGCGCTGTTGGCCAAGCGGGTGCTGGCGGCCGACCTCCCGTTGTCGGCCAAGCCCGGCCACAAGAACAAGCGTTACCGCATCGCCGACCCGTACCTACGGTTCTGGCTGGCCTTTCTCCAGCGCGGTCTGCCACTGATCGAACGAGGCCGGGGCGACGTGGCCCTGGAGCGCATCGAGCGGGGCTGGACGAGTTGGCGCGGGCGGGCGGTGGAACCGATCATCCGCGAGTCGCTGCTGCGGCTGCTGCCCGACAAGACGTGGCCTGACACCGAGGTGGTCGGCGGCTGGTGGAACCGTCAGAACAACCCTGAGATCGACCTGGTTGGCGCCGATCGGGAGCCGGTGGCCGGGCGGGTGCACTTCCTCGGGTCCATCAAGTGGCTGGAGGGACGGACCTTTGACCATCACGACTACGTCGCTCTGGTCCGCGACGCGCCCGCCGTGCCGGGCGCGGGAACGGACACGCCTCTGGTCGCAGTCTCCCGCAGCGGCTTCGCTGACGGGTTGCCGCTCGCGGCCCACTGGGGCCCGGAAGACCTCGTCCGCGCCTGGCGCTGACCGGGATGGGCTGCGTTGCCCAAGCCGGGAGAAGCTGTGGCGACTGGCCAAGCGTGAGTCGATCCGCCCGAAGTACGCGCCGTTCATGGAACGGGAGGAGAGGGCCGCGACACGGTACGAGTACGCAGCCGCCACCGTGCCCGGCCTGCTTCAGACCGAGGAGTACGCCCGGGAGCAATTGCGCACCGACAGGCGCAAGACGGAGGCG
Organism: Streptomyces sp. B6B3; assembly: GCF_039871525.1. NCBI lineage: Bacteria > Bacillati > Actinomycetota > Actinomycetes > Kitasatosporales > Streptomycetaceae > Streptomyces > Streptomyces sp. B6B3. The sequence continues at coordinate 16,283 of NZ_JBDPLU010000016.1, read as the reverse complement.
CAGTTAGAGCGGGCAGTCGATCTGCGGATGAGCAGGCAGGAGTTCCTTCGCGGGGAGCCGCCCCCGACGTACCGAGTCATCCTCGACGAGGCCGTGCTGCGGCGCCCCATGAAGGACGTCGAGGCATGGAACCGGCAGCTCGCCCATATCGTCGAGGTGGCAGAGCTACCGAACGTGACCATCCAGGTGTTGCCTTTCGACGTGGGGATACAGCACGTGCTGGGTGGTTCGCTGACCATCCTGTGGGAGAAGGACGGCAGCTCAGTGGCCTACTTGGAGAGCGCGGCCCATGGACACCTGGTCACCGATCCGCTGGAGGCGGAACACTTCCGGCTGTCATACGATCAGCTGCGCGACGTGGTTCTCTCGCCGCAGGAGTCGCTTGAGTTCATCCGTTCGCTGATGAAGTGAGGACGACTGAGACATGGACGCCGCCCAAGCAGACATGAGCGTCACGTCGTGGCGCAGGAGCAGCTACAGCAACGCGGACGAGGGGAACTGCGTCGAGGTCGCGGACGGCTTCCCCGGCGTCGTCCCCGTGCGTGACAGCAAGAACCCGGGCCCCGCCCTGGTCGTGACCGCCGACGCATGGCGAGCGTTCGTGGGGCACGTCAAGGACTGAGCCTGACGGGGACGCTCCCGGGCACCAGGACTGCGGTACCCGGGAGCGGGCGCGGCACGGGCTCAGCCGCGGCCGGGCAGGTCGGCGGGATCCGGGGTGGGCACCCCGGCCAGGGCGCGGCGGGCGTAGGCGCGGACGTCGGCGTCGGTGTCGCCGAGGGCCGCGGTGAGCGCCTCGGCCACGGCCGGGTCGGCGGCCCGGGCGGCCAGCGACTGCACCGCCGCCCGGCGGACGTTGGCGTGCCGGTCGGACCGCGCGGCGTGCCGCAGCCGCGGCAGATGCTCGGGGCCCGCGACGGCCAGCGCCCGGATGGTGCCCTCGCGGACCCGCCAGTCGGGGTCTTCGGCCGCCCGGGCGGCCAGGGCGGTCAGCCCGTCCGCCGCCGGGAACGCGGCCGCCGCCTCGAACGCCGCCGCCCGGACCAGCGCGTCGGCGTCGCCGGCCAGCGCGGTGAGGGCCGGGACGCCGCGCGGATCGGCCAGCGTGCCCAGCCCGCGGGCCGCCGCGACCCGTACCTCGCGGGCCTCGTCGGCGGCGGCGCGGGCCACCCCCTCGGTGTCGTCCAGGCCGACCAGGCCGCTGATCGCGGCCAGCCGCACCGCCGTCACCTGATCGGTCAGCGCGGCGCGGAACGGCTCGGGGTCGCCGGCCCGCACGGCGCGCAGCAGGTCCAGGGCCGCCGCCCTGACGCCCGGATCCGGCACGGCCAGGGCGGACCGCAGCCCGGCGCGCAGCCCGTCGCCGTCGGCGGTGCCGGCGGCGGGCAGGATCTCGGCGAGCTCGCGGAGGGCCTCGGCGGCGGCCGCCCTGACCTCCGGATCGGGATCGCCCAGCGCCTCGGTCAGCGCGGTGCCGAAGCCCTCGGGCGTGGTCTCGGTGAGCACGGTCAGCGCGGTGCGCCGCACCGGGGCGTCCGCGTCGTCGAGATACGGACGCACCTCGTCCAGCGTGGGCATCCGCTCGTGCAGCGCCAGGAGTTCCAGGATCCGGGGTGAGCCGGCGTCGCCGGACCCGGTCTGCCGGCCGTTGGCCTTCGTCACCCGGGCCCTGGCCCGGGCTGTGGTGCCCGCCGGTTCGGGCACCGCCAGCGGCACCGGCCCCGGGTCGGCCAGTCGCGCCGGCGGGTCGAACTCCGGCACCGGGACGACGTAGGGCGCGACGCCGCGGCGCAGGAACTCCATCCGCCCGTCGGCGCCCTTGCGCAGGTTGAGGTGGAACAGCCAGCCGGCGTCGTCGCGTTCCGGCCGGTCCAGGCGCTGGTGGTACAGGCCCCAGCGGCTTTCGGTACGTGCCAGCGAGGAGCGCGCCGCCATCTCGGCGCAGTCCCGGATGAACGACACCTCGACGCACCGCATCAGCTCGTGCGGGGTGCGCCCGCCCATCTCGGCGATCTCGCCCCGCATCCGCTCGAACGTCTCCACCGCGATGGCCAGCCGGGTGTCGCTCTTGGGCGGCGCCACGTAGTCGTTGACGAAGCGGCGCAGCTTGTACTCGACCTGCTGCTGTGAGGGTCCTTCCGGGTGCCGCAGCGGGCGGTAGACCAGCTCGTGTGCCTCGGCGAGCTGGTCGGCCGGGGGTTCGCCGCGGAACGGGTCGCGGCCGGGGCCGAGGGCGGCGTGTTCGCCGGCCAGATCGCCGAAGACGAAGGCGCCGATCATGTAGTTGTGCGGCACGCAGGCCAGGTCGCCGGCCGCGTACAGTCCGGGCACGGTGGTCGCGGCGTTCTCGTCCACCCACACGCCGGAGCCCGAATGCCCGCCGCACAGGCCGATCTCGGAGATGTGCATCTCCACGTCGTGGGTGCGGTAGTCGTGGCCGCGGCCGGCGTGGAACGTGCCCCGGGTGGGGCGTTCCGTGGTGTGCAGGATGGACTCCAGCGCGGCGACGGTCTCCTCGGGCAGATGGGACACCTTGAGGTAGACAGGACCCCGGTCGGAGTCGATCTCGCGCTTCACCTCGGCCATCATCTGTCCTGACCAGTAGTCGGAGTCGACGAAGCGGTCGCCGAGCGCGTTGACCTGGTAGCCGCCGAAGGGGTTGGCGACATAGGCGCAGGCCGGGCCGTTGTAGTCCTTGATCAGCGGGTTGACCTGGAAACACTCGATGCCGGACAGCTCGGCGCCGGCGTGGTAGGCCATGGCGTGGCCGTCGCCGGCGTTGGTGGGGTTCTCGTAGGTGCCGTAGAGGTAGCCGGAGGCGGGCAGGCCGAGGCGGCCGGCCGCGCCGGTGGCCAGGATGACCGCGCCGGCCCGCACCACGACGAAGCGTCCGGTGCGGGTGTGCAGGGCGGCCACGCCGACCGCCCGGCCCTGGTCGGTGAGCACCCGGACCGGCATCAACCGGTTCTCGATCCGGATGCGTTCGCGGTTCTCGCGGCGGCGCAGCACCCGGTAGAGCACCTTCTTGATGTCCCGGCCCTCGGGCATGGGCAGCACGTAGCTGCCCGAGCGGTGCACCTTGCGGACCGCGTACTCGCCGTGTTCGTCCTTCTCGAACTTGACCCCGTAGCCCTCCAGCCGGCGCACCATGTCGTGGCCGCGGGTGGCGGTGCGCATCAGGGTGTGCTGGTTGACGATGCCGTCGTTGGCGCGGGTGATCTCGGCGACGTAGTCCTCGGGGGTGGCCAGGCCCGGGATGACGGCGTTGTTGACGCCGTCCATGCCCATCGCCAGCGCGCCCGAATGCCGCACGTGCGCCTTCTCCAGCACCAGCACCCGGGCGCCGTGGGCGCCGGCGGTGAGCGCGGCCATGGTGCCGGCGGTGCCGCCGCCGACCACCAGCACGTCGCAGTCCAGTGCTTCGTAGCCAGAGGGGTCGGCGGGTTCTGGTATCTCCATGGGGGCGGGTCCCTTCACGGCGCGGGCTCGCTGGGGGCGGGGGCGGGGGCGCCGGCGTCCAGCAGCGTGAGCAGTTCCTCGCGGACCCGCCGCGTCTCCGGGGTCGCGGCGGCGGCCCGGTCGCGGGGCGACGGCACGGTGACGACGCCGCGCGGCCCGGCGCCGGCCGAGCCGAGCACCAGCACCCGGTCGCCCAGGTGCAGCGCCTCGTCGATGTCGTGGGTGACGAACACCAGCGTGGTGCGGTGCCGGCGCCAGACCCGGACGAGGAGGTCCTGCATGGCGGCGCGGGTCACCGTGTCCAACGCGCCGAACGGCTCGTCCATCAACAGCACGCCCGGCGCGGCCACCAGCGCGCGGGCCAGCTGGACGCGCTGGCGCATGCCGCCGGACAGTTCGCGCGGCAGGTGCCGCTCGTAGCCGGCGAGGCCGACCCGTTGGATCCAGGGGGCGCTGGCCACGGCGCGTTCGCGGCGCCGCACGCCCCGCAGGGCCAGCGGGAGTTCGACGTTGCGGCGCACGCTGCGCCAGGGCAGCAGGCCGTCGTCCTGGAAGACCAGGGCGCGCTCGGCCCCGGGTCCGGCGACCGGCGCGCCGTCGACCAGCACCCGGCCCGCGGTGGCCGGGAGGAGGCCGGCGAGCACCCGCAGCAGCGTGGTCTTGCCGCAGCCGGACGGGCCGGCGACCACGAGGATCTCGCCGGGGGCGACGCTGAGGTCGAGGCCGGTGAGCACCTCGGCGCCCGGGTAGCCGAGGCCGACCCCGTCCAGGCGCAGCGCGGCCGGTTCCGGTTCGGGCACGGCGACCGCGGGCGATGCGGCGGGGCCGGCCGAGGATCCGGCGGGGGCCCCGGCGGGCACTCCGGTGGCGGGTTCGGGCGACGGGGTCGCCGTCGCGGTCGGGCCGGCGGGGGTGCGGGTCATGAGGGCCTCCGGGACTGGGTGGTGTGGGCGGCCCTGGGCAGCCAGCGGGTGACCCGCCGGCCGGCCAGTTCCACCAGCGCGGACGTGGCCCAGCCGAGCGCGCCGATGGTGACCATCCCGACCAGCACGCCCGGGTAGTCGACCACCGTGTACGCCTGCCAGGTGCGGTATCCGACCCCGTACTGGCCGGAGATCATCTCCGCGGAGATGACGCAGATCCAGGACACGCCCATGCCGACGGAGAGGCCGCCGAAGACGCCGGGCAGGCTGCCGGGGAGCACCACGTGCCACAGCACCCGCCACCGGCCGCCGCCCAGGGTGCGCACGGCCTCCTCCCAGATGACCGGCAGCGAGCGCACCGCGTGCCGGGTGCTCACCAGGATCGGGAAGAACGCGGCGACGAAGGTGATGAAGACGATGCCCTGCTCGTCGGTCGGGAAGACCAGGATGGCGATCGGCACCAGGGCGATGGCCGGGATCGGCCGGGCCACCTCCAGCACCGGCTGGAGCAGCCCGCCGGCCAGCCGGGAGCGGGTGACCAGGATGCCGAGCGCGATCCCGGCGAACGCGGCGAGCCCGAATCCGGTGAGGATGCGCTGCAGGCTGAAGTGCAGATCCTGCCGGTACGAGGCGGTGCCGACCTGCTCGCCGAACGCCGAGGCGACCTCGGTGGCGCTGGGCAGCCGGTCGAACCGCAGCCACCAGCTGACGTCGTTGACCGTGAGCAGCTGCCACAGGGCGAGGGCCGCGCTCAGCGACAGCAGGCCGAGGCCGAGCCGGACCAGCCGGGCGCGGCGCGGGGCCGCGGGGCCCCGCCGGCCGGGCGGGCCGGCCGGCGGGGTGGCGCCCGCCCCGGCCGCCCTGGCAGGGGACTTGGGGGGCGTGCCGGTGGGCGGGCGGGTCAGCGGAGTCGTCGTCATCGGGCGGGCTCCTTGTCTACGGGTCACGCGTCGGCGAGCGCTTCCCGGTAGCCGACGAGTTCGGCGCCCGGGTGGTCGGCGACGTACGCGTCGGCGGCGGAGGGCGCGGCGAACGGCAGCAGCCGGTGGTCCGGCTCGGCCCCGGGGTCGCGCACCCAGGTCATGTGGTCGGCGAACCACCGGGTGCCGGTCGTGGCGTCCGGCACGTACGCGGCGCGCGGGGTCCCGCCCGCCGCCGTGGCCTCGCGGATCTGGCGCAGCAGGCAGGTGGGCGTCGCGGCGGGCCGGGTGGTGTCCTCACCGTCCAGCCACAGCTCGCCGGCGGTGGCCGGGTCCTCCACCGCGACGCCGCAGGCGGCGTCGGTGCCGGTGAGGGCGGCCGGGTTCGTGGCGGACGCCAGGTCCTCCTCGTAGCCGGGCCCGTAGGCCTCGCGCAGGTACGAGTCGTCCACGAAGGCGTCGAGGTCGAGCGCCTCCAGGTCGGCGATGTCCTCCAGCAGCGGGATGTCCTGCTCCAGCGCGTCCACCAGTTCGGGCTTGACGGTGGCGTCGAAGGTGGAGATGCCGTTCGGGCCGTTGTAGAGGTAGACGACCTCGGGCGGCAGCCCGGTGTCCTCGGCCACGATGGTCGCGGCCGCCAGCGGGTTCTCGTGCAGGAACGTCGTGGCGTCCAGCTGGGCCTGGAGGAAGGCGTTCAGCACCTCCGGGCGCTCCTCGGCGAACGGCTCGCCGACGACCACGCCGTGCAGCGTGGGCAGGCCGAGGGCGGCGCCGTCGTAGAGCAGCCTGGCCCGGTCCTGGAAGACCAGAAGCCCCGGCCACGCCACGAACTGCGACTGGGCGGCGACCGCGCCCGACTCCAGGGCGGAGGCGCCGACCTGCGGCTGCTGGTTCTCCACCGAGACGGCGTCGGCGGGCAGCCCGGCCTGTTCCAGGGCCCGGACCAGCTGGCCGTGTCCGGCGGAGCCGACGGACGTCGAGACGGTCTCGCCGGCCAGGTCGGACAGCGTCCTGGCGTCGGATTCCGGCGGCACCACGACGCCGTTGAGGCCGCCGTCCGCGTTGTAGCCGGTGACCGAGACCATGATGCTGCGGTCCTCGCCCAGCGGTTGGGTGCGCGAGCCGTTGATCAGCATCGGGTAGTCGCCCATCGAGCCGATGTCGATCTTGCCGGCCACCATCTGGGCCGTGATGGGCGCGCCGGTGTCGTAGTCCTGCCACACCACCTCGTACTCGTTGCCGTCCCGCGCGCCGAGCTCGTCGAGCCGCTGCTCGAACCAGCCCTTGGCGCGCAGCAGCGTGCCCGCGGTGACGGTGTTGATGGTCTTGGACTGGTAGCCGACGACGATCTGCACGGTGCCGTCGCGGGCGCCGGCGTCGGCGCAGCCGGCGAGCGGGACCAGGAGCAGGGCGACGGCGAGCGCCGCGCGGGACCGGACGCGGTGACGGGGGGCCAGAGCGCGGGGCTGACGGGGGGTACGGCTGCGGGGCATGGGCGAACTTCCTTCAGCGCAGCAGATAGGGCATGTTGACGGTCACGGCGTCGGTGGGGCAGCGCAGCGCGCAGGGCCCGCAGTACCAGCACTCGTCCACGTGCATGTACGCCTTGCCGGTCTCCGGGTTGATGGCGAGCGAGTCGAGCGGGCACACGTCCACACAGAGGGTGCAGCCGTCGATGCAGCGGGACTCGTCGATGGTGACCGGGACGTCGGCGCGGTTCTCGACCAGGGCCATGGGGATCCTCCGTGGGTTCGGATGGGTCAGCTGCGGTGCGTGCGGGCCGTCATGGTGAGCCGGTCGCCGCGGAACCGGATGAACTCCAGGTCCACGGGGCGGCCCCCGTCGAGGTGGCTGAGCCGCTCCACGGCCAGCAGCGCCGCGCCCATCGGGGCCTGCAGCACGGCGGCGGTGTGCGGGTCGGCGCTGACCGCCTCGACGGTCAGTTCGGCGACGCCGAGGCGGCGGCCCGTCGAGCGTTCGATCAGCGCGAAGAGGTCGTTGTTGACCAGGTCCTCGCCGAGCAGCGGGGTCCCGATGTCCGGCGCGAGATAGGTCAGGTCGAGGGAGAGCGGCAGGCCGCCGACGCGGCGCAGCCGCTCCACGTAGACGAGGTCCGAGCCGGCCGGCAGCCCGAACCGCCGGGCGACGGCGGCCGGGGCCGGCACGGCGCCCGCGGCGCGCACCTCGTTGGTGACCGGGCCGTGCTCGCGCAGCGTCTCGGCGAGTCCGCACAGCCGGTTCAGGCCGTGCGGGTACTTCGCCGCGGTGACCAGGGTGCCGGTGCCGGGGACCCGGTCCACCAGGCCCTCGGCGCGGAGGGCGTCCAGCGCCTGCCGCACGGCGTTGCGGGACGCCGCGTACTCGGCGGCGAGGGTCAGCTCGTCCGGGAGCACGCCGTCGGGGAACGCGCCGGCGACGACCTGGCGGCGCAGGATCTCGGCGATGGTGTGGGCCCGGTCGGCGCGCCGCCGGGCGCCGCACGGGCCCGCGGTCTCGGTGTAGGGCAGCGGCGAGGTGAGCGTCATGGGTGGTGCCTCTCGGAGGAGCGGGCAGCCGCGGTAGCCCCGACCGGCGGGGGCCGGCGATGCCGGTCGGGGCCGAATGAGACCGGGCGTGCGCCCGGCGGCGGCTCCCTGGGGAGTCAGCGGGACAACGTCGACCGGTCCGGCCGCTCGTCCGCGCACGGCGGCGGCGCGAGGGGCGAACGTGCGGCGCGGGGCGGGGTCGTACTGGTACGACGGCTCAGCCGGCGGAGACCCGCCGGGATGCGGTCAGTCGTACGCGAGAACGTTCAGACGTGACAGAGGGCGCTCGCCTGACGGCGCAGGTCCACATGTGCCCGGCCCACCAGGCGCGGCAGCGCCGGGGCGGTGGTCACAGCGGGCATGAGCGTCTCCTCCAGAGAGGGCTGATGACAGGCAACCTCTCCCCTGCGTGTTTCCTGGCGGTTGCCTGGACGTTTCGTTCTCATTACGCCACCCTGGTGACCTGCGGTCCGGGCGGTGACCTGCGCTCGCGCCGGCCCACCGGCGTCACCCGCCACCCGGGGAGACACCCTCCAGCACCTCGGAGACCAGCCGGTCCGCCGCGTCCAGCACCGTGGCCAGGCCGGCGGGCGTCGCGTCGAGCAGCGCGAACAGGGCGTGCGCCCGGTCCGCGAAATCCGGGGGCGCGCCCGGCAGGCGCCCGGCCTCGGCCACCGCGCCCTTCTCGTTGAGCAGCCAGCTGCCGGCGGCCGCGTGCAGCGCCTGGGCGAGGACGCCGACCGCGCGGAACAGGCAGCCCGCGACGTAGCTGGCGTCGCCGGCGCCCACCCCCTTCCGGGCCACGGAGAGGGCGAATGGCGCCTCGAACCCGGCGTGCTCGACCAGCGCCCGGCGCAGCGGCGCCGGATAGTCGCGGAACGCGTCGCGCAGCTCCGCCAGCTCGCCCGCCGGGTCGGCGAGCAACTGGCCGAGCGCCAGCTCGCCGACGTAGGAGTGCGAGTAGACGCCCAGCGGGTGCCCCGACTGGACGCCCACCTCGAACCGACCCGCCCGGCACTCCTCCCAGATCCGGCGCACCCGGTCCATGTCCCGGAAGATCCAGTCCACCCGCACCCCGGCCACGGTCAGCCAGGCGCCGCCGTCCACCCACGGGCCCCAGCCGCCGGGCTCGGTGACCTCGACCCGTTCGCCCGTCAACTCGGCGGCCAGCCGGCGCAGCGCCTCCGTGTCCAGCGGCGGCCGGTAGTACAGGCCCAGGTCCACGTCCGAGTCCGGGCGGTGCACCCGGCGCGCCCGGCTGCCGCCCAGGGACACCCCGACGACGCCCTCGACGCCCGCCAGCCGACTCGCGATGGCCGCCATCATGTCGCGCTCCACGCGCCGAGTCTGCCGAACCCCGCCGCCGGTCGCGAGCGCGGCACGCGCGGACCGGGCCCGAGGCCCGCCCTTACGCGGCTGTGACGGTCCGTCGCGCAGTCTGGAGGCACAGCCTTCCAGGCGGCCCTCCCCCGAGGGCCGCCACGAGGAGAGGAGTGCGGGATGCGACGCGCCATGGCGCTCACCGCCGCCGCCGTCGTGTGCTGCGGGTTCGTCGGCTTCGCCGCCACCTCGTTCGCTTCCCCGGACGCCACACCGGACGGCGCGAACTGGTCGGCGGTCGAACCGGCGGACACCGACGAGAACGACGACGACCAGCGGCAGGGCCCGGGCGACGGCGGCGAGCCGGAGCTGCGCCAGCTGCCCCGACTCCCCGCGATAGAGGAGGACCTGCTGCACGGTGAGACGGTGCTGCAGGACCCGGAGACCGGCGAGCTGGTCTACCAGGTGCAGCAGCGGGGCGAGGTCACCGCGCGCGGCGAGGACAGCGTGACCGTGGAGAGCGCGGACGGCACCACCTGGGAGTGGTCGCTGACCGACGACACCCTGATCCGTTCGGAGGACTCCTGGGACGCCGACCCCGACACGATCGAGGTCGGCGACACGGTGATGGCCAACGGCACCCGCGAGGGCGACGTCCGCACCGCCACCTCCATCGGCGACCCGATCGAACGCCCGGCCGACTTCGGCGAGGGCCCCGAGGAGCTTCCCGGTCCCGAGGACCTGGAGGGCCAGGACCTGGAGGAACTGCCGGGCGACCGCGACCTACACCAACTGCCCGAACCGGAGCTGGAGGAGGAGTCTCCCGAGGAGGAGACCCCCTCGCAGTCCTCCTGACGGGTCGCCGGAGCCGGACCCTCCGGTCCGGCGAGCCGGCGCCGCCGGGCGCGCCCCCGCACGCCGCCACGTGCGGGGGCGACCGGCTGTCCGGCCCCGGGCCGTGCAGCCGTCTCAGGTGTCCGAGCTGGCGGGCTGTCGGGCGCTGGTCCGCGCGGGGTCACCCGTTGCTGGGCACGACCACGAAGCGCTGGGCGTCCTCGGCGTCCCGGCACGGGCTGACGACCGCCTCCGCGCCCGCGACGCGCTCCCCGTTCCGGATGGTCAGGCAGCGCCCGTTCTCCTCGGAACGGATCAGGTACGCCGCCGAGGGGCTGCCCACCGGTTCGAAGCGGAAGCGCTGGATGGCGCGGTCGCCCGAACAGTCGTCCCAGGGCTCCAGCATGTCGGCCGCCGGCTCGCGGGTGCGCAGCGTGAGGCAGCCCCGGCCGTGCTCCGGGTGCACCCACTCGATGGAGAACACGCCGTTCTCGCCGGCCCGGCGGAGGTAGGTGCGCGGCGGCACCGCCTCCCCGCACGGCGCCTGCACGGCGACCGCTTCCTCGTACCGGCCGCTGCGGTCCCGTCCCTCGGTCAGGCACAGGCCGGGCGCGCCGGACGGGCGTATCTCCGCCCAGCCGTCCTCGAACGCGACCCGCGCGGACTGATCGCCCGCGTCGCCGGCCGGCCACAGCACCCAGGCGGTGCCGGCCAGCAGCACCGCGAACGCCCCACCGACCGCGGCCAGCCGCGGCAGTCCAGGACCGCGCCGGCGACGAAACGCGGTCGCGGGCTCCGCCGCGGCCGGGTCGCCGTGCCCCGAGGTGGCGTCGACGTCCGGCTCCGGCGGGGCCGCGGCGATCCGCTCCCGAGCCGCCAGCCACGCGTCCACCTCGTCGTCCCCGGCACCGCAGGCCCGCACGAACGCGGCCAGCACCTCGGCCCGCGGCAGCGCGCGGCGGCGCAGCCCGTCGGCGATGGTGCTGCGCGCCAGCACCTCACCGCGGCGCTCCGCGCGCTCCTCCAGCTGACGGTAGGACAGCCCGGACCGGTCCTTGAGCTCCTGCATCAACGCGACGAACTCCGCCGCGGTCCGCGCCCGTTCGAGGCGCGCCCCGTGATCCCCTGACACGGCGCCATCCTCATGCCAGGCCAGGGGGAGATCAACCCGACTTCGCGCCATCCTTCCGGGACACGCCCCGGACAGCGCCGTGACCAGGCCGGACAGCCGGCCGGCTGTCCCGGACGGCGAAGCGCCTTGTGCGGCACCGGCGGCACGGGCCAGGCTCCCTTCCACGGTCGCCACGGCACCCCCGGCCCGTCCACTCCGCGGAATGCCGGCGCCTCCCCCGGCGTTGTGCCGGACACGGCGACGCCACGCGACCCCCGGACCAGACCCGGTCGGGGGTCGGCCAGCGGCACGCCGTGGCACACCGCATCGCGGACGCCCGCCGACCGGCTACCCGGCGGGCCCGCGCACGGGATGCCGCCCGGGCCTCGCCGGTCCGGGCGGACGAGGGAAGCGGCCGTGCCGATGGGACCAGGGCGCACAGGGGGCGCCCTGGACCCATCGTCCGCCGGCGCTCAGCAGCCGACGCGGGTGGTGCCGACCGCGATGTCGTCGTACCAGAGGGTGTCGGAGCCCTCGCCGTAGCTCTCCCAGCCGAAGCGCAGGTCGGTCAGGTCCGGCTGCCAGGCGCCGCCGTTCATCCACTGCTGCTCCACGTCCTGGGTCGGCGTGCCGTCCAGGTGCAGGCCCTCGACGCTCTCGCCGTTGACCCAGGTCTCCAGCAGGCCCGCCGGGTCGATCTGGTACTCGACGCAGACCCACTCGTCGGTGGGCAGCGGGACGCTCAGCGAGACGCCGACCGGGCTCTGCGCGGGCAGCGTGGCGTCGTCGTACTCGCGGTTCCACTGCATGGCCGAGTTCTGGCCACCCATCCGCAGGTCGGAGTTGTTGTGGGCGGCGTCCTCCATGGCCAGGAAGGTCACGTGCTGGGTGGGCAGCGGGGTGCTGTGTTGCATCCAGAACCGCACGTACAGGCCGGAGTCCACGGCGACGTCGGTGAGCTCCGTGCCGACGAACATGTGGTTGCAGTAGCCGGTGCCGCCGTTCACCCGGATGGACTGGCTGCCGGTGTGGGCGACCGAACTGTCGACGCTCGCGGAGCCGGTGCCCGTGCAGTCGGGGGCGCCCGCGCTCCAGCGGCCCGAGGGCTGGGTGCCGGTCTGCGACTCGAAGTCCTCGCAGAAACCGTCGGTGGTGCACTCGGCGGTGGGCGCCGCCTCGGCGCCCTCGGAGCTGCCGAACGCGGCGGAGGTGCCGCCCGCCGCCAGGGTCAGGGCGAGGGCGACCCCGGCCGAGGCGCGGGGGAAGGAACGGGAAGAGCGAGCGGGCGCAGACGCCATGTGGTCCTCCAAGGCGGGTGGGGGTTGTCGCGGCTCGGGTCCTCCCAGCCCATGGGAGCGCTCCCATTCGCACCCTAGCCCCATCCCGCCACCCGGTCCAGAAGGTCGACCGCACCGCCGCGCGCCCGTTGCCGACGGCCCGCCGGCCGCCCGAGACCCTCCGGAACCTCGCGGTCCCGAACGGCACTTCGTGGCGGCCGGTGGACGCCTGCTGGTCGCCGAGGCGTCGGGACGCCCCGCCGCGGTGGGCGCCTGCCGGCCAGCGGCCGAACGCCCGGGTCGGATCGGGGTCCCGCGCGCGTCCGGGTGCGCCCGCGCCCGCCCTGCGCCAACCGGGCGCCGGGCGGGCGCCGATGGACACGTGCGACACCCGCGGCGCCGAGCTCGGCTTCGGGGACCCTGGCTGGACACCGCGCCGAACCAACCCGAGGCGATGGCCCGCCACGAGGGCCGGGTCCACCCGGAGGCGGGCCGCGAGACCCGGACCGGGTGGACCCGGCCCTCGTGCACCACCTCAGGAATCCGCGCCCCCGAGCCCCGCGAGCCGGCTCAGTCCGGCGCGTCCTGGATGATCCAGAGCCGGTCGGCGCTCCACCACGGGTCGAGCAGGGTCACCCAGCTGTCGCTGTGGTCGGGGTGGGTCAGCCCCACGACGTAGCGGGAGTCGCGGAGCGCGATCTGGTAGTGCGGGCCGCGGCGCCGGATCTCCCACTCGTTGCGCGCCCCGGCCAGCGGCCCCGTCTCCAGCAGGATGGGGCCCTGGTAGCGGATGTTCTCGTAGACCGGGCTGTTCTCGGCCTTGCGCAGCGGCTCCAGGAACCGCTCGCTGCCCACGTGTTGGACCACGAAGGTGCCGTCCCCGGTCCTCGTGAACGTCCAACGGTGGTTGTCCTTCAGCTCCGCGTAGTCCTCGCGCAGGGCCTTGAGGTGCTGTCGCTTGTTGACGAACGAGTCGGGGATCAGCACGCCACCCGAGAGGGCGCTCACGATCATCTTCTCGCCGTTCGTCAGGTCCTCGGTGGTCGAGTGTGGGTTGGTGGGCTCGACGGCCATCATCACCTCGTTGGTCGTGGGTCGTTCTGATGAGGTGATCCCCACCGGGAGGCCCCGGTCCCCCGGACTTCACCCGGACCGGTTAACAAGTAGCACTAGGAGGTGGCTCGCAGGCCGCCCGCCGGCGGCGCCGCCCGGGTGCCCGGGGCCGGCCGGGGTGTCGGGGGGACGGCGTATGCTCCGCGGCATGTTCCGCACGTCCTTCACCACCCGGCCCACCCTGCAGGGCACCTTCGGCATGGTCTCGTCCACCCACTGGCTGGCGTCGCAGTCCGCGATGGCGGTCCTGGAGGACGGGGGGAACGCGTACGACGCAGCCGTCGCGGCCGGCTTCGTGCTGCACGTCGTCGAGCCGCATCTGAACGGGCCGGCCGGGGACGTGCCGATCATCCTGGCGCCGGCGGGCGGCCGGGTGCGGGTGCTGTGCGGACAGGGGCCGGCGCCGGCCGCCGCCACCATCGAGTACTACACCGGGCTGGGGCTCGACCTGGTGCCGGGCACCGGGCCGCTGGCGGCCGTGGTGCCGGGCGCGGTCGACGCCTGGCTGGTGCTGCTGCGGGACCACGGCACGCGGGAGCTGGCGGACGTGCTGCGGTTCGCGATCGAGTACGCCGAGCACGGCCATCCGGCGGTGGAGCGGATCGGGGCGGCGGTGGCGACGCTGCGCGAGCTGTTCGAGACGGAGTGGACCTCCTCGGCAGAGGTGTACCTGCCGGATGGCCGGCCGCCGGCGGCCGGCGCGCTGCTGCGCAACCCCGACCTGGCGGCCACCTGGCGGCGGCTGCTGGCCGAGGCGCGGGCCGGTGCGGGGACGGGCGGCCCGGGCGGCCGGGAGGCCCGAATAGAGGCGGCGCGGCGGGTCTGGCGCGAGGGGTTCGTCGCCGAGGCGATGGTGGCGCACGCCGCCCGTCCGGCGATGGACTCGTCCGGGCGACGGCACGCGGGGCTGCTCGACGCCGCCGACCTGGCCGGCTGGGAGGCGACGTACGAGGACCCGGTGAGCTACGACTGGCGTGGCTGGACGGTGTGCAAGGCCGGGCCGTGGACCCAGGGTCCGGTGCTCCCCCAGCAGCTGGCGCTGCTCGATCCGGGTCTCGACGCGGCCGACCACGGCACCCCCGAGTACCTGCACGCCCTCATCGAGGGGAGCAAGCTTGCCATGGCCGACCGGGAGGCGTGGTACGGGGACGCCGCGGGACCCGAGGCCGTGCCGCTCGACGAGCTCCTCTCCCCCGAGTACAACGCGGCGCGCCGGGCGCTGATCGGCCCCGAGGCCTCCCGCGAGCTCCGCCCCGGGCGCCCCGGCGGCCGGACGCCGCGGCTGAGCGCGCACTGCGGCGCCACGGCCGGCGGCGGGGTGGCCGGCACCGGCGAGCCGACCGTCGCGCCCACCGGCGAGACCCGCGGCGACACCTGCCACGTGGACGTCGTCGACCGCTGGGGGAACATGATCAGCGCCACGCCCAGCGGCGGCTGGCTGCAGTCCTCGCCGGTGGTGCGAGGGCTCGGCTTCCCGCTCGGCACCCGGCTGCAGATGACCTGGTTGGAGCCGGGGCTGCCGTCCTCGCTGGTGCCGGGACGGCGCCCGCGCACCACCCTCTCGCCCACGCTGGCGCTGCGCGGCGGGGAGCCGGTGCTGGCGTTCGGCACCCCGGGCGGCGACCAGCAGGACCAGTGGCAGGCGCATTTCCTCGTGGCCCTGGCGCTGGCGCCCGAGGTGCGCGGCGGGCTCGATCTGCAGGGCGCGATCGACGCTCCCAACTGGCACCAGGACGCGTTTCCGAGTTCCTTCTTCCCGCGCGGGATGCTGCCGGCCAGCGTCACCGTGGAATCCCGGGTCGGCGAGGCGGCCGCGGCGGAGCTGCGGCGGCGCGGCCACAAGGTGACGGTGGCGGACGCCTGGACGGAGGGCCGGCTGTGCGCGGTGGCGCGGGACCCGGAGACGGGCGTCCTGTCGGCCGGCGCCAATCCACGGGGGATGCAAGGTTACGCCGTGGGGCGGTGACCCGGCGGCGAAGCCGCTCGTCCGGGCCGCCGCCGGACGCAAAGGCGCGGGCGGAAAAGAGCACTCGGAAAACGGGCCGTAGCGAATCCGAAACAAGGTCTGTAACACGTCTTCGATTCAGTACCTGCCATGGCTAATGATGTGTCCATGGCCGATCGGGAACTCACCGCGTCCCTCACCGCCTTCACGGCGGAGTTACGGGCACTCACCTCACGGCTGGATCCGGGCCACGGCTGGTACGCGGCCTTCGCCCGGCGGAGCCGCGCGGAGCTGGACGACTGGCTGGGTGGGCGGGAGCTGCCGCCCTGGGACATCATCGCCGACCTGCTCCAGGACCTGGCCGTGGGGCACGGCCTCGCCGCCGCGGAGCGCACGGGGTGGCGCATCAGGGACCGGTACGAGACCGCGGCCCGGACCCAGGACGCGTCGCCCGACGGGCGCGCCACGTTGGCCCGCCGGCTCGGGGCGCTGGACCACGCGGAGCGCGAGGTGCGCCAGCGGGCCCGGCTGCTGGCCGGCGCCGAGGAGCGCGCCAAGGAGGGTGGCGACGCCCGGGAGGCCGAGCGGATGGCCGCCCTGCGGCTGTGGGCCGAGGACGACGAGGAACGGATCCTGACCCGCCGCGCCGAGCTGAAGGCCCGCCTCGCGGCGGCGCGCGGCGCGGCGGCCAGGAACGACGAGGCGCGGGCCGCCACCGCGGCGCCGGCGGCCGGGGAACAGGCCCGGGCCCGGGAGCAGGTGCGGACCGGCGCGCCGGCCGCGGCGGACGGCGGTGCGGCGAACGCCACCGCGCCGCGGCCCCGGACCCCGGACGGGCCGGGCCGCGGGTCCGGCC
>NZ_JBDPLU010000015.1:0-215572 GCF_039871525.1 Streptomyces sp. B6B3 | reverse complement strand
CACGTGTTACTCACCCGTTCGCCACTAATCCCCGACCGAAGCCGGATCATCGTTCGACTTGCATGTGTTAAGCACGCCGCCAGCGTTCGTCCTGAGCCAGGATCAAACTCTCCGTGAATGCTTCAAAACCATCCACGCGAGCAAGAACATCCTCGCTGAATGCGCCAAACAAACCCCAGGAAACCCCAAGGTCCTGTCTGGCAGTCAAATCATCTGGCATTGACAACATGACACGCTGTTGAGTTCTCAAGGAACGGACGCCTTCCGGCGTTTTCCCTCTCGGTGTGTCCACTACCTTAGTAGCGTTCCCCGCCGAATTCAAAATCCGGGGTCTTTCGACAAGCTGAGGGCAAGCGAAAGAAGCCCTCTCGGGCGGTAGCTCACGGTTTGTGGTCGCCACTTACAGTGGCGGAACGCGCCCCCTGTTGCAAGCGCTCGGGCAACATTACGCGTGGGGGTCACCGCCGTCAAGTCGAGCCCTGGGATCAAACCGGTCAGGCGGCGACGGGCACCTCGTCCGGGCGGTCTCGCGCCGTCATGTCCCCGGTTTCGCCGGCCAGGGCGGCCCGCCGTCCGAGGACGAAGACATAGGCGAGGAAGGCCACTTCGGCCACCACCCCGATGGCGATGCGGCCCCAGGTGGGCAGCCCGGACGGGGTCACGAAGCCCTCGATCACCCCGGACAGCAGCAGCACCAGGGCCAGGCCGATGGCCATGCCTATCGCCGCGCGGCCCTCCACCGCCAGCGCGGCCCGCCGGGTGCGCGGACCCGGGTCGATCACCGTCCACCCCAACCGCAGCCCGGTCCCGGCCGCGACGAAGACCGCGGTGAGCTCCAGCAGTCCGTGCGGCAGGATCAGGCCCAGGAAGACGTCGAGCCGGTCGACCGAGGCCATCAGCCCGACGCCGGCCGCGACGTTGATCGCGTTCTGCAGCAGGACCCAGAGCACCGGGAGGCCGAGCAGCGCGCCGAAGGCCAGGGACATCCCGGCGACCTGCGAGTTGTTCGTCCAGACCTGGGCGGAGAAGGCGGCGGCGGGACTGCTGGAGTAGTACGACTCGTACGCGCCGCCGGGCCGGGTCATCTCGCGCAGCTCCTGCGGGGCGGCGACGCTGCTGCGCACGCCGGGGTCGGTGGCGATCCACCAGCCCAGCGCCGCCACCACGATCGTGAACACCAGGCCCGTGGTGACCCACCAGTGCCGGCTGCGATAGCACGCGGCGGGAAAGCCGCGGGTGAGGAACAGGGCGGCGTCCCGCCACGTGGCCCGCCGGGCGCCGACGACCGCGCTGCGGGCGCGGGCCACCAGCGTGGTGAGCCGGCTGGTGAGAGCCGGGTCGGGGGCGGACGACTGGAGCTGCGAGAGGTGAGTGGCCGTGCGCTGGTAGAGCAGGACGAGCTCGTCGGCCTCCGCTCCGGTGAGGCGCCGGCCGCGGCGCAGCAGCACGCCCAGCCGGTCCCACTCCGCCTGGTGTGCGGCGACGAACACGTCGAGGTCCATGAGCCGAGCTTCTCAGACGGGACTGACACGGGCACAGGGCACCGGGACTGGACACGGAAACGGGACACGGAAACGGGACACGGGGACGCTCCCGGTCTCGCCGGCGCTGTCGGGAGACGGTGACAGACTGTCCGGTGGAACCGGTCAGTCACCACGGGAGGGGGTCACCGGATGAGTCAGCTGGTCACGGGCGACGCGGTGGTGCTCGGCCTGCAACCGGCGAGGCTGCCGAGCCGGGCGCTGGCCATCACCCTGGATCTGGTCGTCCTCGTGGGCTGCTATCTGCTGCTGGTGATCGTGCTGCTGAGCGCGGTGCTGCCGCTCGGCACGGCCACGGCCGCCGCGGTACAGGCCGCGCTTCTGGTGCTGTTCCTGGTCGGCGGTCCGGTGGCGGTGGAGACGCTGAGCCACGGACGTTCGCTGGGCAAGCTGGTCTGCGGGCTCCGGGTGGTGCGGGAGGACGGCGGCCCGATCCGCTTCCGGCACGCGCTGGTGCGCGGTGCGATCGGCTTCCTGGAGATCCTCGCGACGGTCGGGTGCGTGGCCTGCATCGCCTCGCTGGTGTCGGCGCGGGGTCGCAGGCTGGGAGACGTCTTCGCCGGGACCCTGGTGGTGCGGGAGCGGATTCCGGGCGCGCGGTCGGCTCCGCCGCCACCACCGCCGCCCGGGTTGGACGGGCGGTTCGCGGAGCTCGACCTGTCCCGGGTGCCGGAGGGGTTGTGGCTGGCGGTGCGCCAGTACCTGGGCCGGATGCGGCAGCTGGACCAGCGGGTGGCCTGGTCGATGGCGGTGCGGCTGTGCTCCGATCTGGTGGACCGGATCGGCACGCCGGCCCCGCCCGGCATCCACCCGGTGGCCTATCTCGCCGGGGTGGCCGCGGAACGCCAACGCCGGGACGCGGAGCGGGCCTTCGGCCCGCACGCGGTGCCGCCGTCGGCGCCGCCGACGGCGTACGACAGCCCGCACCAGCCCTCGGCGGGGCCCTGGCAGGCCCCGGACCCGGCACCGGTTGCGGCCAGCACGGGCAACGGCCCGCACCAGCCCTCGGCGGGGCCCTGGCAGGCCCCGGACCCCGCACCCGTTGCGGCCAGCGGTGGCGTCGGCCAGCCTCAGACCTCGGCGAGTGCCTGGCAGCCCCTCGACCCGGCACCGGCCACGGGCAGTGGTGGCGGCGCCGATGGCGGCTGGCAGCCGGGGGCGGCGAGCGGCGGGCCGCGGCAGACCGGGGAGTCGGAGGGTCCTCCGGCGACCGGTTTCACTCCGCCGTTCTGAGCGGGGGGAACGTGGACGGCGGCGAGTCGAGGTCCTCGAGTTCCACGCCGGGCGCGGCCAGCACCACGTCGCCGGCGAGGTGGACGACGCGCCGTTCGCCGGTCTCCAGGTCGTCGACCCGGTGCTGGTCCACGACCAGCGGCCCGACGTCCGTCGGGTGCTGTTCCCGGCCGAGCAGCGTCCAGGACTCCTGGCGGGTGCGCGGGGCGAGCACCGGCGGGGTGAGCTCGACCAGCCGGACCGGCGTGGCGTCGCCGTCGGGTTCGGGTCTGAGCAGGCGGGCCGTGGCGACCAGGAACGCGGGCGAGTCCCCGGTGAAGCCGCGCGCGGGCGCGTTGCCCTCCTGGGCGTGCTCGCCGGTGGCGGCCATCCGGACCCAGGTGACGCCGGCCAGCGCGCCGCCGCGCACCAGCCAGTCGCCGGCCCGCAGCTCAAGCCGGAGCGGCCGGCCCAGCTCGTCCAGCGTCAGGTCCACGGATCCGGCCGGTGCGCCGCTCGGGGCCGTCCGGTGGGCGACGTAGCGCCAGCCGCTGGGGCCAGGAGCGCACTGGAAGCGCTCCTCGCCGACGGGCTCCCCGGTCTCGGGGTCCTGGAGGAGGTAACGGCCGCGGGGCATGGTGGGTGGGTGGGTGCTCCCGCGGCCCAGCGCGGGCCGCGGGAGCGTCGCGTCAGTAGCGGTAGTGGTCGGACTTGTAGGGACCCTCGACCGGCACGCCGATGTAGTCGGCCTGTTCGGGGCGGAGGGCGGTGAGCCGGACGCCCAGCGCGTCCAGGTGCAGCCGGGCGACCTTCTCGTCCAGGTGCTTGGGCAGCGTGTAGACGCCGGTCGGGTACTCGCTGGTCTTCGTGTGCAGTTCGATCTGGGCGATCGTCTGGTTGGCGAAGCTGTTGGACATCACGAACGAGGGGTGGCCCGTGGCGTTCCCCAGGTTCAGCAGGCGGCCCTCGGACAGCACGATGATGTTGTGGCCGTCCGGGAAGGTCCAGGTGTGCACCTGGGGCTTGACCTCGTCCTTGACGACGCCGGGGATCTGGGCCAGGCCCGCCATGTCGATCTCGTTGTCGAAGTGGCCGATGTTGCCGACGATCGCCTGGTGCTTCATCCGGCTCATGTCGGAGGCCATGATGATGTCGCGGTTCCCGGTGCAGGTGACGAAGATGTCCGCGGTCTCCACGACGTCCTCGAGGGTGGCCACCTGGTAGCCGTCCATCGCGGCCTGGAGGGCGCAGATGGGGTCGATCTCGGTGATGATCACCCGGGCGCCCTGGCCGCGCAGCGACTCGGCGCAGCCCTTGCCGACGTCGCCGTAGCCGCACACCACGGCGACCTTGCCGCCGATCAGCACGTCGGTGGCGCGGTTGATGCCGTCGATCAACGAGTGGCGGCAGCCGTACTTGTTGTCGAACTTGGACTTGGTGACCGAGTCGTTGACGTTGATCGCCGGGAAGAGCAGCGTGCCGTCCCGGAACATCTCGTACAGCCGGTGCACGCCGGTGGTGGTCTCCTCGGTGACGCCGCGGATCTCCGAGGCGGCCTGGGTCCACTTCTGCGGGCTCTCACCCAGCGTCCTGGTCAGCAGTTCGAGGATGACGCGGTGCTCGTCGTTCTCGGCGGTGTCGGGGTCGGGGACCTTCCCGGCCTTCTCGTACTCGACGCCCTTGTGGACCAGCAGGGTGGCGTCGCCGCCGTCGTCGAGGATCATGGTCGGGCCACCGGTCGGGGCGTCCGGCCAGGTCAGCGCCTGCTCGGTGCACCACCAGTACTCCTCGAGCGTCTCGCCCTTCCAGGCGAAGACGGGGATGCCGGCGGCGGCGATCGCCGCGGCCGCGTGGTCCTGGGTGGAGAAGATGTTGCAGGAGGCCCAGCGGACCTCGGCGCCCAGGGCGATCAGCGTCTCGATGAGCACGGCGGTCTGCACGGTCATGTGCAGCGAGCCGGTGATGCGCGCGCCGGCCAGCGGCCGCGACGCGGCGTACTCCTCGCGGATCGCCATCAGGCCGGGCATCTCGTGCTCGGCGAGGCTGATCTCCTTGCGTCCGAAGTCGGCCAGCGAGAGGTCGGCGACCCTGAAGTCGCCGCCGGTCGCGGGGTCGTTCGTGCGGTCGGTCATGACGGCTGCTCCTCGTACGGATGAGCGTGCGCGGACAGGTGCGGCTGCGGGCAGCGCGGTCGGACCGCGGGCATGCCCGGAGCATCGCAGTCCGTCGGAGGGCCTTCTTTCCCCTCGGCCGGGTGCGACCCACTGGTCGCCCGACTGCCATCAGCAACGACGTCTGACTCCCGGCCGAATCTACACCTCCGGCCCCGGGGCGGACCACGGGGCCTCAGGCCACGGCGACCGTGGCGCGGAACACGGTGCCGACCCCGGTGGCGCTGACCTGCTCCCCCGCCCTGACGTACGCCGACCGGCCGGGTTCCAGGACGAGTTCGTCACGCTGCTCGTCGCCGGCGCGGAGCGTGGCGCGTCCCGCGGTGCAGAGCAGGATCTGCGGGGTGCGGTCGTCGAACCGGTGCGGGGCGGCGTCGGGCACCAGGTCGACCCGGGAGAGCCGGAAGTCCTCGATCGGCGCGGGGTACCGCTCCTCGACCGGGCCCGCGGCGTCCCCGCCCGCCCCGCCGGGGACGGCCTCCGGGCGCAGCACGCCGGGCTCGGTGGCCCCGAAGCGGACCACGCGGAGGAGCTCGGGCACGTCGATGTGCTTGGGGGTCAGGCCGCAGCGCAGCACGTTGTCCGAGGTGGCCATGATCTCCACGCCCAGCCCCCGCAGGTAGGCGTGCGGCACGCCGGCGCCGAGGAACAGGGCCTCGCCCGGGCTGAGGCGCACCGGGTTGAGCAGCATGCCGGCGATGACGCCGGGGTCGCCGGGGAAGTGGCGCTCCATGCGGTCCACCGCGTCGTAGCTGCTGGTGAAGCGGCTGGGCCCCTCGGCGGCCAGCCGGCGGGCGGCCTGCGCGGCCCTGGTCACCACGCCGGCCAGCGCCTCGCGGTCGGCGCTGAGCACGGCGGTGAGCGTCTCGCGCAGCGCGTCGGCCTCGGGGTGGGCCCGCAGCAGGTCGGCGTACGGCTTGAGCTCGCCCACGTCGAGGGCGTCCAGCAGGTCGGCGGCCTCGGCGGCGGGGCGGAACCCGCACAGCCCGTCGAACGGGGTGAGCGCGCAGATCAGTTCGGGCTTGTGGTTGGCGTCCTTGTAGTTGCGGTGCGGGGCGTCCAGCGGCACCCCGCGGGCCTCCTCGTCGGCGAAGCCGGCGGCGGCCTGGGCCCGGTCGGGGTGCACCTGCACCGAGAGCGGCGCCTCGGCGGCCAGCAGCTTGAGCAGGAACGGCAACCGCGGGCCGAGAGCGCGCACGGTGGGCTCGCCGAGCTCGGCCGTGGGGTCGGCGGCGATGACGTCGGTGAGGGAGACGGGGCCGGAGCCGCGGTCGACGAGGGACGGCGCCCCGGGGTGAGCACCCATCCACAGCTCCGCCTGCGGCTCGCCGGTCGGCTCGGCGCCCATCAGCTCGGGCAGTGCGGTCGTCGAGCCCCAGGCGTAGGGGCGGATGGTGTTCTCCAGGCGATCCATGGCAGATCCAGACGGTCGGTGCGGGCCGCTGCGCGGCGAGCGGCCTGCGGTGCGGGCGGTGCGGGCGGTGGTCAGCCGGACGGAGGCGGGCGGCGGTGCCTGGCCACCGCGGGGGACTTCACGGGCTTCGGGTGCTGGTCAGCCCGGGCGGGCAGCGCGGCGGGCACCGGCCGTCATGACCGGTCGGCGGAGGCGAGCGTCAGGTAGACCGCCGCGAAGTCGAGCTGGGCCAGCAGCTCGGCCGCGATCAGCAGCGGACCGCCGCGCTCGGCGGGCGGCGTCTCCGGCTCGCCGGCCTCCTCCGGCTCCTCCGTCTCCAACTCGCTGAACGCCACGCCCTGGGAGAACGCCAGATCGCGGGCGGCGGTGGCGGCGCTGGGCGTCGGGCCGTCCGAGCCGGGCGGCAGCGGGCTGCGCAGCAGCAGCACCCGGGCGCGCAACGGCTGCGGCTCCTCGACCCGGTCGCGGAAGAAGTCCTCGGGTCCGGCGCCGGGCACCAGGCTGCCGTTCAGCAGCGCCGCGTGCGCCGTCAGCGCCTCGGGGAGCTCGGCGGTGAGCGCCGGCCGGCCGGGCAGGCAGGTCAGGGTGGCCGCGGCGTGCCGGGCGGCGGCGTGCGCCACCGGGCCCTCGCTCCACAGCAGCGGCAGGGCGGCACCGAACTCGACGGCCAGGGTCTTCGCGGTGTTCCCGTGCGTGCGGGAGGCGGGACCGCAGCGCTCGGCCACCGCGTCCAGCCGGTCGGCCATGGCCTGCAGCGCGGCGACGTCGGCGGTGCCGGGCGGGAAGAGGCCGAGGCGCTCGCCGAGCAGCAGCAGCGGTGTGATGACCGCCCAGGTCGGTCCCGGCGCCGCCGGATGGTCGGCGGGCTCGGCGTAGGGGGCGGTGACCAGCGGGAGGGTGAGGTTGCGGCGGTGCGCGCTGGTCTCGGCCAGCGGCGAGTCGGCGGGCGCGACGGTGACCACCTGACAGCCGCGCCGGAACGCGGCCTCCAGCAGCAACGACAGCCCGGGCTCGGTGCCCTCCGCCGAGGTGACCAGCAGCAGGTCGAGCGGGCCGACCCAGCGGGGCAACGGCCACGTGAGGGCCCCCGGGGCGGCGAGCGCGCCGGCGGGTCGCAGCACGCGGACCGGGAGGCCGTCGCCGGTGAGCGCGCGCAGCAGGTCGGCGATGAGCGGCACGTCGGGCCCGGGCCCGGCGAGCAGCAGGGCGCCGGGGCGGCCGTCGGGGTCGATCCGGGAGAGGTCGGACTCCTGCGCGGCTCTGGCGGCGGTGCGCACCTGCGCGCCGGCCGCGGCGACAGCGCGGAGCAGGCCGCGGGGGTCGGCGCGGGTGAGCTGGTCGGGCGAGTCCAGCAGCGTTTCGTCGAACATGCGAGGCTCCGATCGCGGCGAGCGCCGTCAGCCGGTGCGGCGCGCCTCGTCCTCCAGCAGGACGGGGATGCCGTCCTGGATCGGGTAGGCCAGGCCGCAGGACTCACCCGTGCACACCAGTTCGTCGCCGTCCTCGCGGAGCGGGGCGTGGCAGACGGGGCAGGCCAGGATCTCCAGCAGCGCGGCTTCGATGGGCGGCATGGTCTCCTCCAGCGGGTCGTCGCCGATCACCCTACCCGTACGCCGCCCGGCGGGCATCGGGAGCGGCGGACACCGGCACATCCCCCGCACCCGAACGCCCGCCCGCGCACCCACGTCCGCACGGGCGCGCCCGGCGCCTACGCCCGGACGATCGCCAGCACCTCGTCGCGCACCTTGGCCACGGTGGCCGCGTCGCGGGCCTCGACGTTGAGGCGCAGCAGCGGCTCGGTGTTCGAGGGCCGGAGGTTGAACCACCAGTCCTCGGCGGTCACGGTCAGGCCGTCCAGCTCGTCCAGGGTCACGTCGTCCAGGTCGCCGAAGGCGGCGCGGACCGCGGCGGTCCGCGCCGCCTGGTCGGCCACCCGGCTGTTGATCTCGCCCGAGGACGGGTACCGGTCGTACTCGGCGACCAGCTGCGACAGCGTGCCCTGCTGACCGCCGAGCGCGGCCAGCACGTGCAGCGCGGCCAGCATGCCGGTGTCCGCGTTCCAGAAGTCGCGGAAGTAGTAGTGGGCGGAGTGCTCGCCGCCGAAGATGGCGCCGGTGCGGGCCATCTCCGCCTTGATGAACGAGTGCCCGACGCGGGTGCGCACGGGGGTGCCGCCGCTCTCCCGCACCACCTCGGGGACGGACCAGGAGGTGATGAGGTTGTGGATGACGCTGGAGCCCGGCGCCTTGGCCAGTTCCCGGGCGGCGACCAGGGCGGCGATGGCGGACGGCGGCACGGGCTCGCCGCGCTCGTCGACGACGAAACAACGGTCGGCGTCGCCGTCGAAGGCCAGGCCGATGTCGGCGCCGGTGGCCCGCACCCGGGCCTGGAGATCCACGATGTTGGCCGGATCCAGCGGGTTGGCCTCGTGGTTGGGGAAGGTGCCGTCCAGTTCGAAGTACATCGGGTCGACCTCGACGGGCGAGTCGGCCAGCACCGTGGGCACGGTGTGGCCGCCCATGCCGTTGCCCGCGTCCACCACGGCGCGCAGCGGGCGGATGGCGTCGATCCTGACCAGCGAACGCAGATGCCGGCCGTAGTCCTGGAGCACGTCCCGCTGGCCGATGCTGCCGGGGTTGCCGGAGGGGGCCGGGGTGCCCCTGTCGAGCCAGCGCTCCACCAGGGCGCGGATCTCGGCGAGACCGCTGTCCTGCCCGATCGGGGCGGCGCCGGCCCGGCACATCTTGATGCCGTTGTACTGGGCCGGGTTGTGGCTGGCGGTGAACATCGCGCCCGGCAGGTCGAGCGCGCCGCTGGCGTAGTAGAGCTGGTCGGTGGAGCAGAGGCCGATCTCGGTGACGTCCGCGCCGAGCCGGGCCGCCCCGCTGCCGAAGGCGTGGGCGAGCCGGGGGGACGAGGGACGCATGTCGTGGCCGATGACCACCGCCTCGGCACCGGTCACCTCTGCGAAGGCGGCACCGAACAGCTCCGCCAAGCGTTCGTCCCACTGGTCGGGAACCACGCCACGCACGTCGTAGGCCTTCACGATCTGCGACAGGTCAGGCACAGCCCACCCCTTTTTGTCTCGTGTCTGGAGGTCCGAGGTTCGCGTGTCGCGGCTCTCCATCGAGCAGCGGGCCCCAATGTAACCGGCGGAGCTCACGGCTCCGGGGAGCGGAGGATACGCAAGTGCGCACGGCGAGCCACCTCGATGGGATCCGCGCCGCCCGCGGGCGCGGGCTGTCCCGCCGCGCCCCTCCGGCCGTCGTCCCGCGGCGGGGTGCGGGCGGCCTCGCGCACGGCGTCGGCGAGCGCCTCCAGGTCGTCCCCGCTGGGCCGGGCCGCCTGCACGTCGACGGCGAGCCTGACCACCTCCCAGCCGCGCGGTGCGGTCAGCCGCTCGGAGTGCTCCGCACACAGGTCGTAGCAGTGCGGCTCGGCATAGGTGGCGAGTGGGCCGAGGACGGCCGTGGAGTCCGCGTAGACATACGTCAGCGTCGCCACGGCAGGGCGGCCGCACGCGGTGCGCGAACAGCGACGTACGGGGCTCACGATGTTGGACCGTACCGCACTCCTGAGCGGGTCGCGACGACTTGCCCCGACCGTGCACCCCCGTGTCGTCTGGACCGGGTCCGTGCTGTCCGCATTCGCCGGGAGATCCGCCCGGAGATCCGACTGGAGGTGCCGTTGTCCCCCTCGCCGCTCCCCTCACCGGCCCCGGAACCAGCCGGCGAACCGGCCAACGATCCGGCCCGTGAGCCGGCCCGTGAGCCGGATCCCGAGTCGGCCGGCGGACCGGCGGAGCCGGACGCCGGGTCGTCGGCTTCGAGTGAACGGAGCGACCCGCGGCCGTCGGGTCATCTATGGTCAGAGTCGATGGACAACCTCAGCAGCGTCCCCCCCGCCCCGTCCGGGCCGAACCGCCGACCCCGTAACCGGGACCGGCACGGCCGTGGGATGCGCGGGCCCGTGGCGCCACCGCAGGTGCCGCTGGCGATCAGCCGGGCGGACACCTTCGACTCGCTGGTGCACGAGTCGGCGGAGCGGCTCAGACGCCGGCTGCCGCAGCTGGCCGGGGTCGACTTCGCCGTGCAGGAGGTGCCGTGGCTGTCCCGCGGGGAGCTCGCGGACGCCGCGGCGGCGGACTTCGTCCCGCTCGGCGGGGTGGTGCCGGCCAGGGACGGCCGGCCCGACCGGATCGTGGTCTACCGCAGGCCGGTGGAGCTGCGCAGCCGGGACCGCGACGAGTGCGCGCGGCTGGTGCACGAGGTCGTGGTGGAGCAGGCGGCCGAGCTGCTGGGGCTGGCGCCCGAGTCCGTCGACCCGCGCTACGGCCAGGAGTGACCAAGCCCCGATGACCACGCCCCGGTGAGGCACCAGGGCGGTGCCTCACCGGGGCGAGTCAGCGGGTGGCTCAGTCGGTGAGCACCGCGAGGTCCTCCTCGGTCGCCGGCACGGCGACGGTGGAGCGGTCGTCGGCGAAGGGCTGGACCGTGAGCATCAGATCCTGCTCGCCGCCGCCCTCGGACAGCGTCCGGGCGGCGTACAGCCGGCCGTCGCCGCCGACCCGCTCCACGGTGATCGCGTAGCGGCCCTTGGTCCCGTCGGGGATCTCCGGGGCGATGGCCAGGGTGGTGCCGGCGTCCACGGTGTGGTTCTCGGTGAACGGCTCGCCGCCGTCGCTGCCCGCCGAGACGGTGACCTCGACCTCGACCGGACCGCGGGTGGCGGTCAGGGCCAGCCCGGTGCCGTCCGCGGTGTTCCCCGCGATGCTGCCGCGCTGCTCGATGGACGCGCTGGCGGGGACGAACGCCAGCTCCTCGGCGCCGGTGGCCTCCCCGTCCTCGTCGTGCGCCGCCGCGGTGATCGCGACGGCGGCGGCCACCGGGCCGCCGCCCGAACCGGAGGCGGGGGTCAGCACGAGCGAGCCGGCCTCGCCCTGGGAGAGGTTGCCGAGCTCCAGAACGGTCAGCTCGCCGGAGCGGACCGCGACGGTCTCGTTGCCGGCCGGGGTGATGACGCCCGACGGGCCGGCCAGGCCGACGTCGAAGGTGACGTCCTCGTCGCCGGGCGCGTAGGCCACCAGGCGCACGTCGGTGGCGTCGGCCGGGATGCCCGGCAGCACCAGCGGGCCGTCGGCCACGGCGGCGGGCGGCAGCCAGTCCGCGCCGAGCTCCTCGTCGACCACCTCGACCTGGGCGCCGACCCGGCCGGTGCGCGCGGTGACCTGGACGGCGAGGTCGTCGAGCTCCTCGTCGGTCAGCGTGGACAGCCGGACCGGGAGGGCCGAACCGCCGGGCACGGTGATGGCCTGGCCCGCGTCGGTCTCCAGCCGACCCTCCGGACCATAGAGCTCGATGTCGACGACGGTCGCCGCCGCGTCGGGGTTGATGACGTGCACGTAGTCGTGCCGGGTCTCGGCGGTGCTCGCGCCGGCGAACCAGAACGCGGTGTCCGGCTCCTGGCAGGTCGTGCCCAGCAGGCCGCGGCCCGCGCCCGTCGCGACGCTGGTGGTCTGCTGCACGGTCCAGCCGGGGGCCAGCGCCTCCTCGGCCGTGCCGAAGAGCGCCGGGGCGTCGGACCTCTCGGTGCTGACGGTCACCGGCAGCCCGGGCTCCTCCAACGCCGCTACCGGCTCGGCCTCCTCGCCGGCCCCGTCACCGCCCTCGCCACCGCCGCCCTGGTCACCGCCGCCCTCGTCCGAGTCCTCGCCGTCGTCCGCGGGGTCCTCGGTGCCCGGCACGTACTCCGGGGCCGGGAACAGGTTGGCGCTGCCGGCCTCCTGGTCGGAGGCGGACTCGCCGGCCGGGGTGTACCCGGTGTACCAGGTCGTCGCGGACTCGGCCTCGGTCGGCCGCGGGCAGGTCAGGGTGGTGCGCTCGACCGGGCGCGGGCTGGCGGCCGCCGGGGTGGTGGAGTCCGCCGACCCGTCGCCCGGGCCGAGGCTGGCCACGCCGGTCAGCGCGAGCAGCGCGCCGCCGACGGCGAGCAGCGAGATGGTCGGGCGGTTCACCGCTGGTTGCTCCCGTCCCCGTAGTCGGCCGGATAGTCGTAGGGCGCGGCGTAGTTCTGCTCGTCCCAGCCTTCGCCGCCGTACGGCTGGGTCTGCTCCGGAACGGCCTGGCCACCGGGATAGCCCTCGGGTGGGTAGCTCTCGGCGTCCTGGTACTGCTGCTGGTCCGGGTACGGCTGCTGATCCGGATGTTGCGGCTGGTCGGGATACGACTGCGGGTCCGGGTACTGCTGGCCCTGGTACTGGTCGCCGTACTGCTGGCCGTACTGGTCCTGGTAGCCGGTCTGGTACGGCTGCTGCGGGTACGCCGGATCCGGCTGCTCGCCCGCGTAGCCCCACTGCGGCTGTTCCGCGGTGGGCGTCGGTTCGGGCTGCTGGTCGGGCGGCGACATCGGCGGAGGCACGGACGGCGGGGGCGGCGGGGGCGGGCCCGCCGCCGGCTGCGCGTCGGGGGTGGCGCCCGGCTCGGAGGTCGCCCCGGAGGCCGGCTCGGCAGCCGGCGCGCCCTGCGGGTCGAACGTGGCCTGCGGTTCGAAGCCGACGCCGGCCGCGGGCGCCGCCTCGGCGGCGAGCCGGCGCGCGCGCCGGCCGCCCGGTGCCCCGATCGCCACCGGTTCCGGCTCGGGCAGGTCGTCGTCCAGCTCGCGGCGCCGGCCGGGCAGCGCCAGCACGCCCAGCACCAGCAGCGCGAAGCCCTGGGCCCAGACCCACAGGGTGTGGGTGCTCGACGTCTCGAAGGTGATGTCCAGCCGGCCGCCGCCGGCCGGCAGCTCGAAGCCCTGCGCCCAGCCGCCCAGGGTGACCGGGGTCAGCGGCTCGCCGTCGAGGGTGGCGTGCCAGCCGGAGGAGGCCGCGTCGGCGAGGCGCACCGTGCGCCCCTCGGGACCGTCGGGCACGTCGGCGTGCACCTCGACCGGGCCGGCGGCGATCGGCTGCGCGTCCGCCGCGCCGTCGGATCCGGACGGCAGCAGCATGGCCCGGGAGACCTCGCGGTCCACCCGCCACAGCGCGCTGCCGTCCTCCTGGCTGAGGCGCTGGAGTCCCGGCGTGGTGTCCAGCACCTGGTGCAGCGCGATCGGCGAACCGTCCTGCACCAGGACGTACGCCACCGCGTAGGAGGCGAGCACCGCGGTCTGGTCGGCGCCCGAGCCGGCGACCAGGTCGCCCACGGCCTGGCTCAGCTCGGAGTTGTCCCCGAGCAGCCCGGCCAGGTCGGCGTCGCCGAGGCGGGCGCCCGAACCGCGCACCAGGGAGTACTCGACGAGCTCGGCCGGCCCGTCGTCGCTCGCGCCCTCGCCGGACAGCACCAGGGTGCGGGCCTGGTCCTGGGTGGAGCTCTCCTCGGCCACGAACGCGGGCACCTGCACCGGGTCGCGGCGTTCCAGCGGGCTGTCCGCGCCGCCGAGCACCCAGCCGGCGCCGACCAGCAGCGGCCCGACGGCGGCGGCGCCGGCGACGGCCACCGCCACGGGCTGCCGCCAGCCGAAGCTCTGCGCGGCCACCCGGTACCTGGCGCCGTCCGCGCCGAGCACGGCGGCGCACAGCAGGGCCAGCCCGTAGACCAGGGTGGCCGGGCCCGCCCAGTGGTCGCCGCCGCTCGACCAGACGGCGAAGAGCAGACCGACCAGCGCCACGGACCAGGCGGTGCCGATGGCCAGCCGCCGCTCCTTGCGCAGCAGCGCCCCGAGCCCGGCCAGCAGCAGGCCGACCAGCAGCCACGCGCCGGGGGTGCCCGGGCCGCCGGGGCTGAGGTTGAGCAGCTGCCAGGCGTTGGCGTCCGTGGTGTCGAACGGCAGCCCGGCCTCGCGCAGGAAGTCGTCGGGGCTGAGCAGCACCGACCAGGACCACGGGCCGAGCAGCACGAACGGCGTGAGCAGCGCCGCGGCGAACCGCAGCGCCCTGGCCTGGCGCAGGCCCGGCTCCGGGCTGGGCAGCGGCAGCGCCACGGCGCAGACGGCCAGCAGCACGGCCAGCGGCCAGACCACGGGGGTGAAGGCGGTGACGATGGTGAGCAGCAGCGCGCAGGCCCATGCGGCGCGCCACGGGCCGCGGCCGCCGTTCGCGTATCCGGCGGCGGAGATCGCGGTGCGGGCCAGCGGGGGCAGCAGCACGGCGAGCACGGCGGTGCCGATCCGCCCGCTGGCCAGGGCGCCGGTGATGGCGGGCAGCAGGGCGTAGGCGATGCTGGCCCAGGCCCGCAGCAGCCGGGACATGACCAGCGGCCGCGAGGTGAAGTAGGCGCTGGCGCCGGCCAGCGGCACGGAGCAGACCAGCAGCAGCGTCATGGCCGTGCCGGGACTGCCGAGCAGCAGCGTGGAGAGCAGCGCGAGGAGCCCGAGATGGGGCGGGGCCGGCTGGTCGCCGCCGGTGCCCACGGGCTGCCAGGTCTCCAGGTACCGCTCCCAGAGGCTGGCCGCCTCGGCGGGGGCGGGCAGCAGGGCGCCGCCGGCCAGGGCGCCGCCGCTGATCAGCTCGCGACAGGCGAGCAGGGAGAGCAGCAGCAGTGCGAGGAAGAGCATCGGTCCCGGCCGTCGGGCCATCCGCTTGAGCCGCGCGAACTGCTCGACCTCGAAGGCGTCGGCGTCCTCGTCGGTGGGCCCCGACTCGACCGCGCCGTGCCGCCCGGCGGACGCCGTGGCGGCGTCGGAACGGCGCGAGACGTTGCTGACGACCTGCTCGACGGTCGCCCGGACGGTGGCGCCGGGCGGCGGGAAGAGCGGCCGCAGGTCGCCGGGTTGGACGGCCGGATCGCTGACGCGGCGGCGCCGTCTTCGGGCGCCGAGCACCCGTCCGGGCCGCAGCAGGGTGGCGAGCAGGCCGCCCGCCTCGTCCAGGGCGCGTCCCGGCAACTTGCCGACGAGATAGGCCAGGACGCGCAGCAGGGTGCCGAGCACCAGCCGGAAGATGACCCACGGAAGGTTCCGCCCGCGGGTGCCGACGAGCAGCACGTACGAGGCGGCGGCCTTGTCGATGCGGTGCGGGCTGGCGCCCATCCGGCCCGCGCAGTCGATGGAGCGGCGCTCGCGGGAGGCGGCCTCGGCGTGCCGGAGCACGGCGGCGGGGGCGACGAGCACCCGGTGGCCCGCGGCCTGCGCCCGCCAGCACAGCTCGACGTCGTCGCGCATCAGCGGCAGTCGTCGGTCGAAGCCGCCGAGCTGCTCGAAGACGTCGCGCCTGACCAGCATGCCGGCGGTCGAGACGGAGAGCACGGGGCGCACCTGGTCGTGCTGGCCCTGGTCCTGCTCGCGGCGGTCCAGGCTGGTCCACCGGCGGCCGCTGTTGGCGATGGAGACGCCCACCTCCAGCAGCTGCCTGCGGTCGTACCAGCCGCGGAGCTTGGCGCCGACGATGGCGGCCGAGGGCGTGGCGTCGGCCTGCCTGAGCAGCTCCGCGAGGGCGTCCGGCTCGGGCGCCGAGTCGTCGTGCAGCAGCCAGAGCCAGTGCACCGGCTCGCCGAACGGCAGCTCGGGCAGGTCGTAGGTGCTGGTGTCCCAGGTGCGGCTGACGGGGTCCCAGGCCGGCGGCCGCATGAGGTACGGCAGCTCCTCGGGGGTGAGGACCGGCGCGGTGCGGGCGGCCTCGGTCACGGCGGTGCCGAAGCCGGTGCGGCGGGCGAGGTGGAGCACGCGTTCGGCGCCGAGCGCCTCGGTGACCAGAGTGGCGGAGCTGTCCGCGCTGCCCGTGTCGGCGGCTATCACGTCCTGCACGGGACGGTCCTGGCTCAGCAGCCCGGTCAGGACGTCGGGGAGCCAGCGTTCGCCGTCATGCGAGACGAGCACGGCGGTGACGACGTGCCGCGGGAATTCGGGATGGGCGGGCTGACGGTGATGCTCCGCCGGCTGGCTGTGCAGGGACATCGAGGTGCGGGCCCCGGTTCGCTGGACGGTGGTGGACGTAGCGGCGCCGCGGGCGGCGGTACGTCTCGGACAGCGCACCACACTAGCGGCTGGGTCCGACGGCGCCGGTCCGGCTGGTTGGGCGTCAGCCATCGGGCGGCGGCCGTTGGGGGCACCTCCCAGGTCCCGTGGGCCTGGGGGAGCCGGGGGAGGCGGTGCGGGGCCTGGTCCGGCCCGGCGGTACCTCGGTCGGCGCTCGGTCAACGACGCGGCCGGCCTCGGTGCGGCGCTTCGGTCAGCGCCGGGTCAGCCTTCTCGGTCGGCGATGCGGGTCGCCGATGCCGGGCGACGATGCCGGTCGACGCCGATCGGTGACCGGTCGGCGAGAGGTCAGACAGCGGCCTTCTTCAGGCGTCGCCGTTCACGTTCGGACAAGCCGCCCCAGATGCCGAAGCGTTCGTCGTTGGCCAGGGCATACTCCAGGCATTCGGAGCGCACCTCGCAGGCCAGACATACCTTCTTGGCCTCGCGTGTGGACCCGCCCTTCTCGGGGAAGAAGGACTCCGGGTCGGTCTGGGCGCACAGTGCGCGCTCCTGCCAACCGAGTTCTTCTTCCGCCTCGGCGACCAGCAGTTGGTGGAACAGCTCGGTCATATGCGCGCCCCTCGTCTTCTTTGCTTCCCCGTGATGCTGTCGTTATCGATCCCGCTCGAACGACACGAGTGAAATTACAGGTGGGGCGATCTGCGGCAGTCAAGCCACGATCTGCCATTCACCCGATGATTCACCCTGTGGCACCACAACCGTACGGAAAGTGTTCAAATCGCCACAAAGTATGCCGTCCCTTCGGCTCCGTCCTTCCCCTTCCGACGCTTCTTGCCCTCTTGTTCAGGAGGGACGCGTCAGCCGCGGCAGACGTTCCACCCGATCCTGACAGCGACCGAGATCACAGCGGGATCACGGATGAGCAACGGCGTTCGGTGCCGACCGGATGCGGTGATGACGCGCCTGTCCCGACTCGCAAGCGGATAAACCTTTCGGCACCGGAGCTACCGGAAGTGGTGAAAGAATGCGGCTGTTGAGCGGCGCTCGGTTGACACCGGGACGGTCGTTCGGCTCCGCTGAGTTCCCCGAGACCCACGCCAAGGCAGACCTGAACGTCCATGGACAACGACAACGACATCGCCGGCAGTCCGCTGGCGATCCGGCACCTGCTGCCGCCCGCCCACGAGCACCCCAGCACCGTCGCGCAGTTCGCCGCCCTGGCGAGCGAGATCGCCGGCGACCGCGCCCGTTGGGCGCCGCTGGTCCGGTTCGACGCCGTCAGCCGCTGGTACCACCGGATGCTGACCGGCCCCGGATACGAGGTGTGGCTGCTGAGCTGGGTGCCCGGGCAGGGCAGCGGCCGGCACGACCACGGCCCGTCGCACGGCGTCTACACCGTGCTGGACGGTGCGCTCACCGAATGCGCCGAGGGTCGGGGCACCCGGGTGCTGACCCCGGGGTCGCTGCGGGTCTTCGCCCCCGGTTACGTGCACGAGGTGGTCAACGCCACCCTGGAGCCGGCGGTCAGCCTGCACGTCTACTTCCCCGGGCTCACCGAAATGCCCATGCACGGGCCACAATCCACCCCCTTGCCGCGAAGCGCCCTGGCCTGCTGAGAGACTGAGCCACATGCGACGCATCGTGGTTCTGTCCGGCGGTATCGGCGGCGCACGCTTCCTGCGCGGCCTGAAGCGGGCCGCGCCGGAGGCGGACGTCACCGTCATCGGCAACACCGGTGACGACATTCACCTGTTCGGCCTCAAGGTTTGTCCCGACCTCGACACCGTGATGTACACGCTGGGCGGCGGCATCCACGAGGAGCAGGGCTGGGGCCGGGCCGACGAGACGTTCACCGTCAAGGAGGAGCTCGCCGCCTACGGGGTCGAGCCGCAGTGGTTCGGCCTCGGGGACCGCGACTTCGCCACCCATATCGTGCGCACCCAGATGCTCGGCGCCGGGTACCCGCTCAGCGCGGTCACCGAGGCGCTGTGCCAGCGCTGGCAGCCCGGGGTGCGGCTGCTGCCGATGACCGACGACCGGGTGGAGACCCACGTCGTGATCGACGACGGCGTGGGCGGGCGCAAGGCCGTGCACTTCCAGGAGTACTGGGTGCGGCTGCGCGCCGGCGTACCGGCGCACGCGGTCGTACCCGTGGGCGCGGACCGGGCGGCTCCCGCCCCCGGCGTGCTGGAGGCGATCGGCGAGGCGGACGTCATCCTCTTCCCGCCCTCCAACCCCGTGGTGAGCGTCGGGACCATCCTCGCGGTGCCCGGCGTCCGCGAGGCCATCGCCGGCGCCGGCGTGCCGGTGGTCGGCCTGTCCCCCATCGTCGGCGACGCGCCCGTGCGCGGCATGGCCGACAAGGTGCTGGCCGCCGTCGGCGTGCCGGCCACGGCCGCGGACGTCGCCCAGCACTACGGTTCGGGGCTGCTCGACGGCTGGTTGGTGGACACCGTGGACGCCGACGCGGTGAAGGCGGTGGAGGCCGACGGGATCCGCTGCCGGGCCGTGCCGCTGCTGATGACCGACGTCGAGGCGGCCGCCGCGATGGCCACCGAGGCCCTGACGCTGGCCGACGAGGCGCGCCCCGTATGAGCGCGACCGGACCCGGCGAGCGGGCTGTCGAGGCATTTCCCAGGTCTACGGCGCCTTCCGAGCCCGCGGGAGCGCCGGCCTCGGCGCCCTCGTACCGGGTGTGGGCGCTGCCCGGAATCCCCGAGGTGCGTCCGGGTGACGACCTGGCCGCGCTGATCGCCCGGGCCGCCACCGCCGACGGCCCGGCCGGCCTGGTCGACGGCGACGTGCTCGTCGTCACCTCGAAGATCGTCAGCAAGGCCGAGGGCCGGACGCTGCGGGCCGACGACCGCGAACGCGCGATCGACGCCGAGACCGTGCGGGTGGTGGCCAGGCGCGGCCCGACCCGGATCGTCGAGTCCCGGCACGGCTTCGTGATGGCGGCCGCCGGCGTGGACGCCTCGAACACGCCGGCGGGCACGGTGCTGCTGCTGCCCGAGGACCCGGACGCCTCGGCCGCCCGGATACGGGACGGGCTGCGCCGGCTGCTCTCGGTGGAGGTGGGCGTCGTGGTCACCGACACCTTCGGCCGCCCGTGGCGCGCCGGCCAGACCGACGTGGCGATCGGCGCGGCCGGGGTGACGGTTCTGGACGACCTGCGCGGGGTCACCGACCCGCACGGCAACGCGTTGCACGTGACGATCACCGCGGTCGCCGACGAACTGGCCGCGGCCGGCGAGCTGGTGAAGGGCAAGACCGCGGGGCTGCCGGTCGCCGTGCTGCGCGGCCTGCCGTCCCTGGTGGGCGGCGCGGCCACCGCGCGGGACCTGCTGCGCGACCCCGCCCTGGACATGTTCCGGCTCGGCACCTCGGAGGCGGTCCGGGAGGCGGTGACGCTGCGCCGGACGGTCAGGGAGTTCACGGACGAACCGGTGGACCCGGTGGCGGTGCGGCGCGCCGTGGCCGCCGCGGTCACCGCGCCGGCCCCGCACCACACCACGCCGTGGCGCTTCGTGCTGCT
The DNA here is from genome assembly GCF_039871525.1 of Streptomyces sp. B6B3. Lineage (NCBI taxonomy): Bacteria > Bacillati > Actinomycetota > Actinomycetes > Kitasatosporales > Streptomycetaceae > Streptomyces > Streptomyces sp. B6B3. The sequence goes on along the minus strand of NZ_JBDPLU010000015.1, from coordinate 195,805 downwards.
GGAGTCGGCGGAGGCGCGGACCCGGCTGCTGGACGCGATGCGCGGGGCCTGGATCGCCGACCTCCGGCGCGACGGCAGGACCGAGGAGAGCATCGCGCGCCGGGTCGCGCGCGGCGACGTGCTGCGCCGCGCCCCGTACCTGGTGGTGCCGTGCCTGGTCGCGGACGGGGCGCACACGTACCCGGACGAGCGACGGGCGGCGGCCGAACGGGAGATGTTCGTGGTGGCCGCCGGCGCCGGCGTGCAGAACCTGCTGGTCGCGCTGGCCGGCGAGGGCCTGGGCTCGGCCTGGGTCTCCTCGACGATGTTCTGCCGCGACGTGGTCCGCGCGGAGCTGGCGCTGCCCGGCTCCTGGGACCCGATGGGCGCGGTGGCGGTGGGTCGCGCCGCGGCCCCGCCCAGCCCTCGTCCGCCGCGCGACGCCGACGCGTTCATCGAGACCCGCTAACGCTGGCGCCTTCCGGCGGGGCGAGCCGCGCACCGGCTGGGGAACCGACGCCGACCGGCCACGGCCCCGGGCGCACCCCGTCGGCGTGCCGGACCGTTCCGCTTCGGGCGGACCGCGCCGGCCGCCCACCGGCCGTGTTACCCGGGTGACCGGCGAGGCCGGTAAGGTCCCGCCGGGAAGACCCGGTCGCCGGGGCCGAGGACGCCGACGAAAGGACAGCCAGCAGCCATGAGCGCCTCAGGGGGAACCAAGGCGATCGTCGCCGCACTCGTCGCCAACCTCGCCATCGCCGTGGCGAAGTTCACGGCGGCCGTGTTCAGCGGATCCTCGTCCATGCTGGCCGAGGGCGTGCACTCGCTCGCCGACTCGGGCAACCAGGCGCTGCTGCTGCTCGGCGGCAAGCGGGCGAAGCGGGCGGCCAGCGCGGAGCACCCGTTCGGGTACGGCCGGGAGCGGTACATCTACAGCTTCCTGGTGGCGATCGTGCTGTTCAGCGTCGGCGGCCTCTTCGCCGTCTACGAGGGCGTCGAGAAGATCCGTCACCCGCACGAGATCGAGCACTGGTACTGGCCGGTGGGCGTGCTGGTCTTCGCGATCATCGCCGAGCTGTTCTCGTTCCGCACGGCGATACGGGAGTCGAACGCGGTGCGCGGCACCCAGGGCTGGGCCCGTTTCGTGCGCACCGCCAAGGCGCCCGAGCTGCCCGTGGTGCTGCTGGAGGACCTCGGCGCGCTGGTCGGCCTGGTGCTGGCGCTGGTCGGCGTGTCCCTCGCCCTGATCACCGGCGACAGCGTCTGGGACGGCGTGGGCACGCTCGCCATCGGTGTGCTGCTGGTGGTCATCGCGATCGTGCTGGCCATCGAGACGAAGTCGCTGCTGCTCGGCGAGGCGGCCAGCCCGGAGTCGGTCGTCGCGATCCGCGAGGCCATAGTGGACGGCGACACGGTCACCAGCATCATCCACATGCGGACGCTGCACCTCGGCCCCGAGGAGGTCCTGGTGGCCGCGAAGATCGCGGTCCGGCACGAGGACAGCGCGGGGCGGGTCGCCCAGGCCATCGACGCCGCCGAGACCCGGGTCAGGACGGCGGTGCCGATCGCCCGGGTGATCTACCTGGAGCCGGACATCCGCCGGGAGCAGGCGCCGGCCGAGACGGCGGAGACGTCCGAGACGTCGGCCGACTAGGTCCGGTCCGACAGCCAACGCCGGTGGTGGGCCCGCGACGTCTGATGCCGGGCGTCGCGGACCAGGCGCGACCTGACGGGTCGGGCGGGCCGACCCGTTCAGCCCGTGGTGACCCGCAGGGTGCGCAGGCCGCGGATGACGAACTCGGCGCGGCGGTCGGGCTCGTCGGCGACGAGGCGTAGCCCGGGCAGCCGGTCGACGAGGGCGGCGAGGGCGGCGGCGATCTCGACCCGGGCCAGCGGCGCGCCGACGCAGTAGTGGATGCCGGCGCCGAAGCCGAGGTGCGGGTTCGGCGCGCGGCCCACGTCCAACGTGTCGGGCTCCGCGAACACCTCCGGATCGCGGGCCGCCGCGCCGAGCAGCGCCGCGATCCGGTCGCCGGGCGCCAGCGGGTAGCCGGCGACGGAGGTCGGGGCGGTGGCGGTCCGTTCGAACAGCTGGAGCGGCGCGTCGTACCTGATCAGCTCCTCCACCGCGGTCGGCAGCAGCGCCGGCGAGGCCACCAGCCGCCGCCACTGGTCCCGGTGCAGCAGCAACGCCCGCACGCCGTTGCCCAGCACGTTCACGGTGGCCTCGTGGCCGGCCATCAGCAGCAGCACCGCCGTGCCGACGAGTTCGTCGTCGGACAGCCGGTCGGTGCCGTCGCGCACCGACACCAGATCGCTGATCAGGTCGTCCCCCGGCGCGGCGGCCCGGTCCCTGGCCAGCGCGCGCAGATAGTCGACGAACTCGGCCGCCGCCCGCTCGGCCGCCGCCGCGTCCTCCTCCGGCAGCCCGTACTCGTACATCTTGACGATGGCGTTGGACCACGGCCGAAGCCGCGGCCGGTCCGCCGCCGGGACCCCGAGCAGTTCCGCGATCACCTCCACCGGCAACGGCCCCGCCAGGTGGGCCATCAGATCGGCGGAGCCCTCGGCGTCGATGGCCGCCGCGAGCCCGGCCACCAGATCGTCGGCCACGGCGCGCACCCAGGGCTGGAGCCGCGCCGTGTGGCCGCGCCCGAACGCGGCGGAGATCAGCCGGCGCAGCCGGGTGTGCCGCGGCGGCTCGTTCTCCAGCAGGGAGTTGCGGTGCAGCAGGTTGAACGCGGGGAACGCCTCGACGGGCGTCCGGTCCTGCCAGAGGCGGCCCGTCGCGCGGTCCCTGAGCACCTCGGAGCACGCCGCGTGCGAGACCGCCACCGCGAGGCCCAGGCCCGGATGCCAGTGCACGGGCCCGCGCTCCCGCAACGCGGCGAACGCGGGATACGGATCTGCCAGGAAGCCGGGGTCGCGCGGGTCGAACAGCACGCGCCGACGCTACCCGTTCGCCGCGCACCGGGAGCGGATACGTTGAGTCCGAATGAGCGAGGAAGCGCGAGACGGTGGGAGAGGCGATGTCCGGCGACGTGGTGAACGGGGTGTACGAGGTCCTGGACGAGCGGTTCCGGACCGGGCGGTGCACCTTCGGCGACAGCGGGTTCGAGCGGCTGCACGACGGCTGCCGCTGGGCCGAGGGGCCGCTCTACCTGCCCGCCTGGCGGCAGCTCGTGTGGAGCGACATCCCCAACGACCGGATGCTGCGCTGGGACGAGGCGACCGGCGCGGTCTCGGTGTTCCGCGCGCCGGCCGGGTACAGCAACGGCAACACGGTCGACCGGCAGGGCCGGCTGATCAGCTGCGAGCAGGGCAACCGCCGGGTGACCAGGACCGAGCCCGACGGCTCCGTGACCGTCATCGCCGACCGCTACCAGGGCCGGCGGCTGAACAGCCCGAACGACGCGGTGGTCCGCGCGGACGGCTCGATCTGGTTCTCCGACCCCGACTTCGGGATCATCACCGACTACGAGGGACACCGCGCGGAGAGCGAGATCGGCGCGTGCAACGTCTACCGGGTCGACCCGGACACGGGCGAGGTGCGGCTGGCCGCCGACGGCTTCCTCGGCCCCAACGGCCTGGTGTTCTCCCCGGACGAGAAGCGACTCTTCGTCTCCGACACCCGGCACAACCAGGTGCGGGTCTTCGACGTGCGCGACGACGGCACGCTCTCCGACGGCGAGGTCTTCGCCGCGTGCCGGCCGGGGGACGGTGCGTTCGACAACATCCGCTTCGACGACGAGGGCCGGCTCTGGGTCGCCGCCATCGAGGACGGCGTCCACTGCTACGACCCGGACGGCACGCTGATCGGCCGGCTCCTGGTCCCGGAGCCGGCCGCCAACATCGCCTTCGGCGGCCCGAGGAACAACCGCATGTTCATCGCCGCCACGACCTCGCTGTACTCCCTGGTGATGTCGGTGACGGGAGCCCCGCGCCTGTGACCCGCGCGGGACCCTCACCGGCGAACTCCCGATTGCGCAAGCCGGTGACAGGAACCCCGCGCCTGGGACCCGCGCGGGACCCTCACCGACGGACTCCCCGATTGCGCAAGCCGGTGACAGGAGCCCCGCGCCTGGGACCCACGCGGGACCCTCACCGGCGAACTCCCGATTGCGCAAGCCGGTGACAGGAGCCCCGCGCCTGTGACCGGCGCGGGACCCTCACCGGCGGACTCCCGGTTGCGCAAGCCGGTGACGGGAGCCCCGCGCCTGTGACCGGCGCGGGGCTCCCGGCGGGGCTCCCGGTTGGCTCCTCGGGTCAGCTCCCGAAGAGCCGCAGCGGGACGGCGGCGGCCATCGCCTCGTTGCCCGCGTCGTTGGGGTGCAGGTGGTCGCCGCTGTCGTAGGCCGGCAGCAGCCGGTCGGGCTGCGCGGGGTCGCGGAGCGCGGCGTCGAAGTCGATCACGCCGTCGTACTCCCCGCTGGTGCGGATCCACTCGTTGACGGCCTGCCGGATGGACTGGTTCTCCGGGGTGTCGAAGCCGAGCGGGGTGTCCCGGAACGGGGCGATGGTGGCGCCGAAGATCTCCAGGCCGCGGTCGTGCGCGCGGTCGATCAGCTGGCGGTAGCCGTCGATGAGGTCCTCGGCGGTGATCCGTTCCGATTCCGGCACGAGGCCGCTGGCGGGGTGCCCGATGTCGTTGACGCCGAGCGCCACGACGACGTACTCGACGCCCGGCTGCCGCAGCACGTCGCGGTCGAAGCGCTTGAGGCCGGCCTCCCCGAACAGCGCCGCGAAGTCCTCGGCGTCGTGGCCGGCCGGCGGGTTGGGGTCGTGCAGCAGGCGGTTGCCGCTGACGCCCTGGTTGAGCACCCCGATGTCCGGTAGGGACCAGGACGACCGCAGCCGTTCGGCCAGGAAGTCCGGCCAGCGGTGGTTGGCGCTGACGCTCGACCCCACGGTGATGGAGTCGCCGAGGGTCACCACGGCCGAGGGCGGCCGGTCGCAGTCGCGGGAACGGACGCTGATGCCGCTGAGGAAGTGCCACCGGTCGCTGGTCGCGGTGGGCGTGATGGTGCTGTCGCCGGTGACGTTGCCGGCCGCCACGTAGTTCTCCTCGCTGGAGAACGCCTGGACCGTGTTGCCGCGGGTGGGCTCGGGGAGGTGGACGCTGACCACCAGGTCGGCCGCCTCGGGGAGGGACAGCCTCACCGGGTCGCTGAACACCGACTCGCCCGGCGGGATGGTCACCCCCCGCGCGCCGTCGAACCTGACCGCCCGGTCGCTGGCCGGCACGGTGCGGTGGCCGGCGCCGCCCGGCGCCTGCCGGGCGACGCGCGCCTCGCCCACGACGAGCGGCTCGGTGCCGAACGTGTTGGACAGCTGAACGCGCAGCTCGTCGCCGCCGATGCTGGTGCGCACCACCTGACGGAGCGTCTGGTCCTCGAAGGTGGTGTCGTCGGAGGCCGGGACGGTGGTCATGGTGGCCGACCAGGTGCCCGTCCACGGGGCTCGGGCGGCGTGGCCCGGGCCCGCCGCGGCGGGCCCGGCGGAGGCGGGGGACGCGACCAGGAGCAGCGACAGTGTGCCGAGCAGCAGTGCCACCGCCCTCCGGGCCGGGGCGGGGAGGAGACGGGTCGAGCGAGAACTCAGGGGTGGGGACACGGGCTGCTCCGACGGCTCAGGACGGTGCGGACGCCAGCACACTGGCACGTCCACCCGCGCACGTCATCAGACAGTCGTCGGGAACCTCCAGCACATCTGCCCGACACGGACGGCCGGTCCGGCCGCCCGTGTCGGGGTCAGCGTGTCATCCGAACGGGACGATCACCGGAAGAGGTTCAGCGGCACGGCCGCGGCCAGCAGGCCGTAGCCCTCGGGGTTCAGGTGCAGCCAGTCGCCGTCGTGCACGGACGGCAGGAGCTGGTCGGGCTGGGCGGGGTCGCGGACCGCGGCGTCGAAGTCCAGGACCGCGTCGAACCGGCCGCTGTCGCGGATCCAGTCGTTGACCGTCTGCCGGGCGCCCTCACGCAGCCCTCCCGCGTCGTCGTACCCGGTGTTGTTGCCGAACGGCAGCAGCGTCGCGCCGTACACCTCGATGCCGTGCGCGTGCGCCCGGGTGATGATCTGGTCGAAGGCGGTGATCAGGTCGGCCGCGACGGCCTCCTGGGCCGCCTCGGTGGCCGCCGCCGTGCCGATGTCGTTGACGCCCTCGAAGATGATCAGCCGGTTCACGCCACTGCGCGCGAGCACGTCGCGGTCCACCCGGGACACCACGCTGGGGCCGAGGCCCTCGTTCAGCACCCGGTTGCCGCCCGCCGCCTGGTTCAGCACCGACACGTCGTCGGTGCCGTAGCCGGCCTGGAGCCGGGAGAACAGCTGGTCGGGCCAGCGGTTGTTGCCGTTGGTGGTGGAGCCCCGGCCGTCGGTCAGCGAGTCGCCGAGGATGGCGGTCGCGGTGACGCCGGTGGACCACGCCTCGACGGCGCTCAGGAAGTACCAGTGGTCGGTGCTGGTGGCGCCCGACAGGGTCTCGTCCGCGACGTGGTTGCCGGAGACCAGGTAGGAGGTGGTGCGCGAGCCCGGATGCGAGGTGATGGACTGCGACGCCTGACCGTCGGCGAGGTAGACCGTCACCGTGAGGTTGGATCCGGCCGCCAGATCGAGGTCCAGCGGGTCCGAGACGTAGCGCGCGCCCATGGGGATGGTCACGGACGACTCGCCGCCGAAGGTGACCGGCTGGGAGCTGCCCGGCTCGATGGCGCTGACGCCGGCCCCGCCGTCCAGCGGCAGGGCGACGGAGATGGCGGTGAGGGGCAGCGGCGCGCCGCCGAACTCGTTGGAGAACTGCAGGCGGATCTGGTCGCCGCCGGTGGTCACGTGCACGGTCTGCCGGAGGGTGGCGTCGTCGAGGACGCCCTGGTCGGTGGTGAAAGGCGGCGGCGGCATGTTGGACGGCTCGGTGAGCTGCGGCATGGCGGTCCACGTGTCGACCCACGCGGGGTCCGCCTTCGGCCGGTGCGCGGCGGCTTCGGCCGACGACGCGGCGGCGCTGGTCGGCGCCACCGCCGACCCGACCGCGGACGACGTCGCGAAGAGCGCCACGGGGAGGGTCGCGGCCGCGATGAGGCGCGCGATCGAGGGGGTTCTTCTCACGGTGTGCGGCTCCTTCGCGAGCTTCACGGAAGGACGTCGGGGGGACGTCGAGGGGGCGGCGGGGCCGGGCGGCCGGGCGCCGGGGTACGGGGTTCCGGGGCGAGGTGCCCGCGGGGCGGTGACCCTATGAACGGCGACGTGCCGCGTCAAGGTGGCGTCGGCGCCCGGAGTCGGCGGTCGGCCGCGCCGGGAGGGTCCGCCGGCGGGCCCGGCGGAGGGCCGGGGTCGGGTGGCCGCCGACCGGACAAGGCCGGTTGCGGCGGAGCGGTGCCGGGCGGCGGCTCCGGCGCGGAGTCCTCGGGTTTCGCCGGGTGTCGGGCCCGGCCCCACGTTTCCCCGACGCTCGTCTGCTGACCGTCGCGCCCGCGCCGTGGGACCGTACTCGGCGACGGCACCGCGCCGCGCGCCCCACGGAGTGCGAACGGAGAAGTCATGGGTTACCCCCTCGACCCGGAACTGGCCGCCGCCGTGGCCATGATGGCCGAGGTGGACATCTCCGACCTGGCCGCCGCCCGGGCGGCCTGGGCCGCCGAGTTGGAGGTGGCCCTCGCGGAGGCCGACGAGCGGGGCGTGGAGATCCGCGAGGCGCGCGCACCGGGACCCGACGGCGCCGGCGAGGTACCGCTGCGCGTCTACCGGCCGCTCGACGCGGAGGGCCCGTTTCCGGCCGTCTACAGCATCCACGGCGGTGGTTTCGTGGCCGGCTCGCCGGACGTCGACCACGACACCAACCTGCGGTTCTGTCGGGAACTGCCCGCCGTGGTGGTCTCCGTGGACTACCGACTCGCCCCCGAGCACCCCTTCCCCGCCGCGCTCGACGACTGCTACGCCGGGCTGTGCTGGCTGGTCGAGCACGCCGCGGAGCTGTCCGTCGACCCCGACCGGATCGGGCTGTGGGGCGACAGCGCGGGGGCCGGCCTGGCCGCCGGCATCGCCATGGTCGCCCGCGACCTCGGCGGCCCGCCGATCCGCTACCAGCACCTGCACAGCCCGGCCCTGGACGACCGGCTGGCCACGGAGAGCGCGCTGCGCTACACCGACACGCCGGTGTGGAACCGGCGCAACGCCCAGCTGAGCTGGGAGGCGTACCTGGGTCCCGACGGTCCTGGCTGCCCCGACGTCTCCCCGTACGCCGCCCCGGCCCGCGCCACGAACCTGGCCGGGTTGCCCCCGGCCTTCGTGGCGGTCATGGAGTTCGACCCGCTGCGCGACGAGGGCGTGGCGTACGCCGAGGCACTCCAGGCGGCGGGGGTTCCCGCCGAACTGCGGTGCTATCCCGGCACCTTCCACGGCAGCGCGGCCGTAACCCACGCCGGCATCGCCCGCCGGGTGACGGCGGAAGCGATGGCGGCGCTGCGGAAGGGGACCGCCCGGTGAGCCCCCCACCGGGCGGTCCCCGAGACCCGGCCGTCAACCGCCAGGCACCCAACCCCGACCAGCCCGGCGACCAGCCGCACAGCAGGGCCCCTCACTCCCCCGTCGACAGCCTCCAGGCGTACAGCGCCAGCTGGGCGCGCAGCCGATCGTTCGGGTCGCGCAGCCGCCAGCCGAGCGCCGTCTCCACGCCCGACAGCCGGGCCGCGACCGAACTGTGGTGCAGATGCAGCGCCGCGGCGGCCTGGCGCAACGACCCGGTCCGACAGAACGCGGCCAGCGCGGCCAGGCTCAGCGCGCCGCCGTCCTGTCCGGACAACTCGGCCAGGGCGCGTACCCCAGGCTCGGACCGCAGCCGCGCCGCGGGCACCTCCGCGAGCAGCGCCAGCGGGCCGAGCGCGTCATGGTCAGCCACCTCCTCCTCGGGCACGCCGGTGACCGCGAAGCGCAGCGCGATCCTGGCCTGCGCCCAGGAGGCACCCGCCTGGGCCGGCGCGACGCTGCCGCCGACCCCCAATCTCAGGCCCCGGGAGCGTTCGCCGCCGGGCAGTCGCTCGTGCCTCCGTTCGGTCATCGCCTCCCGGAGAGGGCCGGCCGGGGAGTCCGTGCCGTCGTGGGGCTGGACGAGCCCCGCGGCCAGCGAGCCCACGGTGGCCACCCGCACCGCCGCGGGCAGTTCGCAGCGGGCCAGCAGCATCACGGCCTCCATGCCCGGGTCGGCGCCCGCGTCGCCGGACACGGCCACCACCCGCAGCGGCAGCCCCGGGTGCAGACCCAGCAGCCGCAACGCCCTGGTGCGGTCCGCGATCGCCTCGCGCTCGGAGAGCACCAGCTCCACCAGCGCGGGATCGGCCGCCTGGGGCGACGGGACGCTCCGGCCCCGCCCGCCCACCATTGCCGCGATCGCCATCCACTCCAGCAGCAACGCGTCGAACGGGCCTTCCGCACCGTCCCGCTCCAGCCAGACCCGACCGGCGGGGCGCAGGTCCACGCTGCCGGAGACGTGACCGGGCACCCCGGGGAGTGCCACTCCGTCGGAGGCGAACCGCACCCGGCGCCCGTCGGCCAGCTCCAGGCCGGCCGGGCACTGCGCGAGACCCGCGGTCGACCGCACCAGCACCACGGGATCGACCGCACCGTCGCTCAACAGCGCCTGGAAGTGGGCGATCACCCGCATGGCCGCGGCGGCGTCCGCGTCGAGCGACGACAACCGCAGGAGCAGACCCTTCACGACCGCAGTCTAGAAAGGGCACCACGATGTCCACCAGAGCCGCTTCACCCCCACGTTCCCCCGTACGCCGGCTCCGCGCGCTGGGCGCGACGCTGTTCGGCGGGGTGCTTCCCCTGCTGGCCGCGCTGTTCCTCGGCGCGCCCACCGCGTCCACCGCACAGGCCGCCACCCTGACCGAGGTGACCAACTTCGGCTCGAATCCGAGCGGTCTCCGCATGCACCTGTACGTTCCGGACAACGTCCGGCCGCAGCCGGCCGTGCTGGTCGCCGTGCACTACTGCACCGGCTCGGGTCCCGCGTTCTACTCGGGCACCGAGTTCGCCCGGCTGGCCGACCAGTACGGCTTCATCGTCATCTACCCGTCGGCCACCCGCGGCGGACAGTGCTTCGACGTCTCCACGTCGGCGGCGCTGCGCCGTGACGGCGGCAGCGACCCCGTCGGGATCCGGTCGATGGTCAGCTACGTCCAGAACCGGTACCAGTCCGACCCCGGCCGGGTCTTCGTCACCGGCGCCTCCTCCGGCGCGATGATGACCAACGTCCTGCTGGGCAACTACCCCGACGTGTTCGCGGCCGGGGCGGCGTTCGCGGGCGTGCCGCACAGCTGTTTCGCGAACAACGACGGTTCCGGCTGGAACAGCCAGTGCGCGAACGGCCAGACCAACCGCACCCCGCAGCAGTGGGGCGACGCCGTGCGCAACGCCTACCCCGGCTACAACGGCCCGCGCCCGCGGATGCAGATCTGGCACGGCACGGCCGACACCACGCTGAGGTACCCGAACTTCCAGGAGCAGATCGACCAGTGGACCAACGTCCACGGCCTCAGCCAGACCCCGTCCTACCAGGACAACCCGCAGCCGTCCTGGACCCGTACCCGCTACGGCGGCACGGGTGACCAGGCTCCCGTGGAGGCGATCAGCCTCAACGGCGTCGGACACAACCTGCCGACGAGCGGCATGGCGGCCCAGGCGATCCACTTCTTCGGGCTCGACGCGCCGGCGGCCTAGGCCGCTGGTTCCCGCGTTGAGGGACGCGGGCACCACCAGGCACCACACGGCACCACCAGGCACCACCCACCCACCACCATCACGAACGAGGGGCCGGAAGGGAATGAGTGAGCTCAGATGCGAGCAATGGACGATCCCCGCGAGGTGCGGCCGCGCCGGCCGAGAAGGCGCCTGCTGGCGCTGCTGGCGGCCCTCGGACTCTGCGTGGTCGCCGCGTTGACCGCGGCCGGACCGGCGCAGGCCACGCGTGACGGCGTCGCCGCCATGGCCGACTCGACCATGGCGGACGCCACGATCATCACCGACACCGGCGTCGGGGGACAGACCGTCGCCTTCACCTTCGACGACGGCCCCGACCCGTCCAACACCCCGCGCCTGCTGCAGGTGCTGGCGCAGAACAACGTCAAGGCCGTGTTCTGCCTGTGGGGCGACCACGTCCGGCAGTACCCCGACCTGGTGCGGCAGATCGCCGCGGCCGGCCACACGCTGTGCAACCACTCCATGTACCACAGCGACATGGGCTCCTGGTCCGCCAGCCAGATCCGCGCGGACCTGGAGCAGACCAGCGCCATCATCCGGCAGGCCGTGCCGGGCGCCCAGATCCCGTACTTCCGCGCGCCGAACGGCAGCTGGGGCCAGACCCCGGGTGTCGCGGCGAGCCTGGGCATGCAGCCGCTGGGCTGGCGGCTGGCCATCAACGACTGGGAGCCGTCCAGCGCGGACGTGTTGGCCCAGCGCCTCAGGTCCGGCATCAGCCCGGGCGCCGTGGTGCTGATGCACGACGGCGGCGGCAACCGCCAGCCCACCGTGGACGCCGTCGCCCGCGTCATCCCCGAGTTCAAGTCCCAGGGCTGGACGTTCACGCTGCCGGCGCCACCGAGGTGACGCCGTTCGGCTGAGGAACAGCACCCGCGCCGGGGCCGCCGTTCGCGGCGGCCCCGGCCCGTTGCCTGCTTCTCGTGCTGTGGGGTGGTGTGGTTGTGGTGGGGGTCAGGCGGTGCGGGAGCCGCGGGTCTGACCGGCCTCGACCTGTTCCCGCAACTGCGCGCAGGTCCGCGACAACAGCCGGGACACATGCATCTGGGAGATCCCCAACTCCTCGGCGATCTTCCGCTGCGTCATCCCCTTGAAGAACCGCAGATACAGAATCCGCCGCTCCCGCTCCGGCAACCGCCGCACACACGGCGCGACCGCCTCCCGCGCCACCACCCGCTCATACGCCCCCTCCGACTTCCCCAACACATCCAGCAGCGAGTACCCCTCCCCCTGCGAGGCCAGCTCCGCGTCCAACGACAACACCGCGTAACTGTCCATCGCGTCCAACCCCGTACGCACCTCGTCCTCCGACAACCGCGTACGCTCCGCCAACGCCCTCACATCCACCCGCCGGTCGTCCACCGAACGACACAACTCGTTGTGCGCCACCCGCACCCGATTCCGCAACTCCTGCACCCGCCGCGGCACATGCAACCCCCACAGATGATCACGGAAATGCCGCTTGATCTCCCCCTGAATCGTCGGCACCGCATAACTCTCGAACGCCGACCCCAACGACGGGTCATACCGCCCGACCGCCTTGACCAGACCCAGATGCGCCACCTGCGTCAGATCCTCAAGACTCTCCCCACGATTCCGGTACTGCCGCGCCAACCGCCCCGCCATCGGCATCCACGCCCGAACGATCTCCTCCACCAACGCATCCCGCGCCGCCCCCGGCTCCATCCCCGCCAACCGCACAAACGCCTCAGCGGTATCCGGAGTGTCGTGATGCGGGTGCCGACGACGCGACCTCCGCGAAACCTGTGTACCAGCCATCACACTCACGCTCCCTCCTCGGCGGACCAAACCCAACACCGCGGGAGCGCCCGGACCAGAGCACACACAGGAGGCCAAACCACTCCCGCGAGATGTGCCTCCAGTCCGAAGCACGACTAATCCCTCACCTGCCCGAACACCCAGACCGTAAACACACGGTGCCGCGTCGGCGGGCCGACAGCGTGGGCTGTGCCGTCGGGCAGCGCGTCATCTTCCGGCGCCTCTTCCGGTGGTTCGGCGCGGCCCCGACGGCTCTGGGTATCCCGCCCCGCCGGTCGCATAACCCGGCCCCGGCGATCGCCCCACACGCGGCCTCCGCCATGGCGTCGGGAAGCGTGGAGAGCCCGTCGGCATGCGTCACGAGGAGTAGCCGAGTTCGCCCGCCGCCCTCCATGATTCGCACAAAAAATTCCGGAACCCTTCCGATAATTATCGGTCCAAAGTCGAGCGATCCGAGCCTCGGCAACGGATACTGCCCCCTCAGCGCCCCATCCCCGAACGGAGACCACTCACTGACCTGGGACGTACGCGCTGCAGGCGCTTCGCCTCCGAGCCGCAGCTACCGGAACTTTTGCGGAAACTGTTGACAGCCCCACCGGCCAGTCCAACACTGTTCCGCATCGACGAACCTGACCCTCCGTCGATCCGAGTCACCAGCCGGGACCCGGCTCCTGGGTCATCAGCAAGCAGATTGTCATGATCGCGACATTCGGGTGACCGCCGCCCTGGATGTCGCAGCCGTGACGCCACCGCACACCACGAATCCAGGGGCCGGAAGGGAACAAGTGACACGCATGCACTTCATCGACGACCTTCGCGGGACGGGGGCACGACGCCTCTCCCGTGCCCGGTTCCGCCTGTTGTCGCTGCTGGCCTGCCTCGGCCTGTGCCTGGCCGCCGCGTTGACCGCCACCGGAGGCACCGCCCAGGCGAGCCGCGACGGCGGCCCGGGCACCGGCACCCTGGCCGACTCCACCATCATCGACTCGACCGGCGTCAGCGGTCAGACCGTCGCCTTCACCTTCGACGACGGTCCCGACCCGTCCAACACGCCGGCCCTGCTGGAGGTGCTGCGCCAGCAGAACGTCAAGGCGGTGTTCTGCCTGTGGGGCGAGCACGTGCAGCAGAACCCCGACCTGGTGCGGCAGATCGTGGCGGACGGCCACACCCTGTGCAACCACTCCTGGAACCACAGCGACATGGGCTCCTGGTCGCCCGACCAGATCCGCGCCGACCTGGAACAGACCACCGCCGCGATCCAGGCCGCCGCCCCGGGTGCGCCGATCCCGTACTTCCGCGCCCCCAACGGCAGCTGGGGCCAGACCCCGGGCGTCGCCGCGAGCCTCGGCATGCAGCCGCTGGGCTGGCGCCTGGCCATCAACGACTGGGAGCCGTCCAGCGCCGACCAGTTGGCCCAACGCCTGAGGTCCGGCATCACCGCCGGCGCGGTCGTCCTGATGCACGACGGCGGCGGCGACCGCAGCGCCACCGTCTCCGCCGTGAGCACGGTCATCCCCGAGTTCAAGGCCCAGGGCTGGACCTTCACCCTCCCCGCCCCACCCCGCTGACCCAGCCACACCCCAGCCGGGGCCGCCCCAACCAGGGGCCGCCCCGGCCGCGTGTTCTCCGAAGACCTCGTGAACCGGGGCCGGTTGTTCGATGTCGCTCCGGGTCCGGCGGGAGTAGCGTGCGTGGTGTCACGACAAAACACCGGGAGTCGGGATGACTGACGACACCGACGTTTCCGCGAGGACCATCGGCACCAGGATCCAGGAGCTGCGGACCATCCGCGGCTTCTCCCTCTCCGAGCTCGGCCGCCGGGCCCATGTCTCGGCGCCGCAGCTCTCCCGGATAGAACGCGGCCAGCGCTACGCCACCCCCGGCGTCGTCGCCTCCGTCGCCCGGGCGCTGGGAGTCGGGGAGGCGGTGCTGCGGGGTCAGCCCTACATCACGATGCTGCAGAAGGACCGGCTGGACGCGATGCTGGCGCCGATCAGCAGCGCGTTGGACAGTTGGGACCTGCCGCCGGACGGCGAGCCGCCGCCCCGTCCGTTGGAGGTGCTGGAGGCGGAGACGGCGCGCATAGTGAGGCTACGGGTCAGGACGGAGTTCGCGGCGATCGCCGAGGAACTCCCGGGTCTCATCGTCGAGTCGGCGCTGCTCACGCAGCTGCACGGCCGGTCGGGCCGGAACCAGGAGCGCGCCTACTCCGTGCAGGCCGAGGTTGCCCGCACGGCGGCGATCGTGGCCTACCGCATGGGGTACATGGACCTGTCCCGGCTCGCGCTGTCCCGGATGGCGGTGGCGGCGCCGCAGTCCGGCGACAAGCGGCACGTGGCCGTGGAGCGGTACGAGCGGGCGCAGATCACGCACGCGGAGGGCTCGCGCCCCGATCGCGCTGTGGCGCTGATGCGCCTCGCGCTGCGGGACCTGGACGACGACGGGGAACGAGCCACCAGGGCCGTGCGCGGAACGCTGCAGCTCCGCGCCGCGATGATGGCCGCCAAGCAGTGCGACGCGAGCGGCCTGGCGGACTGGTTGGGCCAGGCCGGCGAGCTCGCGGCGGTCACCGGGGAGACGAACGACTACGCGATGGCCTTCGGCCCGTTGAACGTGGCACTCAACGAGATGGCCGCCGCGTCCAGTCAGGACGACCACGTGCGGGCGTTGGAGCACGCGGCCCGGGTGCGGCTTCCGCAGGGCTATCCGCCGACCCGCGCGGCGGGCTTCTGGATCGGGAAGGCGAAGTCCGAGGTGTGGACGGCCCGACTCGACGACGCGCTGGTGTCGTTGCGGAAGGCGAAGCAGGAGGCACCGCAGCTGACGCGCTACCACCCCGAGGTCCACGAAACGGTCGGCACGCTGCTCCGCGCCCGGGGCAAGGCGCCCGATCCGCTGCGGGAGTTCGCCCGGTGGAGCGGCGTGTAACAGCTCCGTCGCTGAGCGTCAAGAAGCTCCACGGCCCTGGCAATGCCTGGTAGGCAACGCCGGGGCCGTTGTGCGCGGACAGGCTGAGGTCAGCAAGGTCCCACGTGGCGGAACCCGTGAAGGCAGGCTGACATGGTGCACGCGTCCGCGCCCGCGTCTAACGAGCAACCACCTCCGACGACCGCACAGCAACAGGCGACCGACGAGGCCCTCTCCGACCGGCTGCGCGAGCGGATACGGGAGGCCAACGCGCAGAGCGAGGCGAACCGCCTGAGCAAGGGCGGCCGGACCGCCGGCGGACGGTGACCGACGAGGCGCTGCCGGACCTGGAGCGGTTCTCGGACGAGCAGCAGCGTGGCCTGGCCTGCGTGCGGTGCCGCCGGCGGCTGCCGCCGTCCTGGCGGGCGGCCCGCCGGCTCGGCGTCGTCGCCGACCAGGCCGGACGGGCGTACAGCCTCTACGTCTGCGCGCCGGCCTGCCCGCCCCTCCCGCGCCGCGTCCCGCACGTGGCCTGGCCACCCGGCGGCAGGCCGAACGGCGCGGACTCGAGGTGATGCAACCAGGCAATTGTGTGTACACATGGTACTTCCGGTACACTGGGACGCATGACACAACCTGTGCCCATAGAGTCCATCCGCGAGATCCGCGCGCACCTCGCCGAGGTCGTGGACCGAGCCGACCGCGACGACGTGCCGACAGTGATCACCCGTCGTGGCCAGGAGGTGGCCGCCGTGGTGTCCATCGAGGTGTTGCGGAAGTACCAGGAATGGGAAGAACGCGAGATCAACCGGATCATCGACGAGCGCATGGCCAACCCTGCGGCCGGCATCCCGATCGAAGAGGTCATGAGGGAGACGCTGGCACGCAGTGAGTAAGTACCGCACCATCTTCCGCCCGGAGGCACAGGCACAGCTACGCAAGGTTCCGCGTGACATAGCACTCCGCGTCCTGGCCAAGCTGACCGAACTAGAGAGCGACCCGCTCGGCTTCAACACCACCGCACTCGTGTCGCAGCCTGACCGCCGCCGCCTGCGCGTGGGAGACTACCGCGTCCTCTACACGATCGACGACGGAGAGCTGATCGTGTGGGTCGTCCACCTCGGGCATCGTTCCACGGTCTACGACACCTGAGCCTCGCCTTCAGAGCCGAGGCCTCAGGGGACGACCCGCACCGCCCGGTAGTCGAAGCCGTCCTGGCCTGGCGCCTCCCATTCGAGGCGGACGCGCTGACCAGGTTCGAGCGAGCGGAACCCGTCGGCCTCCACGTGCGAGAAGTGCGTCCAGCAGCCGCCCGGGGTCTGTGGGCTGTCCAGCACACCCCAGCCCTCCTCGTCGCGCCACTCCCGGACCGTCGCCTCCACCTCGTGCGTCATCCCGCGACCCTAACCCGCCCCGGCCCAGCGGCGCCGATGCGCAGTGAGACCCCGTGAGCGTCACGCACGCTCGGCGGCGGTCGTCGTGGCCGTTTCCGTGTCGTTGGCCGGGGCCAGCGCGTCCAGTTCCCGCGCCCGCGCCAGCAACTTCTCCCGTCCGATGGCGTCGGCCGTCGACGAGGGGAGCGTGCAGGCGTAGGCCGCGGCGATCGCGGCGTAACGGGCGCAGCGGTGCGCGGGCTCGCCGGTCAGCCAGCCGTAGAGGTAGCCCGAGACGAACGCGTCGCCCGCGCCGTTGGTGTCCACGACCTCGCCCGGAGGCGCGACGGCCGGGACGTGGGTGAGTTCGCCGTCGTGCAGCAGGTACGCGCCCTCGGCCCCGGCGGTGGCGATGACCGTTTCGGCGCGGCCGCGTTCGGCGATGCGCCGCATGGTGCGCTCCGGGCTGGCCGGCAGGGCGGCGGTGGACAGGAAGACGAGGTCGGCCTCGTGGGCGTAGAGCTCGTGGTACGGCTTGGCGCCGTCCCAGTCGTGGAGATCGGTCGACACGGTGACGCCCGCCTCGCGCAGCGCCGGCAGGGCGAGGGCGCACGGATGGGTGATGGCGACGTGCGCGTGGCGGCTGCGCGCCGCGAGGGCGCTGACCGTCGCGGGCGGCAGCCGGTCGTCGTCGCTCCTGCGGGTGATGTCGTACAGGGAGAGCCGCCGCCCGTCGGGGCCGACGAGGTTCACCGCGCGCCTGGTGCCGGCGGTCAGCGGCAGGTCGGTGAGGGGGATGCCGCGCTGCCGGTGGAACGCGCGCACCAGCTCGCCCTCGGGGTCGGCCCCGATCAGGTCGAGGTGGTGGGTGCGCAGTCCCAGCGCGTGCAGTCCCAGCGCCACGAAGTCCCCGGTCTGGCCGGCTCGGGTTTCGATGGCCGGGACGTGGTAGCTGTCGGCGAAAGGAAGCGGAAGCTGGGGAACATAGACGATCGTGTCAACGCCGGCACCTCCCAGAACGAGGATGTCGATCTCGCGGCTCAACGGCGCT
Organism: Streptomyces sp. B6B3; assembly: GCF_039871525.1. NCBI lineage: Bacteria > Bacillati > Actinomycetota > Actinomycetes > Kitasatosporales > Streptomycetaceae > Streptomyces > Streptomyces sp. B6B3. Next base: position 177,964 of record NZ_JBDPLU010000015.1, on the reverse strand, counting down.
CCTGGTGACGCGTGCGGGGGTTCGCGTGCATTATCCGCGCCCGAATCCGCCGGCGGAGCAACCCGCCACGACGATCGATTCTGATCAATCCTGATCGATTCGCGTCGGATCAATTGACTCTGTGTGCGCCTCGGTTGACCTTGAACGGCACGTGCCCTCGATGGCAGCCCCTCGCAGGCACGACCCCGCACGGACGGCGGGGAGCTCCTCACCCCCACACCAGGAGTCGCCTCATGTCCCTCCAGCACCGAACGCACGCCGCGCACCCCACGCCACGTATCTGGCGCCTCGTCCTGCTCCCGGTCGTCGCGTTGCTCGCCCCGTTCCTGCTCGCCCACCCCGCCGAGGCGGCGCCCGTGACCGTCGTCAACGGGACGCAGTTCACCGATCCGAACGGGAACCCGGTGCACGCGCATGGCGGTGGGGTGATCAGGGTCGGTGAGTACTACTACTGGTTCGGGGAGAACCGCAACGACGACAACACCTTCCGCTACGTCTCCGCCTACCGCTCCACCGACCTGAGGACGTGGGAGTTCCGCAACCACGTCCTGACCGAGGCCACCGACCCGGAACTGGCCACCGCGAACATCGAACGGCCGAAGGTCATGTACAACGAGGCCACCGGGCAGTTCGTGATGTGGGCGCACAAGGAGAACGGCTCCGACTACAGCGAGGCCCGCGCCGCCGTGGCCGTCTCCGACACCGTCGACGGCGACTACGCCTGGCAGGGCAGCTTCCGCCCGCTGGGCCACATGTCCCGGGACATCACCGTCTTCGTCGACGACGACGGCACCGGCTACATGGTCTCCGCCGCCCGGGAGAACTACGACCTGCACATCTACCGCCTCACCGACGACTACACCGACGTCGAGGCCCTGGTCGCCAACCCCTGGCCCAGCGGCCACCGCGAGGCCCCCGCCCTGTTCAAACGCAACGGCGTCTACTTCATGCTCACCTCAGGCGCCACCGGCTGGGACCCCAACCAACAGCAGTACGCCACCACCACCAACCTCACCACCGGCTGGAGCGCGATGACGAACATCGGCGACTCCACCACGTACGACTCCCAGACCGCGTGGGTGCTCCCGATCCAGGGCAGCGAGGAGACCTCCTACCTCTACCTCGGCGACCGCTGGGCGGGAGCGTGGGACGGTCCGGTCAACGACTCCCGCTACGTCTGGCTCCCCCTCGAGTTCCCCGACGACACGACGATGTCGATGAGTTGGGCCGACGAGGTCAGCATCGACACCGAGACCGGCGCGATCGGCGCCGGATGAGCCCGGTCGGCGGGCCGCCATCACCTCCCAGGCCCACGGCGGCCCGCCGGCCGTTCCAGCCCACCCCTTCCAGCCCGCAGGCCGGGCCACCGGACCGTCACGCCGGTGGCCCCCCACAGGACCCAAGGACGAGAGGACGAGAGGACGATCATGTCGCACTCCACCGCACCCGACGCCCGTTCCCACCGCCGCCGGCGCCGCGCCCTGGCGGCCACGCTCGCCGCCCTCGTCGCCGTGCCAGCCGCGGCTCTGACGTCCGCGGCGGCCGAACCAACCGCAGAACCCACCCCGTTGGCCGCCGCCGACTTCAGGGGCGTGAACTGGGCCATGCCCGGCGACAACTTCACCGACGACCCCGTCGTCCCCGAGGGGCTGAGCGAGTCCGACAGCTACGACACCGTCAAGGCCAAGGCGGCCGCCGTCATCGAGGGCTTCGCGAGCACGATCGACGCCAACACCGTCCGGCTGCCCATCAACTTCGACTCCGTGCCCGGCACGGCGTGGGGCGACCGCTACGCCGGGGCCGTCGACGCCGCCACCGAGGCCGGCTTCAACGTGATCCTCTCCATGTGGGAGGGGAACTCCCCCAACGGCCGGATCGACGACATGAACGGCTTCAACGCGATGTGGGACGCCGTCGTCGACCGATGGGGATCCAACAGCCGGGTCCACTTCGAGCTGATGAACGAGCCCCACGGCTACAGCGCCGGCGACTGGGCCAACATCGCCGCCACCTGGATCGCCAACCGCCCGGAGGTGCCCAGGAACCGGATCTTCGTCAGCGGCAGCGGATTCAACCAGGACGTCACCGGCGTCTGCGCCGACAGCCGCCTCGACGGGACCTACCTCTCGCTCCACTCGTACACGTTCTTCCACGGCGAGATGACCTACGACCAGTGGATGAACACCCTCGCCGCCCGGATCGGCAACTGCGGATCACGCACCGTCCTCGACGAGTTCGGCGCCCCGACGGACGACGGCCGCAACTACAACGACGCCAACAGCACCGACAACTTCGTCCGCTACATCCGCGCCGCCACCGACACCGTCCGCAACCACGACATGGGCGCCGTCTACTGGCCCGCCCTCGGCGGCAAGCACACCCAACGCCCCGACTACGACTGGTACTCCCTCTACGCCCTCGAAGGCAGCGGCACCAACCTGACCCTCCGCGTACGCAGCACCAGCATGGTCGACCGACTCCACCACGCCTGGGGCATCTGACAACCCACGGCAACCACACCCGACACCGCCTGACCAACGCCGAAACCCAGACCGGACCCCGCCGGAGCCCCCAGCGCCCCGGCGGGGTCCGCCCTCACGCCCGGACGCTCCAACGAACGCCGTGCGGCTCCAGCCCCGCCAGGAAGTCCGCGGGGTCGAACGCCTGGGACGGCGCCAGCACGCCCGGAGCCGATCCGCCGGCCACCAGCCGGAGGGCGCCCTCCACGGCGATCACCGCCGTCAGGCCGTAGCCGTCGGTGCCCGTCACCGCGCCTCGCGCCCGCCGGCCGTCAGCGCCGTCCGCGTACGCCGCCATCAGCCAGCGCGCCGCCGCCCGCTCCGCCGGTCCCGGACCGTCCGGCAGCGCCTCGACGAGTTCCTCGCTCAGGGCGGTGAACAGCGGCGCGACCTCGGCCCGCATCACCGCCTCGACCCTGCGGGCTGGCACATGGCGCGGCACGGTGACGATGCCGGGCAGCGCGAACGGCGCCACCTTCAGCTCGCCGCGCTCTCCCTCCGCCCCCACCTCGGGGACCGGAACCGTCTCGCACCGCGCCACCGTGCCCCGGTGCCAGGCGCCGTCCACCCAGTGCAGGCCGCCGTCCCGGCCCCACAGGCGGCGGTTGGCCAACGCCGTGCGCGCCGTACCCCGGGAAACGCCGCCGGGGAGCCGCAGGTCGGCGATCGTCAGCGACTCGACGGGCGCGTCCCGGCCCAGGGCCGCCGCGGTGAGGTGCGCGATCAGGTCTCCGGGTCCGCCGTCGTCCGCGAGCGCGGGGACCACGGTGACCCCCGCCCCTTCCGCCGCCTCGCCGAACGTGTCGAACACGCGCTTGAGATAGGGCTGTTCACCCGTGGTGTCGACGTAGTGGCAACCGGCGGTCACGGCCGCCCGCACCACCGGCTCGCCGAACGACTCGAAGGGCGCGACGCAGTTGACCACCGCCGCGCAGCCGTCAAACGCCGCGACGAGAACCGCCGGCTCCTCGACCCCGGCCACCCGCACATCGGCGTCCGTCCCCGCGGCAGTCCCCGCGACCGCCACCCGCCGCAGGCGTCCCTCGTCCCGTCCGACCAACACCACCCGCACGCCCCGGCGCGCCAGTTCGGCTACCACCAGCCGCCCCGTGAACCCGCTCGCCCCGTACACCGCGATCTCCGTCATGACGAGCACGCTAGGTCCGGACGGCGGGACGCTGAATGCCCGGCAGTCCCGGGTGCCTGTCCGATCATCCTCCGCGCCCCGGCTCCCCCGGCTCGGGCGCTACGGTCCCGGAATGGACGTGCTCAGCGACGCGGTGGCGGCCATGCGCACCGGGCGGCCGCACTCGTCGCGCACCCGCTTCGCCGGCCCCTACGGCGTGCGCTTCCGGCCGTTCCGCGGCGCCGGATTCCACGTCGTGCTCCAGGGGGCCTGCTGGCTGCTGCCGCCCCGCGGCGCCCCGTTCCGGCTGGGCGTCGGCGACCTCGTCCTGCTCCCGCACGGCCACGCCCACGGTCTCGCCGACGACCCGGAGACCCTGCTGCGCGACGCGGGCGATCCGAGCGACCCGAACCCGGGCGACGCGGGCGAGCCGGCAGCCTCGGACGCGGGCTCGCCCCCGCCGGACGGCGACCGCGCCGCGACGGTCCTGCTCTGCGGCGGGTACCTCGTCGACCGGATCCGCCCGCACCCGTTGCTCGCCGAGCTTCCCGAGGTGGTCCACCTGCCCGCCCGGGTCGGCGCCCACCCCGAGCTGCGCGCCGCCGTCGGCCTCCTCGGCGCCGAGGTGGACCGCCCCCGGCCGGGCAGCGCCGGCATCGTCCCCGCGCTCCTGGACACCCTGCTGCTGTACGCGCTGCGCGCCTGGCACGACGAGGAGGTCCGGCACCGCCCCGGGCCCGGATGGGCCTCCGCGCTGCGCGACCCGGCCGTGGCCGCCGCCCTCCACGCCGTCCACCGCGACCCGGCGCACCCGTGGACGGTGGCCTCGTTGGGCGCCGCCGCCGGCCTGTCCCGTTCCCCGTTCGCCCGTCGTTTCACCGCACTCGTCGGCCAGCCACCGCTCGCCTACCTGACCTGGTGGCGGATGACCGTCGCCGCGCGGCTGCTCCGCGAGGACGACCGACCCCTTCACCGCGTCGCCGAACGGGTCGGCTACACCTCCGAGTACGCCTTCGCCAAGGCGTTCCGACGCGCCCACGGCACCTCCCCGGGCCGCTACCGACGAGGGAGCTGAAACACCCCGGATCGGATCAGTCAGATCAGTCGAGTGCCCGGTCGAGGTTGAAGGCGGCGCTGATCAGGCCCAGATGGGTGAAGGCCTGCGGGAAGTTGCCGCGCTGCTCGCCGGTGTGGCCGACCTGTTCGGCGTACAGGCCGAGGTGGTTGGCGTAGGTGAGCATCTTCTCGAACGCCAGCCGGGCCTCGTCCGTGCGGCCGGCGCGCACCAGCGCCTCCACGTACCAGAACGAGCAGATGGAGAAGGTGCCCTCCGAGCCGCGCAGCCCGTCGGGGCTGATCGCCGGGTCGTAGCGGTAGACCAGCGAGTCCGACACCAGTTCCTCGCCGAGGGCGTCGAGGGTGGACAGCCACCTCGGGTCGGTGGGCGACACGAACTTGGTGAGCGGCATCATCAGCACCGAGGCGTCCAGCACGTCGCCGCCCTCGCGCTGGACGAACGCGTTCCGCTCGGGGGACCAGCAACGGGCCATGATCCGGCGGTAGATCTCGTCCCGTCGACCACCCCAGTACGACAGGTCGGCGGGCAGGCCGCGCCGGCGGGCCATGCGCATGGCCCGCTCGACGGCGACCCAGCACATCAGCCGCGAGTGACTGAAGCGCATCCGACCACCGCGCGTCTCCCACATGCCCTCGTCGGGCTGGTCCCAGTGCTCGCAGACCCATTCCACCAGGCCGCAGACGCCGTCCCAGAGGTCGCTGGAGATCGGCTCGCCCCACTTGTCGTAGAGGTAGATCGAGTCGATCAGCGCGCCGTAGACGTCGAGTTGGAGCTGGCCGGCGGCGGCGTTGCCGACCCGGACCGGCGCCGAGTCGCGGTGGCCCGACAGGTGTCCCAGCATCCGTTCGGGCAGGTCGCGGCGCCCGTCGATGCCGTACATGATCTGCAACGGGCCGCTCGGCGCGCCCGCCGCGCCTCCTTCCGGCCCGGAGCAGCGCTCTGCGGTCTCCGACAGGAACGTCATGAACGCGGCGGCCTCCTCGGTGAAGCCGAGCCGCAGCAGGGCGTAGACGCCGAACGCCGCGTCCCGCAGCCACACGTACCGGTAGTCCCAGTTGCGCTCGCCGCCGATCTGCTCGGGCAGGCTGGTGGTGGGCGCGGCCACCATCGCGCCCGTCGGGGCGTAGGTGAGCAGCTTCAGCGTGAGCGCGGAGCGGTGCACCATCTCCCGCCAGCGGCCCCGGTAGCGGGAGGCGGACAGCCACCGCCGCCAGAACGCCACCGTGGCGGCGAACTGCTCGGTCGCCTCGGAGCGCGGGCAGGCGCGCGGCGGCTCGCCGGGGGCGATCCGGTCCAGGGCGAACACCTCGGCGTCTCCCTCGCGGAGCGTGAAACGCGCCGAGGCGTCGCGGTCGTCGCAGGTCAACGGCACCGTCGCGGTCAGCGCCAGCGACAGCTCCGGCCCGGAGAAGACCACCTGGTCCCGCTGCCCCGCCTCGACGGTGTGCGGCTCCGCGCCGTAGCCGAACCGGGGCGCCACGTGGGCGCGGAACGGCACCACGCCGCGCACGCACACCACGCGACGGATCACCCGGTTCCGCTCGGCCTCGTCGCCTGAGGTGGTGTCGCCGGGGGTAGTCTCGACCGGCATGAAGTCCTGGATCTCGCAGACGCCGTCCGGCGTGAAGAAGCGGGTGATCAGGACGTTGGTGTCGGGGAAGTAGAACTGCCGGGTCCGCAACACCGGCACGTCGGCGGCGAGCTCGAACGACCCGCCGCGCTCGGCGTCCAGCAGGGCGCCGAAGACGCTGGGCGAGTCGAAGCGGGGGCAGCAGTACCAGTCGATGGTGCCGTCGGTGCCCACCAGGGCGGCGCTGCGCAGGTCCCCGATCAGCCCGTGGTCGGCGATCGACAGATACCGGGAGGTGGCCTCGTTCATCCTGAACCTCCTCCCACCAGCGTAGGTGGAGATCCGGACCCGCGCCGCGCGGCGCGGAGCGGCTGGTCAGGCGGCCGGCCGGACGGCGCGACAACCGGGTGAACCGATTCAACGCCGCCGATTCAACGCCCTCGATGCACGCCCCGACGCAACAGCGCGGCCCCGCCGCGGTCGCGCGGTTCAGACCCGGTACATCGACGCGCTCATCGCGCCGCCGTAGGAGTCGAAGGCGTTCATGCCGGCGGTGTCCGCGCCCTCCAGCCAGAAGTTGACGTCGCAGGTTCCGCAACCGCCGGAGGTGCCGTTCAGGTGCACCGAACGGCCGGCGTCACTGACGCTCGCCAGTTCGAGCGTGTAGAAGCACCCCATGAGGTCGATCGTCCAGCTGCTGCCGTCATAGGTGAGGACGTCGGAGCTCGATTCCCACGTGCCCACCATGTCCCGGTCGACCTGGTCGTTCAGTCCCCCGCCACCGGAGGACCCGCCGTCCGAGCCGCCGCCCGAGGAGCCGTCGGAGGACCCGCCGTCCGAGCCGTCTCCGCCCGAGGAGCCGTCGGACGAACCGCCGGACGAGCCGTCCGAGGAACCACCCGAGGATCCGTCCGACGAACCACCGGACGAGCCGTCCGACGAACCACCCGAGGTGTCCGTGTCCGAGCCGCCGGACGACGAGCCGCCGTCGGAGGTCCCCCCTGACGTGTCACCGCCGTCCGAGTCCCCGTCACCGGAGGCGTCGTCGCTCGGGCTGCCGGACGGGTCCCCGCTCGGGCGCCCCGACTCGCCCCCCTCCGAGCCCTCGGCCGTGCGCCCCGGCGAGTCGTCGGCGGAACCGTCCTCCGCCGAGCCCGCGGACTCCGTGGTCGTCGCGTCGGCCTCCACACCCCGGTCGCCGCCACCGGCCCGCAGGGCGGTCACCACCAGCAACACCGTCACCACGGTCGCCACCACGCTGAGCGCCACCAGCACGACGTCGGGCCGGCGGCGCTGAGCGGCCGTGGCCCGGCGCCGGGCCCCGTGGGGCGGCACGGGAGGCTCCGTGTCCGCCGCTCCCCGATCCCGTGGGGGCTCCTCGACGACGCGCAGCTGCATCGTGTCCGACGGGCTGCCGACGGGCGCGTCGATGGACGGCGCCGGCGGCTCCGCGTCCGCCTCCTGGTTCCGCGCCGGTTCCTCCGGCAGGCGCAGGTGCATCGTCTCCGACGACACGGACGAGACAGGCGGGACGGACGACACGGACGAGACGGCGGAGGGCGCATCGCCGGGAGCCGAGGGCGGCTCCGCGGGCGGCTCCGCCACCTCGCCCCGCTCGGGTTCCTCGATGGTGAGCAGTTGCACCGTGTCGCGGAGCAGCTGATCGGTCAGCGCCGGGGGAAGCCAGGGTCCGCTGGTGCGGTGGGCCAGTGCCGCCGTGGCGATGTCCCGCGGAGTCGGACGTTCCCCCGGGTGCTTGGCCAGGCAGGCGGCCACCAGGTCCCGCAGCGGGCCGGCGAGGTTGCCGAGGTTGGGCGCCTCGTTGATGACCCGGTACATCAGCGCGTGTCCGGAGCCGTCCTCGGTGTCGAAAGGACCGGCGCCGGTGGCGGCGTAGGTCAGCGTCGCGCCCAGGCTGAAGACGTCACTGGCGGCGTCCAGCCGTTCGCCTCTGACCTGCTCGGGGGACATGTAGCCGGGCGAGCCGACCACCGTTCCGGTCCTGGTGAGGACGCTGGCGTCGACGGCGCGGGCGATGCCGAAGTCGATGACCCGGGGGCCGTCCACCGTGGCCAGCACGTTCGACGGCTTGAGGTCGCGGTGCACCAGGCCGCTGTCGTGGATGGCGGTGAGCGCGTGGGCCAGGCCCTCGGCCAGCCGCCACAGCGTGGCCTCGGGCAGGACGCCGAACTGCGTCACGATGTCGTACAGCGGCGGGCCGGCGATGTAGTCCGTGGCGACCCACGGGATCGGCCCCTCGGTGTCGGAGTCGAGCACGGGCGCGGTCCACTCCCCGCCCACCCGCTGTGCGGCGGCGATCTCCCGTTGGAAGCGGCTCCTGAAGGCCGGATCCAGGGCGAACTGAGGGTGGATCAGCTTGACGGCGACGATGCGCCCCTGCGGCGAACGGCCGAGGAATACCTTCCCCATGCCTCCGGCACCCAGCATCCGCAACAGCCGGTACTGCCCCAGTTTCTGCGGATCGTCCGGCTCCAGTGGTTTCAACGTGCCCCCGCCTCGTCGTCGTCAGTCCGTGCGTGTCCTTCGCAGGTTGCTGACGAGTATCACGCGTCGGGGAAGAGAAGTTCGAACCGGTGCCGGCCGACGTCCGCTTCGCGCATTACGCGCCAGTAGCCCCCGGCCGTCTTCGGGTTGCGCCGTTTGCAGCGTTTTCACGAGCGAGGTCAGGCCGTGGTTCGGTCCGGGACGGCGGCCCAGGTGTTGGCCAGGTCGGCATAGAGCGGCGAGTCGCGCAGCAGCGCGTGGTGGTCGCCGATCCGGGCGGAACGCCCGTCCAGCACGAGGATCCGGCGGGCCCGCATCGCGGAGCTGATCCGGTGCGCGATGATGATCAACGTGCCGGGGCGGGCGGAGAACGCCTCCTCCGCGCGTCGTTCCGCCGCCGGATCCAGGTGGCAGGTGGCCTCGTCGAGGATCACCACCCGCGCCGGCGAGACGTACGCCCGCACGAGCGTGATCAGTTGGCGTTCCCCCTCGGACAGGGCGGCGGCCTGTCCGATCGTCGCGTGGAACCCGCCGAGCCGTTTCACCACCGGCGCCAGCCCGACCGCGTCGGCGGCCCACACCAGCTCGTCGTCGGACACCTCGGGGGCGAGGTAGGCGAGGTTCTCCCGCAGCGTCCCGGCGAAGACGTAGGACTCCTGCGGGACGAGCGCGACGGCCTCCCGCAGCTGCGGTTCGGCCAGCGCGCCGAGCGGGACGCCGCCGAGCGCGATCTCGCCGCGTCGGCAGGACTCCAGGCCGGCCATCAGGTTGGCCACCGTCGACTTGCCGATGCCGCTGGGTCCCACGATCGCCAGATGGTCGCCGTACGGGACGTCGAGGTCGAGGTCGTCGACGATCGGCGCGGAGTGCGGGCCGTAGGCGAAGGTGACGCCGCGCAGGGAGAGGGACGGGGAGAGGGACGGGGCCTGGTCGTGGCCGGGTGGGGCGGCGTCGGGCGGGCCGGGCGGTGCGGGCGGCTCGGCCGTGTGTTCCGCGAGCCGTCGCAGCAGGACCTGGAGTTGGACCCCCATGTTGCCCAGGCTCTGCGCGAAGAGCCGCAGCGCGGGTTCGAGCCCGGAGACCAGGTAGGTGACCGCGCCGAGGACCTGCCCCGGGGTGACGGCGCCGCTGCGCAACAGCCACGGCGCCATGGCCAGGGTCGCGACCAGCGGAACGCGGGCGCCGATCACCACCACCCCGATCCGGCAGGCCCCGATGCGGGCGGCCGCCACGGAGGCGGCCGCGTTGGCCTCCACGTCGTGTCCGAGGTGCCGTGTCGCCGTGCCCGCGCCGCCGCACGCCAGCACGTCCCGCAGGCCGGACACGGCGTGGCCGGCGCTCCCCGCCAGCCGCTCCTCGGCCACCAGCGCCTCGCGGTAACGCCTACGGAAGAGGATCGAGAGCAGCGCCAGCAGCGCGCCGGCGGCGGCGAGACACACCAGCGTCACGCCGGCCAGCTGGGGCAGCAGCGTGGCCAGGCCGGCGAGCGCGGCGCCGAGCGAGAACACCACGGTCCGGACCGTCATCAGCAGCAACGCCAGGATCTGCCGCACGCCCTCGGTCTGCCGGGTCAGCCGGGCGACCGTGCTGGCGTCGGTGGGGCCGCCGTCCCGCACGGCGTGGGCCAGCCGGGCCTGGACGACGGCGCGGACCAGCGCGTCGCGGGCGGCCTCCACGACGGCGGCGAGCGGGATGACGGCGTGCCGGGCCGCCCAGGCGCCCAGCACCATGCTCGCGCCGTACAGCATGAGGAACGCCAGCCCCGCGGCCAGTTCGCCGGCCAGGAAGCCGTGGTCGAGCGCGGCGGCGACGAGCTGGCCGGACAGCAGGACGGGGGCCGCCTCCAGGAGCGACCAGGCCGCCAGCACCAGCAGGGCGCGGCGTTGGGCGGCGAGTGCCGGGCGCAGCAGCGTCCGGCCGCTGGGCTTGGCGTTGGCCGTCACCGTCATGTCTGCTCCACCGTTCGGGGCTCCGGCGTTGCCGTTCGAGGCTCTGCCGTTCGGGTCTCCCCCAACAGCGGGGCGTCTTCGCCGGCGTCGCCGGGGGCCTGCTGGAAGAGACCGCGGTAGTCCGGGTCGGCGGCGAGCGCCTCGTGGCTGCCCATGGCCCGGATCCCGTTGTCCTCCACCCACACCACCAGGTCGGCGCGGCGCACGGTGGCGGCGCGGTGGGTGACGACCAGCCGGGTGCGGTGCCGCGCGGCGCGGTCCATGGCCAGGGAGACCTCCCGTTCGGTGACGGTGTCCAGGCTCGACGTGGTGTCGTCCAGCACCAGGATCCTGGCGTCCCGGCAGAGCGCGCGGGCCAGGCCCAGGCGCTGCAGCTCACCGCCGGAGAGCCGCAGCCCGGCGACGGGCGTGGCCGGGCCGAGCGGCAGCCGTTCGACGAACGACTCGGCGCGGCTGTCGCGCAGCGCCCCGCGCAACGCGTCCGGCGGCACCGGCCGGTCGCCGTAGGCGACGGCGTCGGCGACGGTCTCGCCGAGCAGCACCGGCCGTTCGAAGGCGTGGGCCACGGCGTCCCGCACCGACCGCTGGTCGGCCTGCCACAGCGGCATGCCGTCGATGGTCACCGCACCGGCGTCGGGCCGCCACAGCCCGCCCACGACCGCGGCCAGCGTCGACTTGCCGCCGCCGGAGCCGCCGACGACGGCGACGGTGGCGCCGGCCGGAATGTCGAGATCGACGCCGTCGAGCAGCGCGCGGTCTCCCTCGGTCACCCGCACCCCGCGCAGGCTCACCGCGCCCCTGCCGGCGGGCAGCGGCGGGCCGACGCCGGTGCCGTCGCCCCCGGCGGGCGCCGGGGTGTGCAGCACCTCGCTGATGCCGGCCGCCGAACCGCGCGCCCTGCCCAGGTGCGCCAGGGTGCCGACCTGCCGGAAGACGCCGAAGGCGTAGCCCAGATAGGTGTTGAGCGCTATCAGCTCGCCGGGGCTGACCCGCCCGGCGATCACCCCGTGTCCGGCCGTCGCCAGAACGCTGACCTGGAGCACGGCCACCAGCAGGGCGAGCCGCCAGCCCACGTCCCGCTGGGCGTTCCACAGCGCCTCGCCGTGGCGGCGCAGCTCGCGCAGCGGGACGAGCACGCGGCGGGTCTCCCGGCCGACCGTGCCGCTGGCGCGGAGGGTGCGCACCCCGCTCATCGCGTCCACGAAACGGGCGGCGAGCGCGCTGTAGGCGGCCTGGTAACGCTCGGTCAGCTCCGTCGAGCTGCCCAGGAAGCCCCGGGCCAGCCGCCACACGACCGGGGCACCCAGCAGGAAGACCGCGCCGGCCACCGGGTCGATCAGCAGCAGCGCGACGATGCCGGCCACCGAGGTGAGCAGGGCGACGGCGGCCCCGGCCAGGGAGGGACCGACCTTGGCGGTCTCCGCGGTGCCCTGGAGCAGCCGGTTCAGCAGGTCGCCCTCGGCGAACCGCCGCTGCCCGCCGAGGTCGAGGGCGAACAGGTGGCCCAGCGCCCGGTGCCGCAGCCGCGCCGTGGCCCGCGCCGCCGTGGTGGCCTCGACCAGCTCGGCCGCGACCTGGGCCAGGGTGGAGACGGCCAGCAGGGTGACCAGCCAGACCAGGGCGGGACCGGTCGAGTCACCGCCGAGCGCGGCGTCGATCGCCGCGGCCAGCGCCATCGGCAGAGCCAGGGAGGCGGCGGCGTCGAGCAGGGCCGCCCCCAGGAACAGCGACGTCCAGCCGCCAGTCGATCGCGCCACCTGCCACAGGAGCCGATCACGCTGCTGCATGGAAGTCCTCACCTCGCCGGGTCGTGTCAGCCAGTCCGATCTGCCGCTGATCCGGCCTGTCCCTGATCCGGCCTGCCGGTGCTCCGACGTGCCGGTGCTCCGGCCCGCCGACCGCGGACCCCGACGGCTCGGCAGAGCCGCCGGGGTGCCTTCGAGATCAGAAATCGAAGGTGTAGGCAGGGCAGGTCAGAACGCTGCCGAAACCGCAGCAGCCCTCCTCCGAGTTCGCGGCTTCCTCGGATTCCGGTAGCCGCTGGAGCAACTCGACATCGATGGCCATGGTCTTCTCCTTCCGTCAGTGACGGACGGCTGACGGCCCCGCCGTCACCCGGTGTTGGTGTTGGTGCAGCTGTGACAGGTGGTCAGGCCGCTGGTCCCGAAGATGGGGCAGTTCTCGGTAAGCGAGTTCCAGCAGCAGTCCAGTGCGCCCAGAGCCGCCTCCTCCGTCGATGCGAGCTCTTGGAGCGCGTCCACGGAAAGCGTCACGGGAGTCACCTCCTCTCCACGCTCGTCGCGACTACGTGGCCCGCGTCAGCCCGTGAAGGTGCAGCCGAAGCAGGTGATCACGCTCATCTCGCAGCAGCTCGTGGCGTACAGCCAGTCGGGCAGCGGGCAGCAGTCGGCCAGGCCGGCGCTCTCCTCCGTGGCCCGCATCTCCTGCAGGGCCTCCAGATCCAGTGTCATGTCGTCGTTCACCTCCCCTCCTTGTTCGTCGCGGTCATGGACTCCACCCGCCCGCGGCCAGGAACCGCGCCGTGGCCAGGTGGAGGCTCTGGGAGCCGTCCAGCGGGGTGTGCCCCGCGCCGCTCACCTCGTGGTGGTGGAAGTCCACGCCCGGCACCGCGCCCCGTTCGGCCAGCCGCCGCGCCAGCGCGCGGGACTGGCCGGCGGGGACGACGTCGTCCCGGTCGCCGTGGAGGATCAGCAGGGGCGCGCGCAGCCGGGACAGCCGGCCGGGTTCGGCCAGGTCGCGCGGGCCGTGCTCGTCGACCACCCGTCGCCGCCCGCCGAGCCGGTCGATCATGGCGCGGACCGGCGGCGTGGCGTCCCCGTACAGGGACTCGCCGGACAGGAACGGTGCGACGGCCACCACCCGCGACCACAGCTCGGGCTCGGCGCACGCCGCCAGCAGCGCGAGGAACGCGCCGTAGCTGTGCCCGTAGAGCGCCGGCGGTTCGTGGTCCGCGGGCCGGTGGCGGCGGATATGACGGGCCAGGTGCAGGACGTCGGCCAGGTCGGGGCCGCCCCAGGCGTTGACCACGTGCTCGTGGAACGCCTGCCCGTAGCCGATGCTGCCGCGCGGGTTGGGCGCGATGACGGTGACGCCGGCGTCGGCGAAGACCTGGAACAGCTGGTGGAACTTGAGCCGCCACATGCCGGCCGGCCCACCGTGGAGGGCCAGCACGACGTGCCGGGCGGTGCGCCAGTCCTCGTGGCCGCAGACCAGGGCCTCGACGTCGCCCGCCGGTCCCGGGAAGTTCCGCACGTGGCCGGGTGCCCAGGGCCACCGGCCGGCCGGGGTGCCGTCGTCGGCCTCCACCCACCGCGCGTCACCGGCCCCGGCACCGGCCCTGCCGACGGACACGGTGGCGCCCAGCAGCCGCGCGGGCGTGTCGGCGCCGACCGACACGCACCACAGCCGTGGCGACCCCGCGTCGGCGCCGCCGGCGGACGCGCGCCAGGCGGCCGGGCCCAGGACCCGGCCGGTGGGCGCGGCGAGGGGATGGACGGCGTCGCGGTGGGTGTCGAGGAGGAAGAGGTCGCAGACGAGACCACTGGTGCGGCGCAGCAGCGCCCACCTGCCATCCCCGCGCAGGGCCAACGGGCGGACCTCGCCGGCCAGCCGCTCCGGCGCGAGAAGGGTGTGCAACGGGCCGGAGGCCGGTCCGGCGCGCAGCACGTGCCGGCCGTTCCGCTCGGTGGCCGTCAGCAGCGCGCCGCCCTCGGGCGCGGTCAGCAGCACCGTGTCGCCGCCGGTTTCGCTGGGGTCGTTGGGGCCGGGGTCGAGGAAGTCGTGGCCGCCGTCGCGCACGTGGAAGGCGGCGGGGCGGATGCGGCCGGCGGCACGGACGTTGACCACGAACCGCTCGCCGGCCGGGTCGAGCCAGCCGCCGCCGATCAGCAGCAGCGCGGGCAGTGTCCCGACCCGCATCGGCGGGCCGGCCAGGCCGGCCGGGGAGCCCGTCAGCGTCCACGCCGTGCAGGCGGCGTCCGGGTCGTTCCCGACGCGGGCCAGGAGCAGCGCGCCGGGCCGGCCGTCCGGCGGGGCGGCGAGCGTGACGTGGTCTCCCGGCACCGAGCCCAGGGGGCGTTCCTCGCCGTCGGGCAGCACGGCCACCACATCGTGGGCACCGGCCCTGGCCACCAGCACCAGCACGGAGCCGTCGTCGAACGGCACCACGTCGGTGGGCCGCCCCCGCAGCGGGACGTTGGACGCGGCCCGCTCGAAACCGGGCAGCGCCCGGCAGCCCGGGGTGTCGCCGCGGAGGTCCCAGGACTCCAGGAACATCCGGCCGTGGCCGTCGGTGACCAGGGCCGCCGCCCGTTGTCCGGTGGCGGAGAAACGGAAGCCGAAGCGCGATCTGAGGGTGGTCAGGGCCGCCCACAGCGGGGCCGAGGATTGGGACTGGTCCGCCACGGCGGGCGCGGCACCGCTCACCGCTGGCCCTCCGGCGCCAGGGCGAAGTCGTCCACCATCCACCAGCGTTCGCCGCCGTGGCGCAGCCGGTGCAGGAACCCGATCGAACCGGCCAGTCCGAGGTTGTAGCTGTAGGTGGTCTTCAGGGACACGTCGTCGATGGGGACGAGGCGGTCGTCGCGCTGCACGCACAGCCGGGCCAGGCAGGTGGCGTACTCCTCGGCCCAGTCGCGGTACACCCGCTCGCCGGTGGCCGCCGCCATGTCGAGCAGGAACTCGGCGTTGCCGGCGACGCCGTGGCAGTGGCTCGCGGACAGGAACCACTTCTCGGCACGGGTGGCCACCGCCGCCCGGTGCGCCGCCTCGCGGTACCTCGTCTCGCCGGTGGCCCGCCACAGCCGGATCAGGAAGGTGCCGATGCCGGACGCGCCGCTGCACCACCAGCACACCCCGTCCTCCGGCGTCTCGCCCGGCTCCGGGGGCGCGACCGGCCAGGTGACGCCGTCCCCCACCTCCTGGGCGACGGACAGCAGGTAGTCGCCGCCGTCGACGGCCGTCGTCAGCAGTTCGGGCCGGTCCAGCTCGCGGGCGACCGTCATCAGGAACGTGCAGATGCCGGCGACCCCGTGGGCGTACCCCAGGTGGGTCGGGCCGGTCGCGGCGCGGCCGTTGGGCGATTCGGGCAGCGGCCACAGCGTCGACCCGCTGGACGGGCGGGCGGCCAGCACCGATTCGGCGCAGATCGCCACCCGCCGGGCCAACTCCTCGTCGCCGGTGCGGCGCCACAGGTGCAGCTGGGCGAGGCCGGAGCCCGCCACGCCGTGGGTGATGTCCGGGTTGGCCCAGGTGACCGGCAGCCGCTTCACCCGCTGGACCGCGCGCCGCATGGCGCCCTCGTCTCCCAGCGCCTCGGCCGCCTCGTACAGCGCCCAGCAGGTGCCGGCGCGGCCGAAGAAGAGACCGGGCAGGAGCCGTTGGTCCTGGCGGAGTCGGGCCTCCAGCCAGCTCACCGAGGTCCGCAGGGCACGCCGCACCGCGTCGGCCCCGCCGGCTCCGTCGGGCTCGCCGGTCCCGTCGGTGCTCTTGAGGGCCAGCGTGCGCCGCAACGCGTCGATCGAGCCGGCGCAGCCCGCCTGCAGGCTCAACGAGTCGAACAGCCGCCCGTCGTAGGGCACCGCCGGCCACAGGGTCCGTTCGTCGTCCGGCGTCATCGCCGTCATCAGCTCGCGGACGGCGTCGTCCAGCAGCCGCTGCTGCTCGTCGGCAGGCAGCCGCACGGGAGCCGACGCCACCGGGACGACGTCGCCCTCGGCGTCGGGCTGCCGCGGCATCGCGGCGAGCAGTTCCCGCACCCGCGGCAGCCCGATGCGCTGCCGCGGGTCCTGGCGCAGCAGGCCGAGCACCACCGGCGCGAAGGCGCGCAGCGTGGGGCTGGTGCCGGCGACCGCGTTCACCAGGAACGCCAGCCGGTCGTCGAGCGGGCGCGGCTCGGGGGAGGCGTCCTCGGCCAGCAGCGGGTGGACCCCGGTGCACAGGAAGAAGAGCGACGCGCCCAGGCTGTACAGGTCGGTGTCCTGCTCCGGCGCGGGGTAGCGCGCCGGGCCGGTCATCTCCTCCGGCGCGACGTACCCCATCGTCATCACCCGGGTCACCTGCTCGCCGGGGCGGGTGACGAACTCGGTGTCGATCAGCACCAGGGTGTCGTCGGGGGTGACCATGACGTTGTTCGGCGTCAGGTCGCGGAAGACCAGGCCCTTGTCGTGGACCGTGGCGACCAGGGTGACCAGCTGCCGGGCCATCGGCAGCACCGCGTCCACCGAGATCAGGTGCTCGGGATCCTCCCGCACCTGACGCTCCACCCACGCCCGCAGCGTCACGCCGGGGACCTCCTCCTCGGCGAGGAAGACGTGGTCCTGGTACTCGAAGAGCGACACCGGGCGGGGCGAGATGCCCATGCCCTCGAAGAGCCGCAGGATCTCGTGCTCGTTGCGCAGGTAGTCGCGGGCGTCGGTGCCGTCGAACTCGGCCGCGACGTACGGGCGGGCCTCCTTGATGACGACGGTCCGGTCGGTGCGCCCGTCCTTCGCCCGGTAGACCCCGCCGCGGTTGGAGTGCCGGATCGCTTCGAAGACGGCGAACCGGGAGTCGAGCAGCACCTGCTGCTGGCCGCGCTCCTCCGCGCCCCGGGCCGGGGTCGGGTCGGGGAGGGGCGGCTTCGCCCAGGGCACCGGCGCGTACCACGCCTCGCGCTTGTCCTGGAACCAGCTGCCGTCGGGGGTGACCAGCATCGGCACGTAGGAGCCGTCGGCGTCGAGGATCTGCTGCCGGCCGGAGAAGCCGCCGAAGCGGTAGTGCACCAGGCTGTCCGGCCGGTAGCGGCGGTCGGAGAGGATCTTCGGGCCGGTCATGCCCTCGGTGGCCTGGTGGAGTTCCTCGACCAGCTCCGCGAACTGCCGGTCGTCCTCCGGGTAGACGGTGATGAACTTGCCGCCGCTGCCTCGGTTGCAGCGCACCGAGAGCAGCTGCCGCAGCTGGGCGACGCCCTTGGCGAACTTGAAGGCGACGCCGCGTTCGAGCAGCACCCGGGCGGCGGCCCGGAGGGCGGGCACCGCGGAGCGCGGCGTCGCCGAGAGGTGGATCTTCCAGCCCTGCGGTCGCGAGTAGTGCCCGGGTGGCAGAACGTGGCACCACATGTCGTCCAGGGAGTGGTCCCACCCGTGGAGCGCGACCACCTCGTCCCTGACGCCGAGGAAGTCGTGAACGTAGAGATGGTCGGGATGCTGGGGCTGGCTGCTCACGGTGGCTCCCGGCGGTGAGGACGAACGCACCGGTGGTCGGCGCGGCTCCTCAGGACGCTAGGCCGCCCGATGTCCCGGGCTCCCGGGGCAGATGTCTCGTAAATGTCCCGCCCGAACGTCCCGGTTCCCGCGTTGGTCGTGCTTTCGGGGCGATCCGGACAGCGCCGGAACCGGGCGTTCGGCGCGTCTCGTTGAGGGCACCGGCTCGCCGGCGGGCTGGTGAACTGGTGGACGGGTGGACGGGTGTGCTGCGGGCTGGTGGGAACGACGACGGCGCCGGCCGCCCGTCATCCCAGGCCGCCTCCGCGCCGCGCGCGTCCGCTCACCCTCGAATCACCCGCGAATCACCCGCGAATCAGCCGCGAACCGAACCGTTCGCGTTCGGGACCAACGAGATCCCCAACCCGGCGTCGCGCGCCCGCACGACCGCCTCCATCCGGTGGTGCACGTCCAACTTGCCGAGGATCTGCGAGACGTAGTTGCGAACGGTCTTCTCCGTCAGCACCAGGTCCCTGGCGATCCGGCCGTTGCTCCAGCCGCGCGCGAGCAGGTCGAGTACCTGCGTCTCTCGCTCCGTCAGCTGCGGGAACGCCGACAGGTGCGGCGCCGCGTGGGGTGCCGAGAAGTACTCGCTCAGCCGTCGGGCGATCACCGGGCTGAACACGGCGCCGCCCTCGGCGACGATCTCGAGGGCGCGCAGCAGCTCCTGTTCGGAGGTCTGCTTGGTGATGTAGCCGCTCGCCCCGGCCCGTACGGCCGCCACCACCGAGTCGTCGTCGTCCCGGACCGAGACGGCCAGCACGCGTGGCGTCCTGCCGTGCCGAGCTCCGTTCGTCGTGCTCCGCGCCGGGGTCGGCCCCGAACGCAGGGCCCGGATGGCGACCGTTCCCGCGCCGGCCTCCAACCGGGGGTCGATGAGGACGACATCGGGCGCCGGAGACAGCTCCGGCAGTAACCGCAGCGCCCCCTCGACCGACCCCACCTCGCCCGCCAGTTCGAAGCCTTCCGCTTCCGACAGGAGGTGCCGGATGCCGGCGCGGAACAGCGCCTGCTCATCGACCACGAAGACGCGCACCATCACCCCGCACCCCCCAGCACCCGGGCCCGGCCGCCGTCGGCGCGACGACAGCGCTCGCGAGAACCCGGCCATCTTCGGTGCGAAGGGCCCGGTTCCGTGTTCCCGACGGCGTGCATGCCGTTCCTCCCCGTTCGCCAAGCCCGCACCTCCGCGCCCGGCCCGCGTGCTCACCTGCCGACCGCCGAGTTCCCCACCAGAGAAGCGACCTGGGGCCTGCACGCCCACCACGGCCGGTTTCAGCCCGTACGACGCGCACACTAGCCCGACCCCGCGTCCGGGTGTGCCGGTCGTTCGCCCCACAAGGAACGGCCGCCGCACACACCACAAGATCACTTCCGCCCCCTAACATGCGCTTTGTCCCGATCACGGGCCAACTAATCTGGCCTCCATGTGGCATGGCGGGCGGGGAGAGCTGGGAGAGCGGGGAGCCAAGCGGAACGGATCCGCCGTGCCGACGGAGGGCCCCAGGTCCGGAGAGCGCCTGTTCAACGTGACCGTCGAGCGGTACGGACTATGGCTCCGGTCCGCCGTGGTCTGCCTGTGCAGTGCCCTGGGAATCGTCTCGGCGGACCCGGCGGGGGTTCCCCTGGCGCTGTCACTGCTGGTGCCCGCCCTCCTCGCCTGCGGTGTGCGGCTCTACGGGCTGCGTCGCCCCCTCCCGTTATCCGGGCTGTGGACGCTGGACGCGGCCGTGGTGGTGCTGACCGGGCTGGCCCAGCCGGTGCTCGGCGGCGCGGGCGCGGATGTGATGGCCGAGGCGGTCGTCGGCATCTGCGTCATCACCTTCCAGCAGGAGTGGGCGGTGCGCCCCATGGCCGGCGCCACCCTGGCCGTCGTGGGAACCGCCGTCTGCGCGCTCGGCGACGTCCTCTCCTCACCCGGGCACAGCCCGGAGTCGGCCACGGTGGTGCGCTTCCTCGTCCTGGCGGGCCTGTCCAGGGCCGCCTACCTCATCGTCCGGACGCGGGTCAGGGCGGCCGACCGGTCGGCCGCGGCCAGGGCGGCGTCGCGCCGGGAGGCCGAGGTCGCCGCCGCCCGGCGGGCGACCGAACGCGAGTACCTGGCGACCCTGCACGACACGGCGAGCGCGACGCTGTTGATGGTCTCCCAGGGCGACGGCCGGGACTGGTCGTGGCTGCCTCCGCGTGCCAGACAGGATCTGGAGGCGTTGTCCGCCGTGCCCGGATTCGAGGCGGGGAGCGTGGACCTCGCGGAACTGCTCGGCTGCGTGCCCGGGGGTGCCGAGGGCGAGGGACCGGCCCTGGTGCGGCTCGGGACGCGCGTCGACGGCCCGCTCATGGTTCCGTCCGGCCCCGGACTCGCGATATTCAACGGGGTCCGGGAGGCCGTCACCAATGTGGCCCGCCATGCCGGAGTGCGGGAGGCGGAGCTGCGGGCCTGGGCGGAGGAGGACGGCGTCGTCGTCGAACTGTCCGACGCGGGCCGGGGATTCGACCCGGAGTCCGTCCCCGCGCGGCGCCGGGGCATCTCCCGTTCCATCGTCGGCAGGATGCGGGCGGTCGGCGGCTCCGCCACCATCACCTCGTTTCCGGGCAGCGGGACCCGGGTGCGGTGGCGCTGGCACGCCGAGGCCCGGGCGCCGCGGTCGGGGGAGGGGACGCTGGCGAAGGGCAGACCGCGGGCGCCCCGCCTCCCGGCGCAGCACGCCGCCGTCGTTCGCCTCATCGGCGGGCAGCTGGTCCACGGGGCGCAACTGGCCGCCCTGCTGATCAGCCTGCTGTCGCAGTTCACCCTGTCGCTGCGGCAGCTCACGGCCTACCAGGACGTCTACCGCCCCGCGTGGGCGCAGACGGCCGCGTTCGTCTGGCTCGCCGTCGTCGCGCTCGCCGGGGCCGCCTGTCTGCTGCGTGGCCGGCGGATCCCGCCGGGGGTGCGTGGCTGGGGCCTGGGCTCGGTGCTGGCCGTTTCGGCGGTGTGCGCCTTCACGCTCCCGCCGGAGCGGTTGACCGGCGCGGAGGACTGGGCGTTCGGGCTGGTCGGCTGGCACGCGCTGTTCCTGCTGGCCGACCTGCGGATCAGGGTGTTCGCGGCGTTCCTCGGGGCGCATGTGGGGCTCAACGCCACCGCGGTGCTCCTGTCGGGGCCGCCGGCCGCCGCGGAGTCCGCCGTCATGGGGATCGCCGTGGTCTCCACCTGCGGCTTCCAGCTTGCCACCGGCGTGCTGACGCGCCAGCTCCACGGGGCCGCCTCGACGGCGGGGACCGAGGCGGCCCGTGAGGAGGAACTGCGCACCCGGGAACGCATCCAGGAGGACATGCAGCGTGATCACAAGGAGCGCTACCGCGCCCTGACGGCGACGACGGTGCCGCTGCTCGCGGGCCTCGGCCACGGCGTGCTGAGCCCGCACGACGAGGATGTCAGGCAGCGGTGCGGCGTGGAAGCCGCCCGTATGCGCCGCCTGTTCGCGGAGAGCGACGCCGTCTCCGACCCGCTGCTGAACGAGGTGCGGGCGTGCGTCGAGGTGGCCGAGCGCCAGGGGGCGACGATAAGTCTGGCCGTTCGGGGCCGGCGGGGGGAGGTGCCCGTGGAGGTACGCCGGGAGCTGATCGACCCGGTGGCGGTGATTCTGGGCCGCACCCGCTCGACCGCGCGGGTGACCGTCGTGTGGACGCCCCGCGCGGTGCGCGTCAGCGTGGTCAGCGAGGACGGCACCGACGGCCGCGACACGGCGGAGGCCGCTTCGGCCCCCCACGGCCATGGCACCGACAACGACGTGAGCGTGGCCAGAACCACCCGCGGCGGACGTCTGTGGGTGGAGGCTGGTTGGAGCAGACCGGCGACCTCCGGAGTTGAGCTGACATGAGTGACAGCGCACCGGTCAGCGTGGTCGTCGTCGACGACCATCCCGCCATCCTCTCGGGCATAGAGGCCTGGTACGCCGCGTCGCGGCGCCCCATCACCGTGGTCGCGGCCGGCGCCTCCGTGGAGGAAGCCTGGACCGCGCCGGGCAGCACGGCCGATGTCGTCCTCCTGGATCTGCAACTGGGCCAGGGCGGCCCCGCCTTCGGCAGCCTTCGACGACTCGTCGACGCCGGGCGGCAGGTGGTCGTCTACTCGATGCGGGACGACGAGAAGACAGCGCTCAACTGCCTGGACCTCGGAGCCGCGACCTTCCTGACCAAGAGCGAGGGCCGACAGCATCTGGTCGAGGCGACGTTGGCGGCCGCCGACGAGCGGCCCTACATGCCGCCCGCACTGGCCGGCGCGCTGGGCACGAACGCCCGCGCCGACCGGCCCCAGCTCTCCGTGCGCGAGGAGAACGTGCTCATCGAGTGGTTCCAGTCGGAGTCCAAGGAGTTGGTCGCACAGCGTCTCGGCATCTCCGTGCGCACGGTCAACTCGTACCTGGACCGGGTCCGCATCAAGTACGCGAACGTCGGCCGCCCCGCGCGAACCAAGGCAAGCCTGGTGGCCCGCGCCATCCAGGACGGCCTGGTCGACGTGGCCGACCTCTGAGCGCGGGGTCCTCCGTCCAGGGCTGGAACACCGTGACGCATCACGACGCCCGGCTACACGTTGAAGCGGAACTCCACGACGTCGCCGTCGCGCATCACGTAGTCCTTGCCCTCCATGCGGGCCTTGCCGCGGGAGCGGACCTCGGTGACGGAGCCGGCGTCGACCAGGTCGTCGTAGGAGATGACCTCGGCCTTGATGAAGCCCTTCTGGAAGTCCGTGTGGATCACCCCGGCCGCCTCGGGCGCGGTGGCGCCCTTGGGGATGGTCCAGGCGCGGGCCTCCTTGGGGCCGGCCGTGAGGTACGTCTGGAGGCCGAGGGTGTCGAAGCCGACGCGGGCCAGGGTCTGCAGGCCCGACTCCTCCTGCCCCACCGACTGCAGCAGCTCCAGGGCCTCGTCCTCGGGCAGTTCGCCGAGCTCGGACTCCAGCTTGGCGTTGAGGAAGATCGCCTCGGCGGGGGCGACCAGGGCGCGCTGCTCGGCCTTGAAGGACTCGTCGGTCAACTCGTCCTCGTCCACGTTGAAGACGTAGAGGAACGGCTTGACGGTGAGCAGGTGCAGCTCGCGCAGCGGCTCGGCGCGCTCGGTGCCCTGGGCGATGCCGGCGGCGTAGAGGGTGCGGCCCTCCTCCAGGATCGCCTTCGCCTCCTCGACGGCGGTGACCAGCGGCTGCCTGTCCTTCTTGACCCGGGCCTCCTTGGCGAGGCGCGGCAGCACCTTCTCGATGGTCTGGAGGTCGGCCAGTATCAGCTCGGTGTCGATGGTCTCGATGTCGCCCTTGGGGGACACCTTGCCGTCCACGTGGACCACGTTCTCGTCGCGGAAGGCCCGGATCACCTGGCAGATCGCGTCCGACTCGCGGATGTGCGCGAGGAACTTGTTGCCCAGGCCCTCGCCCTCGCTGGCGCCGCGCACGATGCCCGCGATGTCGACGAAGTTCACCGTGGCGGGGAGCACCCGCTGCGACTGGAAGATCCCGGCGAGCCGGTCGAGGCGGGGGTCGGGGACGCCGACGACGCCGATGTTCGGCTCGATCGTGGCGAACGGGTAGTTCGCCGCCAGCACCTCGTTCTTGGTCAGTGCGTTGAACAGGGTCGACTTGCCGACGTTGGGCAGGCCGACGATTCCGATCGTGAGCGACACGTGAGGTACTTCCGTAAGCGAGAGCGGACAGCGGGGGCGACCCGGCTCCCGCCGCGGCCCAGGGACGACGCACTTCCGTAAGCGAGAGCGGACAGCGGGGGCGTGGATCGTCCCCAGTCTACGGGCGGCCGCGAGACCGCCATCCGCAGCCATATCGAATGATCAGCGTGTCTTGTCCCGCTTCGTCCGTGATCATCCGCTTACCGTGTGATCCGTGGAACACAGTACGCGCACCTCCCAGCGTCCCCAGCCGCCCGCGGCGGCGGCGCGCGGAACCGTGCCGCGGCCCGCCGAGCGAGGCTCGGCACGGCAGCCGCGGGTCGAGCCGCGCGTCCGCCCCGGCGCCCCCAGGACCCGTGCCCGCCCCCACGTCCGGCTCACCGGGTTCGGCTGCGGCGCGCTGACCGGCGTGGTGATGGTGGGCGCGGCCTGGCTCTGCGAACTCTTCGGCGGCGTGCCCACGCTCTACGGGGTGGTGTTCCTGGCCGTGGCCGTCCTGGCGGCGCTGTGGGTGCGGCCGGCGGACCTGATCTGCGCGCCCGTGGCCGCGCCCCTGGCGTTCGCGCTCGGGCTGGTCACCACCGACGGGGTCGTGGGCACGGTGGCCGAGTTGGCGCTGCGCGCGCCCTGGCTGTTCGCGGGCACCGCGGCGGCGGCCGGCCTGACGCTGCTGCGCAAGCTCCTGCTGCTGCTCGGGGCGCTGCTGCGCCGACGCAGGCGACGCCGACGGGCGGCGGCGACAGCGACGACTACGGCCGCGGCGGCTGCCTGACCCGGGTCGTCGTCAGTCGGCGACCTTGGCCGCGGCCTCGGCCCGCAGGTCCCGGCGCAGCTCCTTGGGCAGCGAGAACTGGATGTGCTCCTTCATCGGCTGCACCACCTCGACGTCCTCGAACCCGCGGGCGGCGAGCCACTCCAGCGCCTCGTCCACCAGCACCTCGGGCACCGAGGCGCCCGAGGACAGGCCCACGGTACTGACGCCGGCCAGCCAGGACTCGTCGATCTCCGCCGCGTTGTCCACCAGATGGGCCGCGCCGGCTCCGGCGCCGAGCGCGACCTCGACCATCCGCTTGGAGTTCGAGGAGTTCTGCGAGCCGACCACCAGTACCAGGTCGGCGTCGGCGGCCACCTGCTTGATCGCGGTCTGGCGGTTCTGCGTGGCGTAGCAGATGTCGTCGCTCGGCGGGCTGACGAGCTGCGGGAAACGGTTCTTGAGGCCGTCCACCGTCTCCATCGTCTCGTCGACCGAGAGCGTCGTCTGGGACAGCCAGACCACCTTCTCCGGGTCGCGCACCGTGACGTTGGCGACGTCCTCGGGGCCGTCCACCAGGGTGATGTGGTCCGGGGCCTCGCCGGTGGTGCCGATGACCTCCTCGTGGCCCTCGTGGCCGATGAGCAGGATGTCGTACCCGTCCTCGGCGAACCGGACGGCCTCCTTGTGCACCTTGGTGACCAGCGGGCAGGTGGCGTCGATGGTGGCCAGCCGGCCGCGCTCGGCCTCCCGGTGCACCTCGGGCGCCACGCCGTGCGCGGAGAAGATGACGATCGCGCCCTCGGGGACCTCCGCGGTCTCCTCGACGAAGATGGCGCCCTTACGCTCCAGGGTCCGCACGACGTACTTGTTGTGCACGATCTCGTGCCGCACGTAGATCGGCGCGCCATACTGCTCCAGCGCCCGCTCCACGGCTATGACGGCCCGGTCCACGCCCGCGCAGTATCCGCGGGGGGCGGCGAGCAGCACCCGGCGTCCGGGACGGACGGGGGCGGCGGACGACGTGGACGGCTGGAACGAGGTGGCCATGCCTCCCATCGTAGGGGGCGGCCAGCAGTGCGAGCAGGGGCGCGTTCGAGCACCCGAGGTAACCCACGGCACCCATAGGGCGTCCAACCTCACCCGGCCGGGAGCGTCACCGCGCGAGCAGGGGCGCGTTCGAGCACCCGGGGTAACCCACGGCACCCATAGGGCGTCCAGCCTCACCCGGCCGGGAGTGTCGGTGGGGGGCGCTAGCGTGGCCGCATGGCTGTGCAGACGTCCGCGGAGGCGCCGATCCCGGTCGGCGAGATCTCCCGGCTCATCGGGGGTTGGATCGACCGGTTGGGGGCCGTCTGGGTGGAGGGGCAGATCACCCAGTTGTCCCGTCGCCCCGGCTTCGGCGTGGTGTTCCTCACGCTGCGGGACCCCTCGCGGGAGGTCTCGCTGCGGGTCACGTGCTGTCGCGCGGTGTTCGACCAGGTGGCCGAGCTGATAAGCGAGGGCGCCCGGATCGTGGTGCACGCCAAGCCCGAGTGGTACGCGCCGCGGGGCGAGTTGTCGCTGCGCGCCACGGAGATCAGGGCGGTCGGCGTCGGCGAGTTGCTGCTCCGGCTGGAGCGGCTGAAGCGGTCGCTGACGGCCGAGGGCCTGTTCGCCGAGGAGCGCAAGCGGCCGCTGCCGTTCCTGCCGCACCGGGTGGGCCTGGTGACCGGGCGGGCCTCGGCGGCGGAGCGCGACGTCCTGCAGAACGCGCGGCTGCGCTGGCCCGCGGTCCGTTTCGCGGTGCGGAACGTCGCGGTGCAGGGAGTGCACGCGGTGCCGCAGGTGATCGGGGCGATCGAGGAGTTGGACGCGGACCCGACGGTCGACGTGATCATCGTGGCCAGGGGCGGCGGCAGCGTGGAGGACCTGCTGCCGTTCTCGGACGAGGAGTTGGTGCGCGCGGTGGCCGCCTGCGGCACGCCGGTGGTCTCGGCCATCGGCCACGAGCCGGACGCGCCGCTGCTCGACCTGGTCGCCGACCTGCGGGCCTCCACGCCCACCGACGCGGCCAAGCGGACCGTGCCGGACGTCGGCGAGGAGGCGGCCCGGGTGCGGGAGCTGCGGGAGCGGGCCCGCTGGATGGTGCGGTCGCTCGTCGAGCGCGAGGAGCGCGGCCTGGCGGCGGCGCGCAGCCGGCCGGTGCTGGCCGAGCCGCACCGGATGGTGACGGCGCGTCGGGAGGAGCTGGTGGCCCTGCTCGGGCGCGGCCGGCGCACGCTGGGGCATCTGCTGGACCGGGCGCAGAGCGATCTGGAGCACACGCGGGCGCGGGTGGTGGCGCTCTCCCCCGCGGCGACGCTCCGGCGCGGGTACGCGGTGCTGCAGCGCGCGGACGGCGCGGCGGTGCGCGCGGTGGACGAGGTGACCGAGGGCGAGGCCCTAAGGGCACGCGTCGCGGACGGGGCGTTCGCGGTGACGGTCGGCGAACGAGCACAGGGGGGCGGGCATGGGTGATCCAGAGCCAGGCACGGCGGGCACGGGTCCCGGACGGAGCGTTCAGCGTGACGCTCGGCGAGCGAGCATAGGGTGGCGGACATGACGGAACCGGACGCGGACACGGCCCTCGGCTACGAGCAGGCGCGGGACGAGCTCATCGACGTGGTGCGGCGGCTGGAGGCCGGTGGGGTCACGCTGGAGGAGTCGCTGGCGCTGTGGGAGCGCGGCGAGGAGCTGGCGAGGATCTGCGGCCAGTGGCTGGAGGGCGCCCGCGCCCGGCTGGACGCGGCGCTGGCCGAGGAGGAGTCGGCGGCCGAGGAGACCGGGTCAGGGGCCGACGAGGGCTCGGCGGAGGACCCGGCCCGGGCGGAGGCGTCCCGGTAGCCCGCCCGGTCCGGTGGGCGGGCGCGGGCCTCAGGGTCGACCGTCGTCGGGGAGCCTGGGCTCCAGCGCGGAGGCCAGTTCGGCCAGGCCGTCCTGGGAGGCGGTGCCCAGCACCACCGTGGTGACGCCCGGCTCGCGGAGCACCAGCGCGTCGTACTCGGGGCCCTCGTACCGGGCCCACTCCCGGCCGTCGATGCGCCGCACCGAACCGGTGTCCTCGGCCTGCCGGGTGATCGAGGCGACGAAGCCCTCGGAATCGCCGTCGGCCTGGGCGAGCGCGGCGTACTCCTCCTCGGGGTCCACGAAGCCGAGCCGCCAGGTGGCCCCGTGCTGGCCCTGCGGCTCGTAGCGCACCGAGTTCGCCCGCCACTCCTGGGGCAGCCCCTCCGGTACCAGCAGCTCGTAGGGCGCGACGCGCGCCGCGGTGGCC
This sequence comes from Streptomyces sp. B6B3, assembly GCF_039871525.1. NCBI lineage: Bacteria > Bacillati > Actinomycetota > Actinomycetes > Kitasatosporales > Streptomycetaceae > Streptomyces > Streptomyces sp. B6B3. The sequence continues at coordinate 150,251 of NZ_JBDPLU010000015.1, read as the reverse complement.
GACTCGACGTCGTACGCCACCGGCCGCAGGTGATCCGTGGACTCGTCGTGCGGGATGAAGAGGTAGAGGAAGAAGGCGCCGACGGAGGTCAGGGCCATGGACAGCAGCATGTTCCGGGCGGTCTGGCCCCGCGCCCGGCGGGCTGGCGGCCGGGGCTGGGCCGGCTGGGCCGGATCCTCCGGCATGTCCCGGACCTCCGGGCCCTCTGGGGTTTCCGGTGTTTCGGGGCCTTCCGGGGTCGAGGGCTCGTCCTGGTCCGCCGCCCGCGGGGTGTCCGGGTCGGTCGGTGCGGTCGAGGTGTCCGTCTCGCTTGCCACTCCCCCATGGTGGCGCATGCCGTCGGGTGCCCCGCAGCCGCCCCCTCAGCCACCCTCTCGCTCATCCGAGGTACGTACTGCTCATGTGTACGAATCGCGATAGAGTTGGTGGCACCCTCCGAAAGGTGTGCCTCCATGCCCGAACACCATCTGCCGCCCGCGCTCGACGTCAGCCCCGAGGCTCCGGACCGCAACCTGGCGTTGGAGCTGGTCCGGGTCACCGAGGCGGGAGCGATGGCCACGGGCCGCTGGGTGGGCCGCGGGGACAAGAACGGCGCGGACGGGGCCGCCGTCCGCGCCATGCGGACCCTGATCTCCACCGTCTCCATGAACGGGGTCGTCGTCATCGGCGAGGGCGAGAAGGACGAGGCGCCGATGCTCTTCAACGGGGAGCGGGTCGGCGACGGCTCGGGCCCCGAATGCGACGTCGCCGTCGACCCGGTGGACGGCACCACCCTCACCGCCAAGGGGGCGGGCGGCGCCGTCTCGGTGCTCGCGGTGGCCGAGCGCGGGGCGATGTTCGACCCGAGCGCCGTCTTCTACATGAACAAGCTCGCCACCGGGCCCGAGGCCAGCGAGTTCGTGGACATCGACGCGCCGCCCGCGGTGAACGTCCGGCGGGTGGCCAAGGCCAAGGGCGGCGCGCCGGAGGACGTCACGGTGGTCATCCTGGACCGGCCGCGGCACGCGGACATCGTGCGCGAGGTCAGGGAGAGCGGCGCCCGGATCAAGTTCATCGAGGACGGCGACGTGGCCGGCGCCATCATGAGCGTGCGCGAGGGCACCGGCGTCGACCTGCTGCTCGGCATCGGCGGGACCCCGGAGGGCATCATCGCGGCCTGCGCCATCGCCTGCCTGGGCGGCACGCTGCAGGGAAAGCTGTGGCCGAAGGACGACGCCGAGCGCCGCGCCGCGCTGGACGCCGGGCACGACCTGGACCGGGTGCTGCACACGGACGACCTGGTGCGCGGCGACAACGTGTTCTTCGTCGCGACCGGGATCACCGACGGCGAACTGCTGCGCGGCGTGCGATACCGCGCCGAGACCGCCACGACCCAGTCGTTGGTGATGCGCTCCCGGTCGGGCACCATCCGACAGATCGACTCCACACACCGCCTGTCCAAGTTGCGCGCCTACAGCGCCATCGACTTCGACCGCGGCCGGTGACCGCGACGGCGTTGCGAGCCGTGACCCCGGCAGTGATGCGAGCAGCGATGCGAGCGGTGACGCGCGCGGTGGTCCGAGCGGGTGGGTGAGCGGTGTGCGAGCGGTGTCCCCAGCAGCAGGCCGAGCGGTGATCCCGGTGCCGAGCCCGTCAGGCGACCCGGCCGCCCGAGGTGGCCTCGCGCCGCCGTCGACGACTGAGCAACACCCGGCGCTCCGCGGCGGTCAGGCCGCCCCAGACGCCGTACGGCTCGGGCTGGAGCAACGCGTGCTCCCGGCACTCCAGCAACACCGGACACCGCGCGCAGACCGACTTGGCGGCCTGCTCGCGCGACAGCCGGGCCGCGGTGGGCTCCTGGGAGGGGGCGAAGAACAACCCCGCCTCATCACGCCGGCAGGCGGCCTCCGAATGCCATGGTCCCGCGAGGCTTCTCGGCGCGGACTGGGTGGGTACGGCTGGAGACCACTGGGTCTGTTGTGGCGGTGACGATTGCAGCACGGTCAACTCCTGACGACGGCTACCGGGGGTCGCTCCTGGCTGATGGACCCTCACCCGCATGCACATGCCGCTGCACCGCAGTACACCCTTCCCACCGTGCGGCCAAACGAGTGACGGTCCCCCGAGCCCTACCCGCTGTACGCGGGCTTATGCACGGAGCGACAGCGCGAGCTGCCCCGGCTCAGCCGTCACGCAGGTCCTCGATCCGCTTGCCGTCCACTGTCTTCGCCTCGACCCCGCCCCAGATCGCGACGCCCTTGACGATCACCACCGGCGCGTCGGGCTGCGTCGACTCCGCGTCCCTGACCTCGAAGCCGCCCATGATGCCGCTGCCGGCACCGCGCAGGCTGACGTTCTCCGGCACCTTGATCTCCACGCCGCCGCATATCGCCGTCGCGTTGATGACGACGTGCTGCTGGTCGAAGATCGCCTCGGTCAGGTCGAGCTCGACCCCGCCGCAGACGGCCACCGCGTTGATCTTGCCGCCCACCCGCCAACGGCCCTTGCGGCTCGCGCCGCTGAGCACCGCCACGACGTTCTTCCCGCCGTTGACGTGCAGGCCATGGCTGACCGAGTGCCCGGAGCGGGGCTCGGCCGTCGACGCCTGGCGCGGGGCCGGCACCCGGGACGCGGCCGGTCTGGGCTGTCCGGCGGGCAGATCCTCGATCAGTGGCTGCAACTCGCCCAGGGTCTTGGCGCGGTACACCGCCTCGATCCGCTCGGCGTGCTCCTCGGTGTCCAGGCGTCCCTCGGCCAGGGCCTCGCGCAGGATGTCCGCGAACCGGTCCCGGTCCGCGTCCGAGGCCCGGACGGCCTGGGGCTCGCGGGGGGTGCTCGGCCGGGACGACGCGTCGTCCGGCTTGTCCAGCGTGATCGCCTGCTTGTCCACGGGCGCGGGCGCATTCTCGGGGTTCACCCGCTCAGCGTACCGACTCGCGATACATCGCGACCAGTCCCCTGACGCGTCCGCGCGGCGCCACGCCGGCGTCAGCGGAGGAACGTTCAGCCTCACCCGAACGAGGGATACGGCACCGGGGGCCACGAACGAGGGACCCGGGCGGGGAAGGCAACAGGGAGGAGCAGCGGGCCGCACGCGGCCGGGCGGCATGGGGAGACCGGGAAGCGGCCAGCAGCCGGCCAGCGGCCGACCAGGGAAGAAGTCAGCCGGAAGCCAGGAAGGGACCAGGAGTCCGGGAAGCCGGAAAGGGAGGGGCGGCGGTGGTCTCAGGACGCGATGGTCTGGTGGCCCGCCTGCTGGGCGGGGAGCGCGACCTCGAACCACACGAGCTTGCCCGTGCCCAGCCGGGTGGCACCCCACCGCCGGGCCAGGCGCTGCACCAGATACAGGCTGCGGCCGCCCTCGTCGGACGGGCCCGCCTGGCGCAGCCGCGGCAGCAGCGGCATGTCGTCGCCCACCTCGCAGCGGAGCACGTCGGTGCGCAGCAGCCGAACGGTCACCGGCCGCTCGGCGTACCGCACCGCGTTGGTGACCACCTCGCTGACCAGCAGTTCGACCGAGTCCTCCAGCTCCGTGAGCTCCCAACGCGCCAGGTTCTCCCGGACCATCCGGCGCGCCTCGCGCACCGACTCGGGGCTGGCCTCCAGCTTCCGCAGCGCCACCAGCTCGCTGGGGATGCCCTCGAAGCGGGCGGCCAGCAGGGCGATGTCGTCGTCGCGGTCACCGGTGCCGACGATGTCCAGGATCTCGTCGCACAGCGGCTCCAGCGGCGGGGCGGCGTCCGGCCTGGTCAGCCGCGCGGTCTTGGTCAGCTTCTCGCGCAGCTGCTCCACGCCGGTCCACACGTCCCGGCTCCGTGACTCCACCAGGCCGTCGGTGTACAGCACCAGGGTGGCGCCGACCGGGGCGTCGATCTCGATCGTCTCGAAGTCCACGCCGCCGACGCCGATCGGCGCGTTCGGCGGCAGGTCGACCCGCTCGGTGGTGGCGTCCAGGCGCAGCAGCACGGGCGGCGGGTGCCCCGCGTTGGCCGCGGTGATGCGGTGCGAGACCGGGTCGTAGACCGCGTAGAGGCAGGTCGCCATGCGGTCCTGGCCGAGTCGCTGGGCCTGCTCGTCGAGGTGGTGCAGCACCTCCTGCGGCGGCAGGTCGAGCCCGGCCAGCGTCTGCACCGTCGTGCGCAGCTGCCCCATGATGGCGGCCGAGGTGGTCGAGTGGCCCATCACGTCGCCGACGACCAGCGCCACCCGGCTGCCCGGCAGCGGGATCGCGTCGTACCAGTCGCCGCCGACCCGCGCCGACTGCGCCGCGGGCAGATAGCGGCTGGCCAGCCGGACGCCGGTGGGCTGCGGCAGGTCGTCGGGCAGCATGGTGCGCTGCAGTTCGTCCGCGATGGACGCCTCGCGCCCGTAGAGCGCGGCCTTGTCCACGCCCAGCGCCGAGTGGGTGGCCAGCTGCTGCGCGACCTGGAGATCCTCGCTCTCGAAGCCGGCCCGGTCGGGACGGCGCAGGAAGACGGCCGCCCCGATGACCCGGCGCCGGCCGCGCAGCGGGGCGAGGATCGCCCGGCGGCCCTCCGGCAGCGCCGCCGTTCCGGACAGCTCGCGCAGCGCCGCCCGCGGCACCTGGGACTCGGTGAAGACCGGACGCACCCCGCGCAGCACCTCGGCCAGCGGCCCGTTGCCCCGCACCTCGACCAGGGAGGTGGCGCCGGCCAGCAGCGGCAGCGTCGGGCCCGGACCGTCCGGCAGCACGTCGCCGAACACCGGCATCTCCGGGATCCGGTCGGTGCGGCGCAGCTTCAGCACCCACGGGGTGACGGGCTGCTCGTCGCCGACCGGCAGCGGATGCCGCAGGTAGACCAGGATGGCGTCGGAGAAGGTGGGGACGGACGCGCGGCACAGGCCGAGCACGATCTCGTCCAGGTCCATGCCACGGGCGATGCGCCGGGTGGCCGAGCCCACGAACCGCAACCGCTCGGTCTGCGGCACCCCGCCGTTCACCGCCTCACCCGCCTTGGCCGGCCGCGCCGCGAACTCCGCCCCGAGCTCCGTCTGCACCGCCGTCCCGTCCGGCCTCGCCTCGCCCCGCTGCGCCGACGGCTCGGGCCGCGGGTCCGGCTGGGCGTCGGGGCCGGGCCGGACCGGTGGGTGCTCCGCGGTGTCGGGCCCGGAGCGGGCATGCGGAAGCGCCGATCTCTCCGCGGGAGAGGGTACGTCCGCTGTGCGTGCCACGGGCTGCGGTCGGGTCGGGTCCGTCACGGGGGGATGTCCATCCATCCAAGGGGGAACTGGCGTGCGGGAGGGGGATGTTAGGCGGTTGTGCGGTTGTGGGGGTCGATCCTACGTTTGGCTCCCCGGGGGGCATCAAGAGGTGCACGACCGACGGGTATGCCGGGCCTGTCCCAGTCAACGGGCAACCGGGGGGTGCGCCAGTGCGGATCCGGCCGCCAGTCAACCCACCCCTCACAGAACGGCGGGTCCCAGGCGCTGATCAGCCGGAGCGCGTCCTGACCAGCGGCGCGCACGCGCGCCGCCTGCGCGGCGTCCAGCAGGCCTGCCTGCTGCGCTTGGGCAAATTCGTCCTCGTCCCGCCACTCCCAGCTGCGGTCTGGGTAGACCACGATGTCGAGAAAGTGATCTTCTGAATCCACCCCGCCGGGCCAGCGGCGGCGGGGCTCTTCAAGGTTGACGTACCAGTTCCTTAAGCGCCAGTGCCGATCCCAGAAAAGCCAGACCGACCACGGCTCGCCGGGGCGAGCCAGCTTCAGCACACCGTGCCCCGTCCACTCGGCGCGGACGGTCGTGCGTGGCTTGGTGTAGCGGGTGGCCAGCGGCTCCCTGTCCACAGGGGTGCCGTCGGCCAGCTCCGGTTTGACGCATTCGGTGCCGGGCGCCATCCACACCGCGAGCATCTCCGGAGTGTCCTGGACAACGGTGACGGGCCGGCAGATATGGAACGGGCCGGAGTCGCCCGGCCCGTCCGCAGCTCCTCCGCCGTTGGTACGGTACCGCCACAGGATGTGATCTCCCGGCCGCCACCGGTACGCCGGACCGGCCCCGTTTGTGCCCGTTGTCATCTATGCATGATATTCGGGCACCGCCGCGGCCGGTTCGGAACCGGCCGCCAGACCCCGTCAGGGGTGTGTCATCCGCAGCACGTCCAGTGCCTCGTCGAGCTGCTCCATGGTGAGCTCGCCGCGTTCCACGTACCCGCCGTCCAGCACGGCCTCCCGGATCGTCTTGCGCTCCGCGAGGGCGCGCTTGGCGATCCTGGCGGCCTCCTCGTAGCCGATGTAGCGGTTCAGCGGGGTGACCACCGACGGCGAGGACTCGGCGTACTCGCGGGCGCGCTCGGCGTTGGCCGTGATGCCGTCCACCGTGCGGTCGGCGAGCAGCCGGGAGGCGTTGGCCAGCAGCCGGACGGACTCCAGCACGTTCTTCGCCATCACCGGCAGCATGACGTTCAGCTCGAAGTTGCCGGAGGCGCCGGCCGTGGTCACCGTGGCGTCGTTGCCGACGACCTGGGCGGCCACCATCAGCACGGCCTCGGGGATCACCGGGTTGACCTTGCCGGGCATGATCGAGGAGCCGGGCTGGAGGTCGGGCAGGGCGATCTCGGCGAGGCCGGTGCGCGGTCCCGAACCCATCCAGCGCAGGTCGTTGCAGATCTTGGTGAGCGAGACGGCGATGGTGCGCAGCTGGCCCGAGGTCTCGACCAGACCGTCGCGGGCGCCCTGGGCCTCGAAGTGGTCGCGGGCCTCGGTCAGCGGCAGGCTCGTGCTGCGGGCGACCTCGGCGATGACCGCGGCGGCGAAGCCGGGCGGGGTGTTGATGCCGGTGCCGACCGCGGTGCCACCGAGCGGCAGCTCCGCGAGCCGGGGCAGCGCGCCCTCGAGACGCTCGATGCCGTACCGGATCTGGGCGGCGTAGCCGTTGAACTCCTGGCCGAGGGTGACGGGCGTGGCGTCCATCAGGTGGGTGCGGCCGGACTTCACCACGTCGGCGAACTCGGTGCCCTTCCGCTCCAGGGCCACCGCCAGGTGGTCGAGCGCCGGGATCAGGTCGGCGAGGACCGCGCCGGTGGCGGCGATGTGGATGGAGGAGGGGAAGACGTCGTTGGACGACTGGCTGGCGTTGACGTGATCGTTGGGGTGGACCGGGCGCCCGAGGCGCTCGGTGGCCAACGTCGCGACAACCTCATTCATATTCATGTTCGAAGAGGTGCCGGAGCCCGTCTGGAAGACGTCGATGGGGAAGTGCTCGTCCCAGCCGCCCTCGGCGACCTCCTCCGCGGCCTGGGCGATGGCCTCGGCCATGTCCTTCTCCACCACGCCGAGCTCGGCGTTGACGGTGGCCGCCGCGGCCTTGACGCGGGCCAGGGCGGCGATGTGCGCGCGCTCGATGGTCTGGCCCGAGATGGGGAAGTTCTCCACGGCACGCTGGGTCTGGGCCCGCCACTTGGCGTGTGCGGGCACCCGCACCTCGCCCATCGAGTCGTGCTCGATCCGGAATTCTGGTGTCCCGCTCATGGATACGAATCTACCGGCCGACCCGGCGCACCCCCCGAGCCGGGGGCGAGAGCCCTGTCATTCCCTGCCCACGCCATCGGAACAGATCTACCGGCCGACCCGGAGCACCCCCCGAGCCGGAGGCGAGAGCCCAGTCACTCCGCGCCCACGCCATCGGAACAGATCTACCGGCCGACCCGGAGCACCCCCCGAGCCGGAGGCGAGAGCCCAGTCACTCCGCGCCCACGCCATCGGAACAGATCTACCGGCCGACCCGGAGCACCCCCCGCGCCGGAGGCGAGAGCCCAGTCACTCCGCGCCCACGCCATCGGAACAGATCTACCGGCCGACCCGGCGCACCCCCCCCGCCGGAGGCGAGAGCCCAGTCACTCCGCGCCCACGCCATCGGAACAGATCTACCGGCCGACCCGGCGCACCCCCCCCACGCCGGGGGCGGGAGCCCCCGGCGCGGGGCCGGCCAGCGCTCAGGACAGCCCGGGTTCATTCCGTGCGCAGGCCGTCGGGGCGCATCAGGCGCCAGAGGAACGGCAGGCTGACCAGGGTCACGAAGGCGATGAGGCCGCCGCCGGCCGCGGCCATCGGCAGGAACGCCAGCCAGCCGGAGACCGGCAGGTGGACCATGGTCATCAGCAGCGCGCCCAGGCCAAGCCCGACGCCGCTGGCGAGCGCGAGTCCCAGGGTCACGGGTATCGCGGTCTGCCACAGCACCGAGGCGCCCAACGTGCTCCGCCGGGTGCCGAAGGCGACCAGCACCGACAGCAGGCGCCTGCGCTCCCTGAGCTGCTCCAGGGTGGTCACCACCATGCTGGCGCCGATGAGCAGCAGGACGCCGCAGGCGCCGACCAGCAGGCCGAGCTGGATGTTCCGGAACTGGGACGAGACGTCCTCGGAGGTCACCTCCCAGACGGAAGGCCGACTCTCGTAGGCCCAGGCCACGTTGCGGATCCGCTCGATGACATCCCGGCCGGCCGCCGGGTCGATGCGCACCAGCGCCCGCGTCTCCGCGTCCCCCAGCACGGCGGCGTCCAGGGCGGCCGGGGTGGCGAAGACCCCGGAGGCGTAGGCCGAGAACTGCTCGTCGTCCGGCAGGGGGACCTCGCGCGCCGAGTCCGGCACGGTCCAGTGGCCCCCGCTCTCGGAGGGACGGTCGCCGAGGTAGAGCCGGTCCCCCGGTTGCACCGTGTCGTACTCGGCGTCCTCCGGCGCGCGCACCAGAAAGCTGTCGCCGTTCGCACAGTCGCCGATCTCGGCCAGCAGGCTCAGCGTCGCGCAGTCCCCCACCACCACCTGGGTGGCGGGATCACCGACCGTCCCGGCGTCCTCCCGCAGGATCTCGCCCCAGCCCACCGCGAGAGAGAACGCCTCGGTCACGCCCGGCACGGCCTCGATCTCGCCGGCGAACCGCTGGTCCTCCGCGCGGTCGAGCTCGTATCCCAGCACCTCGACCTGGTACGCGTCGGGATCGCGGCCCGTCTCCTGCGTCTCCTCGGCGCGCACGCCGGAGAAGAGCATGTACAGCGCGGTCGCCCCGGCGACGGCGACGGTGATGCCGCTGACGGCGCGGGCCGCGGGTCCCCCGCTGAGCTGGAGTCGGCGGATGGCGAGCTGCCAGGAGAGCGGGCCGCCGCGCAGCCGGCCGACCAGCCGCTCGACCATCCAGGGGAGCAGCAGCGTGACGCCGACGAGCAGCAGCACCATGCCGACGACCGCCTGAGCGAGGGCGAGGTCGTCGCCGGTGGTGAAGGAGCCGGCCAGCGGCACCAGCATCGCGGGCCCGAGGAGGACGGGCAGCAACCGCCAGGCCAGCCGGCGCCGGCGGCTGGGCGCCCGCCGGACCACGCCCAACGGCTCGATGGCGACGCCGCGCAGCGCGAAGAGCGTCACGGCCACGGCGCTGCCCGGCACGCCCAGCAGGATCAGCGCGACCAGCGCGCCGCTCGGCGCGATGTCCGAGGGGAACACGCTGGAGCCCGACACCGTGACGCCGCCGAGCAGTTCCCGCAGCGGCAGGAAGCCGAGGCAGCCGAGGAGCAGGCCGGCGAGCGCGCCCACCAGGGCCTCGCCCGCGGCGATCCGGCGGGTGGTCATCGCGTCGGCGCCGACCAGGCGCAGCGCGGCCAGCCGCCGGTCCCGGCGCTCCCCGCCGAGCCGGACGGCGGTGGCGACGAAGACCGCGACGGGCATCAGCAGCGCCACGCAGATCACCGAGACGAGGAGCAGCAACGGCGCGTTCAGCTCCTCGTCCGCCCAGTCCCTGCCGAACTCGTCGACCCGCATCACCGCGCCCTCGGGCACGAGTTCGAGGTGGTCGGCGCCCGCGTAGTAGAAGAGGTCGGCGGGGCCGACGAGCCCCTCGTCGCCGATGGTGCCGACCGGCTCGTGGTCCAGCCGCTCGGCGAGCAGCGCGCCCTCCTCGGAGTCGAGCAGCCGCCCGAGCGCCGGGGAGACCAGCATCTCGCCGGGTGCGGGGAACGCGTCGACTCCCGGCGGCGGCGTGGCGGTGCTGCTCGCCCCCGCCTCGGGTTGGAGCAGGGCGCCGCGGACCTCGGTACCGTGGTATTCGGTGAACTCCTGCAGGTACAGCAGGGTGTCGGCCCCGGGTTCGGTCTCGTAGCAGGCGACGTAGTCGTTCATGCAGCTCGGCTCGCGGTTCTCCCCGCGCGCGTCCAGGGTGGTCAACACGTTCGGCACGGCGGTGGCCAGCAGCAGGACGACCACGCCGAGCCCGACGCCGAACGCGGTCAGCGCGGTGCGGGTCCAGCCGGACCGGCCGCCGGCCAGCGCGAACCGCGCGCCGAGCGCCAGATCGCGCGCCCACCCCCTCACGCGCCGGCTCCCGCCAGGGAACGAGCGCGACCGTCGCGCACCACGATCTCCCGATCGGAGTACGCGGCGACCCGCGACTCGTGAGTGACCAGCACCACGGCGGCGCCGCTCTCCCGGGCCGCGTCGGTGAGCAGCTGCATCACCCGCTCGCCGTTGAGCGAGTCGAGCGCGCCGGTGGGCTCGTCGGCGAAGATCACGCGCGGGGCGTTGACCAGGGCCCGGGCCACGGCGACGCGTTGCCCCTGCCCGCCGGATATCTCGCCGGGCCGCTTGTGCCGCACGTCCTCCACCTCCAGGCGCGCCAGCCATTCGGCGGCCCTGGCCTCGGCCTCCCGGCGGCCGCTGCCCGTCAACCGCAGCGGGAGTGCGACGTTCTCGGCGCAGGACAGCTCGGGCACCAGCTGCCCGAACTGGAAGACGAAGCCGAACTCGGCGCGGCGCAGGGCGCTCCGCTCGGCGTCGGACAGCCGCGACAGCTCGCGTCCGGCGTAGTGGACGACGCCCTCGTCCGGCGGCACGATGCCGGCCAGGCAGTGCAGCAGGGTGGACTTGCCCGACCCCGACGGACCCATGACGGCCACGATCTCCCCCGCCTCGATGGCGAAGTCGGCCCCGGCCAGGGCCGGGGTGGCGCCGTAGGTCTTGTGCAGCCCGGAGGCGACGAGAAGCTCGGTCATCGGGTCACGTCCTTGTGCTGGAACGGGGCGAGACGGTCAACGCGGGCCCCGGCGGCGAAGCGGCAGTACGGCCCGGAGGCGGCGAGTGGGGCGGTCATCGGGACGCACCCCTCTTCCGCGGGGACGGAGCCAGCCGTGGGGACGGCCGGCGCACCCCGACGACGAGCCGTTCGAGGCGGTCGAGGCGGGCCCCGGCAACGGTGAGCCAGCGCCGCCCGGAGACGCAGAGCAGCGGGGTGGTCATCGAGACTCGCCCTTCTTCTGCGAGGGCGGGGCGGGCCGTTCGGAGGGGTGGCTCACCTCAGCGGCGAGGCGGTCGAGGCGGGCCGTGGTGAGTTCCAGCCAGCGCAGGTCGGCCTCCAGGTGGAACAGCGCGTGGTCGCAGATCAGCTGGTCGGCGAGGTCGCCGTCGCGCTTGCGGCGGGTCAGCTCACGCATCAGCCGCAGGTGTTCGGCGCGCTGGGTGTCCAGCAGCGAGGCGGCGTCGCGGCCGGTGAGGAGCGACAGGACCACCTTGGTGTACAGGGTCGACTGGAGGTACGGCTCGGGCTTCTCCGGCCGGGCGAGCCAGCCCTCGACGTCGGTGACGCCCGCGTCGGTGATGGCGTACCGCTTGCGCTCGGGTCCGCCGCCGGGCTCGGTGCCGTCGACCTCCACCAGGCCGTTCTTCAGCAGCCGGGACATGGTGGCGTAGACCTGGCCGTAGTGCAGGGGCCGGTCCTGCCCGAAATGGGCGTCGAAGGCGCGTTTCAGGTCGTAGCCGTGCCGCGGACCGTCCTCGAGGAGGGCGAGCAGAGTGTGACTGACTGACATGACGCGCACTATACACACGGTGTAGAGACGCGGTCTATACACGGACTGTCTAGGGAGCGGGATCGGTGGACGTGTCCTCCTCGGCATCACTCGGGCAACAGTTTGGGCAGCGTCCGGAGGGATGTCAGACGCATCGCATAACGTGAGCGAGGCAGCGCGCAGCGCACCACCGCTGCACAGGGCCCCTAGCGGGGAAGCGAGTCCAGCCGGAGGGCTTGGTGGAAGACGGGTCACTGACGGGCGGCGACACGCCGCATCCGGACGGACTTGGGCAGCGCGAACGCCGCGAGGCCCGTGCCCGCGCGCGGGATGCCGAGGCCGCGGCCGGCGCGGCCGAGGCCCGAGACACCCCTGACGCGACGGTGCGCGTCGCGGATGCGACGGCCCAGGCGCCGGGTCGCGAGGCCAACGGGCGGGGCCCCGCGCGCGGTCGCTGGGGCCGCCGCTGGGGCCGCACCGCCGACCGCGGCGGCACCGCCGCGACCAGCCGCACGCTGCCGGACACGGACCCGGACGCGGGCCCGCACGCCCACCTGGACACCAGCACGAACGCCGGCCCGCACGCCGTCCCTGACGCCAGACCAGACACCGAGCCCGACACCGAGCCCAACACCGAACCAGCCACCGAACCAGCCACCGACCCGGACACCGAGCCCACTCCCGAACCCACTGCGGACGGGCTCCGGGCCGCCGCCCGGCGGGCCGGCGAGCGGCTGGGGACGATAGCCCGCAAGCCGTACTGGGACGCACCGCACGACTCCTGGGTGATCCGCCGCTGGCCCGACCTGACGGCCTGTCTGGTCGCCACCTTCTTCTTCTGGCTCTCCCTCACCCCGTCGCTGGTGCCCAGGCCGTGGTACTACCAGGGCGGCATCGGCGGCATCACCGCCGCCATCGGCTACGCCCTGGGCGCGCTGCTGAGCTGGCTGTACCGGCTGCTGTCCCCCTGGCAGCCCGACGAACGGGTGCGCGCCAGGAGCTGGCTGGGGTACCTGGTCCTGCTGCCGTGGGCGGTCGGCATCATGCTCGGCCAGAGCGCCGACATGCAGCGCGAGCTGCGCCAGTTGCACGGGCTGCCGCCGACGCTGACCTGGCACTCGTTGATGATCGCGCTGATCTCCGCGGCCGTGCTGGCGCTGCTGCTCACGGTCGGTCGCGCGGTCCGGCTGCTCACCCGACTGCTCACCCGACTGCTGAACCGGGTGCTGCCCTGGCCGTTCGCGGTCGCCCTGGCGTTGGCGCTGAGCAGCGTGATCGTGGTGGTCGGCACCCGCGACGTGTTCTGGGACCGCGGCGTGCTGGGCGTCGCCAACCAGATCGCCGCGGCCAAGGACCGCAGCACCGATCCGGGCGTGATGCGGCCGTACTCGCCGCTGGTCTCGGGCAGCCCCGACTCGCTGATCGCGTGGGAGGAGCTGGGCAACAAGGGGCGGACCTTCACCGGCACGACGCTGTCCAGCGAGGAGATCTCCGGGTTCACCGGCGAGCCGGCGCTCGACCCGATCCGCGCCTACGTGGGCCGGGCCTCGTACGAGGACTTCGCGGCCGGCGCCGAACTGGCCGTGCGCGAGCTGGAGCGGACCGGCGCCTTCGACCGGGAGGTGCTCGCGGTCACGGGCACCACCGGCACCGGCTGGGTGAACCCGACGACGGTCGAGGCACTGGAGTACATGTACGGCGGCGACACCGCGATCGTCACCATGCAGTACTCGTACATGCCGAGCTGGGCCTCGTTCATGGTGGACAGGAACGAGGCGGGCGTCGCCACCCGGGCGCTCTTCGACGCGGTCTACGCCCGCTGGGAGCAGGATCCGGCGGACGAGCGCCCCCAGCTCCTGGTGTTCGGCGAGAGCCTGTCGGTGGCGGCGGTGGAGGCCGCGTTCGACGGCCTGGACGACATGCTGGCCAGGACCGACGGGGCGCTGCTGATCGGACCGCCCGACTACAGCCCGATCCACACCGAGCTCACCGCGAACCGGGACGAGGGCAGCCCGATCTGGCGGCCGATCTACGACGGCGGGGCGCACGTCAGGTTCGCCCAGTTCCCGGAGCAGGACCTGCTGCTGCCGGAGGGCGAACCGTGGCAGGAGCCCCGGGTCGTCTACCTCCAGAACGCCTCGGACCCGGTGGTCTGGTGGTCGTTCGACCTGCTGTTCCAACGACCCGAGTGGATGAACGAGCCGCTGGGACCCGACGTGACCTCGTCCATCGACTGGTTCCCGTTCGTCACCTTCTGGCAGACCACGGTGGACATGGCCGTGTCCTACACCTCGCCCGCCCCGCACGGGCACCGGTACGGGTCCAATCCGGTGGCCGCCTGGGCCGCGATCGCCGCACCCGCCGGCTGGACCGACACGGACACCGAACGGCTGGGCTTCCTGCTCGAGGTCCGCCACCCACCCCGCCACGGCTGGGCGGGCTGACCGGGCAGCCGGACAGCCTGGCCAGCCGGGGACACCAGCGGACCAGCAGACCAGCAGAACCGCCCGGCTCCATCCCCGTGACGGGGTGGGGCCGGGCGGGTGCGCTGCTCGGGCGGGTGCGGTACTGGAGTCAGTCGGGTTTCCGGCCCGGCCCGTTCTCGTCGGCGGGGCTGCCCTCGCCGCCCGAGCCGGGCGTGGGGCCTTCCGCCGTCCGCTGCGTGTCGGGTGCGGTGGGCGGCGGCTGTGTGGGGGCGAGTTCGGCGATGGTCGCCCCCGTGGTGGCCGGCATCCCGGCAGCACGCCAGCCGGCCTCCTCGTGGTACGCCCGCAGGTACCCGACGACCGTGTTGGTCACCGCGATCAGCGGCACGGCCACGATGGCGCCGGGAATGCCGGCCAGCATCGAGCCCGCGGCCACGCCGAGCACCACGGCGAGCGGGTGCACGCGCACCATCCGGCCGAGGATGAACGGCTGGAGGATGTGACCCTCTATCTGCTGGACCAGGAGCACCACGCCGAGCACGATCAGCGCGTCGACCACGCCGTTGGTCACCACCGTCACCATGACGGCCAGCGCGCCGGACACGATGGCGCCGACCAGCGGCACGAAGGACGCGACGAAGACGATGACGGCCAGCGGCACGGCCATCGGCACCCCGAGGATCACCAGCCCGAGCCCGATGCCGACCGCGTCGATCAGCGCCACGATCACCGTGCCGCGCACGTAGCCGGTCAGCGTCATCCAGGCCCGCGGCCCGGCGCCCGCCACCCCGGGGCGGGCGTTGGCCGGCACCAGCTTCAGGAACCAGCGCCACACGCCCTGCCCGTCGTAGAGCAGGAAGAGCACCACGAAGAGGGTGAGGGCGGCGCCGCTGAAGAACTCCACGAGGTAGTTGGTGGCCTCGAGACCGGCGGACGTCAGCGTGTCCTGGTTCTCGTTGATCCACTCGTTGACGCTGTCCACCCACTCGTTGAGGTTCTCCTCGGTGATGTGGAAGGGCAGGTCGAGCAGCCAGTCCCGCAGTCGTTCGACGCCGTCCTGGAACCGGTCGGACAGGTCCTGGCTGTTGTCTATGACCTGCCAGACCACGAACCAGCCCATCAGCCCCATCACGGCGAAGCCGCCGAACGCGGTGACCACGGTGGCCGCGCCCCGGCCGAAGCCGATCCGCTTGAGCCAGCCGACGAACGGCTGGAGCAGCGCGGTGATCAGCAGGCCCGCGGTGAAGGAGATGACCAGCAGGCTGATCGCCCCGACCACCTGGATCAGCACCCAGATGACGGCGGCCAGCACCAGCATGCGCCAGCCGGCCTCGGCGGCCACCCTGACCCCCCAGGGGATCATCGCGTCGGGCGGCGGCTTGCCGTCCGCGGTGGCCGGTGGCGCGGCGGCCGGCGGCGGGGGCGCGCCGGCGCCGACGGACGGCGGGTGGGCGCCGCCCACCACCGCCTGTCGGGCCCTGGCGGCCAGGGCCTCGCCCTCGGGCTGCCGCGGGTCCGCGGCTCCGGCAGTGTCCGCCGAGGGCTCGTCGGCCGGTCCTGACTTGGCGAGCCCGGCCGGGGCCGCCCCGAGGTCGCGCGCCGAGCCGACCTGCGCCGCCTCGCTCATGCCGCGCTCCCCGGCCTCGCGTTCCAGGCGCTGCTGCTCCCGCTGGGCGGCCGCGCGGTACCCCGTCGCCCGCCTGGCCATCCGCCCCAAACCGGCCCCGAGCCGGCCCAGTCTCGACATCCCTAGTCCCTCCGCCCCCAGCAGTTTCCGCGCGGTGCGCGCCACGACGTTACCGCGTGCCGCCCCAGCACGGGCGTTCCCCTGCGGAAACGCAACCGCCCCGTGCCCTTACGGGGCACGGGGACGCGGGGGGCGGGGGCGGTCAGGCGCGGGACACCGGGCACGGACCCGAGGCCAGGACGAACAACCCAGGAACAACCCAGGAGCAAGCCAAGAACAACGTCCCCGTACCCTTCCCGGGTACGGGGACGTTGCGAAGCGGTTGGGCGCCCCGATCCAGTAGGCCTAGTACCAGCCGTTGGCGGTCCAGAACTCCCAGGCGCCGCAAGGGCTGCCGTAGCGGTCGTCCATGTAGCTGAGGCCCCACTCGATCTGGGTCGCGGGGTTGGTCTGCCAGTCGGCGCCGGCCGTGGACATCTTGGAGCCGGGCAGCGCCTGCATCAGGCCGTACGCGCCGGACGACGGGTTGGTCGCCGTGTAGTCCCAGCCGCTCTCGTGGTCCACGATGTTCGAGAAGCACTGGAACTGGTCGGCGGGCACCATCGACTGGGCCAGTGCCTGCACCTCGGCCACGGTGTAGGAGGACTGCACCGGAGCGTTGGCGGCCTCCTCGGCCGCCTCCGCTGCCGCGGCTGCCTCGGCGGCGGCGGCCGCCTCGCGCTCGGCCTCCTCCTCGGCGGCCTTCCTCGCCGAGGCGTCCTCGGCGGCCTGGATGCGGGCGGCCTCCTGGGCCTCCCGCACGGCGTCGGCGTCCGCGGCGGTGCTCTGGGCCTCCGCCTGCTGGGTCAACGACGCGGTGTGCAGCTGGGCGTTCGTGCCAGCGGGTATTTCGGCAAGCAGCGTCGCGTCTGCGGCGACCGACTCAAGGTCATCGGCGGTGGTGCCCTGCTCTTCTCCCGAGGCGACACCGACGGCAGCGCCGACGGTGGTCACCGCGGTGGCAGACGCCACTGCGAATCCCCGGACCGAGATCCGGCTCACACGGTTTCCTTCCGACATCGCCCGCTCAGGTGACCTCACGGGCGCGATCGTGCCCCAGTCACGGGCCTCCCCTCGCAACGGTCACGGGAGGCACGGGCCCGCAGGGGTTGGCGCGCGGCTCTGCGCGCTGACCCGCTTGGCAATTCGGGCGGCATACGACGAACTGCTGTTCAGTTGTGTGGTGATGCGAACTCGGCCGTATGCGGGGCCTGACAGACGCACACACTGCCGGACGCGGATGCCGGGTGGCAATTCAGCTTGATGTGGGAAAGCTCACACGCAGTTTGGACTTGTCAGCCGCCGGAAAAGCGCCTCCGATCCGCCGTGCGCGCCCTGCCAGGCCAGATACGGCGCCCGCCCACCCGTCGGAGAACGGGTGGGCGGGCGCGAAAGGGAGATGCCGGCGCTTCGCGGACGAGAAAGGTTAAAGCCGTCCCTCCTCCAGCATTTCGGTCACCAGCGCGGCGATCGGGGACCGTTCCGAACGGGTCAGCGTCACGTGCGCGAAGAGCGGATGACCCTTCAACCGCTCGACGACCGCGACCACTCCGTCGTACCTGCCGACCCGGAGGTTGTCCCGCTGCGCGACGTCGTGCGTCAGCACCACCCGGGAGTCCTGGCCGATGCGGGAGAGCACGGTCAGCAGCACGTTGCGCTCCAACGACTGCGCCTCGTCGACGATGACGAACGCGTCGTGCAGCGACCGGCCGCGGATGTGGGTGAGCGGCAGTACCTCCAACATGCCGCGCGCCACGACCTCCTCGATGACCTCCCGGGTGGTGACCGCGGACAGCGTGTCGAACACGGCCTGGGCCCAGGGGTTCATCTTCTCGGCCTCGGTGCCGGGCAGGTAGCCGAGGTCCTGGCCGCCGACCGCGTACAGCGGCCGGAACACCATCACCTTCCGGTGCTGACGCCGCTCCAGCACCGCCTCGAGACCGGCGCACAACGCCAACGCGGACTTGCCGGTGCCCGCCCGGCCGCCCATCGAGACGATGCCGACCTCCGGGTCCAGCAGCAGGTCCAGGGCGATGCGCTGCTCGGCGCTGCGGCCGTGGATGCCGAAC
The DNA here is from genome assembly GCF_039871525.1 of Streptomyces sp. B6B3. Lineage (NCBI taxonomy): Bacteria > Bacillati > Actinomycetota > Actinomycetes > Kitasatosporales > Streptomycetaceae > Streptomyces > Streptomyces sp. B6B3. Next base: position 132,266 of record NZ_JBDPLU010000015.1, on the reverse strand, counting down.
GCCTCGCGGTCGCCGCGCACCAGCTTCACCCGGCCGCCGGCGGTGACCCGGCCCAGCGCCCGGCCCCGCTCCGAGGCGATCACCAGACCGGTGTGCACCGGCAGCTCCGCGGCCCGGGCGTCGTACACGCTCTCCTGGGCGAACAGCTCGTCCACCGCCTCGCCCGGCAGCGTGACGTCCACCATCCCGTTCCAGCCGTCGGCGTCCGTGATGGCCAGTTCGGCCCGATACTCCTCGGCGGTCAGGCCGACCGAGGACGCCTTGATGCGCAGCGGCAGGTCCTTGGAGACGACCGTCACGTCGCGGCCCTCGGCCTGCAGGTTCCGGGCCACGGCCAGGATGCGGGAGTCGTTGTCCGCCAGGCGGCCCCGCTCGTTGAGCATGGCGGGCGGCAGGATGCCGGGATCCGAGTGGTTCAGCTCGACCCGCAGGGTGCCACCCAGGTCGCCGATGGGCAGAGGCGTGTCGAGCCGTCCGAACCGCACCCGGTACTCGTCCAGCCGGCGCAGCACCTGCCGGGCGAAGTAGCCCAGCTCGGGGTGGTGCCGCTTGGCCTCGAGCTCGGAGATGACGACGACGGGGAGCACCACCTCGTGCTCGTCGAATCGGGTGAGTGCCGATGGGTCGGCGAGCAGCACGCTGGTGTCCAGGACGTACATCCGCCGGTCAGGTGAGCGCTTCTTGCTGGTGGCCACGTGTGGACGAACCCCCTCGGATGAGGTGTGGGAACGAGGCGCCCGTCGTCCTACGTGAGGTCACCGGGCGCCGGGGCTCTGGTGCCGGCTCCGGCCCACCACGCGGGGCCCGGTGCCGGCCCCCGTCCATGTCCGTGGTACGCAAACGGGCCTCCCGGCGCGGCCGCGCCGACGCGCGACCCGCCGTGAATATGCCCGCAGGCTGCGCATCTCATGCGAAGAACTCCCCGGACCCGCCCCTCCACGCTCCGCGCACGCCGAGCGCCGCGCGCCCGCGTGACGTGCTCAGATTCCGTAACGACGGTGGCGCGCGGCGTAGTCACGGAGCGCGCGCAGGAAGTCAACCTTGCGGAAGGCGGGCCAGTAGGCCTCGCAGAAGTAGTACTCCGAATGGGCGCTCTGCCAGAGCATGAATCCGGACAGTCGCTGCTCCCCGCTGGTGCGGATGACCAGATCGGGGTCGGGCTGACCGCGGGTGTACAGATGCTCGGAGATGTCCTCGACGCTGAGGCCCTCGGCGACCTCCGCCAGCGTCTGCCCCTCGGCCGCGCGCTTCGCCAGCAGCGAACGGACGGCGTCGGCGATCTCCTGACGCCCGCCGTAGCCGACGGCGACGTTGACGAGTATCCCGTCGCGGTCGCCCGCCTCCTCCTCGGCGGCCCGGAGTACCTGGCGCGTCCGCTCGGGCAGCGCGTCCAGCGCGCCCACGTGGTTCACCCGCCACCGGCCGTCGGCCGCGAGGTCCCGCACCGCACCCTCGACGATGGACAGCAGGGGGTTGAGCTCATCCGGCTCACGGTTGAGGTTGTCGGTGGACAGCAGCCAGAGCGTGACGACCTCGACGTCGGTCTCGGTGCACCAGCCGAGCAGCTCGCGGATCTTCGCCGCCCCGGCCTCGTGCCCCTGCCGCGTGGTGTTGCCCGCGGCGCGGGCCCAGCGGCGGTTCCCGTCCAGGATCACGCCGATGTGCTTGGGCCCCTGGTCGGTGTCGAGGCGACCCTCCACCCGCCGCGCGTACAGCCGGACGGCAAGCCGACGCACCCTGTTCCTCATGGCGTGTGTCCACCCCTGCATACCGCTCCCTCAGCACTCGGGTTCGAGCACTCTACTGTCTTTCGGTAACGGCGTGATGCTGCCTCAGCAACGGCCCCGCGACGGCCCGGATGCGCCTCCCCGTCCCCACGCGCCGCCCCCGCGGACAAGAAAGCGGGCCGGTCCGTGGGGGGGGTGACGGACCGGCCCGAGGGGGGGATTCCACCGTAACGCATGTCGGCCCGTGCCGCGCGCATCGGGACCAGATTTACGCGGCGAGTCCTCCGAGAAGCAGCGCCACCAACGCGCCGGCGGTAAGGAAAGGGCCCAGCGGGACATCCGACTTGCGGTCCGCCAGGCCCCGGACGATCAGCCACAACGCGTATCCGGAGGCCAGCAGGAACCCCGCGAACGTGCCGAAGACCACAGCGTCCCAGCCGTACCAGCCGAGGGCCACCCCGAGGGCCACGGCCAGCTTGACGTCGCCGAAGCCGACGGCGTTCGGGCTGATCAGGAAGAGCACGAAGTACACCAGGCTGAGCACGGCACCGGCCCACAGCGCCCTGCTCCAGTCGCCGCCCGCGTCGGGCAGCGGCACGCACCCGGCCAGCCCGGCTATCAGCGCGGCGGCCAGCGGCAGGGTGAGGACGTCGGGCAGCCGCTTCACGGCTCGGTCCACGGTCGCCAGCAGCACCCCGACCGGGGCCACGAGCAGCCACACCGCCAGCTCCGGCCGCGCGCCCACGGCCGCGGCGAGCGCGGCGCAGCAGCAGGCGACCAGCACCGGGAGGCGGACCCTCCCCCAGCCACGGGTGTCCCCCCGGACGGAGTCCGGGGGTGGCTCGGAGGTGTCCCCACGGCCGCCGTACCACCGCTCCCCCGGCGGGCAGCGCGGGCAGCGCGCCAGCCCGAGCCAGCCGACCGACGACCCACCCAGCGGGTGCCCGCCCGGGCAGGCGGAGCGCCACGGCTGCTCGGGCTCGACGGAGAGCCGGTACGCCGGCCTGTCGAGCAGCAGCCCGACCAGGGCGCCGTACACGGCGACGGCGGTCACGAGCAACGGATCCACGCGCCGAAGCGTACGGCGTGCGACTGACACCACGACGGGCCGGTCCACCGGCGGGAGGCGGGCCACCCCGCGGCGATCCGTCGGCGGCGGTAGGCGCTTTCCCGGGAAAGACGACGGGCCGGTCTGCCCGAGTGGGGGGAGGGGCAGACCGGCCCGTCACAAGGGGCCGGATCACAGCCGGGGGGGGGTTGGCTCGCGATCCGTCCCGCCAGCCGTCGCCGGGGTGGGAATGACGACGCTGGCCGTATGGATGTAACACATGTGTCAGCTGGGGCCGACGAGGAGACCATACCGCACAGTACGAAGCGCCGCCCCCATGGATCTTCACCCTTGGTGAGAATCGATGGGCAGAGATCGTGACGCTACGCCAGCGATGTTGGAGCGCCGCGCACGCCCGGCGCCGCCCCTCATCCGGCCCTCACCCGACCGTCATCCGGCGCTGAGCCGGCGCAGAACGCGGCCGCAACGGCGCGCGTAGGCGCGCTGCGCCACCCGGGTCAGCGGCCCGGTGAGCCGGGTGTACCACCGGGCGGCGCGGGTGAACGCGGTCACCGTCAGCCAGACCGAGTCGTCGGGCAGCCGCTCGACCAGGAACGCCTCCTCGCCGCAGGACGGGTGCCCGGCCAGCGTGCCGTAGCCGAAACCGGTGCGATCCGGCTCGTGCACCGCCCAGACCACCCGGCACGGCGCGGACAGCCGGAGCGGGCCGGCGCCGAGGCCGACCAGGACCGTCACGCCCGGCGCCGCCTGGGGCGCGTTCGCCCGCACCCGCACGCCGACGGCGCGGTGCATCCGCCACTCCAGCACCGCCTGGCCGGCCCGCCGCTGCACCGCGCGGCCGCTGCCGAGCCGGGTGCGGACCCGCAGCGGGTGGAAGCCCGCCGGCGGCTGCCCAGCCTCCCGCCGGGTCGCGCCGACGTCGCGGTAGGTGAAGCCGTGGGCCCCGGGGTGCACAGCCATTGGGCACCTTCTCTCCGCGCCGTTTCTCGCCGCGTCGTCCTGCGCGCGGTCCCGTCGGCCTCGCGGCGCGCGCGGCCGGGTCCCCCAGCATCTCGTATCGCCCGGGAGCCGCCCGGGCAAGCCCGACGCCGGCGCGGCGCGGTGTCACCCACGCCGGTCGTCACCGCCGGGGCGGCCGCGTCAGTCCTGGGTGGGCCAGGAGATCTCGACGCGCCGATTGCGCTCCCGGCCCTCCTCGGTGCGGTTGTCGTACAGCGGGAAGTCCTCGCTGTAGCCCGCGACGTTGAACGATATGCCGGACGGGTCTTCCAGCAGGTCCACCAGCGCGACCTGGGTGTTGCGCGCCCGGTCGTTGGAGAGGGTCACGCCGCTCTCATACGAGCCCTGGTCGTCGGTGAACCCGAAGATGTTGACCTCGGTGGGCTGGTACTCGTCGATCGCCTCGGCCACCTCCATCAGGGCGTCCTCCGCGTCGGGGCCGAGGGTCGCGCTGCCCTCGGCGAAGAGCACGTCGGTCTGCAGCGTGAACTTGTGCTGCCCCGAGCTGATCTCCTCGCGCTGCTCACCTCCCCCGTCCTCCACCGGCTCCTCGGTCTCGCCGCCGCCGGTACCTCCGGTGTCGCCGCCGGTGCCGCCGTCGTCGTTCCCGGTGTCGTCGCCCGTGTCGTCGTCCTCCGTCTCGCCGGTGCCGAGGCTCTCGATGACGGACTTGATGTCCAGGGCCTCGGGCTCCGCGAGCTCGGCGCCGTCGCTGATCAGCAGCCCCGGCGCGTTCGAGTCGATCTCGGGCGCCGGCGGCGCCTCGTAGCCGGGCGGCTGGTCGATCTCGCCGTCGTCCTCGTCGGCTATGGCCGGAGTGCCGACGGCCAGCACGGTCGCGCTGGTCACCGCCAGCATCGCGGCCCGTCCGGCACGGCGTCCTCGGTGCGTCATCGTGCGACTCCCCTCAGCGGATCTCGATGGTGGCGGGGGGCAGGTCGCCCACCTGGAAGTCGACCTGGGTGGTCTCCGGCTGCGGCTCCGGGAACTGGGCGAACCAGGAGACGGCGGCGTCCGGCTCGATGCCCGTGCCGAAGCCCGTGCAGAGGCAGCGCCCGCTGGTGTCCCGCAGGATCAGGTAGCGCTTCTCCTCCTCGGTCGCGACCAGGGAGGCACCCGCCATCGAGAAGCCGTTCTCCGCCAGTTCGGTCTCCCCTCCCGCCCAGTTCAGGTCGAAGAAGGTGTTGTCGCCGCCGTTGTGCAGCGTGCCCTCGACGGTGATGAAGCCGCCCTCCTCGCGCTCCACGCTGGTGATGGTCAGCGTGAGCTCCTCCCCGCCGGTCACCTCGGCCAGCGGCTCCGCCGCCTCCTCGCTCGAGCCGCCGTCGGAGCCCTCGTCCCCTCCGCCGCCCTCGCCGTCCCCGTCCTGCGAGTCCTCGGAGGTCTGCTCTTGGCCTTGGTCCGACCCCTCGTCGTCATTGCCCGCGCAACTGGCAACGGCGATCACGAGTGCCGCACCGAGCGCTATCACGATGAGGATGAGCCGGTTCTTGCTGTCACGGAGATCCATCGGGGGCTGGTCCTTCGAACGTCAACGTATCGGGCTTCAGTCTTCTAGATAGACCTGGAACAGTTCGCGCGCTTCTGGCAGTTCGTCCTCGTCCCCCGGGTCGAAGGTGAGGTCCTCCTCCTCGCAGTCCAACTCGACCTCGGCGTTGCCCTCATCCTCGACCTCGCACAGGCCGCGGATCACGGCGGTCGCAATTCCGTTCGCCTGCTGATCCTCGGGTACGCCCGGGATGATGGTGTCACCCAGGGTGTCGTTGGTGAGGACGCTCACCTCGTAGCCGGGCCGGCCGTCCGACAGGGGGTCGCAGCCGTCCAGAACGGCGTCGTTCTGGTTCGCCAGCCGCGGTGCCGCCACGTCACACGCCGCGTCGACGTAGAAGTCCTCGCCGGTCAGGATGTCGTCGAGGTCGCCATCGCCGTCGACGGCCTCCCGGAAGTCCTGGTAGAGCTTGTCGCGGGACTCGGTGGCCGCCGCCAGCGCGGCGGCGTCGGCGGCGGACTGGCCGCTGCTGCGCAGCACGGCCGCTCGGGCGAAGACGAAGAGCGTCACGGCGATCACCAGCAGGCCGGTGACCATCCATATATAGAGGGGAAAGACCGCGCCCCGCTCCCGCTCCGCGCCCCGGATCAGCCGCCCGAGTTGAAAACGGCGTTGACCTGGTCCTGGATGAAGTTGCCGATCTGGTTGTCCAACCCGAGCAGCATCACCGCGCTCACCACCGTGGCGATCAACAGCAGCAGCCCCGCGTACTCCACGAATCCCGCGCCACGGTCGTCGTAACGGGGAGGTGTCCGCTCGGCGACGGCACGCCTCAACTTCAGCAGCAGTCCGCTCATGGCGTCCCTCTCTTCCGGGGCACGGGTGGCAGCGGTGCCCATGTTGCACCCGATTAGTACTGGGATGCACCACGCCCGACCCCCTCCAGCGGGCCTATCCGTACTCCTATCGACACTGACTGTGCCATACGGAGGGCGGGTTGGGCAGGGTGATCTGACGGATCGTGCTGTTATCGATAGCGCCGGAGGCGCACGGAACCGGGTACCGTCTGACCGGCCGATGTGCCACTGCTATCGAATGGGAACCACGGTGCCGTTGGTGTCGTCCTCCATAGGAGACCAACGGGGAGGTTCGGGGAGGTTGCATGTCCCAAGAAGCTGAAGACCTGAGAACACGCGCCACCAACCTGCGGGATCTGGCGAGAGATGTCAGGGGCTTGTTGAGCGGTCCGAAGGGCTACGTCGAGGGCACGATGACGACCTGGGCGGGGCCGAACAAGGACGAGGTGTCCGGCTCGCTGACGTCGTGGAACACCCAGTGCGACACCGTGGCCGACGAGCTGGAGAGCCTGGCGACGGCGTGCGACAACGACGCCCAGGACATCGAGGACCAGGAGGACGAAGACGACGAGTAGTGCGTCGGCGGCCTGCCGTTGACGCGCTGCGCGTCTCGTCTCTGTACCAGGCTCGTAGCAGACCTTCTCCGCCCGGTCGTGCACGGGTGCGAACGAATTACTGTGGATCCACGACAGGGACCACGACACGGACCGTGCCGGGTTGGGCACCCGGAGACGAGGGGAGCGGAGCGTCATGGGTGACGAACGCAATGCGAATCCAGACCAGCTGGATCACCTTGCGAACCTGCTTGAGCACGAGAACGGCGCAACCGGCGCCAGCATCGATCTCGGCGAGATGTTCACCAGGGCGACCAATCTCAACGCCAGCGGCGAGATGACCTCGCTCCAGCCCCTGCAGACCTGGCTGTTCGACACCTCGTGGGACCTCCGCGGCCGGGCCGCCGGTCTGCGCGGCGAGGACCTGACGACCCTGTACAGCTTCCCGACGGATCTGCAGGGCGCCGTGATGCCCACGATCCACGGCTCCAAGCAGTTCTGGGACATGTACCGCAACGGCAACCGGGTCGGCATTCCGGCGGGCATGTCCGCGACGTACATGGCGGACTACGCCTTCACCGGGGTCAGGCCGACCAACTTCATGGGACGGATGGCCACCGCCGGTATGACGCCGCGCGTCGCCGGCTGGCTCGGCGGCTCGCACTCGGCCGCCTCGTACGGCGGCTTCATGCGCAACGGCAGCTGGTTCATCCCCACCGCCCAGCAGTCCAACCTGCTGCGCGTGGCGGGGGGCAGCTACACCTCTTCCATCGCCAGCGGCAGCAGCCGGTTGTCCAGCTTCGGCACGGCGATGAGCAACATGAGCAAGGCCTCCGGCCTGCTGCGCGGCGCAGGCGTCGCGGGCAGCGCCTTCGGCACGGTCACCGGCGTCGTCGACCTGGTCAACCAGGGCAACCCGGTGGAGGCGTTCCAGAACGACCCGTCCGGCTACACCGTGGACGTGACCGGCACCGCGTTCAACGCCTCGATGACGGCCGCCCTGGTCTGCCCCAACCCCGTCACCGTCGGCCTCGCGGTCGGCACCGGCATCGCCTACGGCGCCGCCCTGGTGTGGGACAACTGGGACACGATCACCGACCCGCAGACGTACGTGAACGCGGCGAACGCCGTGGTCGACGCCGGCGAGGCGGTGGTCGACACCGTGGCGGACGTCGGCGGCGACATCGTGGACGGCATCGGCGACGCCATCGGCAGCCTCTTCTGACGGCGTTCCGGCGACCGGTAGACGGAGAGATCGGGCGAGCTAGAGAGAGGAGCGGGGCGTGTACCGGGAACGAGGCGGCCGCGGTTCGAGGATCTGGATCTGGTCCTGCGTCGGCGTCTACGTGGCCGGCGTGGCCTGGATGGGCGCCCTGTCGCTCCCCGAGGATCTCGGCGCGTGGCTGGCGGTGTCCGGGATGTTCCTGCTGCCCCTGGCGCCCTGCCTGGTCGTGCCGCTCAGCAAGCGCCGCTACCACGACATCGACGTCACGCCCGACACGCTGCGGGTCGGCCGGGAGCGCATCCCGGTCGCGGAACTCGACCCGGGCTCGGTGCACCAGGCACAGCACCAACTCGCCGCCGGTGGCGGGGGCGTGCTGGGCAACCTCACGTCCTCGATGAACTCGGGCCTGACCATCCGCGGTCGTAACGTGGTGGACAAGAGCCTGCCGCGGCTGGTGGGCGGCGCGTACGCGGTGCCGATGGGCATGGCCAGCGTCGCCGTCGCCACCCGACACGGCGAACGCCTGCTCGTCGCCACGCGGTCCCCCGAGGCGTTCCTGACCGCACTGGCCCAGGTGGTGCGCTGACCCCGCCGAGCCGAGAGCATCGGGGAGCCCCGAAGCCCCCCACACGACAACGTCGGCCCTCAGGACCACCACCTGGTCGAGAGGGCCGACGTCACGCGATCCCCGCGGCCGCGGTCGGGGAGGTCAGTCCTCGACGAGGGTCAGCACGCGGTCGTTGAGCGGCTGGGTCGGCCGGTTGCTCCTGTGGAACACCTCCCGGTACGCGGCGACCTGGCTCGGAGTGACGGAGACCGGGTCGTCCAGGACGATCCACTTCAGGCCCTCGGTGCAGGGCGGGGTCGTCAGGGAACCGTCGTACTGGTACTGGTCGCGGTCGTTCGGCAGGAACTCGGCGAGGTCGAAGGGCTCGTTGATCTGCGCCTCGTCGCCCTCCTCGGTCGGCAGCCTGTCCCAGAGATCCGTGAAGGCGGAGTCGCCTCGCTCCTTCTCCATCAGGACCCCGACGACGGCGAGATCGCCTGCTTCGTCCGCGTGGACGAAGTGCATCTCCATCGCGGTGTGCTCGCCGTCCTCCGTGTGCTCGCTCGGAAGGTGGAAGTGGAACTGCTGCAGTTCGTACGGCGTTCCGTCGATGATGATCCTGCTGCCCGGAGACACGTTGGCCTGCACGGTGTGACCGTTGTTGACCAGTTTCGCCGTCACGGGGTGGTAGTCGATGGTGATGGCCTCGTCGCTCGAGGTGCCGACCGCGGTGTCCTCCGGGAGATCGATGGGCGACTGTTCCCGGCCCGCACCGCATGCCGCGAAGTCCTCGGAGAGACCTGCCCAGTGCTCCGGGCCGGTGGACCCCTGGTAGCTCCAGTGGACGGTTTCGCGTTCCGCTGTGTGAGGGCTGAAGCCGGTCGCGACGACCGTCAGGGTGGCGACTCCGACAATGACGGACATGCGCGCACGTATGACGCGAGAGGACATGTGCGATACACCTCGTGGGTGGGTCGACGGGGCACCGGACAGGTGCTGCTCACAGCTTTCGACCCCGACCACCAGCGCACAGGAAAGGAATGATCAAAGAAGAACAAAACAGGGTAAGTATTCGAACAAGGCATGACTGATTCCGCGCGCATTCACATGGGAATTGGGATGAACGGCGCTTACTGACGTTGCGGGTCAGCGTGACCTCGCCACGTCCGAGGCAGCCGGTTCCGGCGGCGAAGCCGTCGGGAGACCCAGGGCGGCACGGGGGGCGTTGAGCCGCTCGTGCCCGAGCGTTCGCGGGCGGTTGAGGGCGACCGGCACCCTGCCACCCCGCACGACGGAGGCGGAGCCCGACCACGCCCGGCCCTCGCCGGCCATGAGGCGGGCTAGCGCGAGTCGTCGAGGATCTCGGTGAGGTCCGTGCCGGAGCCGAGCAGCATGCCGGTCACGATGACGATCATCGTGGCGGGCACCATGAAGACCAGCGTCGCCATCGTCGCCTTCGGAATGGCGCGCGCGGCCCGGCGGCGCGCGTTCTGCGCGTCCGTGCGCCGCATGTCGCGGGCGATCTGCATCAACGTGTCGGCGATCGGCGCGCCCAACTCCTCACCCTGCTGCAGCGCGCTGACGAACTGGTTGACCGGTTCCGAGTCGTTGCGCCGGCGCAGCTCGTCGAAGGCCTGCCGCCGGGACACGCCCATGTCCATCTGGCGCAGCGTGATCCGCACCTCGTCCGCCCACGGGCCCTCGTAGCGCTCGGAGACCCGTTCCAGCGCCTGCCGGAAGCCGAGCCCGGCCGAGACGACGACGGCGAGCACGTCGAGGAAGTCGGGCAGGGTGCGGTCGATGACGTCGCGGCGGTCCCTGATGCCCTGCCAGATCGCGATGTCCGCGGCGAACGCCCCGAAGGCGAGGCCGAGCAGCGCGAACAGCGGCACCCCGGCGGCCACGAAGACCACCGTGACCAGCACGCCGAACACCCCGTAGACGAAGCGCCTGGCGGCGTACCGGTCGATGGTCAGGCCCTGCGGGTTGCCCGCCTGGTCGATGCGCCGGCGCTTGCGGTCCACCGCGCGCCGCCCCATCAGCCGCAGCACCAGCGGCGCGAAGCGCATGCCGAGCCGGTCGACGGCCGAGCCGCCCGCCGACACCCGGGAGGAGCCGATCTCCAGTGCCAGCGCCAGATCGGGCGGCAGCGGCGTGCCCGAACGCAGCATCCGGATGCCGGCGATCATGCCCAACACCGCGGCGGCCAGCGCGAGTCCCAGCAGCAGTCCCACGGTTTCGCCCCTCTCCTCTCGCTCCCCGGCTACACGTCTACACGTCGATGCGGCCGAAGCGGCGCACCACGACGAAGCCGACGACGTACATCGCGAGCGCGACGATCATGGCGATCTGCCCGCCGGCGCTGTCGGTGACCCGGCCCAACGCGCCGGGCTCGATGGCGTTGATCATCAGCAGCGCGCCCAGGCCGAGCAGCGGCACGGTCACGGCGGTGGCGTTGATCTCCGCGAGCATGGTCCGCACCTCGCGCCGCGTCTCCTTGCGCTCCTCCAGCGTCTCGGTGAGGTTGCGCAGCGAGGAGACGATGGTGCCGCCGGCCCTGTTGGCCAGTATCAGCGTGGTGACCAGGACGTTCAGCTCACGGGACGGCAGCCGGTCGCCGAGCTCCTGGAGCGCCTCCTCCAGGGAGCGGCCCACGGCCAGCTGGTTGGCGACGATGGCCAGTTCGGCGCCGGCCGGGTCGTCCATCTCCTCGGCGGCCATGGACAGCGCGGTGCGCATGGCCAGACCGGCGGCCGTGCCGTTGGCGATCAGCCGGGCCAGCTCGGGGAGCTGGCCGATGAACCGCTCGGTGCGGCGCTGCCGCTGCCAGTTGAGGAAGGCGTTGGCGCCCCACAGCGCGACCAGCGCGCAGACCGGGCCGAAGAACGGGGCGAGCACCGCGGACGCGACGAGCCACAGCGCGACGACGGCGCCGAGCACGTAGCCCGCGTACTCGCCGACCGTCAGGTCCAGGCCGGTGGCCTGGAGCTTCAGGCGCAGCCGGCGGCCGAGCGCGGTGCCGCGGAGCCGGCGGTCCAGGCCGGTGAACCGGCGCGTCCTTGGGCGCTGGGCCTGGTCGCCGCCCGGGCCGGCGGCGGCGCCGGGGCGGGCCAGTATCGGCAGCGGGCGGGCGTCGGCGGGCGTCGGCTCGGGGCCGGTCAACCGGTCGAGCAGCGCCCGCTGTTCGGCCCGGCCCGAGGCGTACAGCTGGACGCCGGCGATGGCGACCAGCAGCGCGAGCACGGCCAGGCCGATCGTCAGCAGAGAGAGATCCATGCCGTCCATGGGCGGGAACTAGCTCGCCTCCCTGGTCGAGAGTTGGCTGTCGTCGAGGTGCACGCCGAACGCCCGGGGGATCTGCTCGCCCGCCAGGTAGAGCCGGTCGGCGACGGAACGCGGGAGCGGGTAGTGCCGGAACCGGCCGCCGACCCGGCCGCCCGAGGTCATCGGCTCGGCGCGGAACTCGGCGACGGTGCAGATGCGGAACGACTCCCGGCCGTGCGAGGCGAGCACCGCGACCTCGGCCAGCCGACGCGAGCCGTCGGGGTGCCTGACCAGCTGGACCAGCACGTCCACCGCGCTGTTGATCTGGTCGCGCAGCGCCTCGAACGGCACCTGGAGCTCGGACATGGAGGCCAGGGTCTGGAGCCGCAGCAGCCCGTCCTCGGCGCTGTTGGCGTGCACGGTGGCGAGCGAGCCGTCGTGTCCGGTGGACATGGCCTGCAGCATGTCGAGGGTCTCGCCGCCGCGGACCTCGCCGACGATGATGCGGTCGGGGCGCATGCGCAGCGAGTTGCGGACCAGATCGCGGATGGTGACCTCGCCCTTGCCCTCGATGTTCGGTGGGCGGGACTCGAGGCGGATCACGTGGTCCTGCTGGAGCTGCAGTTCGGCGGCGTCCTCGACGGTGACGATGCGCTCGCCGTCGGGGATCAGCCCGCTGAGAGCGTTGAGCAGGGTGGTCTTTCCGGCGCCGGTACCGCCGGAGACGATGATGTTGAACCTGGCGCGCACCAGGCCCGAGAGCAACTGCACCAGATGTTCGTCGAGGGTGGCGAACTCCACCAGCTCGGCGAGGGTGTAGGCGCGCGGGAAGCGGCGGATGGTGAGGGTGGCGCCGCTGAGCGCGAGCGGCGGGATGATCACGTTGACCCGCTCGCCGGTGGGCAGCCGGGCGTCCACCATCGGATTCGACTCGTCCACGCGCCGGTTGACGGCGGAGACGATGCGTTCGATGGTCTGCATCAGCTGTTCCTCGGAGGCGAAGCGCAGCGGCAGCCGCTCCACCCGCCCGGAGCGTTCCACGTAGATCTGCTCGGGGCCGTTCACCATGATCTCGGTGATCGACGCGTCCTCCAGGAGCGGCTCCAGGATGCCGAGGCCCAGGGCCTCGTCCACCACGCGGCGGATGAGCTGGGCGCGGGCCTGGGTGGACAGCACCGGGCCCTCGCGGCTGAGGATGTGGCCGAGCACCCGTTCCAGGCGGTCGCGGCGGTCGGCCATGCCGAGCGAGGACATCTCGGCGAGGTCGATCTCCTCCAGCAGCTTGGCGCGGTAGGTGGCCACCAGGCGGCTGTCGCCCGAGCCGACGCGGGCCGACTCGTCGGGGGCGTGCACGCGGGACCTGAGGCTCATCGCTCGCTCCCCTCTCTCCGGTGTCTCCGGTGTCTCACGGGTGGTTACGGGCTCTCGGGTGGGGTGCCGTCGCAGGGCATGGTCACGGTGCGGGTCGCTTCGAGGTCGTTCAGCAACGGCAGCACGGACGGGATGTCGACGACGGCGGTCGCCGTGGTCTCCTCACCGCACGGGTCGATGGTGATCTCGACGTCGAGCCAGTCGCTCACCGCCCGCTGGCCGATCTGCTGGGCCTGTTCCTCCAACTCCTCCTGGGCCGCGGCCCGGGCGGCGGCGCGGGCGGCCGAGCCGGCCTGCAACGCGCCGTAGCCGACGATGCCCAGCTGCACGCCGGCCAGGGCCACCAGCGCGAGGATCGGCAGCCATCCGGCGAACTCCACGGCGGTGACGCCGCGGTCGCCGCCCCGCGCCCGGCCGGTGAGCCGGGCCGTGAGCCGGCGCCCGATCCGGCGCACGGCCGCCGGGCGCGTGCGGGCGCGGCGGGCGTTCACGGTCCCTCCTCGGGCGTGGCCGACGTGCCCGTGACGGTCAGCGCGGGGAGGTTGAACGCGCCGGGGAAGAGCACCGGAACCTTCACGTCCAGGGTGACGACGCGCGTCCCGCCCTCCAGCGGGCAGGACACCTCGGCGTCCCAGGCGCCCGGCAGGCTCTCGTTCGCCGCCGCGGCGCAGGCGCCCTCGGCGTCGCCGTCGGCGGCGGCCGCGGCGCGGGCCGCCTCGTCGGCGGCGTTGCCGGCCAGCGAGTAGGTGTAGCCGATCAGGATGCACTGCCAGATGGCGGCCATCATGATCAGGATCAACGGGAAGATGCCGGCGAACTCGACCATCACCGCGCCCCGGTCGTCGCGCCAGCCCCGCCGGCCGCGCCCCGGGCCGGCGCGCGGGCGCGCCGCCTCCCTCATGTGCCTCGTCTGCGACTCCACACCCGTATTCATGCCCGCCGGCTCCGGCGTCTGCCGCCCACGGGCGCGGATTCCGGTGCGGCGAGGCCGAGTTCGGCCGCCAGGGACCACATCGCGCGGCGCACCGGGCCGCGCGCGTCCAGATCCTGGATGCGGCCGGCGTCCTGCGCCTCCTGCAACTCGCGGAAGTTCGCCGGGATCACGTTGCGGGCCACGTGGGTCCCGGTGATCCGGGAGATCAGCTGCGGCTGGATATGACTGGTGCGGCCGAGCCGGTTGACGACCGTGAGGGTGTCCGCCGCCTTCCTGATCTGCAGCCGGTCCCACATCCGCACCAGGCGGTTGACCGCCCGCACGGAGATCACGTCGGGCGTGGTGACCAGGATCGCCACGTCCGCCATCTCCACGGCCGCGGCGTTGGCGCTGTTCATCTGGCTGCCGCAGTCCACGACGACCACGTCGTAACGGGTGCGGACGGCGGTGAGCAACTGCCGGGCGGTGACGTCGCTGACATCCTCCGCGCGCTCCCCCTCGGCCGGCGCGATCAGCATCGACAGCCCGGTGTCGTGCGTGAACACGGCCTCGGAGAGCACCTGCTGGGAGATGTCGGGGATGCCGGCCAGGTCCGCGACCGAACGGCGGAACTGCACGTCGAAGTACGAGCCGACGTCCCCGCACAGCAGGTCCAGGTCGACCAGGATCGCGCCGCGCTCGGGTGGCCCGGCGAGCTGGGCGGCCAGCGCCAGCTGGGTGGCCACCAGGGTGGTGCCGACCCCGCCCTTGGCGCCCGAGACGGTGATGATCCGGCCGCCGGGCCCGGTCGCCACGTGCTCCTCGGCGCCCAGGTGGCGGCGCATCCCGACCGCCCACTGGGCCGCGGAGGCGACCCGGGCGGCGAGCTCCTCGTAGGACAGCGGCAGTCCGGCCAGGCCGCGCGCGCCGGCGTCCATGGCGGCCGAGTACAGGCCGGCGGTCGCGTCGGCCGAGACCAGCACCACGCCCACCGCCGGGAAGCGCAGCGCGACCTCGCGGATCAGCTCCAGGGCGGGCAGCGGCCCGATCCGCTCGTGGATCACCACCACCTCGGGCAGCCCGGCCACCGCCTCGTGGGTGAGCGCGGCCAGAGTGTCGAGCAGCGTGGAGGAGTCGGGGACGGAGCGCATCGGCTCGCTGTCGGGCAGCTGGCTCAGCAGGGTGATCAGGGAGCGGGCGGTGTCCGGATCACCCACCGCCGGCAGAATGCGCGTCGTCATCTCTCCAACCTGCTCATTCCGGGCCAGCTCATTCCGCACCACACCAATCCGGGGCGCCGCGCGCCGCGTTGTCCCGATCCGGGCCCCGGCAGTCCGGGCCCCCGCCCTCCGAGTCCCCGCAATCCGGGCCTCCGCAACCAGACCTGTCGCGATCCGGCCGGTCGCGATCCGGGCTCCCCCGCGTCGGTCCGCATCGTTCCCGGCGGACCCACACGCGGCCGCCTCGCCTCGGGGCGCCTCATGTCCGGCCGCCTCACCTCGGACCGCCTCGCGTCCGGCCGCCTCGCCTCGGGGCGCCTCATGTCCGGCCGCCTCATTCGGCGAACAACTCGCCAGGATCCGCGTGCGGATCGCCGAGGCTGTCACCCACGATGGTGTAGGTGCGCTCCTCCTCCGGGATCTCCTGCTCGTCCCCGGGCGCGACCAGCGCCAGCCGCACCTCCTCCGCGAACGCCTCCGCGAACGTGACCCGTTGGGCGTCCTCGTTGTTCAGCGCGAAGGTGATCGGCACCGCCTCCGAGGTGTTGCTGTCGTCGTCTTCCACCTCGGTGAGATCGCCGACCTCGATGACCTCCGCGTTGTTGATCATCAACTGCACCAGCTCGTACTCCTCTTCCTGCTCGCCGGTGCGGTCGGTGACCTGGAAGGCGCCGTACATGTTGATCAGCGCGCCCGGATAGATCTTCCCGGCGACGCCGGTGGAGGCGTCGATCATGACGGCGATCTCCTGCTGCCCCGGGGCGAGTTCGGGCCGGTCGGCGAGCATGTCCGTCTGCAGCAACGAGCCCTCGCGCAGCGGACCCACCGCGACCTGGTCCTCGATCTCCGCCAGGTCGGTCACGGCGGAGTCCGGTATGTATCGCTCGGGGATGCTGACCTCGCGCAACTGGTCGGCGGACAGCTCCTGGTACGGATCGACGTCCTCGCTCAGCTCGTAGGCCGTCGCCTCGGGGCCGACCTTCGACTCCACGTCGTTTATCACCGCGACCACTCCGGCCAGCGCTCCCACGGCGAGCAGGACGGAGACGACCAACAGCATCAGGCCGCGTCGCTGACGAGCGTTCATGAGGAGTGTCTACCTTCTCGGGCTTCTCGGGCTTCTCGGGCTTCTCGGGCTGAGGCTTCGGACGTCTGGGTGGTGCACCGACCGGGAGGCGCGCGGTCCCGGACCGCCCGTCATCGGGCGCCCGGACCGGCGCCGCGGTAGCGGGGTATCGCCTGCTGCGGCGCCGCGGCCCGCGGCCGGTGCTCCGGCGCGTGGGGCTGGGAGGCCTGCGCCCGGGAGGCCGTGCCCTCGGCGGGGCGCCCGGCTCCTATCGCCCGCCGCCGGGCCGAGGCCGCTATGGCGCGCGGGCGCCGCTCCTGCTGCGCCACGGGCGCCGAGCAGAAGGCGCAGCGGTCGCCGATCAGCGTCAGCCCACACCAGTGGCACGCCTCCTGCCGCACGGAGCTGACCATCTGGTACAGCAGCGACACGTCGGGGATGGCGGCGGCGAACTCGACCACCTTGGGCGTGCCCCACCAGGCCGTGGAGGCCTGGGGCAGCGGCACCGGGTGGATCGCCTGCACCTGCCACTGCCGGGCCAGCCGTCCGCTGACCCACTCGCTGCCCAGGCTGCCGGGCGCGTAGGTGAGGGCCGTGGAGAACTGCGGGCCGGCGAGCGCGCCCTCGCCGTCCGCCTGGACCAGCTGCGGCGTGGGGCCGGCCAGCACGGCGCACTGGCCCGCGGGTGGCCGGGCGCCGTTCGGCGCGGGCTGCGGCAGCGCGACCGGCAGCCGGTCGAGCCGGTTAGCCGAGCCGAGCAGCGCCCCGGCGTAGATGTAGTGGGCCAGCAGCCGGGCGGAGGCACCGAGCACGCCGGCGCTGAAGTCGCAGACGGACAGCTGCCGTAGCTGCCGCACCAGGACCGCGGTGCCGAGCGGCGGGAGGGCGCTGGGCAGCAGCGCGATGCGGTCGGACTCCAGCATCGCCCGCACCGCGTGCAGGCGCTGCACGTGCGAGCGCGGCGTGGTGGCCGGGTAGAGCACGATGAGGTGACCGTGCCGCTCGACCAGCGTCCCGATCTCGCTCAGGGTGTCCGCGAACTCCTGCTGTTCGGGCGGGGTGAGTACGTGCGCGCCGGGGGTGCTCTGGTCGGTGGGCGGCAGCACGAGGTCGGCGCTGGTGACCGCGATGGCAATCGGCATGCCACTCCCCCTGGGCCCTGAACACCCGTCTCGTCGCTAGGCGCATCCGCCAGTTGGGCAGCTTATCGACATTCCCCCGGCCGTAAACAGCGGAGTAGCGGGAGAAATGCCCGGATGGGGGCGTGAGCGGGATGCGCCCCGATGATCACCCAGGTGGGGGAACAGTGGAGCCATGGTGGGAAATGTGCCGAGACCCCTCGTCTCCCGGCACATCCCCTCCCTAGAGATGCCCCACGAGTCGCGGCAGTTGCGCCGGGAACCGGTCAGAAAACGGGCACACACCGGTCGATCTGTTCCGAACGGGCGCGGAACGAGCCCGAAACGGGCTGGCGTTGCCCGCGGCGAGCCAACGCGGGTCGCGTCGCGTCCCGTCGTCACCCATCGTCCAGAAGAACGTGCGGTTCCGAAGCAACGCCGTTCCGAAGCAACGCCGTTCCGAAGCAGCGCGGCTCAGAAGAACGTGCGGATGTAGTCCACCACCGTGCCGTCGCCGGCGACGAGCGGGATCAGCGGCCACTTCTCGAAGATCGTGCACGGGTGCGACATGCCCAACGCCACCCAGTCGCCGACCCGCGGCATCGCGCCGCGCACCGCCCCGTTCGCGGGGCTCGGCTCGGCGTCGGCGACCAGGCACGCGTGCTGGTCGGCGAGCCAGTCGACGCGGAGCCCGGCCGCGCCGCGCACCTGCCCGCCGGGCTCCCTGACCGCCTGCACCTCGGGCAGCCCGAGGTCGTAGGCGATGTCCCGCTTCCCCGCGTTGACGAGCGCCCGGCCCGGCTCCGGCTGGGAGACCACCTGGGTCCACAGCCGGAAGGCCGGCAGCAGGGAGCCCTCCCGCGGGATCCGGTTGAACGGCGTGACGTCCCGGTACCGGCCGTCGTCGTGGCTGATGTACGCGCCGGAGCGGAGCAGCCGGAGGCTGGGGCGGGACAGGTCGGGCAGCGCCTCGAACGCCTCCGCGACGACGTCGAACCACGTGCTGCCGCCGGCGCTGACCACGACCTCGTCCAGTTCGGCGAACCGCCCGGCCGCGTCGAACGCCACGGCCAG
This sequence comes from Streptomyces sp. B6B3, assembly GCF_039871525.1. Taxonomy (NCBI): domain Bacteria; kingdom Bacillati; phylum Actinomycetota; class Actinomycetes; order Kitasatosporales; family Streptomycetaceae; genus Streptomyces; species Streptomyces sp. B6B3. The sequence goes on along the minus strand of NZ_JBDPLU010000015.1, from coordinate 113,773 downwards.
TCCCATCAGCCCGTCCAGCCAGGCGCGCACCGCCGCCGCGTCCGCGTTCCGCAGCTCGCCCTCGTATCCGGCGACGCCGACCAGCCGCAGGGTGCCCACCCGGGCCACCGCGTCCGCCACGGCCGCCGCCTCCGCCTCGTCCCGCACTCCGGTGCGGCCGCCGGGGACGCCGTACTCGACCACCACCTCGACCGGGCGGGCCGCGTCGGCGGCGCGCAGCGCGGCGTCCATCAGCTCCACGCCGCGCGTCGAGTCCACGTAGCAGACGCAGCGGAAGTCCGGGTCCGCGTCCTGCTCGCCAGCCAGCCAGGCCAGCGCGGCGGCGTCCACCAGCTCGTTGGCCAGGAAGACCCGGCGCACCCCGAAGGCGCGGGCCACCCGCACCTGGTGCGGCACGGCGAGGGTGATGCCCCAGGCCCCGCACTCCAGCTGCCGGTGGAAGAGCTGCGGGGCCATGCTCGTCTTGCCGTGCGGCGCCAGGGCCAGGCCGTGCCGGGAGGCGAAGCGCTCCAGGGAGCGGAGGTTGTGGTCCACCGCCTCGGCGGACAGCGTCAGCACCGGCGTTATGAACCCGCCGGAGTACAGGTCGCGCCGCTGCGTGGCGAGCTCGCCGACCGTGGCCCCCGTCGCGTCGGGAGGCAGCCCCTTGAAGCGGTGGTCGACGATCTCCTCCGCGAGCTTGTCCAACGCGAGCTTGTCCATCGCGATGTTCATGGCGACTCCGGGTGACCGAGTAGATGCGACAGGTTCAGTCGCTCCAGCAGGACCCTACCTAGCACCGGGTACAGAAAGGGTCAACAGAGCGCGATCGGAGCGTAATGCCCCGCACGGTCCTAGTGGGGGAAAACATAAGGCGCCGTGCGTTACACGGCCGTAAGGTGTCGAGTATGCAGGTGATCCAGTCAACCAAGCTCGCCAACGTGTGCTACGAGATCCGCGGCCCCGTGCTGGAGGAGGCGCAGCGGCTCGAGGCGGCAGGTCACCGCATTCTCAAGCTCAACACCGGGAACCCCGCGGCCTTCGGCTTCGACTGCCCGCCGGAGATCCTGGAGGACGTTCTCCGTAACGTCGCGAACGCGCACGGCTACGGCGACGCGAAGGGCCTGCTCTCGGCCCGGCGCGCGGTCATGCAGCACTACCAGACCAAGGGCATCATGCTCTCGGTCGAGGACGTCTACCTGGGGAACGGCGTCTCCGAGCTGATCCAGATGTCCATGCAGGCGCTGCTCGACGACGGCGACGAGGTGCTCGTCCCGGCCCCCGACTACCCGCTGTGGACCGCCTCGGTCTCGCTGGCCGGCGGGCGCGCCGTGCACTACCGCTGCGACGAGCAGTCCGACTGGATGCCGGATGTGGCCGATATCGAGCGGCGGATCACCGACCGGACCAAGGCGCTGGTGGTGATCAATCCGAACAATCCGACCGGGGCCGTATACAGCGACGAGATGCTGCGGCAGCTGGCGGACGTGGCCCGGCGGCACCGGCTGGTGCTGTGTTCCGACGAGATCTACGACCGGATCCTCTACGACGACACCACCCACACGTCGACCGCGGCCCTCGCCCCCGATCTGCTGACGCTCACGTTCAACGGCCTGTCCAAGAACTACCGGGTCGCCGGCTTCCGCTGCGGCTGGCTCGCGGTGTGCGGGCCGAAGGACCACGCGGCGAACTACATCGAGGGCCTGACGATCCTGGCCAACATGCGGCTGTGCGCCAACATGCCCGCCCAGCACGCGGTGGCGGCGGCCCTCTTCGGCCGGCAGTCGATCGAGGGCCTGGTCCTGCCCGGCGGCCGGATCCGCGAGCAGCGCGACGTGGCGTACCAGCTGCTCACCCAGATCCCCGGCGTGACCTGCGTCAAGCCGAAGGGCGCGCTGTACGCGTTCCCGCGGCTGGATCCCAAGGTCTACAAGATCAAGGACGACCGGCAGATGGTCCTGGACCTGCTGCGGACCGAAAAGATCATGATCGTGCACGGCACCGGCTTCAACTGGCCCGAGCCCGATCACTTCCGCATCGTCACGCTCCCCTCGACGTTGCAGCTGACTGACGCGATCACCCGCATCGCGTCCTTCCTGGACGGCTACGCCCAGTACTGAACCGCTTTCCGCGGCAGGTCCCCGTCGCGGCCGGGCAGCGCCCCGGTCGCCGGTCGAGCCTCCCGAGCTCGCCGCCCGTCGCGTCCACCAGGCCCGTTCTCTCACCTGGCAGTGCCGCCGAGCCCTCCGGCTACGCGCCGCGCGCGCCGGCCACGGCCAGCCCGTCCAGGTAGTCGCGGACCCGGACGATGTGCCCGCCCCGAACGCGCATCACCAGCAGGCCGGGGACGGTGAAGGTGTCCCCGGCCGGCGGCAGCGTGGCCACCACCACATGTTCGGCGATGACCACCTCCGGATCGCCCGTGTCGTGGACCGTGACGTCCGTGATCGCCTCCACTCGGACCGGAGTGGCGCCCCAGGCGGCGCGATACCCCGCCCGCACCTCCTCGCGCCCCTCGTAGCGCGGGGGAAAGCCGGGGCTCGCGAAGGGGAACTCGTGTAGCCCGTCCGGGGCGTAGAGGTCCGCCAGGTCATCGGCGGACTTGTCGCGCATGGCCTGGTGATAGCGCGCCAGCACCTCGCGGGGGGCGCGGACGGCGGACGGTCCGGGGTTCGAGTCCGACACGACGATCACTCCATTCGCTCAACGGCCGTTGAGTGGACCGTTGCGTCGAACCCTACGAGCACGGTCGAGCTTCGGTCAACAAGCGTGGAGCGAACTTGTAGGGTGAGGCCGTGCCGAGTTCCTCCCCTTCCACGCCCTCCACGCCCTCCACCGCGTCCACCGCGTCCACCTCCCGCGCCGACCGCCGCCGGGCCACGGAGGCACGCGTCCTGGAGTGCGCCCGCAGGCTGTTCGCCGAACGAGGCTTCGAACGCACCACCATCCGTGCCGTGGCCTCCCTCGCCGAGGTCGACCCGGCCCTGGTCATGCAGTACTTCGGCTCGAAGCGCAACCTCTTCACGCGGTCCCTGGAGGCCGCGGCCGTGCTGCCGAAGGCCACCGACGCCGACGGGCTCGTCGACGAACTGCTGGCCACGCTCGTTCTCAAGCTCGGCGGTCTCCCCGAGAGCACGATCGCGACGCTGCGCTCGATGCTCACCGACCCGGAGGCGGCAGAGCACGCGCGCAGGACCCTGGGTCAGCAGATCGAGTCCATCAGCGCGATCCTCACCGCACACACGGCACAGGCCGCACACGAGGACGCGGAGCTGCGCGCCGCCCTGATCACGACGATCGTGGTCGGCGTCGCCATCGGCCATCAGCTCCTCGGCCTCGCCCCGCTCCGCGACGCCCCCACCGACCGCATCGCCGCGCTGCTCCGCCCGGCGCTCGCGGCCCTGACGGAGTCACCCCACTGAACGGGGCACCGAGTCACCGAGATCGTGCGCGTGGCGTCCCTCCCCCAGCCTGGCGGCTGGGAGGTGCCCCCATGCGGGACGTGACGCGCACGATCTCCGTACCAGGGCGCGCGTGTCAGACCCCTGTCCGATACTGGCGACCATGACCCCTGACGAGCTGCGGGCCAGCTGCCTCGACCTGAACGACACCGCGGAGACCTTCCCGTTCCCCCGTAACCCCGGCCTGTCCGCCTTCAAGGTGTCCGGCAAGGTCTTCGCGTTCAGCGCGCTGGACGAGACCCCGCTGAAGGTGACGCTGAAGTGCGACCCGGAGCTCGCGACCAACCTGCGCGCCGCCCACCCGGCGATCGTCCCCGGCTACCACACCAACAAGCGCCACTGGAACACCGTCACCCTCGACGGCTCGCTCCCCGACGGCATGATCCGGGACATGATCGAGGACTCCCACGCCCTCGTCGTCGCCACCCTCCCCAAGGCGGAACGGCTCCGCCTCGGCCACGCGTGACCCTCAACGGTCTCCGGCTACCGGGCCGGGTGGGCCAGGCGCCGCAACAGCGCGGCCAGCCGAGCGGGGCTGGTGGTCAACACCGTCCCCGGCTCGTCGCTCTCCCGTAGCCACACGTGGCCCCCCTGCGGGGCGCGGGCTATCTCCACGCAGTTCTGATTGACGTCCGCGCTGCTGAAACTCGACTTCTGCCACTCCTGGCGCGACATGTTCCCTCCCAAGGGTCCTACAGGACATAGCGCAGATGCTGGACGAGCGCCATCGAGTTGCCCTCCCGGGACTCCGACGGATCGAGCGGCTCCAGTCCCACCATGGTCAGCCTCCGGAAGGCGGCCGTGAACTGGTCGACGTGCGGGCCGTCGCACAGGAACAGCGGACTCACCGGATGCTCGACGTGCACCGTGCGGAGGCTGGTCACCCCGACGTCGTGGATGGTGAACGGCGCCCCCGGCGTGACCGGATGGGACTCGGCTCTGAACGGCAGCAGCTGGATGGCCACACTGGGAAACTGCGAGAGCTCCACGAGGTAGTCCAGCTGCGCCCGCATCGTGTCCCGCCCGACGAAGTGCATGTGGAACGCCGCCTCGTGGACGACGGCGTGGAAGCTCGGACTGCGCGGGCCGGTCAACGCCTCCTGGCGCCGCATCCGGAACTCGACACGGTCCTTGATCGCCTCGGACGATCTCGACGGCTCGCCGTTGACGAAGAGCTCGCGCATGTAGTCCGGCGTCTGCAACAGCCCCGGCACGTACAGCCACTCGACGGTCCGGAAGCCGGTCACCGTCGACTCCAGCTCCGCGAGGTCGCGACCCCGGTCGTCCAGGATCGCTCGGTACTCGCTCCACCAGCCCTTGCCGGTGGAGTTCGTCATGGCGACGAGTGCCTCGACAAGGGGCTCATTCTCGCATCCGTAGAGGCGAGCGAGTGCCCGGAGCCGAGGCTCGGGACAGGAGGTGCGGCCAGCCTCGATATGACTCAGATGCGCCTGTCCGAGGCCAACCTGCCGCCCGGCTTCCGCCGTGGTCAGACCGGCGGCTTCGCGCAGTTTGCGCATCTCGTGGCCCAAGCGCTTCTGACGTTGGCTCGGGTTGGTCCGAAGTCCCATGCATCAAGTTCCGCCCCGTGCGGGCACTGCTGGCCACCCAAAGAGGCAACGTTCACCTGATGGAGTGATGCGAACACTCGCCGGTACAACTATGAAGTCAGTTCCCCTACCTTCAAGGGGGAATCGCCGCGTCGCGCATCGTGTGTCGCGGCCATTGTGCGAGGAAGGCCAGGAACCGCCATGTGCCCCACCCCCACCCTGCTGCCGAGCCCCACCGACTTCTCGTTCACCTTCCCGCCGCAGCCGCAGTGGGTGCGCAGCGCACGCCACGCGGTCCGCACGGCCCTCGCACCGGTCGCCCCCGCCGGATCCGACCTCGTCGAACTGGCCGCGCTGCTGACCTCCGAACTGGTCACCAACGCGATGACCGCCTCCCTCGCCAGCCTCACCCCCACCCCGGTCTCCCTCCACGGCGAGTGGTCCCCGACCGGCACGATCCGCATCCTGGTCCACGACCAGGCCCCGGGCACTCCCGCGTCACCCGCGGGCTTCCCACCCCCCGACGCGGAGAACGGCCGCGGCCTCCCCCTCATCGACCTCCACGCCACAACCTGGGGCATCTGCCACCACACCCCGGGCCGCGGCAAGATCACCTGGTGCACGCTGGACACGAAGGGGTGATCCGCCGCACGGCGCGGCTTCCTCGAAATCCTCGGCACCAGCCGAAACGCTGCCTGCGCCGTCAGCCCCTGGTGTCAGCAACGAGGATCACTCCTCGTCCTCGCACGAGCCGTTGAGAAGCTGCTCGGAGCGGTCCGCGAACGTTGGATCTCCGAAACCGAAGGCCGGAATGTCCTTCTCCCCCCAACGGCGCACCCGAGCGCCACGGGATGCACACCACGGCGAATGAGCTGAGCCGCCGGCACGCCGTCCCGGGCCGCCGGCATACTCGCCCGCGCCTCGGCGCTCCACCACCACGGCTCGCCACCGGGTATCTGCCATCACACCCCGACCGCGGCAAGATCACCTGGTAGTCGCTCAACGCGAAGGGGAGCATCACCACGCCAACAGCCGATCAGTACTCGTTACGAGGGCTCTCCCCCTCAGGCGTGCTGAAGCATGCGGAAACCATCGAGACGTGCAGCTGGAATCCCTCGCCCCTTCCTTCAACGGTCACATGGGCCGCGTATTCAAGCTCTCTATTCTCGAAGAGAATCCGAGGCGTTCGGTTTGCGTTGTCGACCTCTCCGTCTTGGATGATTTCCCAGCCCCGACTCGGAAGCGTCTCTCTCAATCGATCCATCCCCTCCTCCAGTCGATCGCGGGACACTCCGTGGATGGACCAAGGATGTCGCATCAAGTAAAGTCGATTCATTTCAGGATCATCTTCGCACATACTGACACCAACTCCTGGATCGTCCACCGAACCACCAATCCCCGCCGCCTCTCGAATCGACGCCGCGATGTCCGCATCCTCTGCTCGTGCCTCGTCAACCGACTGAACTGTGTGTTGCCCATCGGGCTCCTCGCCCTGCTGACTTCCATCCACCACAGAACACCCCGATACAAGAACGAAGAGTAGACTAGTCGCGATAAATATTCCGACTTTCCCAGTTTTCACCCAATCCCTCCCAAGATCTATGTCACGTCTCCATGTTCACCAACGATCACACGGGCTTGGTTCAAGAGACTGAGACTCGCATTTCCCTCGTCGTCTACGTCCCAGTAGTCACTATGACCCGATGAATCGTTAGACATGATGTTGCCTCCGAATGATTCCATAGAAGGAACCTCGGGAAGGATGTCGAAATCCAAGTATGGAATTCCGAACGGACCAACCTCTGCATCCACATCGAAGCCTCCTCCACCATGAATGAGTCCGGCAAGGGGCACTTGATCCTCCCAAATCGACGCCGCCATAGACCAAACATGATCACTGCCCACGCCGAGGTCCGATGCGTGGTCAACCAGCATTCCAGGGCTCCCTGCAGCGATGACATCGTCGGCAAAGAGACCCCCTTCCTGGGAAGCAGCTCCCACCACGGTACTCCCGTAGCTGTGTCCGATAATCGTGGTGTGACTTTCCCCTTCGCCTCCTTGCGCGACAGCCAATCCTTCCGTGAAACTCACGAATACTGGTGCCGCATCACGCGCATAGGATTCAAAGCCGGCGTCGGGAATTACGTCATCCGGCGCATCGTAACCCAGCCATGTGATCGTGGAAACGTCGCCGTCCGTCAGAGAGTCGCTTACTCGCCACAGATCGTTCGCGCGACGCATGTCGCCGTTGGCACCCGCCAGGGCGGCACCGGTTCCAGGAACGTAGACGGCTGTGTGATCGGCCGTATCTGGATTGCCGTTTGCCACGATGTACTGGCCGTCGCCCTCAGGATTGAAAGCCAATAGGAAGGTTTCCGGTGACCCGTTCCGATTGAGACGTTCCCGAATATCCGAGACACCGGCGAGCTTGTCCTCCATGGCCTGTCTGTCACGATCAACGAGCAGGTCGTTGCCGAGCAATGCGTTCAACCGGTCATACTCCGCCTCGAGTACGATCCGGTTGGCGCTGTCCCTGTCTACAGTAGGAAGGCCGTCCATCGCGCCGACGCGCTCGGGAAACGCGCGGATAAGCGCTTCCTGAGTCTGTTCACCGAGGCCATCCCACCAGTCCTTGTTCTGCTGAGGGGTGCTCGAGGTCGCAAACAGACCTCCCAGCCCGGCAGCCAGCAGCGCCGCATCCAGGCCAGGTGACTCGCCGTCCTCCGTGGCGATGCCGGCGTCGCGGGCGGAGTCGCCCTCGCCAGTGAAGTAGTCCAGATTGTGGCGGCCCAACCGGGGATCGAAGAACGTGGCGACCGCGTCTGGGTTGCTGGCGGCCGCCAAGCCCAGAAGGCGGTCGACCACGTCGTTGTCGCTGTTCCAGCCGGGCGTGTCGGGGTCGTCCGGCTCGTAGCGCCGCACATTCCACACGTCGAGATCGGCGCGTTCCAGCTCCATCATGCTCGTCATCGTTCGGTCGAAGAAATGCTCATCGAGCGGCGCACCTGACGTCTCGAACAGGTCCAGCGCCACGTCGTAGGCCAACCGCTCGTCCGGCGCGGGGGACATCTGCGTCTCCTCGGCGTACAACTGCTGCGTGCCGAGTTCGTTGAACGCCTGGAGGCGCTGATCGTAACGCTGCCCCTGCGGCGTCTCCAGCCACTCCTGGTAGGCGGAATCCTCGTACCCGGGCGCGGTCTGGACCTGGGCTGTCATCTCGCCCGGCGTCCAGAATGCCCTCGACAGCGTGGTGCCGAGACTGCTCTGGAGCATGCTGACCATGGTCACATCCTCGGGAGCGTTTCCGGCACGCTGATCCAGGCGCTGGGAGAAGCCCAGGAAGGCGTCCATGCCGATCTCGTCGACCAGGTAGCCGGCGAAGTCGGGGTCCTCGCCGTAGTCCATGAGGATCTGGTTCATCCAGCGCAGGTCCTCGTCGGTGAGGCTGTCCTTCTCGGTCAGACCGGCGAACTCGTCAGCCAGATCCTGCCCGTTCACCTGCCACGATGACGCGAGGAGTTGGGTCTCCAGGTCCAGGGAGGAGAAGGCACCCGTGCCAGGGCCCGGATCAACTCCTCGCAGGATGGTGGCGCTGTTGCGTAACTGGTCGGCGGCGTCCGTCAACCAGTGCAGCAATGGTTGGAGCGAGCCGACCTCGCCGGAGACGTCATGGGTGCGGGCCCGGTCGAAGATGTTGCTGAGGCTGCCGTACGCGCCGCCGTCGTTTGACGCGTGTAGAAGATCGGCCAGACGATCGAGGTCGTCTGGGTTGGCATTGCGGATGGTCATGGCTGAGCGACTCCCCTCCCCGCCGGGCTCTCCCCTTCCCGGCCTGGAACGCAGTTCAAACGATGTGACGTTGTGTCGCAAGGGAAACGCTAGTCGTGACGCCCGAACGGACCAACAGCGGGCCTGTATCCCTTACGAGACGTTCACCTCGGCGCTCAGCGGACGATGGTCTGGTTCTCGTCGACCACGATCGTGTGGGTCGTCTCGAACGTGCCGCTGGGGAGGGGGTTTCGGCCCTCCGTCTGGGAACCGGTCCAGTAGACCTCCCAGGTGAGGCTCGCGGTCAGTTCGTAGGAGCCGGCCTCGTGGGTGGACCGGAGGTACTCCACGCCGCACGGTGGGTCCTCCTCCGCCCGACCCCGCTCGTACGGCTCGCCGATCCGTCCGTTCGCGTCGATCTCGCACTCACCCGACTCCGGGTACACGACGGCGTCCTCGGTGCCCGGGTCGAGGGTCATCGCGACCGGCTCGGCGGTGGTCTCGGCCCACAGGCCGTTGATCGGCAGTTCGGCGCGCACGGTCCGGGGTTCGAACTCACCCGCGTCGAGCCAGATCCACATGGGGATGTTGACGTACTGGTCGCCCTCCGGGTTGATCTCGATCTCGGTCTCCGGGATGGCGATCTCGTCGTAGGCGTACTCGGCGAGCACCTCGTCGGTGATCGACTCCTCAAGCGCGGGCTCGTCCACGGAGTCGGCCCAGAAGATCGGCTCCGGGCAGTCGGTGCCCATGCGGAACTCGTCCTCGCGGTTCGGGTTGATCACCCCATGCCACCAGAGACCGTCCTCCTCGGCGTCGAGGTTGTAGTTCTCGTAGCTCTGTTCTCCGTAGACGCTCTCGAAATTCACGGCCCAGCCGTTGAGATTGTTGTCCCGGTAGATGTCCGTGAACGCGACGGGCGGTGAGGAGATGTTCAGCGCACGCTGGGCGTGAGAGTCCAAGTTCTCGACGGCATCACGGAACTGTTCGGCCGTCATGTAGGGCTCGTACCAGCAGACGGGTGGTTCCCACCCCGTGTCGATCGGCGACAGCGAGCCGCTCCCGTCGCCGGCTCCGCCACCGCCGGTGTCGCCGCTGATGACCACTTCGGTCGATGCTTCAGCGGTGAGAACGCCATCCTCGTGGCCACCAACGTTGTCTCGGGAATCTCCGTCCCCGTTGCCGAAGCCTGTCGCGCTAGGCGACATGGCGACAGCGACCAAGAGAACACTCACAGATAAGGTGCCGACGCGGGCGATCCTCTTCATCAGGGGCACTCCTTTCGCTCCGACTGAACGGCCGTCGTTACCCATACACCGCGATCATCCTTCTGCAGAAGATTCATATAGGAGACCTCAGGAGAGTCGCTGTCTTCCGCAATCGCCTCCCCGGTGTTCACATCCACGGCGGTAGCGTTGCTTTCGTCAGCGCAATAGGTGATGGTCGCCCCGCCATCCCCTTGCATTGCGATCTCAGGGTTGTAATAGCGAACCTCGCCTGCAATCGAACGATCATTCTCGATGAATCCCTCGATCCAGTCCTTGGCACCGAAAAGGGCCTCGGCAGAGTGATAGAAGTTGACATAATCAGCCTCCGGGGCGCGTTCCAAGATCGCTAGATCAATAGCGTTCTGTGCTTCCCGCGCATCGTCCAGGACCGCCTGTTCGTCCGGGTCGTCGGACTCCCAGTCCTCGTAGACGTTCTCCCAGCCCTCAGGCAGCACGATCTCCGGCCGGTCCGCCCCGCCTTCCGGCTCCTCCTCGGTCGGGGTCTCGCTCTGCTGTTCCTCGTTGCCGCCCTCCCCGACGCCCTCGATCTCGTCGTCGGAACCGCCCGAGCCGCCGCAGGCGGTGAGGGGGAGGAGGAGGGCCGTCGTGGCCGTGGCGGTGAGGAGGGTCGTGAGGGTCGTACGGATGCGGCGTGTCACGGCGTCCCCGTTCACTGATGGATGTGGGCGAATACAGACTGCCGTCAGTAACGATACGGACGCAGCGCGTTGATCATCCGGGAACGTGACGACTCGTTACCAATCCCCCACGAACGGAACCGGGCCCCGCACGCCGTTGTGCGGGGCCCGGTTCGGGTGGGGAGAGGGGGTCCGGGTCAGGTCAGGCGGGCGGTCAGGGCGTGGTACTCCTCCCACAGTGCCGTGGGCGTGCGCGCGCCGAACGTGCGGAGGTGGTCGGGGATGAGGCCGGCCTCCTGGCGCCAGGTGTCGGGGTCGACGTCGAGCAGGAAGGAGATCTCGTCCGGGCCGAGGTCCAGTCCTTCCGTGTCGAGGGCCTCCGGGGTGGGCAGCACGCCGATCGGCGTGGTCGTGCCGTCCGCCAGTCCGTCGAGGCGGTTGACGATCCACTTCAGGACCCGGATGTTCTCGCTGAAGCCGGGCCAGACGAAGTCGCCCGCGTCGTCCTTCTTGAACCAGTTGACGTAGTAGATCTTCGGCAGCAGCGCGGGGTCGGGGGCCCGTTCGGGCATGGAGAGCCAGTGGGCGAAGTAGTCGCCCATGTGGTAGCCGCAGAACGGCAGCATCGCGAACGGGTCGCGGCGCAGCTCGCCGACCGTGCCCTCGGCCGCCGCGGTCTTCTCGGAGGAGACGCAGGAGCCGAGGAAGACGCCGTGGCGCCAGTCGAAGGACTCGGTGACCAGCGGAACGGCGGTGGCGCGGCGACCGCCGAAGAGGATCGCGGAGATGGGGACGCCGGCCGGATCCTCCCATTCGGGCGCGATGGTCGGGCACTGCGCGGCGGACACGGTGAAGCGCGCGTTGGGGTGGGCGGCCGGGCGGTCCGAGCGGGGCGTCCAGTCGTCGCCGCGCCAGTCGGTGAGGTGGGTGGGCGGCTCGTCGGTCATGCCCTCCCACCACACGTCGCCGTCGTCCGTGAGGGCGACGTTGGTGAACACGGAGTTGCCCCACAGGGTGCGCATGGCGTTGGCGTTGGTGCGCTGGCCGGTGCCGGGGGCCACGCCGAAGAAGCCGGCCTCCGGGTTGATGGCGTGCAGCCGACCGTCTTCGCCGAAGCGCATCCAGGCGATGTCGTCGCCGATGGTCTCCACCTTCCAGCCGGGCAGGGAGGGTTGGAGCATGGCGAGGTTGGTCTTGCCGCAGGCGGAGGGGAACGCGGCGGCGACGTAGCGCGGCTCGCGCCCGTCGGGCGGGGTGAGCTTGAGGATCAGCATGTGCTCGGCGAGCCAGCCCTCGTCGCGGGCCATGACGGAGGCGATGCGCAGGGCGTAGCACTTCTTGCCGAGCAGCGCGTTGCCTCCGTAGCCGGAGCCGAAGGACCAGATCTCCCGGGTCTCGGGGAAGTGCGAGATGTACTTGGTGTCGTTGCACGGCCACGGGACGTCGCGCTCGCCGGGCGCGAGGGGCGCGCCGACGGAGTGCACGGCGCGCACGAACTCGCCGTCCTCGCCGAGCCGGTCCAGTTCCTCCAGCACCGCGCTGCCCATCCGGGTCATGGTGCGCATGGCGACCGCCACGTACGCGGAGTCGGTGATCTCCACGCCGAGCGCGGAGAGGGGCGAGCCGAGCGGGCCCATGCAGAACGGGACCACGTACATCGTCCGGCCACGCATCGCGCCGCGGAACAGGCCGTGGTCGCCGGTGAAGGTCTCGCGCATCCGCGCCGGGTCCAGCCAGTGGTTGGTGGGGCCGGCGTCCGCCTCGCGCTCGGAGCAGATGAACGTGCGGTCCTCGACCCGGGCCACGTCGGTCGGGTCGGAGGTGGCCAGGAACGAGTCCGGCCGCGTGTCCTGGTTGAGCCGGGTGAACGTCCCGCCGGCGACCAGTTCCTCGCACAGACGGTCGTACTCCGCCTGCGAACCGTCGCACCAGACGATCCGGGCGGGCTGGGTCAGCGCGGCGATCTCCGCGACCCAGGCGGCCAGGCCCCGATGTCGGGTGGGGGCGGCCGAGGGATCGGCAGTGGAGTCGGCGTGGGGTGTGGCGACGGGACCGGCGTGCGTGAGCGTCACGATCGCTCCAGGGGATGAGGGTTTTCAGTTCGGAGCGCTGATCGGATCGCGCTGATCGGCTTCGCACCCGTCAGGCAGCGCACCCGTCAGGCAGTGCACACGAGCCAACGCTCATAAGAAACGGTGCTCGCTCATTTGATAGTGCCTGCTTCTCTCGTCTGTGTCCAGTGGTGCTCAAGTGAGCGCGTCGTCCGTCGCCGATACCATCGATGCCATGACACCGCTCACCAAGCCCCGCCTGCGCGGCTGGTTGCACGCCGGGATGTTCCCCGCCGCGCTGATAGCCGGCGTCTTTCTCACGGCGTTCGCCAGCAGTACCCAGGCCCGCGTGGCCTGCGCCGTCTACACGCTGACGGCGTGTCTGCTGTTCGGCATCAGCGCGCTCTATCACCGGGGCAACTGGAGCCCGCGGGCGAACGCCGTGCTGCGCCGGCTGGATCACGCCAACATCTTCCTGATCATCGCCGGCACCTACACGCCGTTCACCATCCTTCTGCTGGAGGGCGCGCGACAGCAGGTGCTGCTGTGGGTGATCTGGGCCGGCGCGATCACCGGAATCGCGTTCCGGATCTTCTGGGTGGGCGCGCCCCGCTGGCTCTACACGCCCTGCTACCTCGCGCTCGGCTGGACGGCGGTGTTCTTCCTGCCCGACTTCCTGCGGGCGGGCGGCATCGTGGTGCTCTGCCTGGTCATCATCGGCGGGGTGCTGTACAGCACCGGCGGGGTGGTCTACGGGCTGCGGCGCCCCGACCCGTGGCCGCGCTGGTTCGGCTTCCACGAGGTGTTCCACTCGTTCACGCTGGCCGCCTTCGTCGTGCACTACGTCGGGATCTCGCTGGTGGCCTACCGAGCGGTCTGAGCGCCTGCTTGACAGTCACACCCTTTTGAGAGTCACTATCACTAGATGGTGACTCTCGGAGGTGTGCCGTGACCCCGAACCACACTCCCCCTCCCCACCCCCGGCGCTGGTGGGCGCTCGGCGCGCTGGTGCTCGCCACCCTGGTGCTGGGCTTCGACATGACGATCCTCAACGTCGCGCTGCCCACGCTGGCCGCGGAGTTGGGCGCCGGCACGGGTCAGCAGCAGTGGATCGCCGACGCGTTCCTCGTCGTCTTCGCCTCGACGATGCTCCCCGCCGGCCTGCTCGGGGACCGGTTCGGGCGGCGCCGGCTGCTGGTCGCCGGCCTGGTGATCATCCTCGCCGGTTCGGTGCTGGGCACCCTGGCCGGCAACGCGGAACTGCTGATCGCCGCGCGCGCGGTCATGGGCCTGGGCGGCGCGTTGATCACCCCGCTGGCGGTGGCCGTGTTGCCCACGCTGTTCGGACCCGAGGAACGCGGCAGGGCGGTGGCCGCGCTCGCCGCCGCGCTGGCCGCGGGCATGCCGCTCGGGCCGCTGATCGGCGGCTGGCTGCTGAACCACTACTGGTGGGGCTCGATCTTTCTGATCAACGTGCCGCTGGTGGCGGTGGGCATCACGGCCTGCCTGCTGCTGCTCCCGGAGAGCCGCGATCCCGCGGCCCCGTCCGTGGACGTGGTGAGCACCGCGCTCAGCGTCGCCGGCCTCGGGGTGCTGGTCTACGGCCTGATCGAGGGCCCGTCGCGGGGTTGGGACGACCCGCTGGTGCTCGGGATGCTCGTCGCCTCGGCACCGCTGCTGGCGCTGCTGGTCGCCAGGGAACGGCGGCGGGCCCACCCGATCCTCGACGTCGGCCTGCTGCGGATGCCGAGCTTCCGGTGGAACGCCCTGGTGGGCACGCTGGTGAGCTTCGTGCTGGCCGGGATGCTCTTCGTGGTGCCGCAGTACCTGCAGGCGGTCAGGGGGCACGACGCGCTGGAGACCGGCGTGCGGCTGATGCCGATGATGGCCGGGCTGATCGTCGGGGCGCGCGGGTGCCAGCCGCTGGTGCGGGCCTTCGGCGGGCGCGGGGTGGTGGTCTCCGGCCTGGTGCTGCTGTCGTTCGCAGGTTTCCTCGGCTCGACGACCGGGGTGGACTCCGGATACGAACTGACCGCGACGTGGCTCGCCGTCACCGGGCTCGGCGCGGGGCTCGCGCTGGTGCCGGCGATGGACGCGGCGCTGGCCGCGCTGCCGCCGGACCGCTCGGGCATCGGCTCCGGGCTGCTGATGACCGTGCGGCAGGTGGGCAGCGCGATCGGGGTGGCGCTGCTCGGCAGCCTGCTGGCGCAGGCGTACCGGTCCCGGGTGGACACGGGGCGGCTGCCGGCGGAGGCGGCCGACGCGGCACGGGAGTCGGTCGTGGCCGCCCATCTGGTCGCGGAGCGCGTCGCGGACGGGGGCATCGGAGGCGGCGCCGGGGGCGCGGGTGGCGGTGGCGGGGGCGCGGGTGGCGGTGGCGGGGCGGACGGTGCGCGGGTCGGGAGCGCGGCGGACCTGATCGCCTCGGCCGACGCGGCCTTCACCCACGGCATGAGCCTGACGCTCTTCGTCTGCGCCGCGGCGGCGCTGCCGGCCGCGCTGCTCGCGGCGTTGCTGCTGCCGGCGGCTCCCGCGGGCGGGCGACCGGAGGGGCGGGCGGAGGAGCGGAAGGAGGGGCGGCCGGAGGCGGGTGACGGCGGGAGCCTGGCCGTGGCGGAGCGCGATCGCGCAGAATGACTGCCATGGCCGCCACATCCCCGACCCGCCCCGGCCTGAGGGAGCGGAAGAAGATCCGGACGCGTCAGGCGATCCAGCGGGCCGCGTACCGCCTCTTCGCGGAACAGGGCTACGAGGCCACGCGGGTGGACGAGATCGCCGACGCCGCGGAGGTGTCGCCCAGCACGGTCTTCCGGTACTTCCCGACCAAGGAAGACATCGTGCTCAGCGACGAGGACGACCCGCTCGTCGAGGCGGCGCTACGCGCCCGCCCCGCGGCCGAGCCACCCCTCATCGCCGTCCGGGAGGCGATCCGCGACGTCTTCCGGCATATCAACGACTCGCCGGAGGCCATGGCGGAGGTGCGCCAGCGGATGCACCTGGTGGCCTCGGTGCCGGCGATCAGGAGTCGGATACACGACTCGATGGCTCTCTCCGGCAGAATGCTCGCGACGGTGCTGGCCGAGCGCACGGGCCGTGCCCCGGAGGACCTGGAGCTGCGGGTCCTCGTCGCGGCGATACTCGCGGGTGCCCGCGAGGCGGCCCTGTACTGGATCGAGAACGATGCTGACGGCGCCCTGACCGCCTACATCGACCGCGCCTTCGACATCATCGACGGCGCCCTGGAGTAACGGGCCGCTCGCGCGCTCCGCCCCCGGGTGTCGACCCACCGCCCTCCGGCTCAGCCCAGTTGCTCGGCCAGCGTCGCCGGATCGGTGGTGGGGGCGTCGCAGGTGAAGCGGCGGCAGACGTAGGCCGCCGGGCGGCCGTCCCGCATCGGACGGTCGGCGAGCAGCGGCGGCGGCCGGTCCGCGTCCGGCTCGCCGACGGCGACCACCGCGCCAGGCGCGGTGGCGCGCAACGCGGTGCGGTGCAGTTCCGCGGTCGCGGCGTCGCCGAGCGGGCCGACGATCGCGACCTCCCGGGGGCCGTCGAGCGCGGCCTCGGCGACGGCCAGGCCCCAGCCGATGAAACGTGGCGCGCGGGCGCCGAGGGCGGTGACGATGCCCAGCGCCCGCTCCGCCGCCTCGCGGTGCCGGTCGCTGCCGGTGTAGGCGGCGTACGAGAGGAACGCGCCGGCCGCCGCGGTCCAGCCGGCGGGGGTGGCGCCGTCGGTCGGGTCCTGCGGGCGGCGGATCAGCTGCTCCGCGTCGGCGGCGGTGTCGTACAGTGCGCCGTCGGGCCGGCTGAACCGGGTCAGCACCGCGTCGAGCAGGCCCTCGGTGTGGTCCAGCCACCGGGGCTGGCCGGTCACCGCGTACAGCGCGAGGAACCCCTCGGCCACGTCGGCGTAGTCGTCCAGCACGCCGGCGCTGGGACCGGTCCGTCCGTCCCGCGAG
Organism: Streptomyces sp. B6B3; assembly: GCF_039871525.1. NCBI lineage: Bacteria > Bacillati > Actinomycetota > Actinomycetes > Kitasatosporales > Streptomycetaceae > Streptomyces > Streptomyces sp. B6B3. The sequence continues at coordinate 97,102 of NZ_JBDPLU010000015.1, read as the reverse complement.
GTGCGGGCCAGCCGGAGGCCCGCCGCGCCGTCGCCGTCGCCTCGCGTCCCGTCGAGGTGCACCTGAACGAGCAGCTCGGCCGTGGCCACGGCCGCGGCGACCAGGTCGGGGCGCTCCAGGCAGGCGCCGGTCTCCGCCAGGGCGGCGATGGCCAGTCCGTTCCACGCGGCGACGACTTTCTCGTCCCGCTCCGGGCGGGGTCGCGCGGCGCGCGCGGCCAGCAGCCGGGCCCGGATCTCGGCCGGCGGCTCGTCCGCGTGCAGTCGGAGCACCGAGGCGCCGGCCTCGAACGTGCCCGCGTCGGTCACCCCGAACGCCCGCGCGGCGGCCTCGGCGTGTGCCTCGTCGCCGAGCACCGCGCGCAGCTGGCCGGGCGTCCAGACGTAGTACGCGCCCTCGACGTGGTGCCCGTCCTCGTCGGCGCTGTCGGCGTCGAGCGCGGAGGCGAAGCCGCCCTCGGCGGTGCGCAGCTCGCGCACCATGAAGTCGGCGGTCTCCTCGGCGACCCGGCGGGCCAGCGGGGAGCCGTTGGCTCGCCACAGGTGGGTGTAGACGCGGCAGAGCAGCGCGTTGTCGTAGAGCATCTTCTCGAAGTGCGGCACGGTCCAGGTGGCGTCCACGGCGTACCGGGCGAAGCCGCCGGCGAGTTGGTCGTAGATGCCGCCGCGTGCCATGGCCTCGCAGGTCTGCTCCACCAACGCCAGCGCCCGCGTCGAGCCGGTGCGGGCGTGGTGGCGGAGCAGGAACTCCAGCGTCATGGCCGGCGGGAACTTCGGCGCGCCGCCGAAGCCGCCGTGCGAGGCGTCGAAGTCGCGGTCCAGGGCCGCGACGGCCGCGGCCAGCTCCTCCGCGTCGGGTGGCCGCGGCGCGTCGTAGGCCAGCTCGCGGCCGGCCAGCTCGCGGGTGATCCGGTTGGCGACGCCGGTGACCTCGCCGCGCCGGTCGGTCCAGGCGCTGTGCACGCCCTCCAGAAGCTGCGGGAAGGACGGCATGCCGGACCGCGGCTCGGGCGGGAAGTAGGTGCCGAAGTAGAACGGTTCGCCGTCCGCCGTCATGAACACGGTCATCGGCCAGCCGCCCTGGCCGGTCGCCGCCTGGACCGCGTCCATGTACACGGAGTCGACGTCGGGACGCTCCTCGCGATCCACCTTCACGGACACGAAGTGCTCGTTCAGATACGCCGCGATGTCCGGGTCGGCGAAGCTCTCCCTGGCCATGACGTGGCACCAGTGGCACGCGGAGTAACCAACCGACAGCAGAACGGGTACGTCCCGCCGCCGGGCCTCCTCGAACGCCTCTTCCCCCCACGGCCACCAGTCCACCGGGTTGGTGGCGTGCTGCAGCAGATACGGCGACTGGGAGTCGGCCAGGCGATTCATACCGGCATCGTCGCACGCACCGGACCGCCCGGCCCAGCACACCAGGTCGAGAGTCGCGGCTCCCGGACGGTCCCGGGCGCATCCCCCGCCGCACCGGTCCGCCGTGCGGGCGGGAACGGCGATTCCGGTGAGGCCGCAGGGCCGCGCTCGTTCCCGACCTCGTGACTGCTACTCCCAGGGGCAGGCTAGCCGTGGCGAGCCTGGCCATACTCGGTCGCATGCACGACACACCGCACAGCAAGTCCCTCCTCGGCGAGTTCCTCGCCACGCGTCGGGCGCAGTTGAAGCCGGCAGACGTGGGGCTCCCGGACTACGGCGACCGGCGGCGGGTGCCGGGGCTGCGGCGTGAGGAACTGGCCCAGCTGGCCGGTGTCAGCGTGGCGTACTACATCCGGCTGGAACAGGGGCTGTCGCTCAACGCCTCGCCGCAGGTCCTCGACGCGCTGGCCACGGCCCTGCGGCTGGATGACCCGGAGCGGCGCCACCTGCACACCCTGTCGGGTGATGCCCGGCAGAGCCGCCGCCGGATCCCCGCCGAGCGTGTCACCGCCGCCGTGCGCCAACTGATGGACGCCTTCGGGGACTCACCCGTGGTCGTCGTGGGCCGGCGCTCGGACGTCCTGACGTGGAACCGCGCCGGGCACGCGTTGTTCGCCGGGCACCTGGCCCTGGACAGCCCGGATCGCGCGGCCACCCGGCCCAACACCGCCCGGCTGGTGTTCCTGGACGCCCACACGCGGGATCTTTACGTGGACTGGCCCAGGAAGGCACGGGACGTGGTGGGCAAACTGCGGCAGGCGGTCGGCGAGTATCCGAGCGACCCGCATCTGGCCTCTCTCATCGGCGAGTTGACCATGCGCAGCCAGCAGTTCGCCACGCTGTGGGCCGAGCATCGGGTCCGCGCCTGGGGCATGACCGAGTACCGGATGCGCCATCCGACGGTCGGGGAACTGGACGTGCTGCAGCACTCGCTCCCGGTGCCCCGGACTCAGGGGATCCGGCTGGTGGTGACGACGGCGGCGGCCGGCTCCGCCTCCCAGGCGGCACTGCGGTTGCTCAACCAGACCCTCCAGCCCGCCGCGGACATGCCGGAGGGCTCCCACCCCGCCGGCGACACCCCCGCACCCACCGTTCCTCTGGATCTCTGATCCGGTGACCCCTGATCCGGTGGACCTCTGATCCGGCCGGGCCGGCAGGGATGACCGCGGGCCCCCGTCATCCGCGCGTCCTTCTTTTTCTCCACTTTCACCCCATCTCAGCCCTCCTGGAGGTTCCCCATGCCCACTTCTCCCGTCACGGCCCTCGCCGAGGTCTGCCCCCCGTACGGCTCACCGCACCACGCAGCCCCAACACTCCAGAGGAACAAGGACGATGAAGAAGACGAAGCTGAGGATCGCCCTCTCGAGCGCGGCACTTGTCGCCGCCGTGGCCACCGGGACGGCGTGCGCCGCGAACGATTCCTCCGCCGGATCCGGCTCCGAAGACTCCGGGACCGAGCGGACCGGGACCGAGCGGACCGGGCAGTCCGGAACCGCGCAGACCGAGCAGGAGGCGCCCGGCGTCATCGAGGCCGACGGCTCGAACGTGTTCCCGCACTCGCTGGACCACGACGCGGAGTCGAACACGTTCTTCGCCGGCTCGTTGAATCAGGGCAAGGTCTTCGTCTTCGGTCCGGACGGACAGGTGCGCACCCACATCGACGACCCGGAACTGGTGTCCGCGCAGTCCGTCGTCGTCGACCGCGACCGAGACCGCGTCCTGGTCAGCAACGTGGACTACGGCCTCGCCGAACGTTCCAACCCGGAGGCTGCCTTCCGCATCGCCGGCGTGGGCAGCTACGACCTGGAGACCGGGGAACAGGACTGGTGCGTCGATCTGACCGCGATCACCAACGACGGCAGGGACCACCTGATCGCCGACCTGACGGTGGCGCCCGACGGCACGATCTACGCCGTCGACCAGCTGACCCCGACGGTGTTCCGCGTCGAACCCGATGGCAGCGCCTCGATCTTCCTGCGGAGCGACCTGCTGCGGGGCACGCTGGACATCCCCGACTTCCTGAACGATGTGGGGATGTCGGCGGTGGAGTGGGTGGAGGGGGACCAGCTGATCATCTCCATGGCTGACGGCTCCCTGGTACGGGTGCCCGTCCGGAGTCCCGAAGACGCGCAGCCGGTGGAGCTCTCCGCGCCGCTGGCGTCCCCCACGGCAGGCATGCGGCTCCAGGAGGACGGCTCGATCGTGGCGGTCAGCAGCGGTCTGCTGTCCGGCGCGCCCGCCGAGATCCAGCGTGTGGAGCCCGGCGACGGCTGGGCGGAAGCCACGGTGACCGTCACCGACACCGTCGAGGACCCCGTCACCAGCGACGTGACCGCGGGACCGAACGGGACGACGTACGCGCTCAGCGGCGGACTGGCCGACCTCCTCGCGGGCGCGCCCAACGACGGGTTCACCCTGACCCCCGTCGGGACCGACTGAGCCGGAGCCCGTTCCCCCGACGGCCCCCGGGCACCGCTCCCACGACCCGCCCCGGACCCGGCACCATGCGGTAGCCCACATCCTGAGCCGGAGCCCGTTCCCCCGACGGCCCCCGGGCACCGCTCCCGCGACCCGCCCCGGACCCGGCAGCGTGTGGTAGCCCTCATCCGCGGGAGGGCTACCGCACTTCGGCAACGGTGCCGCGGTCCGCACATGGCTGGATGCGATGGAGCCGGTCGCGCCGGAACGGCGTCGACATGCCCGGCCAACTCTCACGTGCGAGTCGACACGGATGCTCTTCGGAAACCTGGGAACGCGGCGGAACAGAGCCGCCCGGGGTTGTCCGCGCGCTGGAGGAGGCAGGCGATGTCTCGGAGGCGAGCCGCTTGGCCCTACCTCCGTCCTGACCCCGATCGGGTCAGGGCGGAACCGGAGCAGGTCAGCCGCGACGTTCGCGGCGCGGGGCTGGCCGGGCCGGCGGGCCCGGGCTCAGCCGGCTCAGCCAGCCTGGTAGGGCTTGGCCTCCATCACGCGGACGCGCGAGATGCTGCCGTTCGGCAGCTCGTACTCGGCGTCCTCGCCGACCTTCTTGCCCAGCACGCCGCTGCCCAGCGGCGACTGCGGGGAGTACGTCTCGATGTCCGAGGTGGCGAACTCGCGGGAGGCGAGCAGGAACATCATCGTGTCGCTCTCGTCGCCGTCGAAGGCGATGGTGACGACCATGCCCGGCGCCACCACGCCGGTGTCGGCGGGAGCCTCGCCGACGCGCGCGCTCTCCAGGAGCTGGGTCAGCTGGCGCACCCGCGCCTCCATCTTCCCCTGCTCCTCCTTGGCCGCGTGGTACCCGGCGTTCTCCTTCAGGTCCCCCTCTTCGCGGGCCGCCTCGATCTTCTTCGCGATCTCGATGCGGGCGGGACCCGACAGGTGATCCAGCTCCGACTTGAGCTGGTCATACGCCTCCTGGGTCAGCCAGGTGACAGTGTCGCTGGTCTGGGTCACAGGTGCTCCTCGGGTGATACAAGAAGGACAAAACGATAAAAAGGACGCCCGACCCGGATGGATACGATCCTGGGGCGGGCGGATCATCGATCGAAATCTCGACTCTAACAACGCCGATCGATGTTCGGAAGGATTACCCTCCGCTGCCGACGACAAACCCTCGGCGTCCTGGCCGGAGGCGCGAGGATTACCCTCCGCTGCCGACGGCGAACCCTCGGCGTTCCAGCCGACGGCGCGTGCGCAGGTCGCCCGGTCGACTACGCCGCGGCACAGCCGAGCAACTCGGCGGTGGTGGCACGCTGCGTGGTGTTCAGCGTCACGGAGCGGTGGATGCGGTCCGTGTCGTCGTCGAACCGGACGTCGGCGCGGCCGACCTCCAGGCCGTCCTCCGCCCGGGCCCGGATGGTGCACACGCCCACCTCGTCGGTGGGCTTCCGCACCGCGACGCTGACCTCGACCTCGCTGTCCGACACCACGTCGAAACCGGTGAGCTCACCGGTGACGTCCTGACCGGCGATGTACGACGCGCCCGCCCAGGCGGTGAAGCCCAGCAGCAGCACGCCGAGGACCAGCCCGGTGGCCTTCAGCCGCCGGTCGGTGCGGGCCTCGGCCGTGCGCGCGCGTCCGTACCGTCCCTCGGGCGGCGCCGTGGGTGCCGCCGTGGATGGCTCGGCCATGGTCGTGGTCCTCGATCAGCCGGTCGGGTAGAAAAACCAGGAATACGGGTGATGGTTCTTCGGTCACTATAGAAGGCGTTTCCCGGCCCCATCACACCAGGACGACGAGGATCGAAGCCTTGACAGAGCAGTTGCGACTCATGGCGGTGCACGCCCATCCGGACGACGAGTCCAGCAAGGGCGCTGCGACGATGGCCCGGTACGTGTCCGAAGGCGTGGACGTGTTGGTCGCCACCTGCACCGGTGGCGAGCGGGGTGACATCCTCAACCCGAGGCTCCAGGGTGATCCGTACATCGAGGAGCACATCCACGAGGTGCGGGCGAAGGAGATGGCGGAGGCCCGGGAGATCCTGGGCGTGCGGCAGGAGTGGCTGGGCTTCGTGGACTCGGGTCTGCCCGAGGGCGACCCGACGCCGCCGCTGCCCGACGGATGCTTCGCCCTGGAGGACGTCGACGTCGCGGCGGAGCGGCTGGTGCGGCTGATCCGCACGTTCCGGCCGCACGTGATCACGACGTACGACGAGAACGGGGGCTACCCGCACCCCGACCACATCATGACCCACAAGCTCTCGGTGGCGGCGTTCGAGGCGGCGGGGGACCCCGAGCGCTACCCCGACGCCGGCGAGCCGTGGCAGCCGCTGAAGCTCTACTACAACCAGGGCTTCAACCGCCCGCGCACCCTCGCCCTGCACAACGCGATGGTGGCGCGCGGGATGGACTCGCCGTACGCGGAGTGGCTGGAGCGCTGGGACGAGATGAAGGTGCCGGAGCGGCACCTGACCACCCGGGTGCCGTGCGCCGACTTCTTCCCCGTCCGCGACAAGGCGCTGATCGCGCACGCCACGCAGATCGACCCGGACGGCGGCTGGTTCAAGGTGCCGATGGAGATCCAGCAGAAGGTCTGGCCGACGGAGGACTACGAGCTGGCGCGGTCCCACGTGGACACCTCGCTCCCCGAGTCCGACCTCTTCGCGGGCATCCGGGAGAATTGAGTCATGACTGAGTGGCTACCCCTCGCGAAGGAGCTCGACGAGTACTCGGTGACCCCGGGTGTGCTCGGCTTCATCGTCTTCGCGGTCCTCGGCGTCGGCGTGTGGATGCTGTTGAAGTCCATGAGCCGGCATCTGGGCAAGATCGCGTTCGACGAGGAACCGGACGGCCGGGAGGACCAGGACGGCCGGGAGGCCGGGAAGGGCCCGGCGGCCGCGGAGAGCGAGCAGTCCTCCAGCCGAGCGTCCGCCTGACCGGACGCGGAACCGGACGCCGGACGCGGACCTGAGCACCAGCCCCGGGGCGAGCCCAGGGCTGGGCGCAGGCCCGAGCCCCCTGCGACCGAATCGCCTGGTACCGGGGCCACCCAGCTCCGGGTCCCCCTCGCTCCGGCTCACCCAGCTCCGGCTCGCCTAGCCCCGCGTCACCACGCCGAACGCGTCGCGGGCGCCGCGCCGCGGCACCATGCCCATGCGCCAGGCCGGCCAGCCCGACTCCGGGCCCTGGCCACGCTGGAGCATCAGCGAGTAGCTGTGCGCGGCGTCCGTCAGATGCGGGTCGCGCAACGGATGGTCCTCGCGCAGCAGCTCGGCCAGCTCCTCCTGGGCGACCGCCGAGCCGACGTCCGTGCCGCCCGGCGAGGCCAGCGGCAGCAGCGTGCAGCGCAGGAACTGCGCCCAGTCCGCGCCCCTGGCGTCGGGACGCCCCTCCCCGTAGCCCTCGCCGAAGAGCCGCAGCGCCGTGTCGGCCAGCTCCAGCGCCTGGGACAGCCGCTCGTTGCCGGCCTCGATCACCGCCAGTTCGACGCAGCTCCACGCCTCGCCGTGCACCATGCCGGCGCGCTGGAAGTCGCGGCGCGCCTCGGTCAGCAGCTGCCGGGCGAAGCCGGTGTTGCGCAACGAGCCGGTGCTGGCCGCGCTCTGGTCCCGGGTGATCCGGGCCGTGTGGTGCCGGGCGCAGGCCAGTCCGTAGACGTCCCGCATCCGGTTGAACATCGTCCGGGCGCGTTCCATGGTGCGCAGCGCCTCGGCCGTGTCGCCGTGCTCCTCCTGGGCCTGGCCCAGGTAGTAGAGGGTCCACGCCTCGCCGCGGGCGTCCTCCGTGTCGTTGTGCCGGGCGAGCGCGGAGCGCAGCTGCTCCAGGGCGCCGGCGGCGTCGCCGTCGTAGAGCCGGGCGCGGCCGAGCTCGGTCAGCGACCAGGCCACGCCGCGGACGTCCCGGGAGCGCTCGTAGAGGTCCAGCGCGGAGCGGATCTCGTGCTCGGCGGCCCCGACGTTGCCGCCGCGCAGCAGCGTCTGGCCGAGCTGGAACCTGGTCCACGCCTCGCCGTGCACGCTGCCGCTCGCCTGGTGCAGCGGCAGCGCCTCGGCCAGCATCCGGCGCGCGCCGTGGATGCGGCCGCACTCCCGTTCCACGGTGGCCAACGCGTGCAGCGTCCAGGCGCGGTCGCCGTCGAACTCGGGGCCCTGCTGGAGGTCGAGCGCCTGCCGCAGCTTCTCGCCGGCCTCGGCGAACCGTCCCTGGTGCTGCAGCGTGATGCCCAGGTCGCGCAACGCCCGGGCGGTGCCGGCCTCGTGCTGCGCCTGCTGGTAGAGGGTGACCACGGAGGACAGGGTGGACCTGGCCTTGTCCAGCTCGCCGAGCTGGCGGGCGGCGACGCCGGTGCGCCACTGCACGGAGCGGGTCAGCAGCCCCTGGTTGACGGCCTGGGTGAGCTCGTTCAGCTCGCCGAGCCGGTAGAGGTCGCCGCGCAGCAGGCAGTAGTCGCAGAGCGCGCCGAGCAGGTGCTGCACGGCCTCGCGGTCCACCCGCTCGTCCGCGTGCCGCAGCGTGGCGGTGATGAAGCTGGTCTCGTCGTCGAGCCAGCGCAGCGCCGCGTCGAGCGAGGCGAAGCCGTGGCCGCCGGCCGCGGCCGGTAGCAGGTCGGCGCGGGTGGAGGTCTTGCCGTCGACGAGCCGGATCACCGTGTCGGCGAGCTCGGCGTAGCTGCGGATCAGGCGTTCCTGAGCGGCCGAACGCTCCTCGTCGCTCTCCTCGTCGAACAGCCGGGCGCGGGCGAAGCGGCGGACCAGGTCGTGCAGCCGGTAGCGGTTGCCGCGCACGTGGCGCAGCAGGCCGACCCGGGTGAGCTCCTCCAGCTGGCGGGTGGCCTCCTGTTCGCCGACGTCGAGCAGCGCGGCGGCGGCGCGGGCGCCGAGGCTGGCCCGGCCGGCCAGTGCCTGGCGGCGCAGCAGTCGCCGGGCGGTGTCGGTCTGGTCGGCGTAGCGCATGAGCAGCGCTCGTTCGGCCGGATCGAGACCGGCCGCCGCGGGCCCCGGCGGGTCCTGCCGGGCGCCGGGCGTGGGCCCGTACGCGGCGAGGTCGTCGGCCAGCTGGGCCGGGGTCCGCTCGTCCAAGGCCGAGCCGACCAGCCGCAGCAGCAGCGGCCGGCCGTCGCACAGCTCGGTGATGCGCTGCCAGCTGGGGGCGTCGTACGGCCCCGGCGCGATGGTGCCGCCGTCGGTGACCGAGGCGCGCAGCAATTCCTCGGCGTAGCCCAGGTCCAGGGCGCCGAGCTCCAGCTGGTGCACGGAGGCGGGCAGTTCCGGGTCGAGCGCGAGCGGTTCGGCGGCGGTGACCAGCACCAGCGAGTCGGAGCGCTCGGGCACGAGGGCGCGCACCTGCTCCGGGTCGGTGGCGTCGTCCAGGATGATCACCACGGGCCGGCCCGTGAGGTGTTGCTGGTAGCGCTCGGTCAGTCGGCGCAGGTGCGCCGGGTCCGCGCCGCGCCCGATGCCCTCGCGGAACAGCAGCTGCTCGCGCGGGGCGCCGAGCCGGTTCATCAGGTGCAGCACCGCGTCGCGGGTGGGCAACGGGTCGGCGCTCTGGCCGCGCAGGTCGACCAGGCAGGCGCCGCGGAACAGCTCGCGCATCTCGTGCGCGGCCCACACGGCGAGCATGGTGCGGCCGGCGCCCGACGGGCCGTGCAGCACGACGACGGTGGGGCGGGTGCCGGTGCTGGCGCGGTCCCGGTTCACCCACTGGGTGATCTGCGTCAGCTGGCGGCGGCGGCCGATGAACGGATGGCCGCGCTCGGGCAGCCGGTCGAAGGACCGGGCGAGCACGTTACGGGTGCGGGCCTCGGCGCTGCGGTCGCGGGAGCGCGGCGCGGGGCGACGCGGCTCGCGCTGCGGCTGGCCGAGCGACGTGCCGAGCGGCTGCCGGCGCGGCGCCAGCGCCCGCTGGTGGTCCAGCCAGGGTCGGAGCCCTCGCACCTCGACCGCGGTCAGCCAGGCGAGCCGCAACTGCTCGACGCCGCCGGGCTGGTTCCGGCGGCCGGCCAGCGACTCCGCCGACCACAGGTGGGCGACCACCGCCTGCACCGCGAAGCCGAGCAGCCCGGCGACGGCGACGATGACCGCGTCCCCGAACGCCGTGGTCACCGAGTCGTCCATGGCCCCGATCAGCAGCAGCGCGGCGAGCGCGGCCGAGAGCGAGGTCACCGCCGCGCCGCCCAGCGGGCGGGGCCCGAACCGCTCCCCCAGCCGGCCCGCCGAGGAGTCCGCCTCGGCCTGCCGGTACGCCTCGTACTCCTCGGCCGCCGGGCGCACGATCTCCGCCAGGGCCGCGCGGCCCCGCTGCAGCAGCAACTCCCCGTCGACGCGGCCCTCGGAGATCCGCACCTCCCCCTCGACGGCGCGCGCGAGCAGCCGCTCCACCTCGGCGCGGTGACGAGCCGTCAGCTCGCCCGCCTGTTTCTGGTCCGGCATCTGCTGTCCCTCCCCGTTTCCCGGATGCGGCGAAGCATCCCGTGAGAGACGCATTCCCGGGGTGAGGCTGCCCGAACAGTTCAGCCGATGGCAAGATCAGCGAATCCGGCGGATCCGGCGGTGCCAGGTGCCGCGCCCTCGGGCCGACACGCCGGCGGGCCGGGTGGATCGTGTGATCCGCCCGGCCCGCTCGCTCCGTCCGTCCGCTCGGGGCGGGGCGGCCTGGTCAGCCAGTGGCGCGCTTGTACTTGCGCACCGCCAGGGAGCGGAAGACGACGATGATGATCACCGAGAAGAGCGCCGAGGCGAGCTCGGGGTGCTGCATCGGCCAGACATCGGGCGCCTCGTAGTTCGCCGGGAGGTTGCCGAACAGCTCGCGGACGCCGAGCACGGTGGCGCTGAACGGGTTCCACTCGGCGACGGGCTGGAGCCAGCCCGGCATGTTCTCCGACGGCACGAACGCCACCGAGACGAACGTCAGCGGGAAGAGCCAGATCAACCCACCTGAGGTGGCCGCCTCCGGAGTGCGCACCGACAGGCCGATCAGCGCGCCGATCCAGGTGAAGGAGTAGCCGAGCAGGAGCAGCAGCCCGAACCCGCCGAGGGCGTTGAGCACCCCGTCGTGCACCCGCCAGCCGACCAGGAAGGCCACCACGGCGAGGACCACCAGGATCGCCGCGGTCTGCACCAGGTCGGCGAACGTGCGGCCGGTGAGCACCGCGCCGCGCGCCATCGGCAGCGAGCGGAAGCGGTCGATGATGCCCTTCTGCATGTCCTCGGCGATGCCGGCGGCGGCGCCGGCGACCGCGAAGGTGACGGTCTGGGCGAAGATGCCGCCCATCAGGAACTCGCGGTAGGCGTCCGGGTCCAGGCCGGCGCCGGGGACGTTGATCGAACCGCCGAAGACGTAGGCGAACAGCACCACGAACATGATGGGCTGGATGAGGCCGAAGATGACCACCTCGGGGATGCGCATCATCCGCAGCAGGTTCCGCTTGGCCACCACCAGGGAGTCGTGCGCCCCCTGACGGAAGCCGATGCGCTCGCCACCGGTGCCCACCGGGCGGGGGGCGGCCTGGGTCGTGATGCTCACCGTGCACCGTCCTCGTTCTTCGTGGCGCTGGTCTTCGTGGCGCTGGCGTTGGTCGCGCCGGTCTTGGCGGCTCCGGTCTTGGCGGCTCCCGCCTCGGCGTCCTGGGGGCCCTCGTCCTCGGCCGTGTGGCCGGTGAGGGAGAGGAACACGTCGTCGAGCGTCGGGCGGCGCAGGCCGATGTCGTCGATCTCCACGCCCCGGTTGTCCAGCTCGCGGATCACCTCGGCCAGCAGCTTGGCGCCGCCGGCGGCCGGGACGCTCAGCTTGCGGATGTGCTCGGTGAAGGTGGGCTCCCCGTCGCCGAGGTTGCGCAGCACCTCCTCGGCGAGCGGCGCGTGCTCCCGGTCGTGCACCACGACCTCGACCACCTCGCCGCCGGTCTGCGCCTTGAGCTGGTCGGACGTGCCCCGCGCGATGACCTTGCCGTGGTCCACCACGGCGATGGTGTCGGCGAGTTGGTCCGCCTCCTCCAGGTACTGGGTGGTCAGCAGCAGGGTCGTGCCGCCGGCCACCAGCTCCTTGATGACCTCCCAGAGCTGCTGGCGGTTCCGCGGGTCGAGGCCCGTGGTGGGCTCGTCCATGAACATCACCGGCGGGCTGACGACCAGCGCGGCGGCGAGGTCGAGCCGCCGGCGCATGCCACCGGAGTACGTCTTGGCCGTGCGCTCGGCGGCGTCCGACAGGTTGAACCGCGCCAGCAGCTCGTCGGCCCGCCGCTTGGCGTCCCGGGCGGAGAGCTGGTAGAGCTCGCCGACCATCTGGAGGTTCTCCCGGCCCGTCAGGTACTCGTCGACGGCGGCGAACTGGCCGGACAGGCCGATGGAGCGGCGCACCGCGTTCGGGTGCTTCACGACGTCGAGCCCGGCGACCTCGGCACGGCCGCTGTCCGGCTGGATCAGGGTGGTCAACACCCGGACCGCGGTGGTCTTCCCCGCGCCGTTCGGCCCGAGCAGGCCGAGGACGGTGCCCTCCGGCACGTCGATGTCGACGCCGTCCAGTGCCCGCACTTCGCCGAAGGTCTTCACCAGCCCTTCGGCGTATATGGCGCCTGGCATGTGGTCTCCCAAGTTCTTTGGGTCAGGTTCTGTGACTGATGTGACTGATGTGACTGCTGATGCCATGAGTTCGGTGCAGCGTCGCCAGTCTAGGGTATCGCGATGTATCGCGTTACCTGATTCCTCTACTTCTGGCAGTCGCTGTCAGCGAACGCGAGGATCGTGCTCAGCCGAGGACCTGGTATCCGGCCGTGCGCAGCGCCTCGTTCAACTCGGCGCGGTGCCGCCGGCCCTGGGTCTCCAGCTGCAGCTCCACCTCCACCTCGCTCACGCCGAGCCGTGGATCGGTCCTGACGTGATTGACGGCGAGGACGTTAGCGCCCGCCACTGACAATTCCGTGAGGAGCGCGGCCAACGCCCCGGGGCGGTCGGGCAGCCGGAGCCGGAGCGAGAGGTAACGGCCGGCCGCGGCCATGCCGTGCCGCAGCGTGCGCTCCAGCAGCAGCGGGTCGACGTTGCCGCCGGACAGCACGGCCACCACCGGCCCGCCGGAGAACGCCTCGGGATCCGACAGCAGCGCCGCCACCGGGCTGGCGCCCGAGGGCTCGACGACCAGCTTGGCCCGTTCCAGGCACAGCAGCAGTCCGGCCGACAGCGCGTCCTCGGAGACCGTGCACACCTCGTCCACGTGCTCGGCGACGATCCGGAACGGCACCTCGCCGGGACGGCCGACCTGGATGCCGTCCGCCATGGTGGACATCTCCGCCAGCGCGACCGGTTCGCCGGCGGCCAGCGACGCCGGGTACGCGGCCGCGCCCTCGGCCTGCACGCCGACGATCCGCACGTCGGGTCTGAGCGACTTCACGGCCACCGCGACGCCGGCGGCCAGCCCGCCGCCGCCCATCCCGAGCACGATGGTGCGCACCTCGGGGCACTGCTCCAGGATCTCCAGCCCGATGGTGCCCTGGCCGGCCACCACGTCGCGGTGGTCGAACGGGTGGATGAGCACCGCGCCGGTGCGTTCCGCGTGCTCCTTGGCGGCGGCCAGCGACTCGTCCACCACCTGCCCCGCCATCCGCACCTCGGCCCCGTAGTCGCGGGTCGCGGCGATCTTCGGCAGCGGCGCGCCGACCGGCATGAACACGGTGGCCGGCACGCCGAGCAGCCCGGCGGCCAGGGCCACGCCCTGGGCGTGGTTCCCCGCGCTGGCCGCGACGACGCCGCGGGCCCGTTCGGCCACCGTCAGGCCGGCGATCCGGGTGTAGGCGCCGCGCACCTTGAAGGAGCCGGTGCGCTGGAGGTTCTCGCACTTGAGGTGGACCGGCGCGCCGACCAGCCGGCTCAGGTGGCGGCTGCCCTCCATCGCGGTGACCCGGGCGACGCCGGCCAGCGTCTTCTGGGCGGCCAGCACGTCCTCGAGGGTGGGCCCCACCGGCGGCTCGGCGGAGCCTGGGGAGTCTGCGGGCCGGTGGGGTGCCCGGTGCGGGGTCTGCCCGGGCCTTTGCTCGTGGGATCCCTCGCGGGAGTGCTCGCGGGACTGCTCGGTGGTCCGGCGAGCCGCGGGGTCGGGCGGCTCTGACGTGTCTGCGACGGGGTGCTTTGCAGCCATGTGGCAAGTCTGGCAGGCGCGTGGAACGGCGGCGCGCGCGGTGCGCCGGCCGGACGCTCCCCGGTGAATAACAGGGGCTTCACGGGATTCCCGATAGTCGGGCCGCAGCCGCGCCCGGCGGCGTACTCTGTGGCGCAACCATCAAGCCACCCCCCACGATTGCGGTCCCACCGCGACCTCCGTGCCCCCTACCCCAGATCCGACGATGACGCCTGAACCCACCACACCCGAGACCGAGGACATCCAATTGCTCGACGCGTTCCAGCACGAGGTGGCCGTCTTCGCACGCCGTGCCGAACAGACCCGCCTGGGGGGCTACGGCGCCGCCCGCAACTCCATGGACCGGGCCGCGTACCTGCTGCTCAGCAGGCTCGACCAGGAGGGACCCACGGGGGTCAAGGCGCTGGCCGCCGGCATGGGCATCGACTCCTCGACCGTCACCCGACAGGTCGCCCCGTTGGTCGACTCCGGTCTGGTGAAACGCACCTCGGATCCGGACGACGGCCGGGCCGTGGTGCTGGAGCTCTCGCCCCGGGGCAGCGACCGGCTGGAGGAGGTCCGCTTCTCCCGGCGCAAGCTGATGTCGGTGCTGACACAGGACTGGACGGAGGAGGAGCGCGCCCAGTTCTGCGCGCTCCTGACGCGATTCAATACCGCCATCTCCGACTGGCAGAGCCGCGCCTAGCCGCGCCCAGCCGCTCTTGACCGCCAACCGCGCCCGGCTCGCCCCAACGGCTCCGGGCCGCGCCCAGCCGCGCCCGAGCGGCGGCCCTCGGCCCGGGCGCAACCCCGGGGCCGGGCCCGAGCCCGGCCCCGGACCGCGGTCAGGCGCGTGCGGCCAGCGCGTCCGCCAGGTCGGCCAGCAGATCGTCCACCGACTCGATGCCCACCGAGAGCCGCACCAGATCGGCCGGCACCTCCAGCGCGGATCCCGCCACCGAGGCGTGCGTCATCCGCCCGGGGTGCTCGATCAGCGACTCCACGCCGCCCAGCGACTCGCCCAGCGTGAACACCCGGGCACGCTCGCACACCGCGACCGCCTCCTGCTCGCCGCCCGCCACCCGGAACGACACCATCCCGCCGAAGCCCCGCATCTGCTTCGCGGCCGTCTCGTGCCCCGGGTGCGCGGGCAGCCCGGGGTAGTAGACCTGGACCACCCTCGGGTGCGCGGCGAGCGCCTCGGCGACCCGGTGCGCGTTGGCGTTGTGCCGGTCCATCCGCACGGCGAGCGTCTTGATGCCGCGCAGCACCAGCCAGGAGTCGAAGGGGCCGGCGACCGCGCCCATCGCGTTCTGGTGGAACGCCAGCTCCTCGGCCAGTCCGGGGTCGTCCGTGACCAGGGCGCCGCCGACCACGTCGGAGTGGCCGCCCAGGTACTTGGTGGTCGAGTGCACCACCACGTCGGCCCCGAGCGCGAGCGGCTGCTGGAGGTAGGGGCTCGCGAAGGTGTTGTCCACCACCAGCCGGGCGCCGGCCGCTCGGGCCACCTCCGCGACGGCCGCGATGTCGGTGATGCCGAGCAGCGGGTTCGAGGGCGTCTCCACCCACACCGCGCGGGTCTCCGGGCGCAGCTGCCCCCGTACCGACGCCGGATCCGACGTGTCGGCGACCGACCAGGCCACGCCCCAGCGCTCCACCACCTTCGCGATCAGGCGGAACGTGCCGCCGTAGGCGTCGTTCGGGATGACCAGATGGTCGCCGGGACGCAGCAGCGTGCGGAGCAGGCAGTCCTCGGCGGCCAGCCCCGAGGCGAACGCCAGCCCGCGACGGCCGCCCTCCAGCGCGGCGAGGTTCTCCTCCAGGGCGGTGCGCGTGGGGTTCGCCGAGCGGCTGTACTCGTAGCCGCCGCGCAGGCCGCCCACGCCGTCCTGTTTGAAGGTGGAGACCTGGTGGATGGGGGGCACCACCGCCCCCGTGAGCGGGTCGGGGGTCTGCCCGGCATGGATCGCCACGGTCTCGAAACGGTGCTCGGATCGCTGCTCGTTCATGGGTCAACGCTACGGGGCCGTACCGTGGAGGTACGCGGAGGTACGCCCGCCGCGAAGGAGCCAACGCTACGGGGCCGTACCGTGGAGGTACCCGAAGGTACGCCCGCCGCGAAGGAGCCAACGCTACGGGGCCGTACCGTGGAGGTACCCGAAGGTACGCCCGCCGCGAAGGAGCCAACGCTACGGGGCCGTACGGTTGAGGTACGCGGAGGTACGCCCGGGGCGAAGGAGCCGTAGGGTGTGCCGACCGGCCGAAGGCGCGCCGTCGCACGCGCCGCGCCCAGCGTGGCGCCCACCGTGCGGCTACGCCGGACGCCGGACGCGTGGGCCGTCCGACCGCGAGGGCCGTCCAACTGCGAGGGGGAGCGCCGCCGCCATGGATGCACTGTTGTTGCTCATCGCCCTGACCGCCATCTTCGGCGTGGTCGTGATGCCGATGCTGAGGCGGCGCCGGGAGCGCGCGGAGTTCGAGCGCGCCGCCGGTACGGCCGGTAGCGCGGACGGCCGGCCCTGGGGCGCCGACGGGGTGTCGGGCCACGGCGAGCCCGCTCTGGGCAGCCCCAACGCGCCGGGGGCGCACGCGGCCACCGGCCTGGTGCCCGTCGAGCAGCTGGACGTGCGGCTGCCGGGCCCCGATCCCGAACTGGTCGCCGCGCTGGAGGAGGCGCAGCACACCCAGCGGTGGCGCCCGGTGGGCCAGCTGCTGGCGCTCACCACCGGGGACAGCGAGCTGCGCTGGCAGCGGGTGCAGTCCCTGGCGGGCGCCGCGGCCATGGAGCTGGGCGCCTGGCGCGCCTCGGGCGCGCCGCTGGACACCCCGGACAGCGCCGACGACGGTGCCGGGCCGCTGCACAAGGGGACGCCCCGCCGGGACGCGGGCTGGCTGCGCCGCTGGCGTGCCGAGGAGCCGAACGATCCGGGTGGCGCCCAGGTGTACGCGCAGTTCCTGGTGTGGCAGGCGATGGCGGACCCGAGCTCGGCCGACCACCGCATCGTGCTGGAGGAGGCACGCACGGTGTGCGGCGAGGCGGCCCAGCTGGCGCCCGACGACCCGGTGCCGTACATCACCGAGCTCTTCATCGCCCGCGGGCTGAGCTACCGGGCGCCGGACTTCCAGGCCCTCTGGGACAAGATCACGCAGCGTGACGCCACGCATATGGGCGCGCATCTGGCGGCGCTGCCGTACTGGTCGGAGAAATGGCACGGTTCCCGGGCGGAGGCCGACACCTTCGCCCAGCAGGCCGCGGCCAACGCCCCGGCCGGCAGCCTGCTGCCGGCGCTGCCGCTCTTCGCGGTCTACGAGCACCTGCCCGAGGTGACGCTCTCCCCCAGCATGTACCAGGGCGCGGTGGTCTCCGACGCCATCGAGGCGGCGCACTTCGCGCTGAGCCAGGCGCGGCCCGGTCACCCGGTGGAGCCACACGTGCGGCATCTGCTGCTGTGTTTCCTGGTGCGCGCGGAGAGGTACGCGGAGGCTGCGGAACAGGTGCGCGCGATCGATGGTTATGTGGGTGCGGTCCCCTGGGTCGACCGCGAGAACCCGGTCAGCGAGTACGCCGCCTACCGCGCGATGGCCATCGCCGGCCAGTGAGCGCCAGTGAGCGCACCCAGCCGAGCAAGGGAAATCCGGGAAGAGGGAAGAGAAAGATGATGCTGTACGCGTACAAGAACCGGCTGCCCACTCCCGAGGAGGCCCTGCCGGGCCGCGAGGAGCGCCCGTTCCACGTCCCGGAACGGCACACGGTCCTCGGTAACCCGCTGCTCGGCCCCTACCCGGAGGGCCTGGAGGTGGCCGACTTCGCCCTGGGCTGTTTCTGGGGCGCCGAGCGACGCTTCTGGCAGACCCCGGGCGTGTGGACGACGCTGGTGGGCTACCAGGCCGGCAGCACGCCGAACCCCACGTACGAGGAGGTGTGCACCGGCATGACCGGCCACACCGAGGCGGTGCGCGTCGTCTTCGACCCGGCGCGCGTCTCGTACGAGAGCCTGCTGAAGCTCTTCTGGGAGTCGCACGACCCGACCCAGGGCTTCCGCCAGGGCAACGACGTGGGCACCCAGTACCGCTCCGCGATCCTCACCCACTCCCCGGCCCAGCAGGCGGCCGCGGAGGCCTCCCGCGACGCCTACCAGAAGGTCCTCACCGACTCCGGCTACGACGCCATCACCACGGAGATCCTCCCCGCCACCCCCCACCCCTTCCACCCGGCCGAGGACTACCACCAGCAGTACCTGGACAAGAACCCCGCCGGCTACTGCGGCCTCGGCGGCACGGGCCTGTCCTGCCCGGTGGGCGTGGCTCCGGCTGGGGAGTGAGCGACGGCCGGGTCGGCCCGGTTCTGAGGGGCCGTCGGTCCCTCAGGACGTGTCGGCCGTCAGGCCGCGGTTCGGGGCGGCGGTGAGGGTGCCCTGGTAGATCGTCGGGGAGCATCCCTCGCCGTTGGGGTGGGACTCGCGCAGTCGCACGTCCGCGCGCTCGTCGAAGATGCGCTGGCCGTCGTCCCGCGAGGTGACGGTGAACCGCACCGGCACCCCGAATCCGCGCCGATCAGGGTGCACCGTCGCCCTTCGCCGATGACTCCGCAGCCGATGGCCAGCAGACAGGGCGTGACGAGGAGGAACAACAGCCGTCGTCCCTTCGCGTCGCGGGTCACGGTCCGTACGACGACGGGGCGAGGGGAGATCGGTTCCGCCGTATGAGCGGGTGGTGTCCGAAAAGGGCCCGTCCGGTGGCGGGCAGGTGTGGAAGTGGGCGAAGCCGGCCGCGTCATCGATACGTCATCGGGGACTCCGTACGCTGGCGGGCGTGGCCGGGAGGTTCGGCGCCTGCGGCGGTGAGCCGTGCTGGGTCGGAGCACTCCCCCACGATGCTTGGTTACGTTTCGAGGGGAAACATGCGCACTTCCATACGACTTGCCGTGCCAGCCATCACCGCCTCGGCGGTGCTGCTGTTGGGCGCGTGCAGCAGCGACGACAGTGACAGTGAGGGTGACGGGGGTAGCGGGCTGGGGCAGAGCGAGAGCACCGGTGGCTCCGGTTCCGAGGAGGGCTCCGGTTCCGAAGGGGGTACCGAGGAGGACTCCGGTTCCGAAGGGGGCACCGGCGGTGGCGGCGAGGTGCCGTCCGACGCCGACGTGGAGGGTGGTTGGAGCAACGTCGAGCACGGGCTCGGCCTCTACGTCACCCAGGGCATGTTCAGCGTCGGCAACGCCGACGGCAGCATGAGCTGCACGGGCACCTACTCCGGGGGTTCCCTGGAGGGCCAGTGCCAGGACGGCTCCAGCTTCTCCGGCACGGCGACGCTGAACGACGACACGCTCAACGTCCAGCTGGACACCGGCGACGGCTACGACTTCACGCGTGCCGGGGACATGGACATCCCCGAGATGCCCGAGGTCCCCGACATGTGAGGACACCCGGTTCCGGTCGGCAGACCGCCCCGCGTGCGGTCGCACGCGGGGCGGTCTGCCGTGTCAGGGGCGCAGCTCCTGCTCCGCCCGGGTGGCGTGGTTGATGATCGTGGCGCGTTCCGTGGCGGTGAACAGGCCGGCGGCCACCCACTCGTCGGCGACCTGCCGCACCCGGCGCAGGAAGGCGCTGTGGGTGGCGAACGGCGCGCCGTCCCACAGCACGTCGAGGAACGTCAGGCCGTCGTCGCCGGGTGAGGCGACGCCCTCCACCGGAACGTCGTAGTTCGGCAGGTTGTCGTCGCGCGTGCGGTTCGGAACGCCGGTGGCGATGCCACCGAAGACCACCTCCGGCTCGACCCGCCGGAAGTACGCCGACTGGGCCCTGGTGTCGCCGACGTAGTGCGGGCGCAACGTGAGGCCCGCCGCGGTGAACGTCTCGCCGTCGCCGGCCGTGATCGCCGCCCTGGCGTAGTCGCCGTCCCGCTTCAGGTGGCGGTAGAGCGTGAGCTCGCGGAACGCGCCCGCGCCCGGGTCGCCGAGGATCGGCAGCAGCAGCGGGCCGGAGAACGCCGACTGGGTGCTGGGGCTGTCGATCGCCCGCTCGATGCGGACCGGGAACGGCATCGCGACCTCGATGGTGTCGCCGGGGCTCCAGGTGCGGCTCAGGGTGAGGTAACTGCCCGGCCGCGGCGAGGCGTCGGGGACGGGGCTGCCGTTGACGGTCACCGCGAAGCCCGCCGCGGTGGGGGCCGCCCAGCCGGGAACCCGCAGCCTGATGTCGAGCGGGCCGCTGCCGTCCACGGTCAGCGTCGTGCCCTGTTCACGGGGGAAGTCGGTCCGCTGGGTGATCGTGAACCCTCGTTCGGCCCAGGTCAGGGTCGACGCGGTGTAGAGGTTGACCCACAGGGTCGAGCCGTCGGCCGACCGGAAGTAGATCGTCTCCTGGTACTTGGTGCCGTTCTCCAGGCCGGTGCCGCCGCAACAGGTGCCGGTGTTGCCGTAGTCGCGGGCGGCGCCCGGGGTCAGCGGCTGGAAGTACGCCAGTTGCGGGTCGTCGACGTCGTCGGTGTCCGCGCGCTGCCCGAGGATCATGTTGACCAGGCCGCGCTCGTAGTAGTCCAGGTACGCCGGGTCGGGGTCCAGGAGGAAGAGGTTGCGGGCCAGCTTGAGCAGGTTGTAGGTGGTGCAGGACTCGGCGCCGTTCGCGTCGATGGCGTGGGCCATGTTGTCCCGGTTCTGGAACTGCTCGGGATTGTTGTTCGATCCGGGGAAGTTCCCGCTGGTGCCGCCGTGGGCGAACATCCGGTGCGGCACCACCATGCCGAAGAAGTTCCGGGCCGCGAGGTGGTACTCCTCCTCCGCCGTCTGCTCGAAGATCCGCAGGTAGCCGACGAAGTTGGGGACGTGGGTGTTGGCGTGCAGGCGGTTCGGCCGGCGGCGTCCCGGGCGGGTGTCGTCGGTGGTGACGAGGATGTCGCGGTCCGCCACGCAGGCGTCGAAGAGCGACTCCCGGTTGTCGAAGCACCTGGCCGTCTCCAGGTGCCGCTCGTCGCCGGTCAGGGCGTGGATCTCGGCGAGGACCTCGTTGGCGCCGCCGTACTCGCCGGCGATGTAGGTGTCCCACATGAGGTTGAGATCGTCCCTGGTCACCGGGCCCGCGTAGTCGGGATGGTCGACGTCGCCGAGGGTCAGCGCCAGATGCGCCCAGTCCGCCATGGCCAGGACGATCTCGAACGCCTGCTGGTTGCCGGTGAGGGTGTGGGCGTCGAGGAGGCCGCGCATGATCTTGTGCTGGGTGTACCAGGGCGCCCAGGTGTTGGTCTCCAGATCGCCGCCGTACAGCGCGAACCGGGGCGGGCCCACCCGCAGCACCACGTCCTCGGGCAGCGCGCCGAGATAGCCGGGGTGCACCGTCTGGCCACTCAACGCCTCCTGGCACGCGCCGAGTTCGCGCACCATCCAGTCGAGCTTGTCCTTGAACACCTGCTCGCCCTGGTCGACATGGGCCTGCGCGAGCGCGGTCAGGTAGTGACCCGCCCAGTGGCCGCTGAGCAGTCCGCCGTCCTCCCAGCCGCCGGGGACCTCGACGCCGGGCGGGTTGGGCCGTCCCGCGGTGTCGTTGAACAGCACGAGGAAACGCCGCTCGTCGTACCGCTCGACGAAGTCCTTCACCCGGTCGCGTTTCTCCTGGTAGAGGCTGGAGCCGAGGGCGACCTGGTGCAGCGTGAAGGGCCGGATCGGCGCGGTGCTGCCCGCCCCGACGTACGGGGGGAGGTCCGCCGCCAGCACGCGGGACGCCGCGGGCGTCGGCGTTGCCGCGTGGGCCGTGTGGGCCGCGGGCAGTGATCCGGCGGCGGCCGCGGAGGCGACCCCGACGGCGGAGACACGCATGAAGTCACGTCGGTTCACGGCCCTCTGACGCTCCACCATGTCGATCCTTTCCGGTGCACGCGTTCGACATTCCGGATGTTATTTGATGAACCGAACAATCCTTCCGTCTAGTGTCTGAACGACCACTCGTCAAGGTCTCGCGGCGGCTGCGTGCGTGGGGCACGGGTCGGCGGATGCGTGGTGAGGGGTGGTGGGGGCACGTGTGGGGCGTGCGTCGTCCGAGGCTGGCGCCCCGGGGACGCGCCTCGGGCGTGGTGGTGGCTGTGGGGCGCATGACAATAGCCTGGGCCGGCAGGTGGCGGGACGGGATGACGCGGGGTCAGTCGGAGCCGTCCGCCGCGCCCTCGGAAACCTGGAGGTCCCCCGCCATGACCGGCTCGCCCGCCGCGCCGTCCCGCGGCACCGCGGCACCCTTCGCCGCGCTGCTGCTCGCCGTGCTCGCGTTCTCGCTGATGCAGACCATGGTCGTGCCCGCGCTGCCCGATCTGCAACGGGCGTTCGACACGAGCACCACGACCGTCTCCTGGGTGCTCAGCGCCTTCCTGTTAACGGCCTCCGTGGCGACGCCGCTGCTCGGCAGGGTGGGCGACATGTTCGGGAAACGGCGGGTGCTGATCGCCACGCTGGTGACGTTCGCCGCCGGCACCCTGCTCGCGGCCGTGTCGAACTCCATCGGCATGCTGATCGCCGCCCGGGCCGTCCAGGGGATCGGCGCCGCGGCCTTCCCGCTCGCCTTCGGCATCGTGCGCGACTCGTTCCCCCGGGAGCGCGTGCCGGTGGCCATCGGCCTGATCAGCTCGACGTTCGGCATCGGCTTCGGGATCGGGATGGTCATCGCCGGGCCGATCACCGACGCGGCCAGCTGGCGTTGGATCTTCTGGGTCGCGCTGGCGGTGATCGTGGCCGGCGTCCTGGCGATCGTCGCGTTCATCGAGGAGTCCCCGATCCGCTCGCCGGGCCGGGTCGACTGGATCGGTGTCGTGCTGCTGACCGGCGGGGTGGTCGCGCTGCTCCTCGGCATCAGCCAGGGCAAGCCGTGGGGCTGGGGCTCCCCCGGCGTGGTCGGGCTCTTCGTGGTCGCCGCGGTGGTGCTCGCCGTCTTCGTGGTGGCGGAACGGCGCATCCGCGAGCCGCTGATCGACATCGGCCTGTTGGCTCGTCCCGCCGTGGCGACCCCGCACGTCGCCTCGTTCATCCTCGGCTTCGCCCTGTTCGGGGCGTTCACCCTGGTGCCGTTGCTGGCGCAGACGCCCTCGTCGTTCGGCTACGGCTACGACGCCTCCGTCACCGAATCCGGCCTGTTCATGCTGCCGATGGCCGTCACGATGCTGGTCGCCAGCCCGCTCGCCGGCCGCATCGGCATGGCCGTCGGCTTCAGGACCCCGCTCGTGCTGGCCTGTCTGGTCGGCGTCGCCGGCTTCGCGGTCTTCGCCGTGGCCCACGAGCACGCCTGGGCGATCTACACGGGCTCGGCGGTGCTCGGCGTGGGCGTCGGCTTCTCCTTCGCCGCCCTGGTCAACCTGGTGGTGAGCGCGGTCGATCCGCGCCAGACCGGAGAGGCCACCGGCATCAACTCGATCATGCGCACCATCGGTGGCAGCCTGGGCGCGCAGATCTCCGCCACGATCATCGCCTCGGACACCCTCCCCGGCACCGCCGTCCCCGTCGAGTCCGGCTACACGACGGCGTTCTGGATGTCGACGATCGCCCTCGGAGTGGCGACGGCGACGGTCCTCGCCGGCCCCGGCCGCCCACGCAGGCCCGCCGCCGCGGCGGACAAGGGCGATCCGGGCAACGATCCCGCCCAGCCCACCCGCTCGGCGACCCACTGAGCCGCCCGCCGAGCCGCCCGCCGAGCCGCCCGCCCCGGTAACCCCGCCCGGGCGGGCGTATGCGTTTCGTATGTCTGTCCGCAGACAGCCGAAGGGGGGTCGCATAGCCTTCCCGCGGTTCGGCGTGGCCGTCGACGTGGTCGCGAACACGGCGACGGGGGGCGCCGGCCTTCGTCTGAGTGGAAGGAGTACCCATGCCGGAACGCGAAGGGGAGCTCGTACGAAAGGTGGCGCTGGCGGCCGCGGCGGTCGCCGCCGCGTCGGTCGTCACGATCGGCACCGCCGGCGGCGCCTCGGCCACCGAGTCCGCGTCCGCGGACCTCTCGGAGGTCGCGACGGCGGCCGACCAGGACAGTGCCCTCGCTGCCGCCCTGAACCGGGTGAGCTCCGACGACGCCGTCACCCCCCTGGGTCTGTTCAACCGGTGACGGACCGGCCGCTCCACGGCCGGCCGTGGAGCGGCCCCCGAGCGAGGCTAGGAGGCATCCGGTGACCGAACTACCGATCGTCCAGGTGACGGGAGCGGCGGCGGGCACCCGCGAGTGGCCCACCCGGGACGTGACCGACGAGGCGCTGGCGGACCCGTCCTGGCGCCCGCTGCCCTTCGTGGAGTTCGCCCTCAAGTTCCACGGGCGATGCAACCTGGCCTGCGACTACTGCTACATGTACGAGATGGCCGACCAGAGTTGGCGCGACAAGCCGGTGGCCATGTCGCGCGAGGTCATCGACCAGTTCGCCCTCCGGCTCGGCGAGCACCTCCGCGCCCACACGGGCGAGACCTGCGGCGCGTCGGTGCGGATGCACGGTGGCGAGGCGCTGCTCGCCGGCGCCGACCAGTTCGCCTACGCGGCACGGGCGTTGCGGGCCGCCGCACCGCCGGAGGCGACGCTGCGGCTGGTCACCACGACGAACGGGATCCTCCTCGACGACGAGGAGTTGCTGGACACGTTCCGCGAGCACCGGATCGGCGTGACGGTCAGCCTCGACGGCGACCAGCGGGGACAGGACCGGCACCGCAGGTACGCGAACGGCCGCGGCAGCCACGACCTGGTGATGCGCGGCGTCGAGGCACTGAACCGCCCCGCCTACCGCGACCTCCTCGACATCGTGCTGTGCGCCATCGACCTGGAGAACGATCCGCTGGCCACCTACGAGGCGCTGGTCGCCACGGGCGCGCCGGCCGTGGACTTCCTGCTGCCGCTCGGCAACTGGTCGTCGTTCCCGCCAGGTTGGAACGGGGCGGACGGGGGCACGGCGTACGCCGACTGGCTGATACCGATCTTCGACCACTGGTACGGCACGGTCCCGATGCCGGCCGGCGTCAGGCTCTTCGAGAACATCATGGCGCTGAGCCTGGGCGGCCGGAGCGCGAACGAGACGGTGGGGCTCACTCCGTTCCAGCTCCTGGTCATCGAGAGCGACGGCACCATCGAGCTCGGCGACGCGCTCAAGTCCGCATACGAGGGCGCCCCGTTCACCGGCCTGAACGTGTTCGACAACGCGCTCGACGACGCGCGGCTGCTGCCCGGCGTCGTGGCCAGGCAGCGCGGCGTGGCGGGCCTGTCGCAGACCTGCGTCGACTGCTCGATCCGGGACATCTGCGGGGCCGGCGAGTACAGCACCCGCTACCGCGCGGGGTCGGGCTTCCTCAACCCCTCCGTCTACTGCGCCGACCTGGCCAAGCTGATCTGCCACATCCGCGACCGGGTACTCACCGACGTGGGCCGACTGAAGGCCACGAGGGCCACGAGGGCCACGGGGACGACGGCGAAGGCCGGTTGACGGGACAGGAAGCACGCCTGGTTTCGCGCCAGGGGCGGCGCCGGGAGAATGGCGGGGTCGTGAAACGCGCCGGACCGGCGCGCGGGAGTGAAGGGGCCGCGATGCTGTTCGCACGGAACCGTGAGTTGCGCATGCCGACGCCCGAGGAAGCGCCCCCGGGCCGGTCCGCGCCGGCGTACCAGGTGCCCGAACGCCACGCCGCGCTCGGCACCCCGCTGCTCGGGCCGTACCCCGACGACCACGAGGTGGCCGAGTTCGCGCTCGGCTGCTTCTGGGGCGCGGAGCGGCGCTACTGGCAGACGGCGGGCGTGTGGACCACGCTGACCGGCTTCCAGGGCGGCTTCACCCCGCACCCGGTGGACGACGAGGTGCGCACCGGCCTGACCGGCCACGCCGAGACGGTGCGCGTGGTCTTCGACCCGGCGGCGGTCTCCTACCGTCGGCTGCTGCGGCTCTTCTGGGAGTCGCACGACCCGACGCAGGGCCTCCGGCAGGGCAACGACGTCGGCACGCACGTCAGGTCCGTCCTGTTCACCCACTCCCCCGCGCAGCGCACGGCGGCCGAGGAGACCAGGGCGCGGTACCAGGAGGTGCTGACCGCCGCCGGCTACGGCCGGATCACCACGGAGATCCTGCCGGCGGAGGACCACCCGTTCTACCCGGCACGAGCCCTCCACCAGCAGTACCTCCACCACAACCCCGCCGGCTACTGCGGCCTGGGCGGCACCGGGCTGACCCTGCCGGAGTAACCAACCGGCCCAGCCAGCCCGGTCCGTTCCCTAACCTTCGATCCCTTCGAGGCTGTCGTCGTCCGGCTCGTCCGGGGTGCGCAGCACGGCGACCCAGAGGGGCAGCAGCCAGTGGGTCAGCAGCAGGCCGAGCAGCACCGCGACCAGCACGCGCGGGTCGACGTCCGCGCCGGCCAGGCCGACGGCGATGGTGAGGACGGCCACGGCGCAGAGCAGCAGGCTCAGCTGGACGCGGTGCGCGACGGTGTGCACCCGCCCGCGCTCCGCCAACTGCCGTTCGTCGAGGACCCGGGCGCGCAGTTCCAACAGGCCGCGGGTCGAGGAGTTCAGCACGCCGGTGCAGACGCACCAGGCCAGCAACAGGGGCACGACCATCGCGATCAGCAGCACGTCGTTCGAGCCGGCCAGCGGGAAGGCCGCCGGAGTGGCGGCGGTCAGCGCGACGTGCACCGCGGTCCAGGCACGTCGCTGACCGCGGCGCGCGTGCCAGTGTCTGACCTCGTTCTGGTTCAGCGTGCGGAGCATCGCCCGGTCGTGCCGCGTCGGTTGATCGGTCATGACGTCTTCCTCCCGTACACCTCGTCCGTGAGCGGCGTGAAGGGCTGCAGGGAGAAGAGCGCCTCCACGGGCAGCCCGAAGTACGCGGCGATCCGCAGCGCCAGGTCGAGGCTCGGGTTGTACTGCCCGCGCTCGATGTGCCCGATCGTCTGGTAGTGCGCACCAACGGCCTCCGCCAGCACGCGTCGCGTCACCTTCCGCTCCGCGCGCACCACGGACAGCCTGTTGTGCACTTGCTCACTCATGTATAAGAAGTACTACATCTGATAGCGTTCACGCAACCACACGACACCGTCGGCGTCACCCCTCCCGGTCGGCACTCCTGGGCGCCTCGTCCGCCAGCCGCCGGATGTCGGCGGCGATGTCCCGCCACGCCGGCTCCGGCATCTCGTGACCGACCTCGGGCAGCAGCAGGAAACGGGCGCCGGGGATGCGGGCCGCGGTGCGGCGCCCGCCGCTGGGCCGGATCAACGGATCGTCCGCGCCGTGCAGCACCAACGTGGGCGTGCGGACCCGCTCGATCGACGGCCCGTGCCACTGGGCGCCGATCTGCCGGCTCTGGGCCTCCTGGTCCCGGACCCCGTGGTCGGCGATCCGCTCGGCCCACGCCCGGGCGGCCCCTTCGTCGAACGGGCGCGCGGGCGAGGCGAGGAGCCGGGAGACGGCGACGCCGGCCGCAATGTCGCCCTCCCGGGTGTCGGGGAACCTCAGCCGGGCGAACTTCGCCAGCGTGCCCAGCCGGATGTACCGCAGCGTTCGCAGTCCCGCGACGTCCCCGGGGATGGCGGACATCGAGGTCAGCGTCCGCACCCGGTCCGGATGCCGCAGCGCCACGCGCTGGGCGACGGCGCCGCCGAGCGACTGGCCGAACAGGTGCGCCGACCCCCAGCCCAGGGCGTCCATGACCGCGACCGCGTCGTCAGCCATGTCCTCGGCGGTGTACGTCTCGCCGCGCTTCCCGAAGAGCGCGGAGATCGGGTTACGGGCGGGAGCCGGCGGCAGGTGCGTGGACTCCCCGGCGTCGCGCGGATCGTAACGGGCCACGGCGAAGCCCCGGGCGGCCAGCTCGCGGCACAGCCCGTCCGGCAGCCACTGGCGGCTGGCCCCGAGCCCCATCACCAGCAGCAACGGCTCGCCGCCCGCCCCCTCGGCAAACCGGTCGAAGGCCAGCCGGATCTTCCCGTTCTCGGCCCAGCGGACCGGGGTCCACGACCCTTCCGGAGATGCGCCCATCTCGTCTCTCCCTCGTGTGACTGGGTACAGCAGATACAGATACCGCGATCACTGTTCGCACTTTTAGGATAGAGGATCGGACGACGGAAGGACGGGTGGGGTGCCAGACGGGACGCCGGGTGGAGTGCCGGACGGGACGCCGGGTGCGGGGGCCGAGGCGGCCATGACCGTGTGGGAACGCCCCGCGCGTGGCGCGCGGGGCCCCGCGCCCGAGCGCAGCCGCGCCGAGGTCACCGCCGCCGCGGTCGCCTTGGCCGACGAGAGCGGACTCGCGGCGGTGACCATGCGACGCGTGGCCGGGCGGCTGGGCACCGGGCCAGCCTCCCTCTACCGCTACGTCTCCAGCCGCGACGAACTCATCGACCTGATGGCGGACGCCATGACGGGCGAGATCGACCTCACCGCGCCGCTCGGCGGCGATCCGGTCGAGGACCTGCTGGCCCTGGCCAGCCAGGCGAAGGCGCTCCACCTGAGCCACCCCTGGCTGCTCGACGTCCCGCCGGAGCGGCTGCGGCTCGGACCCCGGGGCCTGGACTACCTGGAACACGCGCTCGCGGCGATGGCACCCGCGGCGCTGCCCGGCCACGCCCGGCTGGAGGCGGTGGCCCTGCTCAGCGGTCTGGCGAAGCTCTTCGCCAGGACGGAGTTGCAGGCCGCGCAGACCTCCACGGAACGGCACGCGGCCCAGGCCGCCTACCTGACCCGAGCCGCGGCCGAGGGCACCCGTCCTCTCCTCGCCGCGGCCCTGGCCGAATCCACCGCATCCGGCCTCCCCGAGGACCCCCAGGCCCTCTTCGAGCGCACCACCCGCCGAGTCCTGGCCGGCCTGCTCACGGGAGACCAGCTCTGACCCACCCCAACCCCCAAACAAAACGGCCCAAACAAAACGGCCCAGACAACACGGCGCGCACGACCCGCCGAGTCCTGGCCGGCCTGCTCAGGTCTGGTCGCGGCTGACGATCCTGGAGCACGCGTCCAGGGCGAGATGCCAGGGGTACGTGTCCGGGCGGCCCTGGCCCGGGGGGTTGGGGACGAAGCCGCCCTCGCCGTAGAGCACGTGGACGCCCATCGTCCGCAACGCCTCGATGCTGCGCCCGAACTGCACGTGCCGAACGAACGCCTCGTTGACGCACGGCATCGCCACGGTCGGGATGCCCCGGCCGACGCCCTCGGCCACGAAGCCGACGACGAACTTCTCGGTGATGCCGAGAGCCCACTGGTTCAACGTGTTGAACGTCGCCGGCGCGACCAGCGCCACGTCGGCGGGCGGCCAGACGTCGGGCTCCGCGGGCAGCTTGTACCGGCTGCGCACCGGGTGGCCGGTGAGCCGTTCCAGGGCGGGCAGTTGGTCCTCCAACCAGCGCGCGGCGGTGGGGGTCAGCCCGAGGCAGACGTCCCAGCCCGCCGCCCGCGCGCGGTCGACGACGACGCCGACGTCGAGCACCGGAGGGGCCGCGCTGCCCAGCAGGTAGAGCACCCGGTTCGCCATCATGTCGCAGTCCATCCCGCGGAGTTCGTCAGTCGCAATCTACCTTCGGCTGGTTCGGGTAGCGTTTGAGGTGGCACGTACGGAATGGAGCACTTCCCATGTCCACCCTCTGCGACGAGCACGCGGGCTCCCGGATCGCACACCATCGGAAGCGGGCGGGCCTGACCCAACGAGGGCTGGCACAGCGCATCCCGTACTCCTACAGCCTGCTCACCCAGGTCGAGTCCGGCCACAAGCCGGCGAGCCCCGATCTGGTGGCCACGGTGGCCCGGGCGTTGTCCGTCGACGTGACCGCGCTGACCGGTCAGCCGTACGTGACGGAGCTTCAGCAGGACCGGCTGGCGGAGCTGGTGCGCCCCATCCGGGAGGCACTCGACCTCTACGACGTGGGCGCCGACCTGGCGACCGACCCGCGGCCCACCGAACAACTGATATCCGCGGCCGAGCAGTTGTGTCGGCAGGTCAGGGCCACGCTGCTGAACGACGCCGCGCACGACCTGCCGGGCGTCATAGCCGAGATCACCGCCGCCGCGCACCGCACCCCGTCCACCGAGTTGTGGGCGGCCCTGTCCAGCACGTACCGCACGGCGCACGACGTGTCGATGAAGCTCGGGTACTTCGACCTCGCCACCGTGGCCCTGGACCGGATGGACTGGGCCGCCTCCCGCGCCTCCGACCCGCATCTGGCGGCGGTCCGCCAGTACATGCGCGCGCTGGCCAACTTCCGCGAGGGCGCGTACGCCATCGGCCTGCGGCTCATCGAGTCGGGACACGCGCTGCTCACCCAGGCTCCGCCGAGCCGGGTGCGCGACGTGGTGAACGGACAGCTCCACCTCGGCGCCGCGATCATCTCGGCCCGGTCCCGGGACAAGCAGGCGGTGGACGCGCACCTGGCGGAGGCCCAGGCGTACGCGGTGCGGGTCGGGGAGGCGACCCGGGTGCACTGGCTGTCGTTCGGGCCGACCAACGTCGCCGTCCACGCGGTCTCGGCGCACATCGAGATGCGGCAGTACGGCGAGGCGCTACGGCGCGCGGCCACGGTGGTGCTGCCCGGGGACTGGGCGGTCTCCCGCGCCGCGCACTTCCACGTCGACCAGGCGCGCGCCCAGATGGAGGCCGGCCGGGCCGAGGCGGCCCTGGCGTCGGTCACCGCGGCGCGGCGGCTGGCACCGCAGCAGACCCGGTACCACCCGGGAGCGCGGGAGACGATCCGCGGCCTCGTGCACCTGTCCCGGCGGACGCCGGACACGCTCGACCACCTTGCCGCCTGGGTCGGGTTGTAGCCCTCATCAACTCGCGCCAACGCAAGGCGCAGGCCCGAACTTTCACCCAGGTGTGAAAGTCACCGGCCTGACGTTCCGTCAGCATGGTTCCGTGCCGGGGATGTGCCCGGCATCCATGACCCCTGCCCGAGGCTGACGAGGAGCGCTGAGGTGTACGACCGTGTCGACGTGGAGCCGTGCCCGACTCACGGGGCGGAGGTGACCGCGTGAGCGGCGTGGAACGCCTGCGGATCGGCTCCCTGGCACGCGACACGTCACGCGACGTCGTCGGCCGCGTCACGGCCTTCCAGTCCGGCCGGGTGTGGCTGCGGCCGCAGGAGGGCGGCCGCGAGTGGGACGTCCGCCCCGACCAGGTCGAACCGGTCACCCCCCAGCCCAACCACGGCACCGGCACCGGCACCGGCACCGGCACCGGCACCAAGGCTGACGCCGACGGACCAGCCTGAACCACCGCGCTGAACCCGCTACCGCCCGTGCGACGGCGGGTGCGGCCCGTGTGGCGGAGGTGGGGGCGCGGGCGGCAGCGTCTCCACCGTCGGGGGTGGGTCGGGCCAGACCAGGAGGACGGGGCAGGGGGCGTGATCGACGACGAATCGACTGGCCGGCCCGAGGCTTCGCGGGCCGAGGTGGTCGCGGTCGCCGTCGCGGGCCAGCACCAGGAGATCGGCCCCCTCGGTGGCGGCGACGATCTCGCGTTCCGGACGTCCCGTGCGCGCCCGCCGCACGCAGGGCCGGTCGAGACGCTCCGCGGCGGCGGCGAGCAGCCGCTCGGCCGAGTCCGCGGCGAGGCGTTCCAGGCGCGTTCCTGGGTCGTGCTCGGGGTGCCGGCGGCCGAGCAGCCCGGCGTACGCGCCGTGCGCGGCACCCGCGACGTCGTCCTCGCTGACGTGCAGCAGCACGATCTCCGCGTCCTCGGGCGCATGCGTCCGCGCCGCGTCGACGCAGGCGGGCCACGTGCCCTCGACGACCCACACGATCACCGCCATCCGCGCAGCCTCCCGTCCCGCCCGTCCCGACTCGTCCGGCACATTCCTCAGCTCATGTTCCTCAGCTTCCCACCAGGTGCAGGGAGGCCCAGAGCGCCAGCACCGCGAGGGGCAGGGCGACGGGGACGGTGAGCAGGCCCAACCGGGTGAACTCGCGCAGTCCCACGTCGGCGTCGTGCTCGTGCACCACGCGGCGCCAGAGCAGCGTGGCGAGGGATCCGGCGTAGGTGAGGTTGGGGCCGATGTTGACGCCCAGCAGCACCGCCAGGACCGCGCCGGGACCGGCGGGTGCGGCCAGTGGCAGCAGCACCAGCACCGCCGGCAGGTTGTTGATGGCGTTGGCGAGCACGGCGGCCAGCGCCGCGACGCCCAGCAGCGAGACCAGTCCCGTGCCGCCGGGCACGAGCCGGCCCAGCGCGTCGCCGAGACCGCCGTCCACCACGGCGCGCACCACCACGCCCAGCCCCAGGACGAACCCGAGGAACGGCACGTCGGCGGCGCGCAGCAGCGCGGCGGGCGTGGTGCGGCGGCGGGCCAGGGCGCGCGCCGCGAGGACGACGCAGCCGCCCAGCGCGGCCCACGCCGGGTTGAGCCCGACGGCGGACGTGACCACGAAGCCGGCGAGCGTGCCGGCGAGGGTGGCCAGCGCGAACACCGGCGTGGGTGGCGCCTCGGCCACCCGGGACGAGGCCCGGGCGCCGGCGTCCAGGTCGGTGGCGAAGAACCGCCGGAAGACGGCGTACTCGGCGGCGATCGCGACCAGCCAGGGCAGCGTCATCAGGGCGGCGAACCGGGCGAAGCTCAGCCCGCTGGCCGCGAACGCCAGCAGGTTCGTGAGGTTGGAGACCGGCAGCAGCAGGGACGCGGTGTTCGACAGGTGGGTGCAGGCGTAGACGTGCGGCCGGGGTCGGGCGCCGAGCCGGGCGGCGGTGGCGAAGACGACCGGGGTGAGCAGCACCACCGTGGCGTCGAGGCTCAGCACGGCCGTGGTCACCGAGGCCACGGCGAACACCTGGGCGAGGAGCCGGCGGGGGCGACCGCCCGCGAGCCGGGCGGTCCAGGCGCCGCAGGCGTCGAAGAGGCGCTCGTCGTCGCAGAGCCGGGCCAGGACGAGGATCGCCGCCAGGAAGCCCACCACCGGAAGGAGGCGTTCCGTTTCGGCGCGGGCGTGGTCGAGGGACAGCGCGCCGGCGGCGATCAGCACGCCCGCGGCCGGCACCGCCGCCACCGCCTCGGGCCAGCCGCGCGGGCGCGCGACGGCCCAGGCGAGGACCAGCACGAGGAGGGCGACGGAAAGCGCCTCGGCGACGGGCGGCGCCAGCCCGCCGGCAAGGGACGCGGACACCCCTCCGATTGTGCACACACCCGGCAGACCCGGCACACCCGGCCAGCCCGTCCACGCCCGTCCATGCCCATGCACGCCCGTCCATGTCCCGTGCGCCCCCGGGGCGGCCGGCGCGTGGGTGGCACGCGCGGGGACGCGGGGCGTGCGCTGTGGCGGTGGGCGTCGGGGCGGGGCCGGGCGTCGTGCGGGCGGCGCGACGGGACGGCCGGGAACGGTGCACCCGTGTGCGCCCCCTGGCGTGGGGTGGCGCAACGGCCCCGCGGGGCCACGGCACGTTCCGCTGGTGAGCGGTTCGCGCGGCCCGCCAACAGGATGTTTGCCCCGCGCCCGAGCCGCCGGCCGGTGTCGAACGTGTGGCGTGGGGCGGCGCCGGGGCTCCGGGCCGGCACCGGGTGGACCGTAGACGTGTCCCCGTGTGAAGGCGTGCGCCCCCCGGCGACCGCTGCCGCGCTGTTTCTGACGGGTCTTCACTTGTCTTTGAGACTCGGCGTGTTGGTTCGCCGGAAGAGCAGGATGGGGGAACGGAGATGAAGCCGAGTGACGTCCGAGAGGCGCCGCCCCGGGTGGTGCCACCGATAACGCCGACGTCTCCGCGCTCGCATTCGGTCACCCTCGGCGCGGATCGTCCCGACACCGGCCGGGTGGCGCGTCGCACGGCGCGCCGGATCGTCGGCGACTGGTGCCTGCCGCTCTCCGCCGACGACGTCGAACTGGCCGTGTCCGAACTGGTCGGCAACGCCGTGCACCACGCCGCCCGGAACGCCCCCCGTGGCCGGGTCACGGTGGTGTTCCGCGCCTGGTCGCGCTGGCTGCTGGTGGAGGTGGCGGACGAGTCGCCCGTCCCGCCCGCGTTCCCGGTGGGTTCCGCGCTCTCCCCGCAGCCGCCCGGGCTGGCGGAGGGCGGGCGCGGGCTCTACCTGGTGGGCTGCCTGGCCGACGGCGTCTGGTGGTCGGCCAGGGAGTCGGGCGGCAAGAGCGTCTTCTGCCGTTTCCGCTTCCGGCCCTTCGAGGAAGCGCCGTGACGGTAGCGGCCGACCCGCCCACCACCGAGGACAGGAGGAAGCGCCATGGCCCGGGGAAACGTCGTGATGTCCGCCGAGTGGACGCTGAGCGTGGAGACCGCCCAGGGCGCGCCCTCCGGCATCTTCCACGCCAGCTGTCTGTCCTGCGGCGCCCATTCGGAGCCGGTGGACAACGAGCCGTTGCCCGTGGAGATGTGGGCGCTCCGGCACACCGGCCGGCATCCGGGGCACCGGCAGTTCACCTTCGTCACCGAGTCGTTCTGGCGCGTCGATCCGGCCCCCGGAAACCCGTACCGCTAGCCGACCGAGTGCACGGCGGAGACGGAAACGAGGGCGGCGTCGTTCTGGCGCGTCGATCCGGCCCCCGGAAACCCGTACCGCTAGCCGCGCGCGGTGCCCGCGGTGGCTGTGGCGCCCGCGGTGGCCGTGGCGGTGTGGCTCGCCGCTGGGGGTGCGCCGGTCTCCAGCAGGCCGTCCAACGCCTGGCGGAGGTCGGCCCACAGGTCGTCCGGGTGCTCGATGCCGACGGACATGCGGACCGTGCCCTCGCCGATGTCGGCGGCGGCCAGCGCCTCGGGGCCCAACTGGCGGTGGGAGGTGCTCGCCGGGTGCATCACCAGGGTGGTGACGTCCCCGAGGGAGGGGCTGAGCGAGACCAGGCGCACGGTCTCGACGAACGTCTGCCCCGCCGGCCGGCCGCCGGCGAGGTCGAAGGAGAGCACCCCGCCGCCGCCGGTGAGCAGCCGACGGGCCACGGCGTGGTCGGGGTGGTCGGGCAGCATCGGGTAACGGACCCGGGCGACGGCCGGGTGGCCGGTCAGCCGCTCGGCCAGCACGAGGGCGTTGGCGCAGTGCCGTTCCACGCGCAGCGCCAGCGTCCGCATGCCGCGCAGCGTCAGCCAGGCGGCGAACGGGTCGGCCGTGGCGCCCTGTTCCACCGCCAGCCGCCAGACGGACTGCCGCGTCTCGGCGGTCCGGAAGACGGCGACGCCGCCGACCACGTCGGCGTGGCCGCCGAGGTACTTGGTCGCCGAGTGCACCACGATGTCGGCGCCGTGCTCCAGCGGCCGGCACAGCAGCGGGGACGCGAAGGTGTTGTCCACGACGGTGGTGACGCCGCGCGCCCTGGCCTCGCCGATCAGCGCCGGCAGGTCGACCACGCCGGTGGTCGGGTTGGCGATGGTCTCCAGGTACAGCACGCGGGTGGTGGGGCGCAGGGCGGCGCGCAGTTCGGCGGGGTCGTCGGTCGCGAGGTGGGTCACCTCGACACCCCAGCGCTCGGCGAGGTCGGCGAGCAGCGCGTACGTGCCGCCGTAGACGCAACGCTGGGCGACCACGTGGTCGCCGGAGGAGAGGGTGCTGAGCAGCACGGCGTTGATGGCACCCATGCCGGAGGCGAACGCCAGGCCCGCGGCGCCGCCCTCCAGGTCGGTGACCGCGTCCGCGAGCGCCTGGACGGTGGGGTTGCCGAGCCGGCCGTAGAGGTACGGGTCGCTCGCCCCGTCGAAGGCGGCGGCCAGCTCCTCGGCGCCGTCGAAGGCGAAGACGTGCCCCTGGTAGATCGGGACGGTCGTGGGACGGCTGCCGGAGGGCGAGGGAACACGGTGGTGAACGGCACGGGTCTGCGGATGCGCCTCAGCCAGGTCAGACGGGTCACGCGGGCCGGACGGGTCAGGCAGGTCGGACGAGCCAGGCAGGTTGGATGCATCAGGCAGGTTGGGCGCTCCGGACGGGTGACGGGCGTGGGCTTCGTGAGGGCTCATGCCGGCCAGTGTCGCGACGAAATGGGTTGCCAGGGCAGAGCCAATGCGACGAGATTGGTCCTGTTATGGGAGTGAAGAAGGCGAACGAGGAGCTGGTGACGACGCTCGGGCGCTGGTCGGCCGGGCGTGGCCCGCTGTACCTGCTGCTCGCCGCGCGTTTCCGGCAGGTGATCGACGAGGGCCTGCTGCCGCCCGGCACCCTGCTGCCGCCGGACCGGGCGCTGGCCACCGCGCTGGCCGTGGGGCGCACCACCGTGGTGGCCGCGTACGAGGTGCTGCGCCAGGAGGGTCGGATCGTGCGCCGGCAGGGCAGCGGGACCCGGGTCGCCGCGGCCGCGCTCGCCGCGCCCGAGTCCACCCGGCCGTCCCCGGCCCGGCCTGGACCCGGAACGCCGGGCCGCGGCCGGGCGCGGGCCACGTCGAACCCGCTGTTCCTGCACCTCCTGGAGCCGCCGGACGGGGTGCTCCTGCTCAGCTGCGCCGCACCGCTCGAAGCGCCCGACGAGGTGACGCGCGCCTACCGCACGCTCGAACTGCCCGGGCGCGACCTCGGCTACCACCCGGCGGGCGTGCCGGCGCTGCGGGAGGCGATCGCCGACCGGTACACGGCGCGGGGCGCCGCCACCACGCCCCAGCAGATCCTGGTCACCACGGGCGCCCAGCAGGCGCTCTCGCTGCTGACGCGGCTGCTGGTGGCGCCGGGCGATCCGGTGCTGGTCGAGTCGCCCACCTATCCCGGCGCGCTGGACCTGTTCCGCGAGGCCGCGGCGGTGTTGCGCCCGGTCCCCACCGATCCGGACACCGGCCTGGACGTGGACGCGGCGGTGCGGACGATGGCCGAGCACCGCCCCGCGCTGTCGTACGTGATCAGCCGGCACCACAACCCGACCGGCGCGGTGCTGCCCCCGCTCGCCGCCCGACGCCTCGTCGGCGCCGCCAGAGACCTCGGCCTGACACTGGTCGACGACGAAACCCTGGCCGACCTGACCTTCGCCGGTCACGCAGGTCATGCAGGTCACGGCCCCGCGTCCAACACCGTGGGCTCCCCGGCCAGACACCGGCTGCTCGACGACGAAACCCTGGCCGACCTGACCTTCGCCGGTCACGCCAGTCCCGCCGGCCCCGACCCCGCGTCCAACCCCGTAGGGCCCCCGGCCAGACACCGGCTGCTCGCCGACGAAACCCTGGCCGACCTGACCTTCGCCGGTCACGCCAGTCCCGCCGGCCCCGACCCCGTATCCAACCCCACCCCCGCCGCTCCCCCGTTGGCGATGCTGGTCAGGGACGCGCCGGTGGTGGCTGTCGGCTCGCTGAGCAAGGTGTGCTGGGGCGGGCTGCGGGTCGGCTGGGTGCGCGGGCCGACGCCGCTGATCTCCCGGCTGGCCCGGCTGAAGGCCATCCACGACCTCGGCACCGACGTGCCGGCCCAGTTGGTGGCCGTCCGGCTGCTGGCCGACTTCGAGCCGATGCGCCAGCGCCGGATCACCGAGCTGCGCCGGCACCACGACCATCTGCGGGCCGAACTCGCCGCCCAACTCCCCGACTGGCACTGCCCGCCGGTCATCGGCGGCCAGACGGTGTGGGTGCGGCTGCCGCGCGGCGACGGCGTCTCGTTCGCGCAGACCGCGCTGCGGCACGGGGTCGCGGTGCTGCCCGGCACCACCGTGGACACCCTCGGCCGCAGCGGGGCGTATCTCCGGCTGCACTTCCTGGCCCCGCTCGAAGAACTCACCGAGGCCGTCAGGCGCCTGGCCACCGCCTGGCGCGCCCACAACCGCACCCCCCGCGACCCGGCCGTCCCCGCCGGCCCGGCCTCACTCAACGCGATCGTGGTCTAGCCGCGCCGCACCGAACCGCGCCCTGCCAGGACCGCTGGCTAGGATCCGGGCGTGGACTGGACGGAGCGGGTGCGAGGGCTGCGGCAGTGGACGCAGCGGGGTGAACGGGCGCCACACAAGCCGCTGTTGATGCTGTACGCGCTCGGCAGGTACCAGCGGGACGTCGCGGCGTCGCTGCGCTTCTCGGACGTGGAGGACGATCTGCGGCGGCTGCTGGCGCACTACGGGCCCGACCGGCGCACGTCGGCCGCGTACCCGTTCCACCACCTGGTCTCCGACGGCGTGTGGGAGGTGTGGACGGACAACGGCTCCGGCAGCCCGGGCACGGGCGTGCGGGAGTTGCGCGCGCGGGGCGCGGCCGGGCAGCTCGCGCCGGACCTGCGCGCCGCGCTCGCCGCCGACCCGCCGCTGTTGGGCCAGCTGGCGCACGTCCTGCTCGACCAGCACTTCCCGCCGTCGCTGCACGACGACATCGCCGCGGCCGCCGGCCTGGACCTGACGGCCGCCGATCTCGCGGCACCCACGCCGCGGCTGCCGGCGCAGCGGTCGGCCGAGATGCGCGAGCGGGTGCTGGTCGCGTACGAGTACCGCTGCGCGTTCTGCGGCTTCGACGGCACGCTGAACCTGGTGCCGGTCGGCCTGGAGGCGGCGCACGTCCGGTGGCGCGCCTACGAGGGGCCCGACGCGCTGTCGAACGGGCTGTGCCTGTGCTCGTTGCACCACAAGCTGTTCGACAAGGGGGTGCTGGGGCTCGCCGGCGGCGGCAACGCGCCGCTCCGGATCATGGTCTCGCAACGGTTCGTCGGCCGGGGTCCGGCGGCCACCGGCCAGGTGCTGGACCTGGCCGGCCGGCCCGTCATCGGCCCGCAGCCGGGCAGCGATCCGGTCGCCGAGGAACACGTCGTCTGGCACACGTCCGAGGTGTTCAAGGGCGACCCACGCCTCGCCGCGGACCCGGCGTAGCCCAACCAGCCCTACCGGGCGGGGCCGAGTGCGTCGAGCGCGGAACGGAGCTGGGTCAGCGGCCGGACGCCGATCGGGCGGAGCACCACGGTGTGCGCGCCCGCCTCCCACAGGCTGTGGATACGGCGCGCCGCGGTGTCGGCGTCGCCGGCGGCGAGGAAGACCTCGGCCGGCGGGATGCCGAGCCACTCGCTGTACTCGGCGACCACCGGGGCGGTCGCCGCCGCCAGGCGTTCCGCGTCGTCGGAGACGCACAGGTGGGTGAAGAGGATCAGCTCGTGCGGGCGCTCCGCGCCGGCCGCGCGGGCGGACTCCCGCCCCGTGGCGATGTGTCCGAGCGCGGCGGCGATCCGGCTCGGGCCCTGGCCCTCGGCGACGATCGTGCCGTCCGCGACCCGTCCCGAGAGCTCCAACGACCGCGGGCGGACGACGCCCGTCACCAGCGGCGGCACGGCGTCCGGGGCCGGCGGGTGCACCAGGCGCACCCCGTCGACGCGAACGGTCCGGCCCTGGAACGTCACGGTCTCGCCGCCGAGCAGCGCGCGGACCACGGTGATGGTCTCCTCCAGCAGCGCCAGCTTCGTCGGGGTCGCCGCGCCCACCTGGGCCATCCACTCGGGCACGCCGTGGCCGATGCCGGCGACCAGCCGTCCGGGGAAGAGCCGGGCGAGGCTGCCCAGTTCCATGGCGAGCAGCGCCGGGTTGCGCAGCGGGGCGGGCAGGATGCCGATCCCGACGCGCAGCCGCTCGGTGGCCGCCAGCGCCACGGCCGCGGAGGAGACCGAGCCCGCCCAGCCGAGGTCCTCGACCAGCCACAGGTCGTCCACGCCGGTCTCCTCCGCCGCCCTGGCGAAGTCGCGTAGTTCCTCGGGCCGGTGGTCGCGGTCGAACATCACGCCGAGCCGGGAACGAGGGTTGCCGGAGGTGGATGCGTTCGTCATCCGGTCACTCTAACCAGGCCGCGACGCGTCGCCCGATCAAGAAAGTGCCTAAAGAGAATGTAAAGTAGATGTGATGGCAACGTGAAGGTCCGTAGCGTGGCGCACCCGCCGCACACACGAGGTGTGTGGCCCGGACGAACAGGACCTCACGTGACCCGAGTTCGCACCATCGCGGGCGCCATCGTCGCCGCCTGCTGCGCCAGCCTGATCCTGCTGCCCGCCCCGGCGCACGCCGCGTCCGGATCCGTCCACATCTCGAAGATCTACTACGACAGCCCGGGCAGCGACCGCGGCTCCAACACCAGCCTGAACGCCGAGTACGTGCGGATAACCAACACGCGGGACGTGGCCGTGAGCCTGAAGGGCTGGACCCTCCGGGACAGCGCCGGCCACCGCTACACCTTCGGCACCTTCACGCTGGCCGCCGGCGAGTACGTGACGGTGCGCACGGGTGACGGGAGCAACAACCGCCACAACCGCTACATGGGCAGGGAGTGGTACGTGTGGAACAACGACGCCGACCGCGCCACCCTGCGCCGGGGCAGCGGCACCGTGGTGGACGTCTGCTCGTACGACAACGACGACAGGGACTACAAGAACTGCTGAACCGCTGAACCGCTGACCGCTGACCGCTGACGCGAACGCGGCTGGTCCAGCCGGCCCAACCCGGCACGGCCGAGGGGTCGCCCCGCCCCCGGCCGTGCCGGTCTCGGCCGTGGTTGCCGCAGTATGGATCGGTAGTGCGCCCGGGAACCACCCGATCCGGGCCCGACATGAGGAGCGGTGACCAGTAGTGCGTGAAGTGGTGCGCGAAGTGGCGAGTGATCAGTCGTGATCGTGGCCTTCTCGGTGACGCCGATCGGCAGCGGACAGCACGTCGGCCAGGCCGTGGCCGACGCCGTGCGGGTGGTGCGGGACAGCGGACTTCCGCACCGGACCGACGCCAGGTTCACCAGCGTCGAGGGCGAGTGGGACGAGGTGATGGACGTGGTCAGACGGGCCGTCGAGGCCGTGCAGGCGCACGCGGCCCGGGTCAGCCTCGTGCTGAAGGCCGACCTCAACGAGGGCGTCACGGACGGGCTCACCACGAAGGTGGAAACGGTGGAGCGCCTGCTCGCCGAGGAGAGCGAAGGCTGACGGGCCTGGCCGGCGCGACGCACCGGCGCCGCCCGAGTCATCCCAGCCGGTACCAGCGGGCCGCCGTGCCGCCGGTGGCCTCGGCGAGGTCGCGGCCGGCCACGCCCGCCGCGCGCAGCGCGGCGGTCAGGTCGGCCCAGGTGCCGGGGTAGTCGCGGCGGAGCAGCACCACCGGCCAGTTGCTGGCGAGCATCAGCCGGCGCGGGCCGAAGAGCTCCGCCGCCCGCGCCACGTACGGCACCAGCTCCGCCGCGTCCCACCTCGGCCAGGCGGTCAGGGCGTCCACCCCGACCGACACCTTCAACGCGACCCCGGGGTGCTCGGCCAGGGCGCCCAGCCGGCGGGCCCACGACGCCAGGTCCCGGCGGCCGGTTTCCAGTGGCGGCCGGGCCAGATGGTCCACCACGATCCGCAGCTCCGGGACGGCGGCGGCGAGTTCGGTGACCGCGCGCAGCTGGGGCTCGGTGACCGGGACGACGTCCCAGCACAGACCGCGGTCGGCCAACTCGCGGAAGAGGGAGAGCGAGTCGGGCGTGGTCAGCCACTCCAGCGGGTCGCGCTCGACCAGACACCGCACCCCGCACGGCGTCGGGCCGAGCACCCGCACCCTGCGCAGCTCCGCGCGGGCGGCGACGGGGTCGGCGAGCGGCAGCCACGCGACGGTGCCGGCCACCTCGGGTACGGCGGCGGCGTACGCGGCGAGGCGGTCGTTCTCCCGCGGGTCGTCCACCGACTGCACCAGCACGGTCGCGGCCACCCCCGCGGCGGCGAGCTCCGGCACCAACTCGTCCGGCCCGAACACCCCCTGCACCGGCCGCGGATGCGGATCGTCCGAA
The DNA here is from genome assembly GCF_039871525.1 of Streptomyces sp. B6B3. Lineage (NCBI taxonomy): Bacteria > Bacillati > Actinomycetota > Actinomycetes > Kitasatosporales > Streptomycetaceae > Streptomyces > Streptomyces sp. B6B3. Next base: position 55,590 of record NZ_JBDPLU010000015.1, on the reverse strand, counting down.
GCCGGCCGCCAGTAGTGGTGGTGCGCGTCGACCGCATCGGGCGTCTCGTGGCTGCTCACTGGCCCCTCCAGTGTGGGGTGCGGCGGTCGAGGAAGGCGTGGACGCCCTCCCGGAAGTCGGCGCTGCCGTAGCAGCGGCGCAGCAGGTCGTCGGTGTCGACGCGGGCCGCCGCGGCGCGCAGCCGCCGGTCGGTCTCCTTCAACGCGGCCAGGGTCAACGGCGCCGAGCCGCGCACCCGTGCCAGCAGGGCGTCGAGGCGCTCGTCCAACTCGTCGCGGTCCACGACGTGCTGCACCAGACCCGCGGTCCTGGCGGTTTCGGCGTCCAGGAGTTCGGCGGTCAGCAGCATCGCGAGCGCGCGTCCCGATCCGAGCCGGTCCTGGAGGCGGGCGACCACCGGGGCCGGCAGGCAGTTGCCGAGGGTGCGGGCGATCGGGGCGCCGAACACCGCGTCCGGCGTGGCCAGCACGACGTCACACGCGGCCGCCAGGGCGAGGCCGCCGCCGACCGCCGGGCCCTCGACGACGCCGATCAACGGGGCGCGCAGCGCCAGCAGACGGTCCAACACCCGGCCGACCCGCCGCTCGTACTCCAGACCCTCCTCCGCCGCAGCGGCCCCAGGGCCGCCGCCCAACACCCGGCCGACCCGCCGCTCGTACTCCAGACCCTCCTCCGCCGCGGCCCCAGCGGACCCAGCCAGTCCAGCGAGCCCGGCGAGCCCCGTGAACTCGCGGATGTCGGTTCCGGCGGCGAACGCCCGGCCGCCGTCGCCGCGCAGCACGACGACGCGGACGCCCGGCTCGTCGGCGACGTCGCACGCGGCGAGCAGCTGGTCGTACATGGGGAAGGTGAGCGCGTTTCTGCGGTCCGGGTTGGACAGCACCACCCGGACGACGTCCCCGTCCCGCCGCACCCGCACCTCACCGGCCGAGCGGGACCCAGCCACCGCCGACCCCGCCGCCGAGGTGCCCTCCCGGAGCTCCGCGAGTATCTCCTCGGTGTGCTCGCCGAGCAACGGCGGATGGGTGCGGACCGTGGCAGGGGTGCGGTGCAGGCGGAGTGGCGGGGCGAGGACCCGGACGCGGCCGGCGGCCGGGTGGTCGATCTCCCGCACCAGCTCGCGGGCCCGCACGTGCGGGTCCGCGTCCAGCACCTCCGCGTAGTCGAGGATCGGGCCGGCCGGCACTCCGGCGGCCAGCAGCGCGTCGACCCAGCCCGCGGTGGTGTCCTCGACCAGCCGCGCCTCCAACTCCACCACCAGCTCCTCGCGGTTGCGCAGCCGGTCCATGTTGGTGGCGAACCGCGGGTCCTCGGCGAGGTGTCGCATGTCGAGCGCCGCGCACAGGCGCTGCCAGAGCCGTTCGTTGTTGGCGCCGACGGTGAGGTGGCCGTCGCGGGTGCGCAGCGCCTGGTAGGGCGCGGACATCCGGTTGGCCGAGCCGAGCGGGCGCGGCGCACGGCCGGTGGCCCAGTACTCGGTGGACTCCCAGATCGACATGGCCAGCGTCGCCTCGTAGAGCGAGGTCTCGACCTGCTGCCCGGTGCCCGTACGCAGCCGGTACAGGTAGGCGGCGAGGATGCCGCTGACGCAGAGCAGGCCGGCGCCGAGGTCGCCCACCGGCAGGCCGTTCTTGACCGGCCGGCCGCCGGGTTCGCCGGTGACGCTCATCGCGCCGGTCATGCCCTGGGCGATCAGGTCGTAGCCGGGGCGGTCGGCGTACGGGCCGGTGCCGCCGAAGCCGGAGATGTTCGCGTAGACCAGCGCGGGGTTGAGCGCGGAGAGCGTCGGGTAGTCGGCGCCGAGCCGTTCCGCCACGCCGGGCCGCCAGTTGTGCACCACCACGTCGGCGGTGCGCACCAGGGCGTGCAGGTCGGCGCGGCCCTGTGCGGTCTTCAGGTCGAGGCAGACGCTGCGCTTGTTGCGGTTGAGGCCGTGGAAGGCGGTGCTGTCCTGGCCGCCCGCGGTGTCTCCCCAGGAGTGACGGGTCTGGTCGCCGCCCGGGGGCTCCACCTTGATCACGTCGGCGCCGAGGTCGGCGAGGATCATGGTGCAGAACGGCCCGGCCATGACCTGGGTGAGGTCCACCACCCGAACGCCGTCGAGGGGGGTGTCGTGCATGGGGTTCCTGGTCCTCCCTGCCGCCACGGGCCAGGCCCGGGCGGCTTGTCTGTACGGCTACGTCGCGAGACCGGCATTGGCCTCCACGCTTGTGCAGGCCCCGATGCCAGCCCCGTGCCGCTACGTCGCGAGACCGGCATTGGCCTCCTCGAAGAAGGCGTCCACCGCCTCTCGGACGGTCCGGTGGCCGAAGGAGACGTCCTCGTACGCGCGCAGGAACGCGGACTCGAACACCGCCATGTAGCCGGGCGGATAGATGACCAGGGCCGGTTCCCGCTCGACGATCCGCTGGTAGAGACGGAGTTCGTGGCGCTTGGTGCGGGGCAGTTCCGGGTCGTCGACCTGGCGCTGGAGCAGGCGGGTGTTGGTGACCCCGCCGTTGTCGGAGGCGTAGGTGTCGCCGCTGCGCGCGTCGTTGGCCCAGAAGTCGACGAACGCGGCGGCGGTGGGCACGTTGTCGCAGTTGCGGGGGATGGACATGCCGGAGGAGATCAGCACGTTGCCGCCGCCCGCCGGTCCGCTGGGCAGCGGCAGGGTGGTGAGCCGCTGGCCGGGCTGGGTGCCGTCCAGGGTGGCCTGGATGGGGGTGAGGGCGTTGCCCGGGGTGACGTCGCTGAGCAACGCGCCCTGGGCGACGTAGCTGGCCTCCGGCGTGGGCGGCTCCTCGGCGTTGGACTCAGGTGTGTTGGTGAGCCCGTCGTGCCGCATCTCCTCCCACATCTCCCAGTAGGTGACCAGCAGTTCGCGGGAGAAGCCGAGCAGCCGCCCGTCGAACATCTGCTCGCCGTGGCCCTGCACGTAGGCGATGAAGAAGTTCGGCAGGCCGCCGCTGAGGCCGGCCGGCGGGATGGCGGGCGGCAGCCCGTCCCTGGCGGCGCGCAGGAACGCGGCGAAGTCGTCCCAGTCGTAGCCGAGCCCGGGGAGCTCGACGCCGGCCTGTTCGGCGAGCGTGGCGTTGACGGTGACCGCGTCGTAGGCGGCCCCGGTGGGCAGCATGTACAGCCGGCCGTCGGGTCCGCGGCCGGTCTCCAGCACGGCGTCGGGGATCTCGCTGACGTCGATCGCGCCGGAGTCGAGCATCGGGTCCAGTGGCAGCAGCGCGTCGCGCTCGGTGAAGTCGTTGAGCTGGCGTGCCTGCATCTGCGTGACGTCGGGCAGGTTGCGGCCGGCGGCCTGGACGTTCAGTCGCTTGAAGTAGTTGCCGAACTCCCCGGGCTCGCGCTGGACGTTCGCCTCGGGGTGGTCGGACTCGAAGATGTCGGCGATGTCGTTGCTGAGCAGGTGCCGGGAGGCGGCGCCCCACCAGGCGAAGCGGATGTCGCCGGCGACGTCGCCCCGGCCGCGCAGTTCGGCCCGGCTGTGCCGGGGCAGCCGCTGTCCGCAGGCGGTGCCGAACGCGCCGAGGGCGGCCGCGCCGCCGACCGTGAGGAAGGCGCGTCGGGTGGTGACGGCTCGGGTGTGTTTCATGAGTGCTGCTCCCCTTTCACCGCATGCCACTCGTGGCGATGCCCTCGACCAGCAGCTTCTGCGCCGCGATGAAGAAGCCGAGGATCGGCACCAGCGAGAGGGTGGACATGGCGAACAGCGAGCCGTACGCGGACTGGCCGGTGGCGTCGAGGAACGAGCCGAGGCCCTGCGAGACGGTCCAGCTGTCCGGTTCGGTCAGGTAGAGCAGCGGGCCGAGGAACTCGTTCCAGGTGGCGATGAACGTGAACAGCGCCGTGGTGCCGAGCGCGGGCACGGACAGCGGCAGCACCACCCGCCAGAAGATGCCGAAATGGCCGCAGCCGTCGATCCGGGCGGCGTCGTCCAGGTCGCGCGGCAGGGTGCGGATGAACTGCACCATCAGGAAGATGAAGAACGCGTCGGCGGCCAGGAACTTCGGCACCACCAGCGGCAGGATGGTGTTCACCCAGCCGAGCTGGTTGAAGAGGATGTACTGCGGCACCATCGTGACGTGGTACGGCAGCAGCAGCGTGCCGAGCACCAGCGCGAACAGGGTCCGCTTGAAGCGGAAGTCGAGGCGGGCGAAGGCGTAGGCGGTCAGGGAGCAGCTGACCAGGTTGCCGACGATGGTGAGCACCGTCAGGGTCAGCGAGTTGAGGAAGAACCGGGAGAAGTTGAGCTGGTCGCCGCCGGACCAGCCGCGGCTGTAGTTCTCGGTGGTGAAGTCGCCGGTGAACAGGCCGAGGGTGGTGAACACCTCGTTGTCCGGCCGGAAGGACGCGGCGAACATCCACAGCAGGGGATAGAGCATCACCGTGAGGGTGATGATCAGCACGCTGTGCCTGACCACGGAGAGCAGCAGCGGGCTGCGGGTCATCCGGTTGCCGAGCAGCGGCCGGAGCGGACGGCGTCGGGGGCGCGGTGCGAGCGCGGCGGGGCGCCTTCTGGTCAGGGTCGGGGTCGGGGTCATCGTTCGTCTCCGTAGTGGACCCAGTGCCGAACGGGAAGCGCGGGAAGATCAGGAGACGTACGCGTCATCGTTCGTCTCCGTAGTGGACCCAGTACCGGGAGCTGAGGAACAGCAGCCCGGTGAAGACCGCCAGGCCGAGCACCAGCACCCAGGCCATGGCCGCCGCGTAGCCCATGTTCAGCTGCGCGAAGCCCTGTTCGTAGAGGTAGAGGGTGTAGAACAGCGTCGAGTCGGACGGGCCGCCCGAGCCGTTGCTGACCACGTAGGCGGTGGTGAACGCCTGGAACGCGTTGACCACGCTCAGCAGCAGGTTGAAGAAGATCAACGGGGACAGCATCGGCAGCGTGATGCTGCGGAACCGGCGGGCCGGGCCGGCGCCGTCCACCGCGGCCGCGTCGTACAACTCCCTGGGTATCTGGCGCAGTCCGGCGAGGAAGATCACCATCGCGGAGCCGAAGGCCCAGACCTGGAGCACGACGATGGTGTAGAGCGCCGAGTCGGGGTCGCCGACCCAACTGCCGTGGTCGATGCCGACCAGCGCGAGCGCCTCGTTGACGATGCCCTCCTCGCCGAAGACCTGGCGCCACAGTGCGGCCACGGCGACGCTGCCGCCGATCAGCGACGGCATGTAGAACAGCGCGCGGTAGCCGCTGAGGAAGCGCATGCCGCGGTTGAGCACCATGGCCAACGCCAGCGAGACGACCAGCAGCACCGGCACGGAGACGACGACGTAGGTGAGGGTCACCTCGACCGAGGAGAAGTACCTGGGGTCGGTGGTGAACATGTGCCGGAAGTTGTCCAGGCCGATCCACTCGGGCGAGCTGATCAGGTCGTACCGGGTGAACGCGAGGTACAGCGAGAAGATCATCGGCCCGATGGTGAAGACCGCCATGCCGACCAGCCACGGCGACAGGAAGGCGTACGCGGCGCGGTTCTCGGAACGACCCCGTGGGGTGCGGGCCGGGGTGTCCGCGGCGCGGTTCTCGGAACGGGCGAGCGGCGTCGGGGCCCGGGACTCGGTGGCACTCATGGCTGGGGCTCCTCCCCCCCGTCCTGGGCCTTCCGCGCGTGCGACTCCACCAGATCGGCGAGCGTCTGGGCGAGCAGTCCGGCGAGCGGCAGCCGCAGGTCCGCGGCGCGGGCGGCCGCGGTGACCTCCCACAGGTCCTTGCTCCACGGGCGCTCGGACACCGGCGTGCCGGCCCGCTGGTAGGCGGCGGCGACCTCGTCGAAGAATCCCCAGTGCCTGGTCACCCAGGAGTCGCCGGTCGAGTCGCCGACGGCGTCCAGCACCTCGGCCGGCGCGACCCCGTGGGCGGCGGCCAGCTCCAGCGCCTCGTGCGTCCCGGCCAGCGCGGCGAACATCATCAGCTGGTTGGCCAGCTTGGTCGCCGCGCCCGCCCCGGCCGGCCCGAGGTGCCGAACCCGGGAGCCGACCGTGTCGAGCACGGGGCGGGCCCTGACGAGCGCCGCCTCGGTGCCGCCGACCATGACGGACAGCTCGCCGCGGGCGGCGCGTTCGGCGCCGCCGCTGACCGGCGCGTCGAGCAGCGCGACGCCGCGCTCGGCGGCGCGCTCCGCCAGCTCGTGCGCCGTCCGGGGCAGCACGGTGCTGTGCACCAGCACCAACGCGCCGGGGGCCAGCGTCGCCAGCAGCCCCTCGGGGCCGCCCAACACCCGCTCGACGGCGGCGTCGTCGGACACCGCCAGGGCCAGCACCCCGCAGCCGGCGAGGTCGGCCGGGCCGGCGGCCGGCTCCGCGCCGGCCGCCAGACACTCCCGGTCGCGCCCCGGCACCCGGTCGTGCACCGCGAGACGCCAGCCGCCGCGAAGCAACGCGAGGGCCATCGGCCGGCCGAGATTGCCGAGCCCGACGAAACCGACGCGCGCGGACTCCCGGCGCACGGGACCGACGGAGTCGCCCGCGCCGATCTCTGTGGTGTGCACCTCCGTCACCGAACGGTGTCGTCCAGCGGGCGGCCCAGCCGCGCGCCCGCTTCCCGCCTCCCCGCCTCCCGTGCCCCCGTTCCTGGCAGACATCTCCGTCACCGAACGGTGTCGTCCAGCGGGCGGCCCAGCCGCTCGTAGAGCCGGCGGCGGCCCTGCTTGTCGTTCTCCAACTCCTGCCGGGCGTACCGGGCGACCGTGACCGCGTGCTCGACGGGCACCGCGATGACGCCGTCGCCGTCGGCGACCACGATGTCGCCGGGGCGGATCAGCACGCCGCCGATGTCCACCGGCACACCGAGCGCGTCGAACTCCACCCGCCCCTGCACCATCTTCTGCGCCCGGTACCGGCAGAACAGCGGCACCTCCTGCAGGATGCACTCGTCGGTGTCCCGCACGCCGCCGCTGGTGACGATGCCGGTGGCGCCGGCGGCGTGCCACTCCAGCGAGTTGTTCGAGCCGATCTCGCCGACGTCCAGGCCGGCGGACTGGATGACGACGATGTCGCCCTGCTCGATGGTCGACGTGATCATGTTCGGGTACTGCTCGCGGTACCAGCCGGCCGACCAGCCGGTGTACTCCTCCGGGGTCAGCGCCGGGACCGCCTTCTCCGAGGGCCGCAGCCGCATGGTGCGGGCCAGCCCGGTCATCCGGGCGCCCTGCCACAGCGGCGTGATCTCGGGCGACACCGTGCCCTTGGTGTGCAGCCCGGCCCAGTCCATGCCGTCCCGCACGTCGGCGACGCGCAACCCGTCGAACAGCTCGATCAGTTCGGTCCTCGTGGCGGCTGTCTCTGCAGTGCCCATGTGCTTCGTGCCTCTTCCCGTCGGCGGCTCGAAAGATCCGATGAGCTATTGTCTACAATAGACTTAGCGAAGGGACAAGACCCCTGGGAGCATGGCTTCAGACTCGGCTTCCGACTCGGCCACGAACCCAACTCCTGCCCGAGGCGCCGCCATCGCCACCATCCGCGCCGCGCCGCCTGCGCCCACCGTGAAAGGCAGCCCAAGCCATGGCCCCCGCCCCCGCCTCCCCCGACTCCCCCCGCGACCGCGAGGTCCTCGACCCGCCGAGCCTCGTCCAGCTCGCCGCGGCCGCGATCCGCAAGATGATCCTGTCCGGCGAACTGGGGCCAGGCGACCGGCTCATCGAGCTGCAGCTGACCGAGCGGCTCGGCATCAGCCGCCCGCCGCTGCGCGAGGCCATGCGCCTGCTCGAACAGGAGGGGCTGATCACCATTCAGCCGCGCCGCGGCGCGACGGTGGCGGAGCTCACCGACCAGGACGTGTACGAGATCCTCACGCTGCGGTCGGCGCTGGAGCGCACGGCCGTCGAGCTGGGGGTGCCGGTGCGGGTACCCGAGCGGCTGGAGGCGTGCCGGGACGCGCTGGAGCGGATGGCGGCGAGCGCGCGGCAGCGCGACCGGGCGACGCTGGTGGAGAACGGCTACGCCTTCCACGCCTCGATCGTGGCGCTGGCCGGGCACCGCAGGATCGAGGCGATCTACGCCTCCCTGCACCGGCAGCTGCTGATCTGCATGGCGCGGAACCTCTACGTGCGGGAGCGGTACTACGAGGACCTGGAGGCGCACGTGGCCCGCCACCGCCACCTGCTCGACCTGATCGAGGCGGGCGACCCCCGCCGCGTCCTCGACGAACTCGCCGTACACGGCGAACGCTCGTTCTCCCAACGCTGAGGCGGGCGAGCCCTTCCGGACGCACACAACAACTCAGCCCCGGGCGGGTCGCCCGGGGCCTCGTCGTGATCGCGCGGTTCAGCTCAGCTCGACGCTCAGCTCAGCGCGCTCCCGGCGGTCCATTCGGACCAGTCCATGTTCCAGCCGTTGAGGCCGTTGTCCGGGGAGATCGTCTCGTCGTCGGAGTTCACCACGATCACCACGTCACCGATGATCGAGTTCTCGTAGAACCAGGCGCCGTCCGTCGAGGGATCGTTCGCCCCCTGCGCGTCGGCGAGGCCCACACAGCCGTGGCTGGTGTTGTAATTGCCGAACGCGTCGCCACCCCAGTAGTTGCCGTGAATGAACGTCCCCGACGTGGACAGCCGCATCGCGTGCGGAACGTCCGGTATGTCGTATTCGCCCTCGCCGTCGTCGTCCGTGAAGCCGACGGTGGCGCCGTTCATCCGGGTCTCCTCGTGCTTCTCGGAGATCACCATCTGCCCGTTGTACGTCGGGGTCTCGTCGCTGCCCGCGGTGATCGGGATCGTCTTGATCGTCTCACCGTCACGCACGACGTTCATCTCGTACGTCTCCGCGTTCACCGTGCTGACCTGGGAACGGCCGACCTCGAAGCTGAACGAGCGGTCCTGCACGCCGTAGATCCCCGGGGCACCTTCCACACCGTCCCAGTTGAGCTCGACGTCGACCTGGGTGTTCGCCTCCCAGTAGGTCTCGGGGCGGAAGTCGAGGCGGGTGTCGCTGAACCAGTGGCCCACGACCTCCTGGCCGCTGCTCGTGGTGATCTCCACGGCCTCTTCTATCTCGGCCTGGTTGGCGATCGAGGTGTCGAAGTTGAGCGATATCGGCATCCCCACTCCGACGGTACTGCCGTCCTCAGGGGTGAAGTACCCGATGAAGCTGTTCTCCGGCGAGACGGTCGTGAACGTCGCGCTCTCGTGCGCCGCGCGACCCTCGCTGTCGCTCGCCTCAACGGTCACCTCGTACTGGGTGGCTCGTTCCAGCTGGATGTCGGGCGCCCAGCTGGTCTCGTCCTCGGACAAGGTGCCGGTGACCTCGGTCCCGGTCTCCGAGGCGGTCATGACCACCTCGTCGAGGGTGCCCTTCTCCACCGAGACCTGCACGTCGCTGTTGATGCCGACGTTCTCCGCCGTGTCCTCGGGGGATATGGATATCACCGCCTCCGAGGTGTTCGCGTCCTCGGCGGCCTCGTCCGCCTCCGTCTGTCCGCCGCCGCCCTGGGGAGCGTTTCCGTCGTCCTCGCCGTCGCCGCCACTGCACGCCGACAACGCCAGCACCCCACTCAGCAGCGCCGCCATCACCGCGAGACGTCCGCGCCCGCGCCGCATTGCTGTCATCAGATCGCTACTCCACTCCACAGCCGTGTCTCCCGAAGGCATTAGGGGAGAACGTGACCCGGCCGCGGCCGGTTCCACTGTAGGTGAAACTGTGGGGGAGACCACGAGTTCGATCGCCAGCCGACCGCCGTCTGTCCGCTCACACAGCTCACCCAGGGCTCCGGCCCGCCCGTCCCGCCTGCCCATCCGACCTGCTCAGCCGGCCTGCTCAGCCGGCCGCCGGGCCGGTCAGGCGGGTTCGTCGTCGGCGTCCTCGTCGCTGTCGTCGTCCTCGACGTACCACTCCTCGTCCGGGTCGTACTCCATCAGTTCACTGCTCCAGGACGCCTGCGCGAGCTGCACGCCCGGCATCTCGCCGACCAGGTCGACGGGATCCACGAGGAACGCGACGGCCTCCGCCGCGTCCCGGGACACGGCCCGCGCGGCCTGTTCCCGCTCGCCCTCCGGAAGCTGCTCGTCGGCCTCGATCCGCGCCCAGGCGGCGCGGGTCAGCTCGTCCCGCTCCGCGATCTCCAGCACCATCTCCACGCGGACGCGCACGTGACTCCTGCTGGTGTCCTCGTCTTCGTTGACGGATCCGTGGGTACTCATGCACCGGAGGGTAAATCCCCTAGGGGTCGCCTCTTCCCCGCGACCCGCACCCGCCCGTAACATCGCACCGCACGCCCGCCGACACGCTGGAGCCCTCGTGGACGCTCAGCCCGGCCCGCAGGGCCAACTCCGAAGCGCCAACCGGCGACCCCTGATCAGCGGCATGGTGGCAGCCGGTGTCCTCTGCCTGGGCTGGTTGATCCCCTCCGCTTACGCGGACGGCGACGAGGCCGCCCCCGCCAACCCCTCCACGGTCGCCCCGGCCGACGAGCCGGCCGGTCCCGGCGCCGCCCACGAGCGGCAGAACTGAGCCAGCCGCCACCCTTCACGGCGATATCCGGACAGATTCCGACGCCACCCGGAGCACGACCCTCCGCCGCGCGCCCCCCGGAGCCGCTCCCGGTCGCTCCCAACCATCCTCAGTCGAGCTCGCCGGTGACCGACTCGGCGGCGGCGACCAGCCCGCCCCCGCGCACGAAGTCCTCGGCGGCGGCCAGATCGGGAGCCAGGAAACGGTCCTCCCCCGCCCCGCCGACGCCGGCGGCCCGCGCCGCGGCGACCACCGCCTCGGCCGCCGGACCCGGCCGCAGCCCCTGCCCGCGCAGGCCGTCGCGCAGCTCCAGGGCGCGGGCCGCCGCACACAGCTCGATCGCGACGACCCGGGTCGCCGCGTCCACCGACCGGCGCAGCTTGCGCGCCGCCGACCAGCCCATGGACACGTGGTCCTCCTGCATCGCGGAGGACGGGATGGAGTCCACGGAGGCCGGCACCGCCAGGCGCTTGAGCTCCCCGACCAGCGCGGCCTGGGTGTACTGGGCGATCATCAGCCCGGAGTCCACCCCGGCGTCCCCGGCCAGGAACGGCGGCAGGCCGTGCGAACGGTTCCGGTCCAGGAGGCGGTCGGTGCGGCGCTCGGCGATCGAGGCCAGATCGGCGGCGGCGATGGCCAGGAAGTCCAGCACGTAGCCGAGCGGCGCGCCGTGGAAGTTGCCGTTCGACTCCACCCGGCCGTCGACCACCACCGGATTGTCGACGGCGGCGGCCAGCTCGCGCCCGGCCACCGCGCGGGCGTGCGCCAGGGTGTCCCGGCCGGCGCCGGCCACCTGCGGCGCGCACCGCACCGAGTAGGCGTCCTGGACCCGGGGCGCGGCGTCCTGGTGGTGCCCGACGAGGCCGGAACCGGCCAGCACCCGCCGCATGTTGCCCGCGCTCGCGGCCTGCCCCGGGTGGGGGCGCAACGCGTGCAGCTCGGGGGCGAGCACCCGCTCGGTGCCCAGCAACGCCTCCAGGGTGAGCGCGGCGGTGATGTCGGCGCTGGTGAGCAGCCGGCCCAGGTCGGCGCAGGCCAGCACGAGCATGCCGAGCATGCCGTCGGTGCCGTTGAGCAGCGCGAGCCCTTCCTTCTCGCGCAGCTCGACCGGGGCGATGCCGTGCTCGGCCAGCAGCTCGGCGGAGGGCCGCGGCTGGTCCGGCGCGTCCGGGCCGGTGGCCTCGCCCTCGCCGAGCAGCGTCAGCGCGCAGTGGGCGAGCGGCGCCAGGTCCCCCGAGCAGCCGAGCGAACCGTGTTCCGGCACGACGGGCGTGATGCCGGCGTTCAGCACGGCCGCCATGGTCTCGGCCACCGCGGGGCGTACGCCGGTGTGCCCGGAGGCCAGGGTGCGCAGGCGCAGGAACATCAGCGCCCGCACCACCTCGCGCTCCACCGGCGGCCCGAGCCCGGCGGCGTGCGACCGGACGATGTTGCGCTGCAGCGCGGTGCGCAGATCCGGGGCGATATGCCGGACGGCCAGCGCGCCGAAGCCGGTGGAGACGCCGTAGACCGGCTCGGGCCTGGCAGCCAGGTCGTCGATGGTCCGGCGGGCGGCGGTCAGCGCGGCCAGGGCCTCGGCGGACAGCTCCACCCGGGCGCCGGCGCGCGCGACGGCGACGACGCCCTCGGCGGTCACGCCGGCGGAGCCCAACGCGACGACGGTACGGGCCTGGTCAGGGTGCGTCGCAGCCATGCCCAGGAGGGTAACCGTGCCGGCCGGCCCGGGGAGGCCCGGGGAGGCACAGGGCGGCCAGGGGAGGCCAGGGGCGCTCAGCAGTCCTCGCGCACCCGGTGACGGGGGGTGCCGCGGCCGCGGAACCGGCGACGGTCGTCGCCCTCGGCGGGCGGCGGCCCGGCGGCGTCGGCCAGCGCGACGACCTCGTCGTGCGGGCCCGCCCGGCCGGCGACCACCGGCTCCCGCGAGCGGGCGGCCTTGGCCTGGTACTGGGCGGCGTCGGCGAGCCGGAACAGCCGGCGGGCGCTGAGCCGTACGCCGGCGGGCTCGCCGATCCGCTCGCCGGTCGAGGCGACGCCGCAGGCGACCCCGTGGCCCAGTTCGAGCGCGTCGGCCCGGCGACACACCTCGGCCGCGGCGCGTACCACCTCCTCCGTCGGCTGGCCGACCGCCAGCAGGCAGAACTCGTCCCCGCCGAGGCGGGCGGCCAGCGAACCCGGAAGCGCGGCGCCGCAGAGCGACAGCACCGAGCCGAAACGCTCCAGCAGCCGGTCGCCGGCGGCGTGGCCGTAGGTGTCGTTGACCTGCTTCAGGCCGTTGACGTCGCAGACCACCAGAGTCACCACGGTTCCGGCGGCGCGGTGCTGCGCCACCGCCTCGTCCAGCCGCAGATCCACGGCCCGCCGGTTGGCGAGCCCCGTGAGCGGATCGGTGAACGCCAGCCGGCGCACCTCCTCCAGACGTTGGTGCTGGACCAGGCCGGCGGCGATGACCGAGGCGAGCACCGCGGCGAAGTCCGTCTCACGCCGCCCGAAGACCTCGGCGCCGCGCCCCCGGGCCACGTACAGCTCCCCCCAGGCAGGGCCCTGCGGCACACCCGCCTCACGCCGCCCGAATGTCTCGATGCCCTCGGCGTCCCGCCCCCGAGCCACGTACAGCTCCCCCCGGGCAGGGCCCTGCGGCACAGCCTCGGCATCCTCCGCCCGGGCCCGGTACAGCTCGTCCCAGGCGGGGCCCTGCAGGACGATGGGCGCCACCACGCAGCAGCCGCGGCCACGGCGGCGCAGCGCTACCGCCCGCTGCCGGTCCCCGGCGCCGCCGGCCCCCACGGCCGGCTCGCCGGCCGTGGTCACCCAGGCCGCCGGCTCGCCGCGCGCCTCCGCCAGCAGGGCGATCTCGGGAAAGTCGTGCACCGGATACGACTCGTCGGCCGGGAACTCCTCCTCGTCGGGCGCCAGCGCGCCGACGTTCGCCAGCACCCGCAGCCGGCCGCGCTCCCGCTCCCAGACCGAGATGGCGGCGAAGGAGCCGTCCAGCGCCTGCCGGGCCCGGCTGGCGGCGGCGTGCGCCACCTCCGCCATCCCGTGCGCCGCGGCCATGCTCTGCGACAGCTCAGCGACGGCGCGCAGCCGGCTCTCCTCTCCCATACGCCCAGGCTATGAGCGTTCGGCACACTATGGGGCCTTCAGCTACTCCCTGCCCCATTCGCTGTATTATTCGCCGCCCGCACGCCCCCACCGCGCCCGGCCCACAACCCACCGAGACACCACCGCCCGCACGCCCCCACCGCACCCGGCCCACAACCCACCGAGACACCACCGCCCGCACGCCCCCACCGCGCCCGGCCACCCCCGCCCCCGCACCTCCGTTACGCCGTGCTGTCCGGCCACCGCGGGGGCCGCTTCTCGCGGAACGCCCGCACGCCCTCCAGGCGGTCGGGGGAGAACGCGACGGTGCGCCAGGCGGCGTCCTCGACCGCCAGACCGGCCGCCAGGTCGAGGCCGAAGCCGGCGCGCAGCGCGTGCTTGGCGGCCCGCAGCCCGACCGGGGAGTTGGCCGCGATCGTCTCGGCCAGTTCGCGCGCCTCCGCGTGCACCCGGTCGGGGCTGGCCAGCCGGTCGATCAGCCCGAGCCCGAGCGCCTCGGTCGCGGTGACGCGCCGGGCGGTGAAGATCAGCTCGGCCGCCTTCGCCAGCCCCACCCGGCGCGGCAGCAGCTGGGTCCCGCCCCCACCGGGGATGACGCCCACGGACACCTCGGGCAGGGCGAGCACCGCCGACGGATCGGCGACTATCAGGTCGCAGCTCAGCGCGAGCTCCAGGCCGCCCCCCAGCGCGAAGCCGTGCACGGCGGCGACCACCGGCATCGGGAGCGCCAGCACGCCGTTGAACGCCGCGCGCAGCAGCGTGCGCTGACGCGCCAGCTCGGCGTTGTCCACGCCGTCGCGCTCCTTCAGGTCGGCGCCGACGCAGAACGCCCGGGGGTCGCTGGAGCACAGCACCACCGCCCGGATCCGGCGGTCGGCGGCGAGCGCGTCACAGGCGGCGGCGAGCTGCCGGGCCAGTTCGGTGGAGAGCGCGTTCATCGCCTCGGTCCGGTCGAGCACCAGCTCGGCGACCCAGCCCTCCGCGTTCCGGCGCACCGCCACCCAGTCCCCGTACCGCTCCTCGCCCGACCCGCCGGTGGCCCCCGCCGGTCCCGCCGGCTCCGAGGGTACTGACCGTTCTGACGGCTGGCCCGCCTCCGTTGGCTCGCTCATACCGCGCATTATCCGGGCGCGGCCCGGGCCGTGCGCCGCCGGAGAACCTAACCGCGGCGGGAGAGAAGCCAGGGCTCGACGATGCCGAGGCCCCGCACCGGGCGCTGGTAGAGGGGCTGGAGCGCGAAGCGGTAGCCGTTCGGGCGGCCGTTGGTGTCGGCCGTCTTCTCGGAGTGTGGCGCCAGCCCGGCCGCGGTGAGCTCCTCACGCATCGCGCCGTCCACCAGCACCATGTCCTTGGGCGCTATCGAGGTCAGCCGGCTGGCGAGGTTCACCGTGTTGCCGAAGACGTCGCCCATCCGCGTGGTGACCGTACCGAAGGCGATGCCGACGCGCAGCTCCGGCATCATCGGGTCGTCGCCCATCGTCTCCACCAGCCGCAGCCCGATCTCGGCGGCGGTGCCTGGTTCGTCGGCCGCGAACAGCACCTCGTCGCCGAGCGTCTTGATCAGCCGGCCGCCCTGCGCCGCCACCTGGTCGGCGGCGGTGGTCTCGAACGCCTCGACCAGCTCGCCCAGCTCCTCCTCCTCCAGCCGCCGGGTGAGCCGCGTGAAGCCGACCAGGTCGGCGAAGCCGACGGCGAGCCGCCGGTCGACCATCTCCTCGTCGTCCTGCGCCTGGAGCACCCGGCCGGCGGCCGCGGCCAGCTGCCGGCGCCACACGTAGACCAGGAACTCCTCCAGCTCGGGCAGCAGCAGCTCGACCAGGGGGTAGGCGACGTCCGAACGGGTCATGTCCGGCTCGGGCGGCTCGGTCAGGCCCTCCAGGAAGGAGTCGATCTGCCAGTCGGCCAGGCGCGCGGTGGTCTGGCCGGTGGAACGCGCCACCTGCACGGCCATGCCCTCGCTCAGCAGCCCGGCCTCCACGAGACCGGCCAGCCGCCGCAGGGCGAGCACGTCCGCCTCGGTCAGCGCCTTGGCCTGCCCGATGTCGGGAAAGCCCATGGCCCGCCAGAACCGGGCGGCCAGCTCCATCGAGACGCCGGCGGCCCGTGCCGCCTGGAACGGGGTGTACTGCCGCTCGGCGCCGATGATCAACTGTTCCATGCGCAGCGCGACGGTCTCGTCGGTCTCCTCCGACGCCTCCTCAGCGGCCGGCTCGGGGCCGGGCCGCTCACCTGGGTCGCTCGGCTGGGCCTCAGCCACGGCCACCGCCCACCTTCCAGGTGGGGATCCCTCCGCTGCGCACGTTCCTAACCGTTTCACTCCTCCGCGCCCGTCGCGCGTGTTCCATCGCCCAACCCTACGGCAGTGTGCCCTGCGTCACGCGCCACCGAGCTGCGCAGCCAGGTAGCCCACCGCCGGAGCCCTCCTGGAGCCCGCCGGGGGCTCACTCACCGCCCAGGCGCCCGTTGCCGTGCCCGTGCCCGTGGAGGTGAACGACGTCGGCGGCGGACACCGGGTGGCTGACCCCGTCGTCGGTGCGGACGACCAGCCGGCCGTCGCCGTCCAGCGCGACGGCCTCGCCGCGCAGCTCGGTGTCGCCCGGCAGCACCGCCCGGACCCGGCGGCCGAGGGTGGCGCAGCCGGCGACGTAGGCCTCCTGGAGGCCGCTGACGGCCGGATCGCCGCCCGCCGCCACCCAGCGGTCGTACCAGTCCCCGAGGGAGCGCAGCACGGCGCGCAGCAGCGGATCGCGGTCGGTGGTCTCGGCGTCGGCCAGCGCCAGCGAACCCGCGCCCGGTACGGGCAGCTCGTCGGCGCGCAGCGAGACGTTGAGCCCGATGCCCAGCACGACCGCGGGTGTCGCGAACCCGCCGTCGGCGTCCGGCGGGGGCCCGACGCGCTCGGCGAGGATGCCGCCGCACTTGCGCTCCTCGCCGGCGATGTCGACGAGCAGGTCATTGGGCCACTTCAGCGCGGTGTCGACGCGGGCGATCCGGGACAGCGCGCTCGCCGTGGCGACGCCGGCCAGCAGCGGCAGCCAGCCCCAGCGCGTTTCGGGCACGGTCGCGCCGGGCTGCGGGGCGAGCAGCACGGAGAAGAACAGGCCCGAGCGCGGCGGCGCGCTCCAGCCGCGCCCCAGCCGCCCGCGTCCCGCGGTCTGCTCCTCGGCGACCAGCACCCGCCCGGGCGCCTCGCCGGAGTGGGCGGCGGCGATCAGGTCGGCGTTGGTGGAGCCGGTGGACTCGACCACGTCCAGCCGGGTCCACGGGCCGTCGGGACGCACCAGCGCCCTGCGCAGCGCGGCGGCGTTGAGCGGCGGCCGGTCAAGGTCGGACCAGCGGCTTCGCGGGCCGCCTGCGGTGGGCGTCATGCCCCAAGCCTATGCAGCCACCGCCTCGCCCCAGGCCCACCCGGCCCGCCCCCATCCGCCCGTGCCGCCCCCGGGCTAACCTACGGATCGGTAGCAATCAGACGATGAGGAGCCAGCCCCCGTGCCCGAACCCGACATCCACAGCACGGCCGGCAGAATCGCGGACTTCCGGCAGCGCGTGGAGGAGGCCACCCACGCCGGCTCGTCACGGGCCGTGGAGAAGCAGCACGCGAAGGGGAAGTTGACGGCGCGGGAACGGATCGGGCTGCTGCTGGACGAGGGGTCGTTCACGGAGCTCGACGAGTTCGCCCGGCACCGTTCGACCAGCTTCGGCATGGAGTCGCGGCGGCCGTACGGGGACGGCGTGGTCACCGGCTACGGCACCGTGGACGGCCGCCCGGTGTGCGTCTACTCGCAGGACTTCACGGTCTTCGGCGGCTCCCTCGGCGAGGTGTACGGCGAGAAGATCGTCAAGGTCATGGACTTCGCGCTGAAGACCGGCTGCCCGGTGATCGGCATCAACGACGGCGGCGGCGCGCGGATCCAGGAGGGCGTGGTGGCGCTCGGCCTGTTCGCCGAGATCTTCCGGCGCAACGTGCACGCCTCCGGCGTGGTCCCGCAGATCTCGCTGATCATGGGCCCGTGCGCGGGCGGCGCCGTGTACTCCCCCGCGATCACCGACTTCACGGTGATGGTCGACCAGACGTCGCACATGTTCATCACCGGGCCCGACGTGATCAGGACCGTCACCGGGGAGGACGTCGGCTTCGAGGAGTTGGGCGGCGCGCGGACCCACAACACCCGCTCCGGGGTGGCGCACCACATGGCCGGGGACGAGAAGGACGGCGTCGAGTACGTCAAGGCGCTGCTGTCCTACCTGCCGTCCAACAACCTCGCCGAGCCGCCCGCGTTCCCGCAGGAGGCGGACCTGACGACGGTCACGGACGAGGACCGCGAGCTGGACGGGCTCATCCCCGACTCCGCGCACCACCCGTACGACATACACGAGGTCATCGAGCGCGTGCTGGACGACCGGGAGTTCCTGGAGACCCAGCCGATGTTCGCGCCGAACATCGTCACCGGCTTCGGCCGGGTGGAGGGCCGTTCGGTCGGCGTGGTCGCGAACCAGCCGATGCAGTACGCCGGCTGTCTCGACATCAACGCCTCGGAGAAGGCGGCCCGCTTCGTCCGCACCTGCGACGCGTTCAACGTCCCGGTGCTGACGTTCGTCGACGTGCCCGGCTTCCTGCCCGGCACCGACCAGGAGTACAACGGCATCATCCGGCGCGGCGCCAAGCTGATCTACGCCTACGCGGAGGCCACGGTGCCGCTGATCACGGTGATCACCCGGAAGGCGTTCGGCGGCGCGTACGACGTGATGGGCTCCAAGCACCTCGGCGCGGACCTCAACCTCGCCTGGCCGACCGCGCAGATCGCGGTGATGGGGGCGCAGGGCGCGGTGAACATCCTGCACCGCCGCACGCTCGCGGGGATCGACGACGAGGAGGAGCGGGCGGAGACCCGCGACCGGCTGACCCAGGAGTACGAGGACGCGCTGCTCAACCCGTACGCGGCGGCCGAACGCGGCTACGTGGACGCCGTGATCACCCCGGCCGAGACCCGCCACCACGTGGTACGCGGCCTGCGGGCGCTGCGCACCAAACGGGAGCAGCTGCCGCCGAAGAAGCACGGCAACATCCCCCTCTAGCCGGGACAGCATCCCCGGACAGCACTCAGTCCCCGGCCAGCACCTCAGTCCCGGGCCAGCAGCAGCACCTCGCTCGCCGGCCGCTCGCCGCTGTCGCCCGTCTGGAACGCGGTGACGGTGGTGGCGACCCGACGGAACGCGTCGCCGACCTGGACGCCTCGCTCCGGGGTGTCGGCGTGCGTCTCGGCCTCCACGGCGAGGCACAGCGCGCCCAGCCGGAGTGCCGTGGCCTGGAGGTCCGTGGTCGCCGAGCCGTGCCAGTGGCCCGGCAACCGGCCCGCGACGGTTCTCGCCCACGGCAGGTGCTCGGTCGGCAGGGTCCGGAACGCGGCGTCCGCGTCGCGCAACGCGTCCGGCACGGCGTCCCCCGACATCCGGTGGTCGCACTGCTCGACACGCGTCGTGCGCTGGAAGGCAGCGGAGATGGGCCTGATGACGCCGTCCCGCTCCGCCGGCCGGGTGGCGTCGGAGGCGAACAACCTCACGTAGCCGCCGAGCGAACGCCACCACGCCGACCCGATGACCAGGCTCGGGATCGGCACCGGGCTCGGCACCTGGCTCGGGGGGCGGACCGACCCGCCGCCCTGTGCGCGGGCCACCGCCTGCGCGAACGTGCCCGACGGCTCGAAACCGAAGTGCCGGTCGATCTCCTTGTTGAGCGCCCCGGTCAGCATGCTGATCCGCCGCTGGGCGTTCTCCCGGTCCCCGAAGTCCACGCCGAGCACGTGCTCCACGGCCCGGTCGACCCCGAGCGCCCGGGACAGGTACCAGTAGCCGTCATCGTCCCCCGGGTCCTCCGGAAGGGAGAGGGTACGAGGGAAGGCCGCGCCCCGCGCCCGGTCGATGGCGAAGCCCCGCGCCAGCGCGGAGGCGTGGTCGCGGTCGAGTTCCCCGCCGGACAGGGCCACCGCGAACGCGCGCAGCAGCAGGAAGTCTCCGACCACCCGCGACGCACCCCGCAGGTCCTCCCGAAGGAGCTGCCCGACGTCGGACGGATCGAGGGCCGCCGGCTGCTCCCTCGCTCGGGGCGCCAGCAGCCCGGGGCCGGCCGTGCCGCGATCGATCCAGACGGCGTAAGGAGGGGCCGACACCGGAACGGTGACGCTGCTCGGCGTGTGGTCGACGGGGTCCGGCCCCGTGTACGCCTCCTCCCAGAGCCTGGGCGGTCGCGGAAGGACCTGGTCGCCCAGCCCTCCCGCCTCCGGCCCGGTCGGCAGGCGGTACCGGGTTCCGAAGTCGCGCCGCGCGCCGATGCCGACGACCTCGTTGGCCCAGCGAACGAACGCCTCGGCGTTGCAGCCCCGCACCCCGACCAGCATGCCGTCGTGGTCGCCTCCGCGATCCGGCGGACGGGGCTCGCCACGATCCTGATGGTCGCGGAGGAACATCCGGTACAGCTCGGCCGTGATCGGCCGCGCGCAGACCGGCCCGTCTCCCACGGTCTCCCGCAGGTGACGGGACAGCAGCACGCCGGCCACCAGCCGGCGGCGCTCCGGGTCGGCGTCCTCCCGAGTGCCGCTCGCCAGCAGCTCGTCGAGCCGGGCAACAAGTTCCGCCGCCAGGCCCGGGGACTCCTCGGCGCAGTCGAAGGCCAGCGCGAGCGCCGGCGCCGTTTCCGCCGCCAGGCAGGCCAGGACGATCCGGTCGGCGCCGGCGTGGGCCGCGTACAGCAGCAGCGCCTCGTGCCACCACGTGTCGTGCACGGCGGCCGGCGGGAAGTCGACGTCCGCCTCGCGCGCGACGTGCGCCGCCGCCAGGTACTCCTGGAGCGTCGGGTGGGCGAAGGCGAACGTCCCGCGCTCCCGCTCCGACAGCAGCCCGTAGGTGGTCGCCTCGTCGAGGAACTCCCGGGCGGTCGCCGCCGCCGGCAGCCGGCGCAGCGCCGCCTCGACCACCTGGTGCAGCTCCGTGGCGTCGAGGTCGCGGACCCGGCGGCGCATCATCGCGAAGGCGATCTCGCCGAACACCACCATCTTGTCCTCGCCCGGCACGGCGGCGGTCAGGCCCTTCACATCCTCCTGCCGCTTCCACAGCACGACCTCGCAGATCTCCCGGTACAGCTCGGCGCGGTTGCCCGGGAGGCGGCCGCCGCCGTAGCGGTGCACGTTGGCGATCATCGTCAGCAGCAGCGGGTTGGCCGCGAGGTCGCGGAGCCGCCGGGTGGTCCCGATCTGCCCGAGCAGGTCGTCGGCGGATCCCGCCTCCCGTTGCGCGCCGTACCAGCCGCGCACGAACCGCTCGATCTGCCGGTCGGTGAAGGGCCGCACCTCCAGCACCACCGCGCCGGTGACCGGCGCGGTGCGGTAGCCGCCCGGCCGGGAGCTGATCACGAACCGGCTCGCCGCGTACCGGCCGATCTCCCGCTCGATCCACACCGCGACGGCCCGCCGCTCCGCGTCCGTGGCCACCTCGTCCAGGCCGTCGAGCAGCACCAGGCAGTCGCCGGCGTCCAGCCGGCGTTCCAGCCAGCCGCGGGGCTCCCGCCCGGCGAGGTGCGCCATCTGGGACCGCACCAGCTCGGGCAGGCCAACGTCAGGTGACGCCGCGATCGTGGCGACGTGGTCGCGAAGCGCCAGCAGCAGCGGGACGCGGCGCGGGCGACGGCGGCGACAGGCCTGGCGGGCGGTGTGCCACAGCAGCGTCGTCTTGCCGCTGCCGGGCTGCCCGAGCACCGCCAGGATCCGATGCACCGGGTCGCGGAGGAAAGTGCCGAGCGGCTCGCGCTGGCCGGCCTCGGTACCCAGGCCCTCCAGCAGCCCCGCCGGAATCTCCTGCTCCGACCGGGGCGCCAGGCTCACGTCCACGTAGATGTCGTCCAGGGCGGCGGGGAACGCGCCCTTCGGCCCGAACGCCTTCTGGTTCACGTACCGCCCAGCCGGTTCGCCCAGCACCCAGGCGCGGTACCGCCGGGCGAACCCGAGGCGGATCCAGGGCCGCTCGGGAACCTCCCCGTCGGCCGCGCGCTCGCCCTTCCGGGTGTTGTACCCCGTGAGGTAGGAGCCGACCGCCTTGTCGAGGACCCACCAGACGACGCCCGCACCAGCCATCAGCAGCGCCCCCGCGCCTAACCAGACACCCGGCCCCATCCCCGACCCCGATTCGCCCGCCGTCCCGTACCGGCACCGTACGATGAGCGCACCAAGCACGGGAAGCCGGAGACACTCGGCCGAGCGCACCAGGAGGCAGCGTGGTGGGAGAGGGCGCCATTCGCGTCGTCCGGGGTGATCCGACGCCCGAGGAACTGGCCGCCGCCGTCGCGGTGGTGCAGGCACGGGCCGCCGCGCTGGCGACCAGGGGCGAGGACGAGGAGACCACCCCTCACGCCCCTGACACCTGGTCCGACCCCGCCCGCACCCTGCCGCGCCCCCTCCCCGCTCCCGGCCCGCACGCCTGGCAACGCAGCTACCGGCCCGGCTAGCACGCCGACCCGACGAACACATCGTTGAAGATTTGAGCCTTGAAGATTTGAGTCCTTGAAGATTTGAGTACCTGTACTCATGTCTCACGGGCTCACGCGCGGCAGCATCGGAACCATGCTGTGGTCAGACTGGTGCGAGGAACGGGACGAGCGGCCGAACGGGGCCGCCCGGAGCGGTGAGGCCAGCAACTCGGAGGCCGGGAACGCCGCCACCATGCTGCGTCGTTGCTGGTGGGTCACCGCCGCGTCGGCCGTGCTGGCCTTCCTGTTGATCCGCTGACGCACACGCTCCGGCGCGGGAACCGGCGCCAGCCTCAGCACCCGCCCCGGGCGTAAGCACCAGCTATGGGCCCTTCTCATCCAAATCTCACGGGGAACTCAGCCGGCCCTCACCGCGCCTGCCTAACTTCCCCGCATGATCCTCATCTATCTGCGGCGGGAGCTGCGCCGACGCCGCAAGGCCCAACTCGTCATCGCCCTCGGGCTGGCCCTCGGCATCGCCCTGGTCGTCGTGGTCAACGCGGTCTCCTCGGGCATGCGCAAGGCGCAGGACGACGTTCTGGAGTCGCTGTACGGGCTGGGCACGGACATGACCGTCGCGAAGGAGTTCCCGGAGCAGGGCGACGGGATGCGGCAGGGCCCGCGCTTCGAGTTCGGCGCCGAGGACGGCGAGGAGCAGACCGACGACGTGCTGACCCTCGACGGCTTCGACACCCTCGAGAGCGACGCCGTCGACCGCATCGCGGCCATGGACGGCGTGTCCGACGCGGTCGGCGCGCTGGCGCTGCGCGATGTCACCGTCTCGGGCAACTTCGACCCGGGAACGGTCGAGGAGGGTGACTCCGAGGAGGCCACCCAGGGCGAGCGCGGGCCCGGGCCACGGATCGAGGGCGGCGGCGCGGAGTTCGGCGTCGACGACTTCACCGTCCTCGGCACCGACGTCAGCAAGCCGGGCGTGGGCCCGCTCAGCGGCCTGGAGATCACCGAGGGCCGCTCCTTCGAGACCGACGAGAAGGACGCGAACGTCGCTCTCGTCGACGCCAACCAGGCCGCCAGCGAGGAGCTGGCCGTCGGCGACGCGGTCACGATGAAGGGCACCGACTTCGAGATCGTCGGCCTGGTCGAGGGCGGCGGCGAGGGGGCGTCGGACGTCTACGTGCCGCTGGCCCGGGCGCAGCAGCTCGCCGAGTACGAGGGCGAGGTCAGCACCGTCTACGTGCAGGCCACCGACTCCCAGCAACTCGACGCCGTCGAGGCGGCCATCAACGACGAGTTCGACGAGGTGGACGTCGTCACCGCCGACGACATGGCCGACCAGGTGTCGGGATCGCTGGCCACGGCCGCGGACCTGGCCGACGGGGTCGGCACGTGGCT
Organism: Streptomyces sp. B6B3; assembly: GCF_039871525.1. Classification (NCBI taxonomy): domain Bacteria; kingdom Bacillati; phylum Actinomycetota; class Actinomycetes; order Kitasatosporales; family Streptomycetaceae; genus Streptomyces; species Streptomyces sp. B6B3. The sequence continues at coordinate 32,183 of NZ_JBDPLU010000015.1, read as the reverse complement.
GTCGTACATCGTGCTGGGCACCTCGTTCGTGGTCGCCGGCCTGATGGCCTCCTCGGCCGTCAGCCGCCGGGTGCGGGAGTTCGGCACGCTGAAGGCGCTCGGCTGGACCCGGCGCCGGATCACCGGCCAGGTGATGGGCGAGTCCCTGGTGACCGGGCTGTTCGGCGGCGCGATCGGGCTCGGCCTGGCGCTGCTCACGGCCTGGACGATCACCACCCTGAACCCCAGCCTCACCGCCGAACTCGCGTCCTTCGGAGCCGGCGGAGCCGGCGGCCCGGGCGGCGGTCCGGTGATCGCCGGCGAGACCGCGTCGTCGGACGCCGCCGGCAGCGGCCTGGACATCGGCCTCACCGCCCCGGTCAGCCTCGACATGCTGCTCGTCGCCGTCTCCCTGGCCGTGGCGGGCGGGCTGATCGCCGGCGCCTTCGCCGCCTCCCGCGCCTCCCGGCTACGCCCCGCCGACGCCCTGCGTCGCGTTGCCTGACACCAGCCAGCCGACCCCAGAACCGGAGACCAACCACCCCATGTACGAACTCACCGGCGTCACCAAGCACTACCGGCGCGGCAGGGCGACCGTCACCGCGCTCGACGACGTCTCGTTGACCGTCGCCAGCGGCAGCCGGCTCGTCATCCAGGGCCCGACCGGCGGCGGAAAGTCCACGCTGCTCCAGCTGCTCGGCGGCCTGGACCGGGCCGACCGCGGGCAGGTGGCGCTCGACGGCGTCGATCTCAGCGGGCTGTCGGAGGCCAAGCTGACGCGGCTGCGCGCCGAGCGCATCGGCTTCGTCTTCCAGGGCTTCCATCTCATCCCGACGCTGAGCGCCCAGGAGAACGTCGAGACCGCCCTGGTGCCGCTCGGCCTGCGCGGCCGGGAACGGGCCAGACGGGCGTTCGACGCGCTGGACGCGGTGGGCCTGGCCGATCGCGCCGATCACCTGCCGAGCGAACTGTCGGGCGGCCAGCAGCAACGGGTCGCCATCGCCCGCGCGCTCGCCAAACGGCCCACCGTGCTGCTGGCGGACGAGCCCACCGGCAACCTCGACGAGTCGACCAGGGACGAGGTGATGGACGTGCTGGAGAAGCAGTGGCGGGAGCTGGAGTTGACGTTCGTCCTGGTCACCCACGACAGCAGCATCGCGGCGCGGGCCGAACGCGTCGCCAGCATCGCCGAGGGCCGGATCACGATCACGGACCAGCCCGGACACCAGCTGGTCTAGCGCCGGGGGGACCCGGGGAAGAGGGCGCCGGACGCCGACCGGAAGGCCGATGGGGGCGAAGCCCGATCGGTAGGCAGAGGGACGCTCTCGTGGGGGCGGCGCACGCGGCCGCGCCGCCCCCAGCCGGCCCCCTGGCACTGCCCCGCCTGATCTAAGCGCTCCTCGGGCCAGGCCTGGTTCTACGCACCTCACCGGACCTGCCTGGTCTGCGCGCTCCACCGGCGGGGCCCGGTCTACCTGCCTGCCCTGCCTGCTCTGTCTGCCGCCCCTGCCTGCCCTGCCTGCCCCTGCCTGCTCTGTCTGCCCTGCCTGCCCTGCCTGCTCTTCCTGCCGCACCCGGCTGTCTTACCCGGCCGTTACGCTGGCCGGCATGAACGACCAGCCTTCCTCCCCCACCGCGGCGCACTCACCCCGTCCGGCGCAGCCGGACCATGCGGCCCGGCCCGCGCGGCGGCTCGTGTTGGCGTCCGCCTCGCCCGCGCGGCTGGGGCTGTTGCGGCAGGCCGGTTTCGCGCCCGAGGTGATAGTCAGCGGCGTGGACGAGGAGGCGGTGAGCGCCGCCTCGCCGGGTGCGTTGGCCGGGCTGCTGGCCGAGGCGAAGGCCGGCGCCGTCGCACAGCGGCCGGAGGTGGCCGGTTCGCTGGTGGTCGGCTGTGACTCGGTGCTCGACCTGGACGGGGACGCGCTGGGCAAGCCCGCGGACGCCGAGGAGGCCACGGCCCGCTGGAAGGCGATGCGGGGTCGCTCGGGGGTGCTCCGCACCGGGCACTGTGTCATCGACACCGCGACCGGGCGCAGGGCGACCGGCGTCGCGTCAACGACCGTCCGCTTCGGGGAGCCGAGCGACGGGGAGATCGCCGACTACGTGGCCACCGGGGAGCCCGTGAACGTCGCCGGAGCGTTCACGCTGGACGGGCGCTCGGCCCCGTTCGTCGAGGGGATCGACGGGGACCCGGGGACCGTGATCGGGCTGTCGCTCCCGTTGTTGCGCCGGCTGCTGGCCGACCTGGACATCGCCATCACCACCCTGTGGACCTGACGGCGGAGGAGCGGGCCGGGGTGTGGCGTCCGCGGGCGGATACATCATCACGGTCAGCAGCAGGAGGCAGAAGACGAGGCTGAGCGCGGCGAACGCGGCCCACCCCGCGAGCCCGACCGCCAGCGTGGCCAGCACCGCGTGCAGCACGGCGCAGCCGACCAACAGGGCCCGCACGAGCCGGCCCGGCGTCCGGTCGGTCCAGGCGAGCCGCACCAGCAGCACGCCGCACAGCAGCAGGAACGCGGCCAGTGAGCCTCCCGCCGACCAGGCGGAGACGCTCATGGTGGTGGACGAAATACCGCCGATCGACATTTCCTGTCGATCGGCGGCGAGTCCCAATATCAGGTGCACCATGCCGAGCACCACGGCTCCGCTGATGACGGCGATGGCCGTCACCACGGCAACTATTCGTCTACCCCGGTTCACCCGGCGTACGCTACTTCTGGGTAATCGCCTCGACAACCCCCCGGGCAGCCGCAGGGTCTCCACGTGGTCTCTACTCAGCCTCTACCTGGCCTCTACGCAGCGCCCCTCCCCCGCGCTCGTCGGGACATCGGGAAAGCCGCCGGAAGCTGACCGAGAGCCAGCCGGACCCAGCCAGGAGCCAACCGAGAGCCACACGGAGCGTCAGGCAGATCTCCGGGCAGAGCACCGGGCAAGGTCCGGGCAGAGAACCCCGCAGAGAACCGGGCCGGGAATCTGGCGGGAATCAGCGGGGCCCAGTCGAGCGAATCGGGGGCGCGAGCCGCTCGCGCGCGCCGGGCGCGCGTGCGTGGGCGCGCGCGCAAAGAATTCGCGCGGCGATTGGTCGGTTCCTACAAGTCGAACGATGCTCACCTGTGCCGCGTCGCCGCAGTTGACCAACTGACCAGGCAATCCCAAGGCAAACGTGATCCGGGCGCGTACCGTGGAACGGCAAGGCCAGCAGCGGATCGCGACGCCTCCACTCACCACCACACGCCCCCACTCGGAGTGCCACGTGGGCAAGGTCACCCGAGTGGGCGACTCGTTGCGGGGTGTCGCCAGTACCTAAACTCGGCGTGTGCCGAGGAGGGAGCCATCGTGCGCAAGGTGCTCATCGCCAACCGTGGCGAAATCGCCGTTCGCGTCGCCCGGGCGTGCCGGGACGCGGGTCTCGCAAGCGTTGCCGTCTACGCCGATCCGGACCGGGACGCCGTGCACGTCCGGGCCGCGGACGAGGCGTTCGCCCTGGGCGGGGACACGCCGGCGGCCAGTTATCTGGACATCGACAAGGTGCTGAAGGTCGCGGCCGACTCGGGTGCGGACGCGGTCCACCCCGGGTACGGATTCCTGTCCGAGAACGCCGACTTCGCTCAGGCGGTGAGCGACGCCGGGCTGACCTGGATCGGGCCACCGCCGGCGGCGATCAGGTCGCTGGGCGACAAGGTGGCGGCCCGACACATCGCGCAGCGGGCGGGCGCCCCGCTGGTGGCCGGCACGAAGGACCCGGTGTCCGGCTCGGCCGAGGTGGTGGCCTTCGCCGAGGAGAACGGGCTGCCGATCGCGATCAAGGCGGCGTTCGGCGGCGGCGGCCGCGGGCTGAAGGTGGCGCGCAGCCTGGAGGAGATCCCCGAGCTGTACGACTCGGCGGTGCGCGAGGCGCAGGCCGCGTTCGGGCGCGGCGAGTGCTTCGTGGAGCGGTACCTGGACCGGCCGCGGCACGTGGAGACGCAGTGCCTGGCCGACAAGCACGGGAACGTGGTGGTGGTCTCGACCCGTGACTGCTCGCTCCAGCGGCGGCACCAGAAGCTGGTCGAGGAGGCGCCCGCGCCGTACCTGACGCCCGAGCAGAACGCCGAGCTGTACCGCGCCTCGAAGGCGATCCTCCGGGAGGCCGGATACGTGGGCGCCGGCACCTGCGAGTTCCTCGTGGGCCAGGACGGCACGATCTCCTTCCTGGAGGTCAACACCCGGCTCCAGGTGGAGCACCCGGTGACCGAGGAGGTCACGGGGATCGACCTGGTGCGGGAGATGTTCCGCGTGGCCGAGGGCGAGGAGCTGGGGTACGACGATCCGCCGCTGCGCGGCCACTCCTTCGAGTTCCGGATCAACGGCGAGGACCCGGGGCGGAACTTCCTGCCCGCGCCTGGCACGGTGACCACGTTCGCGCCGCCGAGCGGTCCCGGTGTGCGGTTGGACGCCGGCGTGGAGAGCGGCTCGGTGATCGGCCCGGCCTGGGACTCGTTGCTGGCGAAGCTGGTCATCACCGGCGCGGACCGGCAGCAGGCGCTGCAGCGGGCGGCGCGGGCGCTGCGGGAGTTCCGCGTGGAGGGTATGGCGACGGCGCTTCCGTTCCACCGCGCGGTGGTCACCGACCCGGCGTTCGCGCCCGAGGTGACCGGCCGGGCGGGCGAGCCGTTCGACGTGCACACCCGGTGGATCGAGACGGAGTTCGTCAACACCATCGAGCCCTTCGGCGGCGCGGCCGTGGAGGCCGAGGACGGCGACGTCCGGGAGACCGTGGTCGTCGAGGTCGCCGGCAAGCGCCTGGAGGTGTCCCTGCCGGCCACGCTGGCGATGCCGCTGGCGAGGGCCGCGGTGGCGGGCGGCGCCAAGCCCGCCCGGCGGCGGGCCGGCAAGCGCAGCGTCAGCGCGGCGTCCGGCGACGCGCTGGCGTCCCCGATGCAGGGCACCATCGTGAAGGTCGCCGTGGCCGAGGGCCAGGAGGTCGCCGAGGGCGAGCTCGTCGTGGTCCTGGAGGCGATGAAGATGGAGCAGCCGATCAACGCGCACCGGTCGGGCACGGTGGTCGGCCTGAGCGCCGACGTCGGCTCCGCCCTCTCCGCAGGCGCCGTCATCTGCGAGATCAAGGACTAGCCGCAGCTCAGCCGCCGCACCCCGGCGGAGCCGCGGCGCCCCCCCCCCATCCGCCCGGCCGGCCGGGGCCCCGCGTCCAGCCCAATCACAACCTTGCCGCCGCGCTGCGGGGGTGGGGCGCGACCCGGGGGGGCGGCAGCGGCAGGTCGCGCCGTGCCGCTGGGTCGATGCCGGGCCCGTGCTTGCCGCCGGGCTGCTGCCCCTGACCCGCCACGGAGATCCGCATGCCCGAGTCGGCGAGCAACTCCAGCTGGGTACCGGCGCGGTCGCACTCCGGCGGCGGCTGGTCGGTGACCAGATGCGCGATGGCCTCCGTCGGCACGGTCTGGAACATCGTGTCGGTGCCCAGCTTCGTGTGGTCGGCCAGCACCACGACCTCCGCCGCCGCCCTGACCAGCGCGCGGTCCACGCTGGCGGCCAGCATGTTGGACGTGGACAGGCCGCGTTCCGCGGTCAGCCCGGCTCCCGAGATGAACGCCCGGCTCACCCGCAGCCCCTGGAGCGACTGCTCGGCGCCGCTGCCCACCAGGGCGTAGTTGGAGCCGCGCAACGTGCCTCCCGTCATCACCACCTCGACACGGTTGGCGTGCGCCAGGGCCTGGGCCACCAGCAGGGAGTTCGTCACCACGGTCAGCCCGGGCACCCGGGCCAGCCGGCGGGCCAACTCCTGCGTGGTGGTGCCGGCGCCGACCACCACGGCCTCGCCGTCCTGCACGAGGCCGGCCGCGAGCTCGGCGATGGCGGCCTTCTCCGCGGTCGCGGCCATGGCCCGTTGCGGGAACCCGGACTCGCGGGTGAAGCCGCCGGGCAGCACGGCGCCGCCGTGTCTGCGGTCGAGCAGCCCTTCCGCCTCAAGGGCGCGCACGTCGCGCCGCACGGTCACTTCTGAGGTCTGGACGACGCGGGCCAGCTCGCGGAGCGATACGGCTCCGTTGGCGCGCACCATTTCGAGAATCATCTGACGACGTTCTGCAGCGAACACGGAACCGACAGTAACCCCAACGACCATCTTGTTTCAGCAGGTTGCGGGGAATTACCGAAGTTGGTGCACGTACGCCCCCGGCGTGCTATGCCGCGCGGGCGCCGGCCGATGATCCCCGCGCTGACCAGTGCCTACTGTTCCTCGGAGCTCTTCCGGGTGTGCAGCTGCCGGGCGGCCTCGGCGATCGACCCGGACAGAGACGGGTACACCGTGAACGCTTTTGCGATCTGTTCTACCGTCAGACTGTTGTCCACGGCGATCGATATCGGATGGATGAGCTCGCTGGCCCGCGGCGCCACCACCACGCCGCCGACGACGATTCCCGTCCCGGGACGACAGAACAGCTTCACGAACCCGTCCCGCACCCCCTGCATCTTGGCCCTCGGGTTCCGCAGCAGCGGCAGCTTGACGGACCGCGCGTCGATCCGGCCCTCGTCCACGTCCTCCTGGCTGTAGCCGATGGTCGCGATCTCCGGATCGGTGAAGATGTTCGCGGACACGGTGTTCAGGTCGAGCGGGGCCACCGCGTCGCCGAGGAAGTGGTACATCGCGATGCGCCCCTGCATCGCCGCCACCGAGGCCAACGCCAGCACGCCCGTGCAGTCGCCCGCCGCGTACACGCCGGGCGCGGTGGTGCGGGAGACCTTGTCGGTCCAGACATGACCGGAGTCCTTCAGCTTGACGCCGGCCTCCTCCAGGCCCATGTCCGCCGTGTTCGGCACCGCGCCGACCGCCATCAGGCAGTGCGTGCCGGAGATCACCCGACCGTCCGTGAGGGTGATCTCCACCCGGTTCCCCACCCGCTTCGCGGCGGCCGCCCGGGAGCGGGCCAGCACGTTCATCCCCCGACGGCGGAAGACGTCCTCCAGCACGGCCGCGGCGTCCGGGTCCTCACCCGGCAGCACCCGGTCCCGCGAGGACACCAGCGTCACCCGGGAGCCCAGCGCCTGGTACGCGCCGGCGAACTCCGCGCCGGTGACGCCGGAGCCCACCACGATCAGCTCCTCGGGCAGCTCGTCGAGGTCGTACACCTGCGTCCAGTTCAGGATGCGCTCGCCGTCCGGCCGCGCGTCCGGGATCTCCCGCGGATGCCCGCCGGTGGCCAGCAGCACCCCGTCGGCCACCAGCTCCCTGGTCTCGCCGGCCACCCCGTCCACGTCGGTCACCGTGATCCGGCGCGAACCGTCCGCCTCCCGCGTCTGCCCGAGCCGCGCCTGGCCGCGCAGCACCCGCACGCCGACCCGGGTCACCGAGGCGGTGATGTCCTGCGACTGGGCCAGCGCCAGCCGCTTGACCCGCCGGTTGACCTTGCCCAGGTCCACGCCGATGCCACGCACCTCGTCGCCGATGCCGTCGCCGTCGTGGTCGATCACTATCCCCAGCTCCTCGCGCGAGGAGCCGAAGCCCGTCATCACCTCGGCGGTGGCGATCAGCGTCTTGGAGGGCACGCAGTCCGTCAGCACGGAGGCGCCCCCCAGGCCGTCCCGATCGACGATGGTCACCTCCGCGCCTAGCTGCGCCGCCACCAGCGCCGCCTCGTAGCCGCCGGGCCCGCCACCGATGATCACGATCCGAGTCACCGTTCCAGTGTCCCTCACCCGTCCGACGTTCCGGCGCCCACCCCGCCGCGCCCACCCCGCCGCGCCGACCAGGACCACCCACCAACCACCCCGCCCACCGGACACCGCCGCCCCTCACCCGTCCGACGTTCCGGCGCCCACCCCGCCGCGCCCACCAGGACCACCCGGACCATCCGGGGCACCCTGAGCACGGCATGCTCAGCCGCACATCGTTGCCCCTCCCGTACGCTCAGGAGCATGTCGCTCTACGCCGCATACGCCGGAAACCTGGACGCCCGGTTGATGGCACGTCGCGCCCCGCACTCGCCGCTGCGGGGCACCGGCTGGATCACCGGCTGGCGGCTCACCTTCGGCGGCGAGGAGATGGGCTGGGAGGGCGCCCTGGCCACCGTGGTCGAGGACGCGCCGTCCGCCGACCCGACCGCCCCGCCCTCGGAGGTGTTCGTCGCGCTGTACGACATCGCCCCGATGGACGAGGACGCGCTCGACCGCTGGGAGGGCGTGGGCATGGGCGTCTACCGCCGCACCCGGGTCCGCGTCCACACGCTCGACGGCGACCAGTCGGCGTGGGTCTACGTGCTCAACGCCTACGAGGGCGGCCTGCCCTCGGCCCGGTATCTCGGCGAGATCGCCGACGCGGCGGAGTCGGCCGGAGCACCCCACGACTACGTGATGGAACTGCGCAAGCGCCCGTGCTGAGCCAGGTGCCGAGCACCGGAGACGCAACCCGCGCACGCGCAGCCGGCCCTCGGCCCAACCTCCGTATGGCCGGGCCCGTCTACGCGCGTAGGGAACGACGGGTTAGGCTCAGCGCGTGAAAGCTTCTGACAACGACGAGCACCACCCCGGCCAACGGGCGAACGCCGAGGCCGTCGCCGCCGCGGGCCGGCTCCGGGAGCTGACCGGCGAGGCCAGCCACGACGTCGCTCTGGTGATGGGATCGGGCTGGCTTCCCGCCGCTGAGGTGCTCGGCGAGCCGCACCACGAACTGGGCGTCACCGAGCTTCCGGGCTTTCCCCCACCCACCGTCGAGGGCCACGCGGGCGTCGTCAGGTCCTACCGGGTCGGCGACAAGAGAGCGCTGGTCTTCCTCGGCCGGACGCACTTCTACGAGGGGCGGAACGTGGCCGCCGTGGCACACGGCGTGCGGACCGCCGTGGCCGCCGGCTGCAAGACCCTGGTGCTCACCAACGGCTGCGGCGGGCTCCGCGAGGGCATGCGGGTCGGACAGCCGGTCCTCATCAACGACCACATCAACCTGACGGGCGCCTCGCCCATCATCGGCTCCAACTTCGTCGACCTGACCGACCTGTACTCGCCCCGGCTGCGGGCCCTGTGCCGGGAGATCGACGACAGCCTGGAGGAGGGCGTGTACGTCCAGTTCCCCGGGCCGCACTACGAGACGCCTGCCGAGATCCGCATGGTGCGGACCATGGGCGGGGACCTGGTGGGCATGTCGACCGTCCTGGAGGCGATCGCCGCCCGGGAGGCGGGTGCCGAGGTGCTCGGCATCTCCCTGGTCACCAACCTGGCGGCCGGCCTGACCGGTGAGCCGCTGAACCACGAGGAGGTGCTGCGCGCCGGCCGCGACTCCGCGGCCCGCATGGGCACCCTGCTGGCCCGGGTGCTCAGCCGCATCTGAGCCCACGCCGGAGCCGGAAGCACGCCCAACGGGGGACGGCACAAACACCGCACAAGCAGGGCTCTACGAACCAGGCTGCACGAACCAGGCTGCACAAGCAGGGCTCTACGAACCAGACTGCACGAACAGGGCTGCACAAAACGGGGCTGACAGGACAGACCACGCGGGCGAAGGGAACACCGTGACGGCGGCGAACAGTGCGGCGAACACAGCGGCTAACAGTGCGGCAGACAGCACAGCCCAGCAGCGGGAGCGCGACGAGGCCGGGGAGCTCACCGCCCGGGCGCGTGCCTGGTTGGCCGAGGACCCGGACCCGGAGACCAGGGCCGAACTGGCCGCGCTGCTGGAGGCGGGCGACACCGCCGAGCTGGCCGCCCGTTTCTCCGGCATGCTGGAGTTCGGCACGGCCGGGCTGCGCGGCGAGATGGGCGCGGGTCCGATGCGGATGAACCGCGCCGTGGTGATCCGCGCCGCCGCCGGGCTCGCCGGGTACCTGCTGCACCGCGCCCGCACTCCGGGGCTCGTCGTCGTCGGCTACGACGCCCGGCACCGCAGCGCCGACTTCGCCCGGGACACCGCCGCGGTGATCACCGGGGCGGGCGGCGGCCTGCGCGCCGCGCTGCTGCCGCGTCCGCTGCCGACGCCGGTGCTGGCGTTCGCCATCCGGCATCTCGGCGCGGTCGCCGGCGTGGCCGTCACCGCCAGCCACAACCCGCCCCGCGACAACGGCTACAAGGTCTACCTCGGCGACGGCAGCCAGATCGTGCCGCCCGCCGACGCGGAGATCGCTGCCGAGATCGCCGCCGTCCGCGCGCTGGCCGACGTGCCGCGCCCCGAGGGCGGCTGGGAACTGCTCGACGAGGAGGTCGTCGAGGCGTACCTGGACCGTTCGGGCGCGGCGCTCACCCCGGGCTCGCCGCGCACCACCACCGCCGTCTACACGCCGCTGCACGGCGTCGGCCAGTCGGTGTTGTCCGCGGCGTTCGCCCGGGCCGGTTTCCCGGCGCCGATCGAGGTCCCGGAGCAGGCGGCGCCCGACCCGGACTTCAGCACCGTGGCGTTCCCGAATCCGGAGGAGCCCGGTGCCATGGACCTGGCGCTGGCGGCGGCCGGCACCGCCCGCCCGCGCCCCGACCTGGTGATCGCCAACGACCCCGACGCGGACCGCTGCGCGGTGGGCGTGCCCACCGACAGCGTGAGCGGCGGTTGGCGGATGCTGCGCGGCGACGAACTCGGCGCGCTGCTCGCCGCCCACGCGGTGCGCAGGGGCGTGCGCGGCACGTTCGCCACCTCGATCGTCTCCTCGTCGCTGCTCGGCGCGATCGCCGCGGCCAACGGGCTGCGGTACGTGGAGACGCTGACCGGCTTCAAGTGGCTCGGGCGCGTTCCCGAGCTGGCCTACGCCTACGAGGAGGCGCTCGGCTACTGCGTCGACCCGGACGGGGTGCGCGACAAGGACGGCATCACCGCGGCGCTGCTCGCCGCCGAACTCGCCGCAGAGCAGCGCGAACGCGGCCGCACGCTTGCCGACCTGCTCGACGAGCTGGCGGTCGAGCACGGCCTGCACGCCACCGACCAGCTCTCGGTGCGGGTGGACGATCTGGCCGAGATCGCCGAGGCGATGCGCCGCCTACGCGCCGAACCACCCACGGAACTGGCATCCCGCCCGGTGCTGCGGGCCGACGACCTGCGCGAGGGCGGCACCCAGCTTCCCCCCACGGACGCCCTCCGCTACGTCACCGAGGCGGCCCGGGTCATCGTCCGCCCCAGCGGCACCGAGCCCAAGCTCAAGTGCTACCTGGAGGTCGTCGTGCCCGTCGCCGCACTGGCCGACCTGCCCGCGGCCCGCCAGCAGGCGGACGAGGCGCTGGCCACGCTGAAGCGGGGCATGGCACGAGCCACCGGTATCGACCCCGCCGCGCCCCAGCCCTGACGCCCCCGGGTCAGCTGGTCAGCCAGAGCACCAGCAGGCCGGCCGCGCCGACGGCGAGGGGGGCCAGGATCTCGTACGCCCAGCGCACGCTGACCGGGCCCTGGGCGCTCTCCTGCTCGCCGTGGCGCTCGGCGAGCTCGCGGAGCTCGGAGACGGTGTCGTCCGAGGGCGCCGACTTCTCCTTCAGGTCCTGCGGGTCGGGCGACCCGCCCATGCCGGAGAGGCTGAAGATCCCGCCTCGCGGGTCCTCGCCCCGGGCCAGCCGGTCGTTGTGCCGGGTGGCCCGGTTGCGGGCGCGCAGCGAGACGGGGATGGCCCACAGCTGGTACTTCACGTCGTCGGCGCGCAACTCGACGCTGTACCGGGCATCGATGCTCTCCACCGCGCCCCAGGGCGCGACGATCGTGCGGAACGGGTTCCGCACGCGCAGCCGCTCGTCCCCGGCGAAGACGGCGGGGCGGAACGTGAAGGCGACCACCAGCGGGACCACGAACAGCAACGCGGCCAGCGCCGTCACCGGCGTGCGCCCATCCCCACGCACCAGCGCGTCGCCGCCCAGCCACCCCGCGAGGCCGAGCAACAGCACCCCCGCCACCAGCGCGGAGCCGGAGCGGTAGCAACGATCGGCGTACTTGATGGGCTCACTCATACCGCCGATTCTGCCGGACGGAGCAAGCGGCGCCCCCGCCAGTGCCCGCGGCGCCGCGCGGGCAGCGCCGTCATCCGGGTGCGAGAGGGCCGCTACTCATGCGCCGGCGTGCAACGCACCCCCGCCCGGCAGTAGAAACCGCGGCCCTTGCAGTGCCAGCAGTGATGCGCCGAGGCCACCCCGTGCGCTCGCCCCGTCGCGGGCACGTACAGCGTCTCCCGGAACTCCACGTGCTGGCCTCCGCACGCGTGACACTGTCGATGCGGCCCCGAGCAGTCGTCGTCTCCTGGATCGTCCATCCCGTCCCGTCGATCGCGCGCCACGCCGGTGGCTCTTCGTACTCACCGCCATCCGGTGAGTGAATCCCCCACCACCCTAGTCACCCCGGCACCCTCGCGAGGCGTGCGACGGCGAGGGTGCCGGGGTCGCGGCGGCCGCGCTGGCCAGGACCGCTGCGGCTACTGGTCCTGGGTGTAGGTGGGGTCCTCACGGGAGTCGTAGACGACCTCGCCGTCGGCGTCGTATCCGACGATGACGGGGTTGGCGTCGGGCTGCTCCTCGGCGATGCCGGCGGCCACGAAGTGTCCCTCCTCCACCACGGCCTCCTCCGTGACGCCCGCGTACGTCACGGTGACCCGCTCGACCTCCGGCTTGACCAGACCGAAGTCGGCCCACCGGAAGGGCACGTCCCACTCCTCGAGTATCGGCGAGTAGTGGCGCCGCGCGTTGCTGTCCGGGGAGACGGGGAGGTCGTCGTCCGAGTGCACGACGGGGCCGGACTGAATGCCGGGCCAGCCGTCCGGGCCCTCGGAGCAGACGATCCGCACGGGCTCCGCGTCGTCGCTGACGGCGAGCACCTCGCGGATCGGGCCCTCCCCGCGGTTCTCGTCGCCCTGGGCGACCCACGCGAGCAGGATCCGCATATCGTCCACGTCCACGCCCGGGTCCTCCAACGGCGACTCATCCGAGAGGCACCGCTCCAGGGTCTCGGTGGCCTGCTCCAGGGTGACGCCGTCCAGGAGCTGGCGCTCGGGGTCGGAGGGGCCCGTCGGCCCGTCCGAGCCGGTCCCGGCGGAGCTCCCCACGCCGGCCTCCGAGGAGCCGACGGCCGCCGGAGGGATGGACTCCGAGCCCCCGGGCTGGAGGCCGAAGGCGGCGACCGGCCCGGCCGCGGCGAGCACGGCGGCACCGGAGCACAACGCGATGGTGCGCCGGCGGCGGGCGACGCGCCCCTTCCTGAGGATCGTGTCGTACGGCGTGCTCTCCGCCGGGAGGCCGTCGGCGCGACCGCTGAGCAGCAGCCGCAGTTCGGCCTCCAGGGGCGAGTCCTCGGGGCCGGTCGGGTTCGTCCACGTGGTCATCGGTGAAACTCCTTGCTGGGAAGGTGAATGTTCGGCGGTCGCGAACAGCGGTCGCGAACGGGGGAAGGCGGGCCGGTCGGTGCGGCCCGTGGCGCACGGACTCGGTCAGCGGCTGGCGACCGGGAGGGCCTGGAGGACATGGCGCAGCTTGGACAGCGCCTTGGCGGCCTGGCTCTTGACCGTGCCGGTCGAGCAGCCCAGGGTCTGCGCGACCTCGGTCTCCGAGAGGTCCTCCCAGTACCGCAGCACCACCACCGCCCGCTGGCGGCGCGGCAGACCGGCCAGCGCGGCGGCGAGCAGCGCCCGCTGGTCGGCTCGCGCCATGTCGTCGGACTCCGCCGCGACGTCCGGCGGCATGTCCGTCAGGTGCTCCGCGACCCGCCGCTTACGGAAGCGGTCCCGATCGCAGTTGACGAGGATCCGGCGCACGTACGCGTCCGGGTTGTCGCTGCGCATGACCCGCGACCAGGACCGGTACGCCTTGGCGAGGGCACTCTGCGCCACGTCCTCGGCGAGATGCCGGTCGCCGGTCAGCAGGTACGCCGTGCGCACCAACCGTGACCACCGGCTGCGTACGAACCCGTGGAACTTCTTCGTCTTCGGACTTCATCTCTTGGCACCCCCTCTCACCCCTCCTAACCACCACCTCGGCCGCTCCGGTTGCCCGCCAGCCGCCTTGTCGGCCGCGTCGCCGGCCCACTCCGCCGCCCGGCCCACCCCCCTCCAGACACCCCCAGGCCAGAACGAGATACCGACGCCCCGGCGACAGGTCACTACACGCGTAGATATGCTGGTCTGGTGACCATGATGGATCTGCCTGCCCCGGCCCAGCTCGCCGACGTCACCACCTCCGACGCCGCGCTGCGCCGTTTCCTGCACGGCCTGCCCGGGGTCGACGCCGTCGGCCTGGAGGCACGGGCCGCGACGCTGGCGACCCGTTCGATCAAGACCTCCGCCAAGGCGTACGCCATCGACCTGGCGATATCCATGATCGACCTGACCACGCTGGAGGGCGCCGACACCCCGGGGAAGGTCAGGGCGCTGTGCGCGAAGGGCGCCCGCCCCGATCCGGTGGACGGCTCCGTGCCACGGGTGGCCGCCATCTGCGTCTACTCCGACCTGGTGTCGGTGGCGAAGCGGGCGCTGGCCGAACTGGGCGCGGCCGGTGTCGGGATCCGCGTGGCGTCGGTGGCGACCGCGTTCCCGGCCGGGCGCGCGGCCCGTTCGGTGAAGCTGGCCGACACCGCGGAGGCGGTCGCGGCGGGCGCCGACGAGGTGGACATGGTGATCGACCGGGGCGCGTTCCTGTCCGGCAGGTACCTGGCGGTGTTCGAGGAGATCGCCGCGGTCCGCGAGGCCTGCGGCGGCCGGGCGCACCTGAAGGTGATCCTGGAGAACGGCGAGCTGGCCACCTACGACAACATCAGGCGCGCGTCCTGGCTGGCGATGCTGGCCGGGGCCGACTTCATCAAGACCTCCACCGGCAAGGTGTCCGTCAACGCGACCCCCGCCAACACCCTGCTGATGCTCCAGGCGGTGCGCGACTTCCAGGCCGCGACGGGCCGCCAGGTGGGCGTCAAGCCGGCCGGCGGCATCCGCACCAGCAAGGACGCCGTGCGCTACCTGGTCCTGGTGAACGAGACGGCCGGTGAGGCGTGGCTGGACCCGGCGTGGTTCAGGTTCGGGGCGTCCAGCCTGCTCAACGACCTGCTGATGCAACGCCAGAAGCTCCGCACCGGCGCCTACGCGGGCGCGGACTACGTGACCGTTGACTGAGCCGAGCACACCCGTCCAGCACCGCCCCCATCCAGCACTGCCCCAACCCAGCAACCCAGCACCGAGCGAGCACAGACTGAGGCTGACACATGGCATTCGAGTACGCGCCGGCGCCCGAGTCCCGGGCGATCGTCGACATCGCGCCGTCGCACGGGCTGTTCGTCGGCGGCGAGTTCCGTGAGGCGGTGGACGGGCGGGTGTTCAAGACCGTCTCGCCCGCCTCCGAGGAGGTGCTGTCCGAGGTCGCCCAGGCCAGTGCCGAGGACGTGGACGCGGCGGTGGCGGCCGCCCGGGCCGCGTTTCCCGCCTGGTCTGGGCTGCCGGGCGCGGAACGGGCGAAGTACCTGTTCCGGATCGCCCGGCTGATCCAGGAGCGCTCGCGTGAGCTTGCGGTGCTGGAGTCGCTGGACAACGGCAAGCCGATTCGTGAGTCGCGCGACGTCGACCTGCCGCTGGTCGCCGCGCACTTCTTCTACTACGCGGGCTGGGCGGACAAGCTGCCGCACGCCGGCTTCGGTTCCGATCCGCGACCGCTGGGCGTGGCCGGGCAGGTCATCCCGTGGAACTTCCCGCTGCTCATGCTCGCCTGGAAGATCGCCCCGGCCCTGGCCACCGGCAACACGGTGGTGCTGAAGCCCGCCGAGACCACGCCGTTGACCGCGCTGCGGTTCGCCGAGATCTGCCGGCAGGCGGGCCTGCCGCCCGGGGTGGTGAACATCGTCACGGGCGACGGCGCGACGGGCGCCGCGCTGGTGGCGCATCCCGGCGTCGACAAGGTGGCGTTCACCGGTTCCACCGAGGTCGGCAAGGAGATCGCCCGGACGATCGCCGGCAGCCGCAAGCGGCTCAGCCTCGAACTGGGCGGCAAGGCGGCGAACATCGTCTTCGACGACGCGGCGCTCGACCAGGCCGTGGAGGGGATCGTCAACGGCATCTTCTTCAACCAGGGCCACGTGTGCTGCGCCGGCTCCCGGCTGCTGGTGCAGGAGTCGGTGGCCGAGGAACTGCTCGACGCGCTGCGGCGGCGGATGGCCACGTTGCGGCTCGGCGACCCGTTGGACAAGAACACCGACATCGGCGCGGTCAACTCGGCGGCCCAGCTGGCCAGGATCCGCGAGCTCGCCGAGGCGGGCGAGGCGGAGGGCGCCGAACGCTGGTCGCCGCCGTGCGCGCTGCCGACGTCCGGGTACTGGTTCGCGCCGACGCTCTTCACCGGCGTGAGCCAGGCGCACCGGATCGCCCGGGAGGAGATCTTCGGCCCCGTGCTGTCGGTGCTGACGTTCCGCACCCCGGAGGAGGCGGTGGCCAAGGCCAACAACACGCCCTACGGCCTGTCCGCCGGCATCTGGACCGAGAAGGGCTCCCGCATCCTGTGGTTGGCGGGGAAGCTGCGGGCCGGCGTGATCTGGTCCAACACGTTCAACAAGTTCGACCCCACCTCGCCGTTCGGCGGCTACCAGGAGTCCGGCTACGGTCGCGAGGGCGGCCGCCACGGACTGGAGGCGTATCTCGATGTCTGAGCTCCCGACGACCGAGCCGAAGGCTGGCCGGAAGACCGGACGGAAGGCCGAGCCGAAGGCCGACCGGAAGGCTGGCCCGAAGGCCGAGCAGGCCGGCCCGAAGGCCAAGCAGTTGGCTGAGCATTCTGACCGGCAGGCCGAGCCCGCCGCCCTCCCGGTGTTCAAGACCTACAAGTTGTTCGTCGGGGGCAAGTTCCCCCGGTCCGAGAGCGGGCGGGTGTACGAGGTGACCGACGCGCGCGGCGAGTGGCTGGCCAACGCTCCCCTCGCCTCGCGCAAGGACGCCAGGGACGCGGTGGTCGCGGCGCGCAAGGCGTTCCCCGGCTGGTCGGGCGCGACGGCGTACAACCGCGGCCAGGTGCTCTACCGCGTCGCCGAGATGCTCCAGGGCCGCCGCGAGCAGTTCCCGGCCGACGAGGTGGACGCCGCCGTCGACCGGTGGGTCTGGTACGCGGGCTGGACGGACAAGGTGGCGCAGGTCGCCGGCGGGGCGAACCCGGTCGCGGGCCCGTTCTTCAACCTCTCCACCCCCGAGCCCACCGGCGTCGTCGCGGTGCTGGCGCCCCAGCGTTCCCCGTTGCTCGGCCTGGTCTCGGCGCTGGCCCCGGTGATCGCCACCGGTAACACGGCGGTGGTCGTCGCCAGCGAGTCGGCGCCGCTGCCCGCGCTGGCCCTGGCCGAGGCGCTGGCGACGTCGGACGTGCCACCCGGCGTGGTGAACATCCTGTCCGGCCGCACGGCGGAGCTGGCTCCGCCGCTGGCCGCGCACCAGGACGTCAACGCGATCGACCTGACCGGCGCGCCCAGCGACCTGGCCGCCGAGCTGGAGGCAACGGCAGCCGACACCATCAAACGCGTCCGCCGCCCATCCCCCACCGGCGAGTCCCCCACCGGCGAGGAGGACTGGCGCGCCGACCCCGGCACCAGCCGCCTGCTCGCGTACCTGGAGACGAAGACCGTCTGGCACCCGATGGGCACGTGACGAGACGGGCTGCGAGACGGGCTGGTAGCCCGCCCCACAGGGGCACCCGAGAACACACGCACGAGTGCGCGGGGTCCCGCCGCACCCCCCGGCCGGCTGGACCCCGCGCTCCCCGCTCCCCCAGTCTCCCCCGTTTCCCCGTGTCCCCCGTTCCCCTTCCCTCGGTTCCCCCGCTCTTCCCCGTTCCCCCGTTTTCCCCCGTCCCCCGTTCTGTCAGGCGACCAACTCGCCGAAGGACTCCTCCCGGTCCCTGCCGAGGCTGAGCGCCTGGTCCTCGCGCAGCCGGCGCAGCGTGCGCCAGATGCTGCTCTTCACGGTGCCGACGCTGATGTTGAGCGTGTCGGCGATCTCGGGGTCCGTGCGGCCCTCGTAATAGCGGAGCACCAGCATCGTGCGCTGCTGCTCGGGGAGCCGCGCCAGCGCCTGCCACAGGACGGTCCGCAGCTCCGTGCCGCGCATCGTGTCCTGCTCGCCCGGCGCCTCGGGCAGCTCCTCGGTCGGGTACTCGTTCAACTTGCGCCGCCGCCACGCACTTATGTGCAGGTTTGTCATGGTACGCCGCAGATATCCGCCCAGGGCCGCCTTGTCGGCTATCCGGTCCCAGGCCCGGTATGTGGACAACAGCGCGCTCTGCAGCAGGTCCTCCGCCTCGAACCGGTCACCGGTGAGGTGGTACGCGGTGGCGTACAGGGAGGCGCGGCGCTCCTGCACGTAGGCGGTGAACTCCGCCTCCATGCCCCCCTCGCGTCGCGCTCCCCCGGCCTCCCTGTACGAGCCGCTCCCCCCGCTGTTTCCCCCGTGTCCCCCGTGGTTCCCCCCACCCTTGCTCCCGCCGTTCCCCCCGCTCACGGCGGTGAGATGCGACGGGCGCTGGTGTCCGATGCCGCGACGACCCCCAAGCCTGTTCGCGACACCGGACTTCTCCCCGCATCGAACGGGAACCACCCGGGTGTGCGAGCGCGTGGTATCGGTCGCCGTGTCGGTAGTGCCGTGCCGAGCGCTCATCCCGTCCCCCTCTGTGGAGTGATCCCGTCCGTGTCTGTGTTGGGAAATACAGTGCACGGCCAGTTTCATGACCGAGTCCCCCAACTGTCACAGCGGTGTCACAGGGACTGGCCGCCTCCTCAGGGCCGGACAGACGAACACGGTCACAGCGGCGCCACAGGGACTGACCGCCTCCTCAAGGCCGGACAGGCAAACACGGTCACAGCGGCGCCACAGGGACTGACCGCCTCCTCAAGGCCAGACAGACGAACACGGTCACAGCGGCGCCACAGGGACTGACCGCCTCCTCAAGGCCGGACAAGCAGACACGGTCGCAGCGGCGCCACAGGGATTGTGGCCGCCTTCTCAGGGCTGGACAGTCGAACTCCGGCGGGTCCATGGGCCACAATGACCGGCGTGGCATTCCTGTTGCTGATCGAGGATGACGAGGCCGTGCGCACGGCCCTGGAAATGAGCCTGACTCGCCAGGGGCACCGAGTGGTGGCCGCGGCGACGGGTGAGGACGGCCTGAAGCTGCTGCGCGAACAGCGCCCGGACCTGATCGTCCTGGACGTGATGCTGCCCGGCATCGACGGCTTCGAGGTCTGTCGCCGCATTCGGCGCACGGACCAGTTGCCGATCATTCTACTCACCGCGCGTAGCGACGACATCGACGTGGTGGTGGGGTTGGAGTCGGGCGCCGACGACTACGTCGTCAAACCCGTGCAGGGCCGGGTGCTGGACGCCCGGATCCGCGCGGTGATGCGACGTGGCGAGCGGGATGCCAACGACTCGGCGACGTTCGGCTCGATCGTCATCGACCGCGCCGCCATGACGGTGACGAAGAACGGCGCCGACCTGCAGTTGACCCCGACCGAGCTGCGCCTACTGCTGGAGTTGAGCCGCCGCCCCGGCCAGGCGCTCTCCCGGCAGCAGTTGCTGCGCCTGGTCTGGGAGCACGACTACCTGGGCGATTCCCGGCTGGTCGACGCCTGTGTGCAGCGGCTGCGCGCGAAGGTGGAGGACGTGCCCTCGTCACCCAAGCTCATCCGCACCGTGCGCGGCGTGGGGTACCGACTGGACGCGCCCTCGTGACGAACGGCGAACGACACGGAGCCACACCAGCACAACGTGACCCAGCGGAACGAAGCACGCACGGAGCCGGCACGACCCTGCCCGGCACGACCCTGCCCGGCACGACCCTGCCCGGCACGACCCTGCCCGGCACCTCCCGTGACGCCGGCATCAGCCGCGCCGTCGTCACTCTGCCGGGACCGGGTGGCGCGTTGGGGCGTGACGGAGTGTGACGGAACGTAGTGAGTCAAGTACCGGTGAGTCAAGTCGCGGTGAGTCAACGAGTGACCGCAGGCGCAGGGTGCCTTTCCGGCTCCGGGGCGCGCCGCGGCTGACGAGCCTGCGCCTACGGCTGGTGACGGTGTTCGCGCTGGTGGCCCTCGTCGCCGCGGTGTCCGTGGCGGGCATCGCGTACTGGCTGAACCGGGACGCCGTGCTCACCCGTGCGCAGAACGCGGCGCTCGACGACTTCCGCACCTCCCTGGGCGAGCGAGCCAGCTCACTGTCGGAGAACCCGACCTGCGACGAGCTGCGCCGGATGGCCGCCGGCATGAGCAACCTCACGCAGAAGTACCAGGTGGTGCTGACCAACGAGGGCGACGCCGGCGACGAGCCGGTCTGCACCGCGGCGTCCGACCCCTCGCAGTTCACCATGGGCATGGTTCCGGACTCGCTGGTGAACGCGGTGCGCGACCGGCGTGACGACGGCGACCAGGACGCTCCGTACCACCTCTACTGGCAGCGGATCACGGTCGAGGGCAACCCGTACCTGGTGGCCGGCTCCCGGGTGCTCGACGACGGCCCGACCGGCTACATGCTGGCCCCGTTGGCCGCCGAGCGCGACGACCTCAACTCGCTCGCCTGGTCGCTGGGCATCGCCACCGCGCTGGCCGTGATCGGCTCCGTGCTGCTGGCCCAGGCCGCCGCGACGACCGTGCTGCGGCCGGTGCAACGGCTCAACGGCGCCGCGCGACGGCTCAGCGAGGGCAAGCTGGACACCCGCCTCCCGGTGCGCGGCGCCGACGAGCTGGCCGAGCTGACCCGCACGTTCAACAGCGCCGCCGAGTCGTTGGAGCGACGGGTGCAGGAGCTCAGTGGCCGCGAGGAGGCCAGCCGGCGCTTCGTGGCCGACATGTCCCACGAACTGCGCACCCCGATGACCGCGATCACCGCGGTGACCGAGGTGCTGGAGGACGAGGTCGACAACCTCGACCCGATGATCGCCCCCGCGGTGCAACTGGTGGTCAGCGAGACACGCCGGCTGAACGTGCTCGTCGAGAACCTCATGGAGGTCACCCGCTTCGACGCCGGCACGGCCCGGATGGTGCTGGACGACGTGGACATCGCGGACCAGGTGACGCACTGCATCGACGACCGCGCCTGGCTCGACGCGGTCGAGGTGTCGGCGGAACGCGGCATCATATTCAGGGTCGATCCGCGGCGGCTCGACGTGATCCTGGCCAACCTGATCGGCAACGCCCTCAAGCACGGCGGCTCGCCGGTGCGGGTCGCGGTGCGCGAGGAGGAACGTGAGGGCCAGCAGGAGTTGGTGATCGAGATCGCCGACCAGGGCCCCGGCATCCCGGAGAACGTGCTGCCGCACGTCTTCGACCGGTTCTACAAGGCGAGCGCCTCCCGGCCGCGCTCCGAGGGCAGCGGCCTCGGCCTGTCGATCGCCCAGGAGAACGCCCACCTGCACGGCGGCGAGATCAGCGCCCACAACTCACCCGACGGCGGCGCGGTGTTCACCCTGCGCCTGCCGCGCGAGGCCCAACCACCCGAGGACGCCGAGGGCGAGAACGGCGACGGGGGCAACGGCGGCGACAGCGACAATGGCGGCAACGACGGGGCCGGCGGCGGGAGCACCGGCACGGGCCGGAACGCCGGGTCCGCCCCGGACTCCGCCGACAGGTCGCCGGCTCAGGCGCTGACTCAGACGCAGGCCCCGACCCAGACGCAGGCCCAGGCGCAGGCCCAGACGCAGGAGGAGGTCTCGTGAGCGGAGGGCTCGTGAGCGGGGGCCTCGTGGGCGCGGGTTGCATACCTCGCTCCCTCGGCGGTTGGCTACGGACCCGCCGGCTGGTGACCGCGCTGGCGCTGGGGACGCTGGTCGCCGGCGTCGCCGGGTGCGGCATCAGGTCGACGGAGGTCCCCGTGGACGGCGGCCCCGCCCCCACCCGAGCGAGCTGCGACGCGCCGGCGGCGCACAACGGCACCGAGGTCTACCTCGTCTGCGGCTCGCAGGTCGAGTCGGTGGTCCGCGCCGTCGACCTGCCGCCGGGCAAGGACGGGCCGGTCGAGGTGGCCAACGAACTGCTCCTCGAGCTGAAGTCCAACCCGGCGGAGGAGGAGCAGGCCGCCGGGTTCCGCACCGAGGTGCCGGCCAACCTGTGGGTGACCGGAGGCGCGGGCGACTCGGAGAGCCCGGTGATCCGGCTCAGCCAGGGCCCCGGCCAACTGCCGGTCTCCGCGCTGGTCCAGATCATCTGCACGTTCGCCCGCAACGAGGTACTCGGCAACGGGCACTCCGTGATGCTCAGCGGCCCGCCCGCGTCCCCGAGTTCCACCCCCAAGACGTACCTGTGCAGCGCCACCGTGCGCGAGAGCCCCGAGGCAGCCAGCCACGAGCCCGCCGACGACGAGAATCCCTCCGGCGAGCCCGTCACGGACGAGACCCCCACCGGCGAGGACTAACCGGCGAGGACTACCAGCCCGGGCCTGCCCGGTCGGGCCCAACCAGGGCGTGCTCCCGCGTTGATCCCGCGCCTCTCCCGGGCGCACGCGACGTTCGGGGGAGCCCGCGGAGGTGAGACGGGTCACCTGACCTACTGACGGGGAACCGCGCGCGCGAAGGGCGCGTCCTGGATTCCGTGCAGCAACATCCCGCGGGCTCGTTCGGGCCCAACCGGCCGGCGAACGAAGAGCGCGGGCCCAGCGGCGGCGAGAGCGTCCCTCCCCGAGTCAGGCTCGGAGCCCTGGTCGTGCTCTCCGCCTTTCTGCTGCTGGTCGGCTGGCAGTCGTTGCGACCGCTCGCCGTCCTGTGGGTATCGCCGGCGAACCTGGAACCGTTGGAAACGATCCGCGCCGACATCGACCGCGGCCCCGAGGCCGCCCTGCGCACCATCGGCGCCGGGATGCTGCGCCTCTCCCCGCTGGGGCTGCTGCTGCCGCTGGTGGCCCGGCGGCTCGGCGGTGGGCGCTTCACCTCGCTGGTGCACACGATCGCGGCCGGGGCGATGGTCGCGCTGGTCATCGAGTGGTCGCAGTCCCTGGTGCCCAGCCGGGTCGCCGACGTGGACTCGATCATCCTCAACACCGCCGGGATCGCCGTCACCCACCAGCTGTGCTACGGCCGCCTGCGCACGTTGACGCTGCACAAGGGAGGCAACGGCGGCCGGCGCACCATCCACCGCCAGGACTCCCACCCGGCCACGCCAGCGCGGCAGCCCGCACAGCAACCCTCCCAGCAACCCACTCAGCGGCCGTCCCACGGCCGAGCGCACCACCCGGCGCACCATTCGGCCGAGACCGCCACAGGCACCGCCCCGGACCCCGCCGAACCACCAGCCCACGAGTCACCAGCGCACGAGGCTCCCGCGCACAAGTCAGCGCACAACAGGGCCGCGCCTCGCGGTGTGCGAGGCGCGGCCCTGTCGCGGTGACGCGGGAGCCGCCCGTCCGGCCAGGCGCAGCCATCCAGCTGGCCAACCATCCAGCCGCCGAGCGTTCGAATCCGTCAGAACACGCGTCTGTCTGAGCGCACTGTCTGCCAGAACGTGTGTCTGTCAGAACACGCGCCCGTCAGAGCGGGAGGCCCTGGACCGGCAGGCCGTTGTTGAGCGCGGAGCTTCCCACCGGCAGGCCGCCCAGCAGGTCGCCCGTCGTGGTGCTGAGGTCGCCACTGGTGGACGGGATCTGGCCGGCCGTGGCGGACTGGGTGCCGGCCAGCGTGTCGTCGGTCAGGGGCAGCTTCGCCTCGCCGGTGAGCACCCGGCGGCCGGCGTCGACCACCTCGCCGCTCTCGCCCGGCAGTTCGTTCGCGGCCTCCTCCAGCGGCAGCGTGCTGACCAGCTCGCCGGCGGTCTCGTGCACACCGTCGGTGATGGCGGCGGACGCGGTGCCCGCGGCGGTAACTGCGATGGCGGCCCCGAGGGCGGCGGCGCCGAGCGACTTCACGGTTGCCTGCTTCATCTGTGCATACGTCCTTGTGTGGGGTTTCAGCGGCGAAGTGACCGTAGCCGCGGCGTCGCGGGCGTCGCAATGAATCGAAATGCGCGGCGCCGCCCGTAACCCGACCAACCACACCCCAGGCCCCGCTCGCCGCGCACGGCCGCTCCGGTCGGCGTCGTCGCTGGTCAGGACGTCGCGTCAGCGGATGTTGGGAACAGCCATTCGGAGCGCAGCCTCGCGTACCCGGGTTTGATCACGTCGTTGATCATCGCCAGACGTTCATCAAAAGGAATGAATGCCGATTTCAGCGCATTGACCGTGAACCACTGAAGGTCGTCGAGGGTGTAGTCGAACGTCCGCACCAGATGGGCGAATTCCGCGCTCATACTGGTGCCGCTCATCAGCCGGTTGTCGGTGTTGACCGTGGCCCGGAAACGCAGGCGGCGCAGCAGCCCGATGGGATGCTCGGCGTACGAGGGGGCGGCGCCGGTCTGGAGGTTGGAGGTCGGGCAGAGCTCCAGGGGCACCCGCTTGTCCCGGACGTACGCGGCGAGCCGCCCGAGCCGGACCGCGCCGTCCTCGGCGACCTCGATGTCGTCGATGATCCGCACCCCGTGGCCCAGCCGATCGGCGCCGCACCACTGGAGCGCCTGCCAGATGGACGGCAGGCCGAACGCCTCGCCGGCGTGGATGGTGAAGTGGTTGTTCTCCCGCTTCAGGAACTCGAAGGCGTCCAGGTGCCGGGTGGGCGGGAAGCCCGCCTCGGCGCCGGCGATGTCGAAGCCGACGACGCCGTGGTCCCGGTAACGGTTGGCGAGCTCGGCGATCTCCAGGGCGCGGGCGGCGTGCCGCATGGCCGTGAGCAGCGCGCCGACCCGGATCCGGCGGCCGGACTCGGCGGCTAGGCGCTCACCCTCCCGGAAGCCCTCGTTGACGGCCTCGACGACCTCGGCCAGGTCGAGCCCGCGGGTCAGGTGCTGCTCGGGCGCGTACCGCACCTCGGCGTACACCACGCCGTCCTCTGCGAGGTCGAGGACGCACTCCGCGGCGACCCTGACCAGCGCCTCCCGGGTCTGCATGACGGCGCAGGTGTGGCTGAAGGTCTCCAGGTACCGTTCGAGCGAGCCGGAGTCAGCGGCGGCCCGGAACCAGGCGCCCAGCCGTTCGGGGTCGGTCTCGGGCAGCGCGTCGTAGCCCTGTTCGGCGGCCAGCTCCACGATGGTCGCCGGGCGCAGGCCACCGTCGAGATGGTCGTGCAGCAGCGCCTTGGGCGCACGCCGGATCTGGTCCAACGTCGGCGGCACGGGCCCGGGCGGCAGCGGCGTGGACGGCGGCGCAGTGGACGGTGGCGCAGTGGACGGTGGCGCGTCGGACTGTGCGCTGGTGGGCTGTGTGCTGGATGGTGGTGTCGACGGAAGGGCGCTCTCGGTCACCCCAGCACTGTAGCCCCTACGCGCGTAGATCGTGCGCGGAACCTGACGCGCCCGCGACGCGAGGCGCAGCAGTCGGAGGTCGTAACACGCCGGGCGCGCAGCAGCCGGGGTTGCGCGCGGTTCAGACCCTGGCCACGACGCGGGCGCGGCCTCGGCCACCGAGCAGGAAGCGTTTGAAGTCCGCGACCGGCCGGCTGTCCGGGTGGCCCGCCAGCCAGGCCACGCCGATCTCGCGAACCGCGCGCGGCGCGGACACCGCGAGGTCGGTCACGCCGGGCCGCGGCACGGTGGGCGGCGGCAGCAGCGCCACGCCGAACCCGGCCGCCACCAGACCGCGGAGCGTCTCGGGCTCCTGCCCCTCGAAGGCGATACGCGGCCGGAAGCCGGCCTCCTCGCACAGTTCGGCGGTCAACCGCCGGAGACCGTAGCCGGGTTCGAGGGTGACGAAGGCGTCGTCCGCCGCCTCGTCGAGCCGCACCCGACGGCGCCCGGCGAGGCGGTGCCCGTCCGGCACGGCGAGGAACAGCCGCTGTTCGCCGAGTCGCCGGGTCACCAGGTCGGGGGCGTCGGGGATGGGCGAGGTCAGGCAGAGGTCGAGCTCGCCCTGCCGCATCCGCTCGATCATGTCCTCGCCGTAGCTCTGCACCAGCGCGAACCGCACCCGGGGATGGTCGGTGCGGAACTCCCTGATCAGCTCGGGCACCGTCTCCGGGCCCATGGTGTGCAGGAACCCGAAGGCGACCTTGCCGGCGGCCGGGTCGGCGTCCGCGCGCACCGCCTCGGCGGCGCGCTCCACATCGCCGAGCGCGCGTTCCACGGAACGGGCGAAGGCGCGGCCCGCCGGCGTCAGGGACACGGTCCTGCCGTGCCGGGCCAGCAGCGTCACGCCCAGGTCCGCCTCCAGGCGCGCCATGGCCCGACTGAGCGTGGGCTGCGGCACCCCCAGATCCTGGGCGGCCTGGGTCACATGCTCGCGCCGGGCAACAGCGGCGAACTGCGCGAGCCGCGGCGTGAGCAACGACGCCCACGAATCCACCGAGACATCCGCAACAACAGACCGGGAGGCACCCCCGCCCGCCGTACCCGGGTTACCCGCCGTGTCCGGTGTTACCGACCGGGAGGCACCCCCGCCCGCCGTACCCGGGTTACCCGCCGTGTCCGGTGTTACCGACCGGGAGGCACCCCCGACGCCCGTACCCGGGTTACCCGCCGTGCCCGCCGTGTCCGGTGCGTCTGGCGTACCCGGTGTGCCCGGTGTTACCGAGTTGTCTCTTTCGTTGCCCGGAGATGACATGCCGCGCTCCTAGCTGGGGTCATGCATGAGCGTATCGTTTTCCGCCTTCTCATGTATTGGACGCATGATTTGCGTCGGCCTAGGTTGGGGGCATGCCCAGCGATACCAGCGCGGCTCACACCACCCAGCGGGCCGCCGCCTCCCGATTCCGTCCTCCGTTCCGCGTCACCTCGCGGAACCACGCCCGGATCAACCTCGCGCTCTTCGCCCTCGGCCTCGCGACGTTCGCAATGCTCTTCGCCACCCAGGCGCTGCTGCCCGACATCGCCACCAGTTACGCCGTGAACCCGGGCCAGGCCAGTTGGACGGTCAGCGCGGCCACCATCGGGCTGGCCGTTGCCGTGGTGCCGCTGAGCACGCTCTCCGAGCGGTTCGGCCGCCGCCGGCTGATGACCGGCTCGGTCGCCGTCGCCGTGGTGCTGGCCCTCCTGCTGCCGCTCGCGCCCGACCTGGGCACGTTGATCGCGCTGCGCGCTCTGCAGGGCGCCGCCATCGCCGGAATCCCGGCATCCGCCGTGGCCTACCTGTCGGAGGAACTGCCGAAGCGGGCGACCGTCGGCGCGGTCGGCCTCTTCATCGCGGGCAACAGCGTCGGCGGGATGTCCGGCCGGGTACTCACCGGCTGGGTCGCCGAGGGCTTCGGCTGGCGGGCCGCACTGGCCGCGGTCGCCGGGATGGCGCTACTCGGCGCGGTGGCGTACCGGCTGCTGCTGCCGCCGGCGCGGAACTTCACCCCGGCCTCGTTGCGCCCCCGGGTCGCGCTGCGCACCGTCGGCGATCACCTCGCGCGGCCGCTGCTGCTGCGGCTGTACCTGATCGGCCTGCTGCTGATGGCGGCGTTCAGCGCGGTCTACACGGTGATCGGCTTCCGGCTGGTGGACGAGCCGTTCGACCTGTCGGCGGGCCTGGTCGGCTCGGTCTTCGTGATCTACCTGGTCGGCACCGGCTCCTCGTCGGTGAGCGGCCCGCTGGTGGACCGGCTGGGGCGACGCGGCGCGCTGTACGCGTCGATCGTCACGGTCACCGCTGGGCTGCTGCTGAGCCTGGTCGACCACCTGGCGCTGGTGCTGCTCGCGCTGGTGCTCATCACGGCCGGCTTCTTCGCCGGGCACGCGGTGGCGTCCGGCTCGGTGAGCCGCGCGGCCACCCACGGCCGCGCCCAGGCCTCGGCGCTCTACCAGGTGGCGTACTACCTGGGCGCCAGCCTTGGTGGCACCGCCGGTGCGGCGATCTTCCACCAGGCGGGCTGGTCGGGCCTCGTCGCGTTCGCCCTGACGGCCCTCGCGGCGACCGCGGCCATCACGGTCTACGCCACCGCCCGAGCCCGCCAACTAGACCGCCGCGCCCTCGCCACGGCGGCGTAGCCAGCCTGGCCAACCCACAGACCGGTCCGCCGCGCCCTCGCCACGGCGGCGTAGCCAGCCGCAGGTAGTGCGGTCCACGAACCGGCCCGGGCGCTCGCCGCGCCCGGGCCGGCCGTCTTCCCGCTGTCTGTCTTCGCCCTGGCTAGCTACGGAACGGGCCGGTGACCTCGTAGGTGATGCCGCCGCCGCTGGAGCCGCTGGTGCCGCGCTGGGAGGAGAAGTAGAGCCGGTTTCCCGCCGGGTTGAACGCGGGTCCGCAGATCTCCGAGGAACTCTGCCCGGTGATCCGCAGGAACGGCGCCACCACGTCGTCCGGCGTGATCACGCAGATCTCCATGTTCCCGCCGTCCTCGGCCACGTAGAGGTCGCCGGCCGGGGCGCCGGTGATGTTGTCCACGCCGCTCAGCGGCGGGTCGTCGGTGAGGCCGTCGTCGTAGGCCAGGGCGAGGGTGTTCGCGTTCGCGTCGTAGGCCCAGACCCGGTTGTCGCCCTTGGTGGTGAAGAAGCAGGTGCCGTTGCGGTAGTAGCAGCCCTCGCCGCCGTTGAAGCGGCGGGCGCCCGACACCTGGTCGCGGGTCTGCTCGCCGCCGGATGCGCCCGGGTCGGGCACGTCCGCCCAGGACAGCGCGCCGCCGGACTCGACCAGCACCTGGAGTGTGCCCGCGGAGAGGTCGCCCCAGGTGGCGGGCACGAAACGGTAGAACGCGCCGCTCGACTCGTCCTCCGTCAGGTACACCACCTCGCGGTCCGGATCGCAGGCCGCGGCCTCGTGCTTGAAGCGGCCCATGGCGTCCCGCCGCTCCGCCGCGTTCACCCCGTACGGGTCGGTCTCGAAGACGTAGCCGCGGGTGGTCTCCTCGCAGGAGAGCCAGGTGTTCCAGGGGGTGGCGCCGCCGGCGCAGTTGCTCGTGGTGCCGGCGAGCACCCGGTAGGCGTCGGTCACGGCGCCCGAGCCGTCGAACCGGACCGCGGTCACCCCGCCGGAACCGCCTCCGAGTTCGGCGTTGGAGACGTAGATCCAGCCGGACTCGGCCGTGAAGCAGGCGCCGCCGTCCGGCGCGCCATGCCAGACCTGGCCGGTGCCGGCCACGGTCTGACCGGAGCGGGCGATCACCCTGCTGGTGAACCCGGAGGGCAGCATGATGCCGTTGG
Source organism: Streptomyces sp. B6B3 (assembly GCF_039871525.1). Classification (NCBI taxonomy): domain Bacteria; kingdom Bacillati; phylum Actinomycetota; class Actinomycetes; order Kitasatosporales; family Streptomycetaceae; genus Streptomyces; species Streptomyces sp. B6B3. The sequence goes on along the minus strand of NZ_JBDPLU010000015.1, from coordinate 3,193 downwards.
CGTCGGCGGCTTGGAGCGGTCCGTAGGGGCTCGTTCCGGTCTGCGCCGGATAGGCGAACGACTCCCGGGTCATGGTGAACCCGAAGGCCACCGTTCCCGTCCCGACGACCGCACTGCGGAGAAGGGTGCGACGGTCCAACTCGTGGGTCACCTCATCCGTTGTTCTCTGGGCTGGTTTCTCTGGGCTGGGTTTCTCTGGGCTGGCGAGTCTGGCTCGGCGAGCGTAGGGCCCGGCCGTCGCCGTGCTCAGACCCTGCGCGGTGAACTCCTCACGACGAGCCGCGGAAACGCCGACGAACACCCACCGATCTCGGCGCCGGGACCGGCACACCCGCCCCGGTCCGATCATCCGAACGAACGGTGAGCGGCCCGCACCCGGCGTGACCCGCCCACCGCCCACGACGAACGACGTCTGGGACCCGTCCCGCTCCGTCGTTCTACGATCACTCTCCATGACGAAAGAGTCGGAATTCCGGACCTACTGCCCGGCCTCCGGACTGAGGAGCGCCGGCGCGCCGGTGGTGATTCCCTTCACCGTGCTCCCGCTCATGGCCGCGACGAGGGTCTCGATGGCGATGCTGCTGTTGACGGCCGTGGTCCTCGGTGGCGTGATGGCGCTGTGCTACGTGGCTCTCCGGCGGGCCGGAACCACCACCCACCGTGACCACATCGAGTTGCGCTCGCCCTTCAGCGTTCGGCGAGTGGCCTGGAGCGACGTGCAGGCCATCGAGATCAGGGACTACAAGCTGATGGGTCAGATCGCCAGGGTTCGCGACGCCTCGGGCCGCTGGCTCACCCTGCCGCACGTCAACTCGAACAGCGTGCCCTCGTTGCCGGAGGAGGTACGGGCACTACGCGAACTGTGGGAGCGACTCCGCGGCCCCGACTGGGCACCGGGCCAGCACTGAGGCTCGTCCCTCCGGATGACTCGCCGGATCTCAGTCCAGGCCGTGGAGGAACGCGAGCAGTGCCGCGAGGAGTTCGGCCGGGGCGTCTTCCTGGACGAGGTGTCCGGCGCCGGGGATGAGCCGGAGTTGGGCGCCGGGGATGCGGGCGGCGAGTTCGCGGCCCCTTTCCGTCGGAATCCAGGTGTCGTCCGTGCCCCAGCAGACCAGGACGGGGATGTCGATCGTGGCGTAGCGGTCCTGGATCTCGTCCGTGTACCGCTGGTCGGCCTGCGCGATCTGCCGATAGAACGCCGCCTGGCCGACCTCGTCGAGCCACGGTTCGACGAGCCGGTCGAGGGTCGCCGGGTGGAGTCCGGGACTGCTCGCGGAGCTCACGTACTCGCGCACCAACGCGCGGTGCAGCGCGGGGGGCAGTTGACCGAACACCGCCGAGTTCTCGGCGACCAGACGGAAGAACGGGGATCCCCATGGCGCCACCGCGACCGGATCGACCACGGCGAGCTGGCGATACCGGGCCCCGTGCAGCAGATGCGCGCGCAGTGCGACGGCGCCCCCGAAGTCGTGGGCGATCACGGTCGGCTCCACGAGCCCCCAGTGCGCGAGGAGTTCGGCGAAGGTCCCGCCCTGGGCGGCCAGGGAGACGTCCTGCCCCTGGGCCTTCTCCGATGCGCCGTAACCGGGCATGTCCCACACGAACACCTGGTGGTGGTGCGCGAGTGAACGGGCGATGCCGCGCCAGACGTAGGAGGAGAACGGCGTTCCGTGCAGCAACACGACCGGATCCGCGTCCGGCTCTCCGAAGCGGTCCCACCGGACCCGCCCGGAGGCGCTGTCATAGCTCCTACTCAACTCCCAGTCGGTCAAGACTGAACGCCTCCGATCGCAGGATGATCAGGCTCGGTCGTCCCGGCATGTTAGCAAGGACACCTCCCTCCATCAGGTGATAAGCACGGCACCCGCGCGCCCGTTGGGCCGATGGCGCACACACGTGCTAGGCATGAGTGATTGACCGGCGCATGCAACGATTTGGGTCATCGACTCAGCTCCGACAAGTCCGGTACCAACGAACCAGTTCCAACGATCCAGGGAGTCGGCTCCATGAAGGTCTTCGTCACGGGTGCCACCGGTTACATCGGCGGTTCGGTCGCGGTGCGGCTGGTGGAGGCGGGTCACGAGGTGAGCGGACTGACCCGGAGCCCGGAGAAGGGCGAGGCGCTGTCCCGGCTCGGCATCGAACCGGTCGTGGGCACCCTGGACGACGCCCCGCTCCTCGCCGACGGGGCACACCGCGCCGACGCCGTGGTCAACGCCGCCGACAGCGACCACCGCGGCGCGGTGGAGGCCCTGATTCTCGCCCTGAACGGATCCGGCAAGCGCCTGCTGCACTCCAGCGGCTCCAGCATCGTCGGCGACGACGCGCGCGGCGACTCACTCTCCGAGCGGGTGTTCACCGAGGACGATCTGGACCCGGACGCATCGTGGGAGCCCGCCCCGGACAAGGCGGCCAGGGTGGCCATCGACCGTGTGGTCCGTTCCGCGTCCCAGAAGGCCGGCATCCAGTCGACGGTGATCTGCAACACCCTGGTCTACGGCCACGGGCGTGGGCCCGGCCGGGACAGCGTGCAGATCCCGGCCCTGGTGCGCCAGGCCCGGGCCAGCGGCGTCACCCGGCACGTTGGCGCGGGCCGGAACGTCTGGTCCACGGTCCACATCGACGACGTGGCCGACCTGTACCTCCGGGCCCTGGAGGACGCCCCTGCCGGCTCCTTCTACTTCGCCGAGAACGGCGAGGCGTCGTTCTCGGACATCACGGCCGCCATCGCCCGGGCCCTGGGCCAGGCCGAACCGCAGCCGTGGGACGTCGAGTCGGCGATCCGGGAGTGGGGCTACGAGCCCGCCGTCTTCGCCCTCGGCTCCAACAGCCGCGTCCGCTCCACCCGGGCCCGCCAGGACCTGGGCTGGGCACCCGCGCACGACTCCGTGCTCGACTGGATCGACTCGGGCCTGACGGCGGAGTGATCAGCCTGGGTGATCAGGCCGGGTGATCAGGCTGGTTGGTCAGGCGGCGTAGGTGTGTGGGTCTCGGCTGTAGTGGTGGCCGGTGGGGGCGGTCCAGGTGATCTGGTCGGTGGTGGTGTCCCGTTCAACCGACCACGGGGTCTGGTGCTTGACCCGGTGGTGGCGTCGGCACAGGGCCATCAGGTTGTCCGGTTCGGTGGGACCGCCGGCGTCCGGGTCCTGGTGGTTGAAGGGCTGGATGTGGTCGATGTCGCAGCGGTGGGCCG